>NZ_JBGQOR010000006.1:0-180848 GCF_052119725.1 Flavobacterium sp. W20_MBD1_R3
GGCCTAAAAAATAGCTTGCAGTAGGAGGACTATAGTGCCGTTTATGAGTATGTATTCTTTGTGAAATTATCAGAAAATGAGGTTTTTTCACAGCCTGACGTCTTGCAGCTTGCAGAAGTGGCGGATTAAGGAAGCCTAAACTTTCGGTTAAACACTGCTTTGCAAGTACAAAACCAACTTTAAATTAAGCCCAAAACCCGCCATTTTTGCAAACTGCTGTTAGCGGTTCGGCAGTTTATTTATTACGTATGTCCATTCCAATATATTTCAATTGTCTATTCCAAATTTAGTTGTTTTTTAAAACCTATAACCTAATTGAAGACCAAATCTTGCAACTTGATCGTGGTCAGTTTTATCAGAATTAAACAAGAGTTTTCCCCAACCAGCATTAACTTCAATGATAATGCCTCTTTTTGTAACCCATTTACTACCTAAACCTATACCAAGTGAATAGTCAATTACATCAGACCCTTTAGTAAATGTCAAATTATCGCTGGTATCATATATTTTTTTTCCATCAATTGAACTTAACATTCCAAATCCTTCTGCAAAAAAACCTGAAGCGTATTTTTTACCAAAGTATCTTCTGTAATATTGTGTAATCATATAATTTGTGTCTTCATTTGAATTTTTGTTATTAAACACAAACAATCCAGTAATACCTAATGATGATTTATTGTTTAAGTTTCTTTCATAGGTAGCTTCGAAAGTTCCAGCTAAAGGCGACAATACATTCACTTTCACTTCATTTTGTTTTTCATTTTGTGGGATATCATTTTGCGCATTAACAGCAAAAAACGAAAATAACATTGCGATGATTAAGTACTTTTTTTTCATAATATTAGTTTTATTGTTCACGGCAAACATATATTATTTCGGTTTAAAAAATGTTAATAAAACTTATGAAGCAAGTTAAATTTAACACAATTTTTCTGCTTATAAAAAAATGTTTTAATCATTCTTTTTTAGGTTCCAACACTGCTGACCGCTAACTAGTAGATAGGTCTGACTATGTCAGACTTATACATCCTAAATTGGGTCGCTTTGTCTGACAAACGTCAGAATTTATTATTAATTCAAATATATAAATAATTCTTTACAAAATAGTACTTATTTATTTCTGCTGCTAAACGACGTTATAACCGTAAAATGCTCTAAATAGCCCCGATAGCAGTGAAAATCCTTTGCTGTGGCGGTAGCCAAAAGCAAAGATTGCAGCGCATAGCGGGAGGGAAGTTGTTCTGAAAAACAATCGTTGTGCTCCAAAAAAAAACCTGCAAACTTTCGCTTGCAGGTTTACTCTAATAATCTAACGATCTAAAAGTCTAATAATCTTATTTAATCATTTCAAAACTTCTTTTTACGAAAGCCGTTAATGCTTCTCCTTTTAATAGGTTTTGTGATAACTTAGCTAAGTCAAGCGCTTGTTTTATCAAACTTTCCTGAGCTTCTTTGTTTTTGTTGTTCAGGATGTTTGTCGCCAATTCAGAGTTAGTATTTACTACCAAATTGTACATTTCAGGCATATTTCCCATTCCGAACATTCCGCCGCCGCCTGATTGACTCATTTCTTTCATTCTACGCATAAATTCCGGTTGCGTGATGATAAATGGTGACGCATTGCTGTCTAAAGCTTCCAGTTGAACTGAATACGTTTGTTTAGGTACGATCGCTTCCAGAACTGTTTTCAAGTTGGTTTGTTCTTCCTCAGATAATTTAGAAATAGTTGTTTCCTCTTTCTTGATTATATTATCAATATGGTCTGAATCCACACGTACGAAAGTCATGTTGCTGTTATCGCCTTCAATTTTTTGAATTAAATGCGAGATAATAGGAGAATCTAGCAATAAAACTTCATATCCTTTGTCTTTTGCAATTTCGATGTAAGAGTGTTGCGCTTCTTTATTTCCAGCGTATAAAACTACTAATTTCCCGTCTTTGTCCGTTTGATTAGCAGCAAGGTTTTCTTTTAATTCTTCAAGCGTGTAATATTTACCGTCAACTGTTGGATATAAAACAAATGCACCTGCTTTTTCGTAAAATTTATCTTCAGAAAGCATTCCGTACTCTAAAACGATTTTGATGTCGTTCCATTTTTGTTCAAAATCTTCACGGTTTTCAGTGAATAATGATTTTAATTTATCGGCAACTTTACGCGTGATGTAATTGGAGATTTTCTTAACCGCAGCATCTGCTTGCAATCCAGAACGCGATACGTTTAATGGAATGTCCGGTGAATCTACAACACCTTTCAGCATCATTAAAAACTCAGGAACAATTCCTTCTACATTATCCGTTACGTACACTTGATTTTGGTACAATTGGATTTTGTCTTTCTGAATTTGTAAGTCAGAACCTAATTTTGGGAAATATAAAATACCGGTTAAGTTGAACGGGTAATCTACATTTAAATGAATGTGGAATAAGGGTTCTTCAAATTGCATTGGGTACAATTCATGGTAGAAATTCTTGTAATCTTCCGCAGATAATTCTGTTGGTTGTTTTGTCCAAGCCGGATTTGGGTTGTTGATGATGTTGTCTACTTCAACTTCCGTGAAAGTTTTGTCTTTATCTTCTTCAGCAACTTCTTCACCCTTTTTTTGCTCTATTTTCTCTGTTTTGGTTCCAAATTTAATTGGAATAGGCATAAACTTATTATACTTATTCAACAGTTCTTTGATTTTGTTTTCTTCCAAGAATTCCAAAGAATCTTCGGCGATATGCAAAATAATTTCTGTTCCGCGAGAAGTTTTGTCAGCTGGTTCTAGTGTAAATTCCGGGCTTCCATCGCAAGTCCAGTGTGCAGCAGGTTCCTCTTTGAACGATTTAGTGATGATTTCCACTTTTTCGGCAACCATAAAAGCAGAATAAAAACCAAGACCAAAATGTCCAATAATTCCAGAGTCTTTAGCAGAATCTTTGTATTTGTCCAAAAATTCCTCCGCTCCAGAAAATGCTACTTGGTTGATGTATTTTTCTACTTCTTCAGCCGTCATTCCTAAACCTTGATCGATGATGTGTAGTTTTTTGCCTTCCTTGTCGATTTTTACTTCGATAATTGGGTTTCCGTATTCTACTTTGGCTTCGCCAATGCTGGTTAAATGTTTTAATTTAAGTGTCGCATCAGTTCCGTTCGAAATCAATTCACGCAAGAAAATTTCGTGATCGCTGTATAGGAATTTCTTAATTAAGGGAAAGATGTTCTCTACCGAAACATTAATTTTACCTGTTGTCATATTTTGAATTTTTTTAGTTTATTTTGATCTAACAAACCGTTTCAAATAGAGTACCAATTTTCGTTGAAGTGACAAATTGTCGCAGGCGTTAATTATGATATAAAATAATTTAATTTTGAAACTATTTGTTTTTGTTGCTTTGTATCTTTGTTAAAATATTAATTAGTTAAATTTCTAAAAAATGAAAAAAATCATTTTATTATGCACATTAGCGATTCTAATGTTAGCATGTAAATCAACATCGGTAACAAGTACTAATACGGACCGAAAAGCTCAGGTGATGATGAAAGGCAACTGGGTAATCAGTTCTGTGACCTATCCTGGTTCACAATACATAAAAGTGAATACGTTTCAACTAGCAGATTCAGAGTGTTTTGTAGGAAGTACTTGGAAATTTGTTTCAAATAACAACAAAGGTGAAATGGCTTTGACTAAAGCAAATTGTGTTGCGTTTAGTTCCCCAATTACGTGGTATGTAAATAATGATGGTCAATTTATTCTTAAAGTTCTTGATGCTGGTGAAAAAGCTAGAAAAGTGAGAGACGGCTATATATTGTATGTGGCTAACCAATCCGAAACCTCTTTTCAATTGATTGATAAAATTGATGTTGGAGGAAAAATGACTGATGTAGTATACCAATTTCAAAAAGTTAATTAATAAAATATAGATTATGAAAAAGATTTCGATAGTTGCAATGGCAACAATAATGATTATGGGTTCCATGTTTACTAGTTGTGAAGCAATCAAAAACACCAATAAAACACAAAGAGGCGCAGGAATAGGCGCGGTTGCTGGAGCTGTTCTTGGAGGTGTTCTTGGAAACAACCTTGGAAAAGGTGGTAATGGAGCAATGGGAGCAGTACTTGGTGGCGTTGTTGGTGGCGTTGCCGGAGGTGTTATTGGTAACAAAATGGACAAACAAGCAAGAGAAATAGACGCTGTATTGCCAGGAGCTGAAGTAGTTCGTGTTGGAGAAGGAATTAAACTGGTTTTAAACGAAAATGCAGTACGTTTTGATACTAATAAATCTTCTTTGACTGCTGATGCAAAAGCGAATTTAGACAAATTAGTTCCTGTTTTTGCTGAATATCCAGATACTAATATTACAATTTACGGATATACAGACAGTACTGGTCCAGCAGAGTATAACTTAAAATTATCTGGAGAAAGAGCCGCATCTGTTAGAAATTATTTAGCGAGCAAAGGGGTATCTTCAAGCAGATTTCAAGTTACTGGCTTAGGAATTGCTGATCCAATTGCTTCTAATGAAACAGTTGATGGCAGAAGCCAAAACCGTCGTGTTGAATTTGCTATTACTGCAAATGAAAAAATGATTCAAGATGCAGAAGCTGAAGTGAAAAACTAAGCAATAATTACCATAAAAACAAAGGCTGTTTCGTTAAGAAGCAGCCTTTTTTTGTGTCTAAATATGAATTAAACGTCGTAAATTTGCAACTTTAAATAAAGATGATGCTAGAGATTATAGACATATCGTTTACTTACATTGACAAACCCGTTATTGAAAATGTTAGTTTCACTATTGCCAAAGGGCAAAACATGGCCATTATTGGAGAAAGTGGTTGCGGCAAAAGTACGTTGCTAAAACTCATATACGGATTATATGATCTGGATAAAGGCGCCATAACCTATGATGACAAACCTATTTTGGGACCCAAACACAACCTAGTGCCGGGAGAAGATTACATTAAATATTTAGCACAGGATTTCGATTTAATGCCTTACATAACTGTTGAAGAAAATATTGGCAAGTTCTTGTCGAATATGTATCCTGAGGAGAAAAAAGCTCGTGTTCAAGATTTATTGGATATGGTTGAAATGGCCGCTTTCGCAAAAGTAAAAGCGAAATTCCTAAGTGGCGGACAGCAGCAGCGAGTAGCTCTGGCCAGAGTTTTGGCTTTGGAACCCGAAATTATTTTGCTCGACGAGCCGTTTAGCCAAATTGATTCTTTCAGAAAGAATTCGTTGCGTAGGAATTTATTCCGATACTTAAAAGACAAAGGCATCACCTGTATTATTGCCACACATGATAGTACCGATGCTTTGTCTTTTTCTGATGAAACAATTGTAATTCAAAACGGGAAAGTCGTAGCAAAAGGAGATTCGAAATCCATGTATGAAAATCCCTCTACTAAATACATTGCCTCTCTTTTTGGAGAAGTCAATGAATTGCAATTGTCGCAATTGATAGCGCTTGAGGGAGATGAGGATACGACGCTTTTATTGTATCCGCATCAATTAAAAGTGGTTGATAACGGAATCATGAAAGCGGTTGTCAAACAATGTTATTTCAAAGGGAGTCATTATTTAGTCAAAGCAGCCTATGAAAAAAGAGCGATTTTCTTCGACCATGATTCGGAATTAGAACTTAATCAGGAAGTGTTCTTGATGTTATCTTAAAAATACAAAACCCCGAAATTATTATGATTTCGGGGTTTTTTATGGATAAGCGACATTCTGTAAAACTTTAATAGACCTGTGTTTTTTTGTGATTTATTTCATTTTCCTGAGATTACTTTCTTGATTTTTTCAAAGTCTTCCACGATAGTTTTAAGACTAGTGCCATTTTTTTTGAATTGTTAAATAATGTCATTCAGCAGATATATAGGTTGGTTGTCGATAAATATATTTATTTAGGAGACAAACAAATATCTTAGGAGAAACTTAAATGATATTTTAAAATTCATTCAAAAGTAAATTTGTCAAAACACTTCCAGTTAGCGGATTAGTTCCGAGATTTTTTTTAAATCACACACAACCTTGGATGACATAACAAAATAATTTTTAAATTATGACATCACATTTCCAATGCCTTCAACGAATTTTATATTGTAAAGGTGTGTTTTTTTTGATCTTATTTTTTAGTGTAAGCACCACAATCTGGGGCCAGGTAAACAGAGGCTATCGGTCCCTCTCCAATGGAAATTGGAGCAACACGAGTACGTGGGAAAAATATGACGGTACGGCTTGGGTTGGCGCTTCAGTTGCTCCATCATCAATCAACAGCACGGTTACTATTCTAGATGGACATACCGTAAATTGGAATAAAAGCGGTACTATGTCGGTTCCTCTTTTAATTCTTAAAGGAAATGGTAACGTGGTAGTATCACAAGACCAGTCATTATATATTGATTCCAGATCAATAGTTCGGCTTGAAGGTTCCGGAACCATAAAAACAGAAAATAGTAATGCTTCCATAAATTTCAATGGGGGATCAGTTTGTGAGCTTTCCTCAAGTCCTAATGTTACAACTGTTGCTGCTGTTGTTATTCCTGTAGCCAGCTGGAATACTGATGCAACTTTAAAATTTTTAAATCCAGGAGGATTTATTGCTTACAGCAATTTAAATCAGTCTTTCGGGAATGTTGAATACAACAGAGCGGGACAAACTGACAATCAATCCGATTTTAGAATTACTGAAATAAAAGGTGATTTTACAGTTAACAGTACTGGTACGGGTTCTTTGATAATTAACAATACTGCAAAGCCACATTTAGTCGCTGTTGGCGGTAACTTTACACTTAACGAGGGTAATTTTCAGCTTTGCTCAACCACTAGGCGTATCGCCTATTTACACTTTAAGGGAGACATGTATTTAAATGGCGGAAATATGGTGGGCATTTATGGGGCCGTTTCAGGTTTCTATTTTGTCGGAAAAGGAGAACAAAATTTTGAAAGCCGTATTGTATTAAATCGCGCCACTAATCAGCGCTTTTTTTTTAAGAATTCGGGGCCGGACAGGAAAATCAATCAGGTCTACCAAGGTACTAGTGAGGCCCAACAAACTATTTATGGTTATGCCTCCCCACGGGGTTACAATCCTATCCAATCCTCAGCTACTGTACTTAAGAATATAGTTATCAATAACTTAGCAGGTGTTGTGCTTACGACAAGTCAGACTATAAATGAAAATCTTTATTTAGTAAACGGTATTTTCAACACGGATAAAACTATTAGTCAAGCCCTTACCATGACCAATTCAAATATGATTGAGCAAACGGGAGGAAGTCTGACTACACTTCCTTCTTTTTCCGATGTAGATTACAATGCATCTCATGATGTATTAACTTTCGAGGCCAAGTTCCCAAATTTGGAATCCCAAATACAAGATAAGAATTGAAGAAGATTACGGTAATCCCTTGAGTGCAATTATTTAAAAAGCCAGTTTAAATTTTTTTTGTAGAATAAATCTAAACAAAAAATGTATTGAGAACTGTTTTTAATATTAATTTTCAAATCTCCAATAGAATTGTATCACTCAAACTTTGGGAGAAAATCACTCAAATCACGAAAATTTTCATAAAACCAACTAGACGCAATTGGTTACATTAAATATTTAGCACAGGATTTCGATTTAATGCCTTACATAACTGTTGAAAAAAATATTGGCAAGTTCTTGTCGAATATGTATCCTGAGGAGAAAAAAGCTCGTGTTCAAGATTTATTGGATATGGTTGAAATGACCGCTTTCGCAAAAGTAAAAGCGAAATTCCTAAGTGGAGGGCAGCAGCAGCGAGTAGCTCTGGCCAGAGTTTTGGCTTTGGAACCCGAAATTATTTTTAACTTTGACAACAGTTTTTTAGCAAAAAAGCAAAACCCCGAAATCATATTGATCTCGGGGTTTTGTACTATGTTTATCTTTTTGACAATTTCTTAACGGGTCACTACTTTCAGCGTTAATTCTTTAAATACTTTTCTAAGAACTGATCTTGTTCCCATAGCAAATGCAGAATATTCTCTTTGGCGACATAACCGTGTGCTTCTTTTGGAAGGATCACCATTCTTGCAGGAGCGCCTAAACCTTTCAAAGCTTGAAAATAGCGTTCAGTTTGCAATGTGAAAGTTCCCGGATTATTATCGGCTTCACCGTGTACTAAAAGCATTGGTGTTTTCATTTTGTCCGCATTCATGAATGGTGACATTGTATTGTATACTTCAGGAGTTTCCCAGTAATTGCGCTGTTCACTTTGGAAACCAAACGGAGTCAATGTTCTGTTATAAGCACCACTTCTAGCAATTCCGCAAGCAAAAAGATTGGAATGTGTCAATAAATTAGCAGTCATAAAAGCACCATACGAGTGACCTCCAACGGCTACTTTTTTTCTGTTGATGTATCCTAGAGCATCTACGGCATTAATCGCTGCTTCTGCATTGTCAACTAATTGTGTTATGAAATTATCATTTGGCTCCGTTGTTCCTTCGCCAATGATAGGAAAAGCAGCGTCATCAAGAACTACATACCCTTTGGTTACCCAATATACAAACGAACCATAACTAGGAAATGTAAATTCGTTCGGATTTTGTGTGCTTTGTCCCGCTGAATTTTTGTCTTTGTATTCTGCTGGATAGGCCCAAATCAACAATGGCATTTTCTCTTTTTTAACCTTGTCATAGCCCAACGGTAAATATAAAGTTCCGGATAATGCAACACCATCTTTACGTTTGTATTTAATCACTTCCTTACTCACGTTTTTGATACTTTCAAAAGGATTTTTGAATGCCGTGATTGGCGTTAGTTTATTTTTTTGTTTGATGTTTCTAAGGTAATAATTCGGATATTCATTTTTAGACTGGATTTGTACTAAAACAGTTCCTTTCTTGAAATCTTCAATCTCCAAAATATCCTCTTTTTTATCTGTGTAGGCTGAGGTATACAAACGTTTTGCTTGTGCTGTTTTCAAATTAAATTCACTGATAAAAGGGAATTGTCCGTTTTTAGTAAAACCATCGCCAAGTAAATACGCATTGTTATTTTCAATAGCCAAAACATATCTATTGTATTCATTTTTTCTAGTTTCAAAATTTCCCGGATCAGCATACACATCTTGTGAATTTCTATCGAAAATTACTTTTGGAGCCTGACTTGGATTCGATGGATTAATAATATACGTTTTGGTATTACGGGTATCGTACCATTCATCTGAAACAATGGCAACATTGTCATTCCCCCAAATCATACGGTCGTAACGTTGAGGTGTTTTTACCAATGAAGTGGCTGCTGCATCAAATGGTGCGTTCCAAAGAAAAACTTCATCTCTGAATTCCACTTTGTTTGCAGGATCTCCGCCGTCTAAAGCTTCAGCATACGCTAATGTTGCCGGTTTATCAGCTCTCCAGCTCATGTTTCTTTTTCCTTTTCGAACGGCCATAAAACCTTTAGGGATTATTTCAGTAAGCGGCACTTCATTCACTACTTTTACTTCGTTTCCAGAATTGTCATAAACAACTGACTTGGATGGAAAACGACTCAATGGAACAATATATGAAAATGGTTTTTGGATGGTAGTCAGCATCAAATAATTTCCATCAGGAGAGAAGCTTTCTCCAGCATACATATCAGCTTTTTTGAACAAAGTAGCTGTCCCGTTGAGGTTTACTTTGTACAATTCAGAAGTCATGATGTTCTCAAAATTGATTTCATCATTCTTGTTTTTCAACATATCCGGATACGTTCTGTTTTGTGATTTCACTCCGTCAGCATTCGAAATTATCGGACCAGCAGGCAAATCTTTTTTGGCATCTAGAAGCGCTGCTCTGTTTTTTGGTAACATTTTTACCAATATAGTTTCGTTATCATTCATCCAGCTGAACGGATTTCCAATATTCGCATTCACAGTAGCCTCTGTTAATTTTGTGGCTTTCGCCGAAGCAACATCGATAACCCAAAGTTCAACTCCAGAAGCTGTGGTGTGGGAAAATGAGATTTTTTTATCATTTGGTGACCAAGCGATAGTACTGATACGAGGATTCATTGGTAAACCTGCAACCTGTACTTCATTTTTGTCCTTTATTTTACGCAGTTTCAGGTTGTTTACATAGGTAACAGAACTCGAAATATTAGTTGTTGGATTAATCCGCAATCCGCCCAAACGCAATTCGTCTTGGTTTAAATCGTCCAGTGATTTATAGGTGTTTCTATACGTAAGCAACATGTATTCTTTTTTGGTATCCATTGATACCGAAGGTGCTCTTTCATAGTCAGCCAATTTCAATATGGATTGAGATGGTTTTTGGTAGTTTAGGTTTTCTTGTGCAAAAGTGGTTAAGCTTAGTCCAAGAAATAAATAAAATGGGATTTTTAATTTCATAATTTGAATGATTTTAAATTAGCAGTGGTTCTAGTAATAATTGGTCTAAAATAATTCAATGTTGTTACATTTGAATATAAAAACTTCTTTTTAACGTTTGAAATAGGTTCTTAGCAGATCGTAATACTATCTTTTTTGAGCGGTTCACTAGATTGGTTTTGTAAGTGTAGCAGTAAATTGCGCTAAAAATCATAAAAGTTGTAAATTGCTAAAAAAGTGGTAATTTGTGAGCTTATATTTTCAAGTATGTTTTAAATTTGCCCTCGTATTTTAATAAAATAACAATAGTATATGTATCATTCAAAAATAGCAGGATTAGGATATTATGTTCCCGAAAACGTAGTGACTAATGACGATTTATCCAAAATTATAGATACCAATGACGAATGGATTCAGGAAAGAACAGGTATACAAGAGCGACGACACATTATTAAGGGAGAAGATACAACCACTTCTATGGGTGTAAAGGCAGCCAAAATTGCAATTGGGCGTTCTGGTGTTGCTAAGGAAGATATTGATTTTGTAGTTTTTGCAACCTTAAGTCCTGATTTTTATTTTCCTGGCCCTGGAGTTTTAGTACAACGTGATCTGGGATTAAGAACCGTTGGTGCATTAGATGTAAGAAATCAATGTTCTGGATTTATTTATGCTTTATCGGTTGCAGATCAATACATCAAAACCGGAATGTATAAGAACGTATTGGTTATTGGATCAGAAGTTCATTCTTCAGGATTAGATATGACGTCTCGAGGAAGAGGTGTTTCGGTAATTTTTGGAGATGGGGCAGGAGCTGCTATTTTGAGTAGAGAAGAAGATTTGACAAAAGGGATTTTATCTACACATTTACATTCTGAAGGGCAGCATGCTGAGGAATTAATTGTAAAAGCTCCGGGAATGGGAGGCCGTTGGGTAACTGATATTTTAGCGGATAATGATCCGAATGATGAAAGTTATTTCCCGTACATGAACGGACAATTTGTATTTAAAAATGCCGTAGTTCGTTTCAGCGAAGTAATTAATGAAGGATTACAAGCGAATAATTTACAGGTTTCGGATATTGATATGTTGATTCCGCATCAGGCAAATTTAAGAATTTCACAGTTTATCCAAAAGAAATTCAACTTGACAGATGATCAGGTCTATAATAATATTCAGAAATACGGAAATACTACCGCCGCTTCTATTCCAATTGCATTGACTGAAGCATGGGAACAAGGCAAAATAAAATCAGGAGATACTGTTGTTTTGGCAGCATTTGGAAGTGGTTTTACTTGGGGAAGCGCAATTATTAAATGGTAAAAAGTAGTTCGATTAATCGGATACCGATTCCATTTTTTTTTCTATAAAAAGCCTAAACCTGCGCAAATTATTGCGCAGGTTTTTTATTTAAAAGTGAACCTTTATATTTATAGCTCAAAATTAATGCATCCAAATACTAATCCAATCAAAATGACAAACCGTAGAAATTTTTTGAAAACAGCAGCTTTAGCTTCCGCAGCTTTTGCGTTACATTCCTTCAAAGGGAAACCAGAGGAAGAAAATGATTTTTCATCTAAAAAAGGAGCGAAACCCATTGTGCTTTCGACATGGAATTTTGGAATCCAAGCGAATGCAGCCGCATGGGAAATTTTAAAAAATAACGGTAGAGCCTTAGATGCTGTAGAAGCAGGAGTAAAAATTCCTGAAGGCGATCCAACGGAGCGAAGCGTAGGCTATGGCGGAAGGCCGGATCGCGATGGTCGCGTTACGCTAGATGCATGCATTATGGATGAAAACGCCAATATTGGTTCAGTAGCGTCTTTGGAATTTATAAAACATCCCATTGCCGTGGCTCGTGCTGTGATGGAAAAAACGCCGCATGTCATGTTGGTTGGTGATGGCGCTTTGCAATTTGCGTTATCACAAGGTTTTGTAAAAGAAAATTTATTATTGGAAGAATCCGAAAAAGAATGGAAGGAATGGTTGAAAACGAGTCAGTACAAACCGATTGCTAATATTGAAAATCACGATACCATTGGGATGATTGCTTTGGATGCTGACGGAAATCTTTCTGGTGCGTGTACCACAAGCGGAATGGCTTTCAAAATGCATGGTCGTGTAGGTGATTCGCCTATCATTGGCGCTGGATTGTATGTAGATAATGAAATTGGCGCCGCCACAGCCACAGGACATGGAGAAGAAGTGATTCGGATTTCCGGTTGTCACTTGGTTGTGGAGTTAATGCGACAAGGAAAATCACCACAAAAAGCCTGTGAGGAAGCGGTAGAGCGAATCGTGAATTTGACCCGAAAAAGAAATAAAAATCTAAAAGATATACAAGTTGGTTTCATTGCATTAAATAAAAAAGGAGAATATGGTTCGTATTGTATTCAGGGTGGTTTTAATTACGCTGTCCACGATGTAACTGGAAATAAATTAATTGATGCCGATTATTTTTTAAAATAAATGAAAAAAGCACAACTGGAAATTGCCTGTTTCAATTTAGAATCAGCTGTTATTGCACAAGAAAATGGTGCTGATAGAGTAGAATTATGCTCCAATAGAACAGTGGGGGGAACAACGCCAGATTTTGAACTTACTAAAACTGTTCGAAAAAAAATAACGATCGATTTGAATGTTATGATTCGGCCTCGTGGCGGAGATTTCGTCTATTCTGATTTTGAATTCGAACAAATGAAATCAGAAATCTTAACATTAAAAAAACTTCATGTGGATGGTTTTGTTTTTGGAATTTTAAACCAAGACGGCATAATCAATGAACAACAGAATAAGGATTTAGTAGCTTTGGCAAATCCACTTCCGTGTACTTTTCATCGTGCTTTTGATGGGATTGAAAATAAATTTCAAGCACTTGAATCGCTAATCGAATGTGGTTTTAAGACCATTTTGACTTCAGGAAAAATAACAAACGTAATTGACGGTAGCGATGTTTTGGCAACATTAGTAGAAAAGGCTAATAATAGAATTGTAATAATGCCAGGTGGAGGCTTGCGCTCATCAAATATTGGATTGGTAAAAGAAAAGACAAAAGCTATTTTTTATCATTCTTCCGCGGTAATTGGTATGGGTGAACTAGTAAATCCAGAGGAAATTAAAGCCCTAAAAGCATATTTATAATTTATAGAAAAGTTTTAAATCAAAAAACCCGGAGTTGGCATACTCCGGGTTTTTCTTTTGGTAACAAACTATTAAAATGTATTTCTTTTGCTTTATAGTAGACTAACTAAAGGCTAGTTTGTTACAAGTATTTTTGCTTTTTATTATTTAAATAACAAAAAAAAGGGCTTTCGATTAAGAAAACCCTTTTAGAGAATACGTTAGTATTTATCTTTTCAATGAAAAATGTGATTTATATTCTTTTACGATATTGTCTTCTGTGTAAGAAATCGAAAACCAATAATCATCAGACGGGAGTGCATATCCATTAAAAGTTCCATCCCAACCAGAACCGTTAGGAAATAGTTCTTTGAGCAGTTTTCCATAGCGATCAAAAATATATAATTTTAAATTTTCACTATTCGGTAATCCGGTGATGTTCCAAGTATCGTTATAGTTATCTCCATTTGGCGTAAAGAATTTTGGACTGTTGATAAGTTTGATTGTAACTGGAACAGTAAAGGTTCCGCAATTAGCGTCGCTAACTGATATTTCATGAATACCAGAACTTACATTAGTGAAAACATTGCTGACTTGTGGGGCACTTCCATCTAATGAATATAGAAAATTACTTCCATCGCCTATAAATGGAACTGCATTTACGGTTATAGTTTGATTGTCTGTAAACCATCCGCTTGTTGTATAGGTTACATCTGCTGGTTTTGAAGATTCAATAACCGTAAAAGGAACACTGTTAGACGTACAACCAAAAATGGATAAGTTGGTCACTGTCAGTGTATAGTTTCCAGGTTGGTTTGTTGAAAAATTTTCAGCAGTGCTTACTAAAGTTCCGTCTTCGCTTTTCCATTCAAAAGAATATTGCGGGGCAGTAAAGCCACTTTCAATAAAAGCATCGGTGGTGATTCCGGTATCAATATCAACACAAATAGTAGGAACAATGAGTTGTGGTTTTGGCTTTTCGGTAATAGTAATTACCATTGGTTTTTCAACAGGACAAATGACCGTTGCTGACGTACCTGCTTCTGCATACGCGTATATGGTGGTAGAAACGGTGATGAAATCTCCAGGAAATTTTTCGATGTTACTACTTCCCGGACCGCCCGCATTGGTAAAATATCTGGTTACAGGAGCAATATAGGCAGGAAGTTCGTAAGATTCACATCTGGTTACCGGAGCAATAGGAGTTATCGTTGGAGTATTGTAAATGGTGACAATAAAAGGATCTTCATCAATACAGGTTACTCGATTGTTATTTTCTACATAAACGTAAAGTGTTGTCGTGGCCGTTATTGGGGAATAAGGAGGTAATAATTGTACGCCTGTTCCATTGGGACCATTAGGAGCGGTGTAATAACTTCCCATGCCTACGATAGTTGGTAAATTAAAACTGTCACAAGCAAATTGATCGGGTATGTCATTTACAAAAGTAACTAAAACGTCTATGCTGTATTCAGAAATACAGGTGTTGGGTGCTACTGCTGCGGCATAAACATAGATTGTTTTTGAGGTCGTCAAAACGGTACCGGCTGGTAAAATAGGATTCGTAGCAGAAGGTCCGCCAGCAAATTCATAATATTCCCCATTTATTAAATCATCTAAAATATAATTTTGACCACATCGAATCACTTCCACAGGTTTTGCATCAATTTTAGGAGATTTAGTGATTGTAATCACGAATTCTTCTTCAACATAACAAGGACCAGTGGAAGCTTTATCATAGAAATACATTAGTTGTGTTGTAGTTACCGGATATCCTACAGGTCGTAGATTACCAGTTCCCAAAGGTCCCGTGAAATAATTTCCTGAATGTGCAACAGCTGGTAAATAATATACATCACATTGTGGCGCAGTGTCTAGTATTTCAGGTAAAGGAGCGATATTTACTGTCACCGTAAAATCTAGATTATCGGTACAGTTTTGTCCTGGAACATAAAACCAAAGTACAGTAGTTGCATTAATAAATGTTCCAGGAGGAATAACATTTCCTCCGCCTGCAGCAGCAGTTCGATATTCTCCTACTATCAATGTAGGAAGTTTATATGCAGAACAAGAGTTTACATCCGTTGGAGGAGTAATACTTGCTAATCCAATAAAAACTCTAAAGGTTTTTTCGTCGGAACAATTTACTGGAGGACCTGTAGCACTTTCTTTATAAACATAAATTAAGTTTGTCGAATTAATTACGGTTCCTGCGGTCAAAAGAGTTCCGCTTTTATTACTTCCCGTATAATAAGTACCATTATTGGGATCAACTGGCAGCGTGTAAGAAGCACATCCAAATTGATTGGCATAATTGGGTAATGAAGTAAAGGATATGATCGTTATATCAAATGGTTTTTCTTGTGTACACGTTGGGGTAACAGTAGTGTCTTCAAACCATACATATATCCTATTTACTCCTTCGGTATTGACAGTAAATCCCGCTGCTAATTGGGTATTTCCTGCAGTTGTAGGGCCTCCACTTTGAGTGAAATATTTGGCATACGGCAAAGCTGGGAGTTTGTATTGCGTACAATAGGTTGCTGAAACTGGTGTTATTGAGTCTAAATCAGCGATCGTTACATTGAAAGAATCTTGATTGGTACACACTCCGGATCGATTAAAAACATAAAGATTCAGTGTGGTAATTGTTATTGCCTCTCCTGCAAAAAGTTGAGTTCCGGTTCCGTTATTTCCAGTCCAATATTCTGCTCCAACTTTTGTTAATGGAGGGAGCGTGTAGGAGGTGCATACAAATACATCTTGCAAGATATCTACTTCTGGCAAAGGATTGACAATCAAATTAAAACTAGTAACTACATAACAAGTACTATTGGAACTATTTTGTACTCGTACCCACAGCGTTGCGTTTGGCGATAATAATTGGTTGCCTGAATTTAAAGTGATACTATTGGTATTTTCATTAGCTCCTGTTTCTGAGGAGTGAAAAGTAAGTAGGTTGTACAAAGTATTTTGAGAACCAATAATAGACGCAATTTGTGAAGTTAAGTTGAAAGTAGCTTTTAGCGGATTTTCAGATAAATTACGAGAGCACAATGTTGCAGCTGCAGGGGTATTTGCAATTTGCGGTGGCGCAACAATTAGCAGTTGAAAAGACCTAATTTCAAAGCATAACGTATTTGGATTTTCAATTCTAACAAAAATTTGTCTTCCACTTTCGGTACTTGAAATCGTCTGAAGAATTGCTATTGCCGCTGTATTTCCTCTGGCATCGGCATCAGATAAGTGATAAGTGATTATAGTGTCGGAGGGTAAATCATCTAAAATGCCGGTTGAGTTCGTTGATTGGTTGACGCCGGCTCTAATGATGGTGCTATTTTTATTTAAATCAAAATCATAAGAGGCCGTTCCAGAATCACAGGCATAAATGTTAGGAACGGTTACAATGACGCCAATTTTAGGATAGATTTCGATTGTAATTTCATCTGTAACCTCGATGCATCCAGGTTCTTTATAGGCCACACTGTATGTATGAATTCCAGAACTCACTAATGGAAAAATGTTATTTAAATCTAATGTTTCCCCCGTTTGTGCTGGTGAAAAAGCAATTCCTTGTTTTTTCCAAATAAAAGTAGTTCCGGATTCTAAACCTGCCGCAGTTAGAATTGGCAAAGAACTTCCCGGACATATTGCAGCATTATTTGCCTGAGTGTAATCCAGCCCTAAAACATCTTGTCCAATATTAAAACTGTTGGCTTCCAGAAATATAGCAGAATCATATCCGGTATTGTTTCCTCCATCTGCAATAACTAATTTAATCCGATACACGTGGGTGATATCTAAACCAACTGCCGATGCAGTCATTGAAATTGTTTGTCCGTTGAAATTGATGGCAGGACCAAATCCACCTCCATTAAAAGCACCAAAATAGTTTGGGTTTTCCGAAGAGCAATTTGGATTAAAAGCCATATCACGAATAGTTTCAACAGAAACTGGAATAGCTGTACCTGGAATTACCGCCAGGTTTACATTAGAGCCACCATCGGTCACATCTTTTAATAGAAAAGCAAAAGCATCCGAGAAATTGCATTGTGAAGTTCCATATTCTTCAGAAGCAAAAAGAAACGAAAAGTCAAAATTGGGTGTTTTGGGTTGGAAATCAAATTCTATGTAACTCGCATTAATCGAATTAATTGTTATTCCGGATTGTGCAAGTAAATTAGCCTCCAGATCCGAATCACCTTGCCAGGCTGGAATACCATCGCTAAGAACACTGTTGTTGGGGCTAATTATTTTGTTCACGTCACCGGTGGTTAAAACAACACCATTGGCAAAAGGAAATGCCGCATTGGTGTTTTCAAAATATCCTATTCCGTTTGAAGATCCGTAAGTTGTTCCTGTTCTCGAATTAACATTGATGCCCTCAACACAAGGCGAATTCACGAGTACTTCATTGACCAACTGATCAACGGTGTATTTCGTTGTATTTACGGTTACGGATTGTGAATAACCGCTATAAAAAACCATAAAAAGTATAGAAATAAGTGCCTTTTTCATGTCTCAGATTATTAGTTTCATATCAAAAATAGTAAAAATTGAAACACTATTTTTAAAAAATGATAAAATTATGTTAACTCAATCTTAAATAGAGAACAACGCTATTTTTTTTGATTTATTAGTGTTTTTAAGACGTAATTGAGTAATTTTTAGTACCATGTTAAGGAATTACAATTACCTTTGCATTTTTAAATTTACATCATGACATTACCACAAATTCTTACGCCCTCTATTGAAAAAGCTGTAAAAGCTTTATTTGACATTACCATTGATAAAGTAGAATTTCAAACCACTCGTAAGGAATTTGAAGGGGATATCACGATGGTTATTTTTCCATTATTGAAAGTGGTAAAAAGTAATCCTGTAGCATTAGGAAATAAAATAGGGGATTATTTAGTCGAAAATTTGGTTGAAGTGAGTCGGTTTAATGTCGTTTCCGGATTTTTGAATATTGTTATTTCAGATGATTATTATTTGGACTTCTTTGGAAAAATTAAAGATGATGCTAAATTTGGTTTCGTTACTCCAAATCCAGAAGACAAAGCGGTAATGGTGGAGTATTCTTCGCCAAACACCAATAAACCATTGCATTTAGGCCACGTTCGAAATAATCTTTTGGGGTATTCAGTCGCAGAAATTATTAAAGCTTCTGGTAAAAAAGTGTACAAAACACAAATTATTAATGATAGAGGAATCCATATTTGCAAATCAATGTTGGCTTGGCAAAAATTTGGAAACGAACAAACGCCAGAATCTACAGGTTTAAAAGGAGATAAATTAGTTGGAAATTATTACGTTGCTTTTGATAAAGCCTACAAAGAAGAAATAGCGCAATTAATGAGCGCTGGTAAAACCGAAGAGGAAGCTAAAAAGCAAGCGCCAATTATCCTGGAAGCTCAGGAAATGCTATTGAAATGGGAAGCAGGCGATGAGCAAGTGATCACGCTTTGGAAAACCATGAATCAATGGGTTTATGATGGTTTTGCCACCACCTATAAAAATTTAGGAGTCGATTTTGATTGTTTTTATTATGAAAGTAATACGTATTTATTAGGTAAAGATGTTGTTCAGATTGGTTTGGACAGCGGTGTTTTCGAAAAAGATCCTGACGGTTCCGTTTGGATTGATTTAACCGATGAAGGTTTAGATCGTAAAATTGTATTGCGTTCCGATGGTACTGCCGTTTATATGACCCAAGATATAGGTACTGCCATTCAGCGTGTAAAGGATTATCCGGATGTAGGTGGAATGGTCTATACGGTAGGAAATGAGCAAGATTATCACTTTAAAGTGTTGTTTCTTATCTTGAAAAAATTAGGTTTTGACTGGTCTAAAAATCTATTTCATTTGTCCTACGGAATGGTTGATTTACCTTCTGGAAAAATGAAAAGCCGTGAAGGAACAGTTGTTGATGCGGATGATTTAATGCAAGAAATGACGGATACTGCACAGAAAATAGCCGAAGATTTAGGAAAGTTAGACACCTATTCTGCTGACGAAAAAGAAAAATTATACAATACCATTGGTTTAGGAGCTTTGAAGTATTATATTTTAAAAGTTGATCCTAAAAAACGAATCCTTTTTAACCCAGAAGAATCAGTTGATTTTGCCGGAAATACGGGTCCGTTTATTCAATATACTTATGCCAGAATTCAATCGATTATTCGTAAGGCTAACTTTGATTATTCGAATATCGCAAAAACAACATCGCTACATGAAAAAGAGAAAGAATTAGTGAAGCAATTAGAGTTGTTTCCTGAAGTAATTCAAAGTGCAGCACAACATCACAGTCCTGCTTTGCTGGCAAATTTTACTTATGATTTAGTTCGCGAATACAATTCATTCTATCAAGCGGTTCCTATTTTAGGAGAAGAGGATCTAGAAAAGAAAATTTTCAGAGTTCAACTCTCTAAAAAAATAGCCGATACGATTGCAGCAGCATTTAAGTTGTTGGGAATTAATGTTCCGGAGAGAATGTAAATTAAATTTTGTTTTATTCTGAAAACAATAATATATTTAGTAATTTTAGATGAAATTACTGATTTATTATGAAAAAAGCGTTTTTTTTCTTGGTTTTGCTGTGCCTGTTTTTACTAAATACGGCCAGTACGTGTTGCGATGATGATACAATAGCCATAGTTGCTGTTGCTAAAAGTCCGGATAGTGTACGAAATATATTAAATCAAGGAACCTGGGGAATTTCTTATTTTTTTGATGCTAAAATCAATAAAACGAGTTCTTTTTTAGGGTATAAATTTACTTTTGGAGCAAATGATATTTTAATCGCTAACGGTGTAAGTGCTGATTACACCGGACATTGGCTTGTGACCAGAACTGGTGTTACTGCGGAAGATTCCAATACTAATATTGCAATTTCATTTTCAAGCCCAATTGCTTTTGTTGAATTAGCCGAACACTGGAATCTTGTCAACATAACAGCAACACAATTACGATTGCGTTGCGTGAATAGTAGTTCGGGTGAGACGAATTATTTGACTTTTGAAAAGAATTAGTTTCATTAAGTTAAAAGATCAAACACAACTTTGAAACAGTCTCAAAAAAGGCTGTTTTTTTTATAATATTATGAATACAACTTCAAAACCAAATGCTTAAATTTGCATTTCAAAATAAATCAATACTATGTTCGACAATTTAAGCGATAAACTAGATAAAGCCTTTCATATACTAAAAGGGCATGGTAAAATTACCGAAATAAATGTAGCCGAAACGCTAAAAGAAGTTCGTAGAGCATTACTTGACGCGGATGTTAACTTTAAAATTGCGAAAGATTTTACCACTAAGGTAAAAGAAAAAGCAATTGGTCAGGATGTTTTGACAACACTTCAACCAGGACAGTTATTGGTGAAGTTAGTAAAAGATGAATTGACAGAATTAATGGGTGGTGATGTAGCCGGAATTAATCTTTCTGGAAATCCATCGGTTATTTTGATGGCAGGTTTGCAAGGTTCAGGGAAAACTACTTTTTCAGGAAAACTAGCCAATTATCTTTTAACAAAGAAAAATAAAAAACCATTATTAGTAGCGTGTGATATTTACCGTCCTGCGGCGATTCAACAATTATATGTCGTAGGAGATTCAATAGGTGTTGAGGTTTATTCAGAGCCAGAAAATAAAAATCCCGTTGAAATTGCGCAAAATGCAATCAAACATGCAAAAGCAAACGGATTTAATGTTGTTATTGTCGATACAGCGGGTCGTTTAGCTGTTGATGAGGAAATGATGAACGAAATTGAACGCGTTCATAAAGCCATCGAACCACATGAAACATTGTTTGTTGTAGATGCCATGACCGGTCAGGATGCTGTAAATACAGCGAAAACCTTCAACGAAAGGTTAAATTTTGATGGAGTAATCTTAACTAAATTGGATGGTGATACACGGGGTGGAGCAGCAATCTCAATTAAATCAGTTGTTAATAAACCTATTAAATTTGTAGGTACAGGAGAAAAGATGGATGCCATTGATGTGTTCTATCCAATTCGTATGGCTGAGAGAATTTTGGGGATGGGAGACGTTGTGTCTTTAGTCGAAAGAGCTCAAGAGCAGTTTGACGAAGAAGAAGCACGAAAAATCCAAAAGAAAATTGCCAAAAACGAATTTGGTTTTGATGATTTCCTTTCTCAAATTCAACAAGTAAAGAAAATGGGTAATATGAAAGACTTGGTAGGAATGATACCAGGTGCTTCAAAAGCCATGAAAGATGTGGAGATAGAAGACGACGCTTTCAAACACATTGAAGCTATTATTCACTCCATGACGCCAATTGAAAGAAGCAAGCCGGCTTTGATAGATGTAAAAAGAAAAGCCCGAATTGCTAAAGGTTCTGGAACCAAAATTGAACAAGTCAATCAATTGATGAAGCAGTTTGAGCAAATGAGCAAGATGATGAAAATGATGCAGGGCCCTGGAGGAAAAAACATGATGAAAATGATGGGTGGCATGAAAGGCGGAATGCCAGGAATGAGATAAAAATAAGTCAAAAGTCGAAAGTCTTAAGGTTGTAATGATCTTAAGACTTTTGACTTTATGATTATAAACTAAATAAAAATGCAACTACTAGACGGAAAAAAAACTTCGGAGGATATTAAAAATGAGATTGCTGTGCAAGTGCAGAAAATGAAAGCTGACGGGCAAAAAGTACCGCATTTAGCAGCGGTTCTTGTTGGATCTAACGGTGCGAGTTTAACTTATGTTGGCAGCAAGGTACGATCATGCCAACAAATTGGATTCGAGTCTACATTGGTTTCTCTGGCAGAAGACATCACGGAAGTGGAATTATTGGCAAAAATCAAAGAACTCAATGAAGATGATGATTTAGATGGTTTTATTGTTCAATTGCCTTTGCCGAAGCACATTGACGAGCAGAAAATCCTGATGGCTATTGATCCTGATAAAGATGTAGATGGATTTCATCCAACTAATTTTGGCAAAATGGCTTTAGAAATGGAAACTTTTTTGCCTGCAACTCCTTATGGAATAATGGAATTATTAGCGCGTTACAAAGTAGAAACTGCAGGTAAACATACAGTAATTATAGGACGCAGTCATATTGTGGGTCGACCAATGAGTATTTTGATGAGTCGCAAAGGATATCCTGGGGATTCAACGGTAACTCTTACGCACAGCAGAACTAAAAACATAGAAGAATTTACTAGAAATGCTGATATTATCATTACCGCTTTAGGGGTCCCTAATTACTTAAAAGCAGATATGGTCAAAGAGGGTGTTGTTGTTATTGATGTGGGTATTACCAGAGTAGATGACGCTTCACATCCCAAAGGATACATCATCACGGGTGATGTTGATTTTGAAAACGTAAGTAAAAAAGCGGCTTTTATTACTCCGGTTCCGGGTGGAGTAGGACCCATGACAATTGCCATGTTGTTAAAAAATACGCTTTTAGCAAGGGAATTGAAAAGAAAGAAATAAGAAAAAATAGTGTTGATTAAAAGCCTAAAATGCTAGTTTAAGGCTTTTTTTTTGGTTTAAAAACACCTCAAATGCGGAGGGTACCACTATTGATTATCAGTTTGCCGATAAGGAATGCGTTCCATAAACTAGATCTTACCTGCAGTGAAAATTGAGTTTATATTTCTAGACTTTTTTTGGTACTTACTTTTAAAATGATTGCTATAAAGCAGATTGTTATTTTTCTTTTTTCAGTTTCTTCAACTAAGAATTGATTTTAATTTTTGTTTTCAATCAAATTTTCAACACAAGTTAAATCCTTTTTTTAGCCATAAAAATTAATAGTATAATTCTTTTAATTTAGCCTTTTTGAAAGCAGAATTAAGTAGTTTTTTAACGGTATAACTATTTTTAGCGGAATTTAGGATAGGCCAAATTTATAAACTACATTTATTTCTCAAAGAAATTACTGTCTAATGAGAAAAAAAATACTGTTTTTATTCGTACTCTGTTTTGGTATCACGCACGCACAAACGGACTACCTGAGCTATGAAAATCTTTCTAAAAGTTTAAAAGCGCTTGACGCCAAAAATAAGTATTGCACTGTAAAATCAATTGGAAAAAGTAGTGGAGGAAAGGAAATTTGGATGTTGACACTTTCTGAATCGATGATTGCAAAACCAGCTTTGCTTATAACAGCTGGACTTGACGGAAAACACCGTGCTGGTACGCTGATTACTATTAAAATGATTGAAAGTTTATTGAATGACGATAAATTAGCCGCTATTTTAAAAGAAAAAACACTTTATTTTGTTCCAGCTGCAAATCCAGATGCTATTGATGCAGCTTTTGCCGCTTTAAAAATGGAAAAGCGCGGTAACGACACTAAAACAGATGATGACCGAGACGGTAAATCAGGAGAAGACCCTTTTGAAGATTTAAATAAAGATGGTTTAATTACGCAGCTTCGGATTGAAGATGTAACAGGAAGTTTTATTGAAAGCCCAGAAGATTCTCGTGTTTTAATAAAAGCCGATCCAACTAAAAATCAGGTGGGTAAGTATCTGGTGATTTCAGAAGGAATTGATACGGATAAAGATGGACTGTTTAATGAAGATTTTTCAGAAGGAGTTAACATCGATAAAAATTTTACGTTTGACTATCCTGCTTTTGAAAAAGGTGCAGGAGTCTACGCCGCTTCAGAACCAGAAACTAGGGCGCTTCTTGATTTTTTATATTTGAATCAGAATATTTATGGAGTACTTACTTTTGGGATGCATAATAATTTATCTGAAACTCCTAAGTATGATAGTAAGTTAACTAGTTCTAGAATTGTCAAGGGATGGTTAGAAAAAGACGTTAAAGCAGCTGAGCAAGTTTCTAAATTATACACACAAAAAGCAGCTATTAAGGACGGTCCCAAAATGCCAATGACCAAAGGGAATTTTGCACAAACCGCATATTTTCACGCTGGAAGATTCAGTTTTTCAACGCCGGGATGGTGGATTCCTAAAGTGGAGGCTAAAAAAGATTCGATTAATTCTAAAGTTGAAAAGCCTAAAGACAAAGATAAAGAAGAAGTGAACGCAGAAATCTCTTTTTTAAAATGGGCGGATAGCCAAAACGTAAATGATGTTTTTGTTAACTGGTCAGTCATTAAGCATCTTGATTTCCCAAATCAAAAAGTCGAAGTGGGAGGTTTTGTACCTTATGCTTTGAATAATCCACCCGCAAATTTCTTAGCGGAAGCAGCTACTAAACATTTGTTTTTTATTGAAGAATTTTTAGCTGCCATGCCCAAAATTGAAACAAATATTCCCGAAATAAAAAAGATAAATGATAATTTATATCGTGTCACTATAAAAGTTGCTAATAAAGGATTACTGCCAACTTATACTGAAATAGGGGATAAAATCAGATTTATATCTAAAATGAAAACAGAAATTGTACTTCAAAAAAATCAATTCATGGTTTCTGGCAGAAAATATTTTATTCGGAATAATATGCAAGCAGATGAATCAGAGGAGTATTCTTGGTTGATTTCAGGAAAAGGCACCGTGACGATCACCACAGGTTGTGCCACTGCAGGATTCAAAGAAGTGCTCGTTGATTTAAAATAATAGATTGACTTTCAAATAATAAAAAGGGATGTTGAATCCTCACCGATAAAAATTAATGAAATGAAAAAATATATATTACTCAGTTTACTTAGTCTTGTTTTTTGGGTTGCTAATGCGCAAAAAAACGGAATTGCTCCACAAGATTTAAATGGTATTCGTGCTATTGGTTCTCCTGCTAATCCTAAAGTAAAAATGAGTTGGGATAATTACCACGATTATGCACAGGTTACCCAACTGGGAAGAGATTTGGTAAAAGCATATCCTAATTTAGTTAAAATGGAATCTGTTGGTAAATCTTATGAAGGTCGCGATCTTTGGGTTTTAACCATTTCTGATTTTGACTCAGACAAAGTCGAGAATAAGCCGGGTTTTTATATAGATGGCGGCATTCATGCTAATGAAATGCAAGGTGTTGAGGTCGCTATGTACACCGCGTGGTATTTAGCAGAGAGTTTTCAAACTATTAAATTCATCAATACATTATTAAAAGAAAAGGTGTTCTATATTGTTATGACTATTAGTCCGGATGGTAGGGAAAATTTTATTTATAAACCAAATAACTCGAATACTTCTCGTTCAGGAATGCGCCCTTTTGACAATGACGGTGATGGTCTCGTGAATGAAGATACATTGGATGATTTAGATGACGATGGGAATATTGTAATGATGCGCAGAAAATCGAAAACAGGACGTTTTAAAGTGGATCCTAAATATCCTACCCGTATGTTTCAGGTCAAAGGAGATGAAATAGGCGAGTATGAAATGTTAGGGTATGAAGGTATAGATAATGATAACGATGGTTTAGTCAACGAAGATTTGATTGGAACGTATGATCCTAATCGTGATTGGGGATGGAACTGGCAACCTAATTATGTTCAAAACGGTGCCTTATTTTATCCAGGTACACTTCCTGAGACGCGTGCTATAAAAGCCTTTATTATCAATCATCCTAATATAGCTGGAGCGCAGAGCTATCACAATTTTGGTGGCATGTTTCTAAGAGGTCCAGGTGCTGCAGAAGATGACTCTTTATTTGCTCCTCAAGATATCGAAGTGTACGATAATATTGGCAAGTTAGGAGAAAAGATGATTCCAGGTTATAATTATTTTGTAATTCACAAGGACTTGTACACGGTTTATGGCGGAGAAATCGATTTTCTGTCCCTAACTCGCGGAATATTTACTTTCAGTAATGAACTCATGAATTCGTATAAGCTATTTAACCAAAAGAGTACTACAGGACGATGGGATAATGATGAATTCAATGAGTTTGATAAATACCTATTGTTTGGTGATGGCTATGTAGAATGGAAAGCATTCAATCATCCACAATTTGGCGATATCGAAATAGGAGGCCCAAAGAAGAATTATATTCGGAATCATCCAGGGTTTATGATCCAAGAAGATGCACACAGAAATATGGCGTTCTCCTTGTATCATGCTTATCAAACACCAAAATTAGAGATTGTAAGCATTGCAACGGAAAAGCTTTCAGAGGATTTAATTGCCGTGACTGCAACCATTATGAATACGAGGATTATTCCAACCCATTCACGACATGATGTGAAAAATAAAATAGAGCGTCCCAATTACATTAGTTTAACTGGAAGTGCAGTAGTAGCAGGGATGACCGTTCAAAATGAAGATTTGAACCTTTTTACAGAACAAAATTTCAGTCCGGAAACAATAGCAGTGCCTAATATTGAGGGCATGGGTAATATAAAAGTAAGATGGATTGTAAAAGGAAACCCGTCAGGAGCAACAGTTAAAGTTTCTAGTGCCAAAGGAGGAACGGTTTCTGCAAAAGTAAAATAGATAAATAAATGGTACTGTAAAAGGAGATTATTAAAAGTTAATTTTTGGTAATCTCTTTTTGTATGTTGACGAGCGACATCGAATAAGTATTATAAAAAGAATAATGTCACTATTCTTTATAATTCTACTTCTTGTATGTCTTTGATAGAATAGTTTTTATATATTTAGCCAAATTATTAAATACAATACGATGAAAATTTCAAACAGAGACATAAAAATATTTTTCTTAGGATTTGCTGCTTTTTTTATCATGCAAACAATCTATGATTGGGATTCTACTATTGGTTCTTTCAAAAGAGGTTGGGAAGCTGGCTCAAAATAGGATTTGAAAAATCAAAATCTTTGACACTTCTCTTTTTGCGAAAGCTATTTCCAATTGATAAATTTGATCAAAATTAAATTCATTTTTTTTTAAAATTATAAAAATAAGGATTAGCTTTGCGTTTCAAAGTACTTTAATTATGAGTCAAAAACATCACGAAGATTTATCCCATATTCGTTCCATGATGGAGCGCTCTTCAAGATTTATTTCGTTAAGCGGTCTTTCCGGAGTATTTGCTGGTTTATTTGCTTTGGCAGGTTCATTTTATGCCTATCAATTGTTTAAAAATAATGGTGTTGAATATTTTGACGGTTTACAAAAGACATTTAACTATGATTTAATTATCGAATTAGTTTTTATTGCTTTAGCGATTTTGGTTTTAGCGTTTGGATCCGGTGTTTTTTTTACTTTGAGAAAAAGCAGAAAGTTTGGTTTGCCAGTTTGGAC
Source organism: Flavobacterium sp. W20_MBD1_R3 (assembly GCF_052119725.1). NCBI lineage: Bacteria > Pseudomonadati > Bacteroidota > Flavobacteriia > Flavobacteriales > Flavobacteriaceae > Flavobacterium > Flavobacterium sp. W20_MBD1_R3. The sequence continues at coordinate 27,591 of NZ_JBGQOR010000006.1, forward strand.
AACTACTACAAAGAAAATGCTACTGAATCTAGCGATTCCTTTGCTAGTTGGAGGCGTGTTTTGCATAGCACTTTTATACCACCAGTTATTTGCTCTGATGGCTCCTGTTACTTTATTGTTTTATGGTTTAGCACTTATTAATGCTGGAAAATATACTTTTTCGGATATTAGATATTTGGGTATATGTGAGGTTACTTTAGGATGTATTTCACTTTTTTATCTTGGTTTTGGACTTGTTTTTTGGGCTTTTGGATTTGGAATTTTGCACATCCTATACGGAATAATTGTGTTCAAAAAATACAAATAGAAATGGGAATTATTGACAAATTAAATAAAGATTTCGAAAGTCGAGTCAGATTAGGTATCATGTCTGTTCTGATTGTCAACGATTGGATTGATTTTACCGAAATGAAATCTTTATTGAATATTACTGATGGTAATTTAGCAAGTCATTCTTCAGCCCTAGAAAAATCCGAATATATAGAAATAAAGAAAGAGTTTGTTGGCAAAAAACCAAAAACATCATATCGAGTTACCAATATGGGTAGAGTTGCTTTTGTTTCCCACTTGAATAGTCTTGAAAAATTAATCAAATCTAAATAATCCTTTTTTTTAGCTTTTACTTTGAAATACAAAGTACTTTTAAATTTTTAATTATGAAAAAACTACATCTTATTTTGGCCAGCAGTTTGGTTTTTACACTGCTTTTTTACAACGAGGAGTTGGGTCTCAATTGGGCTATTTTTGGGATGCTACAAACCGGCTTAATATGTTATTTCTTCCAAGAGAAGGTTACCATTAGATTACACTTGATTTTAGTGGTTACATCTATTTTATCTTGTTTTTCGTTTGCGTGGTATGGAGATTTTTCGTCATTTTTAGCCATGGCCTTGTCAATTGTCTTTTTACAATTCAAAACGCAGGAGCCAAAACTTAAATTGTTACAGGCTATTCCTCTTGTGTTTATCAACGGGGTCGCTTCGTTAGGTCGCATATTGATGTTCAGTCAATATATTCCTAAGCGAAAAGTCAATAACGGTTTTGCTAAAAAAGTGATTGCTTATTTTGTTATTCCAGTTGTTTTTCTTGGGTTGTTTTTAATCGTATATTCTTTTGGAAGCGATCTTTTTTCGTCTTTGTTTACAGGTTATTATTTAGATATTGATGCGTGGCAAGCATTTGTGCTTACCGCTTTAGGATTTTTTATTTCGTTCACTTTCTGGAATTATTGGATTCCTGAGATTTGTTATGAAAAGAATGATTTACTTGATAATGATTTTAAGGAAGAGGCCAAAATGCAAAATGAAAACTCATTTTCGTTTTTAGATATTAATTTTGAAAGAAGAAGTGGCGTGATTACGCTGATTCTTTTAAATGTATTGCTCTTGATTTTTATTGCAACTTATAATTATGAACAGTTTTTTGAAGTGGTCAAAAAATCAAACTTAAGTTCTGATACACACGAAAGAGTAACTGGTGTTATTTTTTCAATCATCATGGCTGTTGGAGTACTCTTGTTTTATTTTAAAGGAGGTTTCAATTTTGATGAAAAAGCGAATAATTTGAAACGATTAGCTAAAGTTTGGATTCTTTTAAATATAGTTTTAATTAGTAGCGCGTTTATCAAAAATTCAGAATATGTTTCTAATTTTGGTTTAACTTACAAAAGATTGGGTGTTTATGCCTTCTTGATTTTGGCAATTATAGGGTTACGATTCACTTTTTTAAAAATTAAAAATCAAAAAACGAATGCCTATCTTTTCAGTCAAATGATTTGGTATTTTTACGGAATGATTCTTTTATGCAGTTTTGTGAATTGGGGAAATCTAATTACGATGTATAATATTTCAGTAAAGAAAGGGGTAGAGCCTATATTTTTATCGGGATTAAACTACAACGATGATCTGCGCAGAGACTATTTTTTGCAAAATAATTTGGATGGTCAATCTATTGAAATTTCAAAAGACAAAGAGATTAGCCGCTATCAATCTAATTCGTTTTTGTCAAAAGCGTTGTATTATGAATTTATAAAGGTTGAAAAATAATAGAGATAAAAAATCCCATTGAAAATGGGATTTTTGGTTGCTTAATAATCGTTTCTTCCTTTAAACATTGGATCATCTCTCTTTATGAATTCTGTTCTTCTTTTTGGGGCTTCTGTTTTAGGTAAACTGGCTTCTTCAGTTTTGCTAGAAGGTTCGATCAATTCGTTGAGTTCTTTTATTTCGGCATCAGTCAAATCACGGTAGCGACCTACAGGAATATCTAATGAAATATTGATGATTCGGATGCGTTTTAGCGCTGTAACGTCATATCCTAAATATTCCGTCATTCTGCGAATTTGGCGGTTTAAACCTTGCGTCAAAATAATTTTGAAAATGAATTTGCTAATTTGTTCCACCTTACATTTTCGGGTAATGGTGTCTAAAATCGGGATGCCATTTCCCATTCTTTCAATGAAACGATCAGTAATAGGTTTGTTTACGGTTACGGTATATTCCTTTTCGTGATTATTTCTTGCTCTTAATATTTTATTGACGATGTCACCGTCGTTAGTCATAAAAATTAATCCTTCACTGGCTTTGTCCAATCTTCCAATTGGGAAAATACGTGTAGGATAATTGATGTAATCTACAATATTATTGTGAACATCAAGGTTTGTGGTGCATTCAATTCCTACAGGTTTATAAAAAGCCAGATAAACTGGTTTTTCATGGCTCTCACGAATTAATTTACCGTCAATTCGCACTTCATCGTTTTGGGAAACCTTTGTGCCAAGTTCTGGAACAGTACCATTAATGGTTACACGACCTTCTTCAATGAGTTTGTCTGCTTCTCGACGGGAACAATAGCCAGTTTCTCCTATGAATTTATTGAGTCGTTTTAAATTTTCTTCCATAATGCAAAAGTAATGAATTTGGAAATGGTTATCAGAATTTTATAAAATCTTTGTTATATCCAATCACGGGAAATTACTTTTTTCGATCATTTTGTCTAACTTTAGATTAGATTTTACATGAAATAGTAAAAGCATGCCTCTTAGGAATAAATTGGGTTCTCTTAAGCGAAGCGTATTATGAAAATATTGAATGATTTATTATTCTGTTTCAAATAAAAATCGGATGACCTTTTTATATAATTTGTCATCATGCATGCTATGACCTAAGCCGTTAGTTTCAATAAAAATTGAGTCTTTCCAGGCGCTAGCTATTTTTTTTCCTTCTTCAAATAAAACAACGGTATCATCTGTATCGTGGGCAATTAGTCCTTTTATTTTTATTTCAGAGGCAAATTCCTTTGCCGAAAATTTTTCTAGTTTTAGATTAAAATGTTGTAGGTAATGCGCTTCTAGTCCTTTTGAAATTTTAGAATTTAAACTCAACATGGCGACATAATTATTAAGAATGATTTTGAAATCACTTGGAGATCCTAAAATCACCATTTTCTCAATGCTAGTATTTTGATAAACGGATTGATAATACAAGCAGGTTTTTCCTCCTAAAGAATGACCTATGAGGTATTGTGGTTTGAATTTCTGAACTATAAAATCAATTGATTTGGCGTATTGCGGAATATTAAATTCTTTGCCACTTGATAATCCGTGTGCAGGGGCATCAATTGCTATAATTGTGCTACCGGATTTTTTTAAATAGGGCAACATTTTTTTCCAGCGTGAGGCATTACTTTCCCATCCATGCACGAGTAGTATGACGGTATCATTTCCTTTCCACGTGTAGGTTTGAATATCGGTTCCGTTATGTTCAAATGTTTCGGGAGTTGTTTCCTGTAGTATTTTAGGAAGCTTTGCCCTTGTAAGTCTTCCATCTCTAGGTTCGCTAAAAAGGGTGTAAGCAAGTTGGGTCGCCTTGTCAGGAAATACGTAACTCAACAAATTTACGTAGGCACCAACAGATTTGGTGAACAAATAATAGAGTGGTTTTTTCATAAAAAAAAGTCCCGATGTGAATCGGGACTTAAATATAATTAGAATTTAGAAAACAATTGTTCCATTTTCTCTTTTTCTTCGTCGGCTAATGAACTATCGACTAATATTCTTCCGGAGTGTTCATCTGTTATGATTTTTTTTCTGGAAGCAATTTCTACTTGTGTTTGTGGAGGAATCGTGAAAAACGATCCTGCTGATGCGCCTCTTTCAATAGAAACTACTGCTAAGCCGTTACGAACACTAGTTCTGATTCTTGTATATGCTTTTAACAATCTTTCTTCAATTAAGGCCTGATATTCTTCTGATTTCTCAGTTAAGAAAGCTTCTTCTTTAGCCGTTTCGGCCATGATTGCATCTAGCTCTGATTTCTTGTGTTTTAAATGATTTGATTTAGCTTCTAATCTTTCTTTAGAACTAGAAATAACTTCTTTCTTGTGTTCGATAGACGCTTTCATTTCTTTAATTTGTTTTTCTGACAATTGAATTTCTAATTCTTGAAATTCAATTTCTTTAGTTAACGAATTAAATTCTCTGTTGTTACGAACCGTTTCTTGTTGCTTCGTATATTTTTTGATGGACTCTTTGTGCTCATCAATAGCATTCTTTTTTACTTTGATTAGATCCTCAACAACCTCAAGTTCCCCTTTCAACTTTTCTGAACGAGTGCTTAAACCGGCAACTTCATCTTCTAAATCTTCAACCTCTAAAGGAAGTTCTCCTCTTACGTTTCTAATTTCGTCTATTCTAGAGTCAATAAGTTGTAAATCGTAAATTGCTCTTAACTTGTCCTCAACACTTAATTCTTTCGTATTCGCCATATTCTATAAGTACTTAACTGGATTTGAATTTTCTTCTGATAAAATAACTGCAAAATTAAGGATTTTTTTCCGAAGATACTCAACAATATAATTTTTTGTATGGCGTTCGCTTTCAAAATGTCCAATATCAACCAAAAGCAAGTTATTTTCGGCTTCATAAAACTGATGGTATTTTAAATCAGCAGTCAAATAAGCATCGGCTCCTGCTTGAATTGCATTTTTTATTGCAAAACTTCCCGCTCCGCCCAGGACGGCTACTTTTTTAATTTTTTTTCCAATAAAGTTCGAATGACGAATGCCACCACATTGCATTTTATCTTTTGCAAAAAGCAAAAATTCTATTTCATCAAGTGGATTTTTTAATTCGCCAATCATTCCCAAACCAATATTTTGATGTTGATTTTGTAACTCATAAATTTCATAAGCCACCTCTTCGTAAGCATGACTTTTGAATAAGGCTTTTAGGATTTTATTTTCTAAGTGTTTTTCAAAAGTAACTTCTATCTTGATTTCATCGGCTTGCACAAACTCAAATCGCTCTCCCACTTGTGGATTACTACGCTCATTTCCCATGTACGTTCCAATTCCTTTTGAATTAAAACTGCAGTTTTCGTAGTTGCCAATAGTTCCTGCACCAGCATTAAACAGTGCGTTTCTAACTTCTTCCGCATTTTCTGGAATGGTGAAAGTCACTAATTTCCGAATGAAGTTTTGCTTCGGAATCAGGATTTTAGTATTTATAAGCCCTAATGCGTCACTGAATATTTTATTAACACCTTCCTGGTGATTGTCTAAAGCGGTGTGAACAGCATAAATGGCAATATCATTTTTTATGGCTTTGATAACGGCTCGTTCCACATAGTTTTTTCCAGTAATTTTTTTCAAACCAGAAAATAAAATGGGATGAAAACAAACCACCAAATTACATTTTTTAGCGATTGCCTCATCAATTATATTTTCTAAAGCATCATGGCAAACCAAAATCCCTGTTGCCTCTGTTTCTTGATTTCCAACCAATAGACCTACATTGTCAAAATCTTCAGCATAGGCGAGTGGCGCCATTTCTTCAAGTACGGAAATTATTTCTTTGATTTTCATGTTTTTGACACTGATTTTCACAGATTTTATTTTACACAAGCTTCCAAAGTTATTTTTAATTTGTGAAGATTTGTGAAATCTGTGTTAGATTTTTATTTCAAAGATAATTTATTCTACTTTCGTAAAATGAATTTACTCCGCAAAATACTCTTTCCGTTTGCCTTATTATATGGTTTGATAACAAGTATTCGCAATTTTCTTTTCGATATAGGTATTTTGAAATCATATTCTTTTGATTTGCCTATTATTGCTGTTGGAAATCTTAGTGTAGGTGGAACCGGAAAAACCCCGCAAATTGAATATTTGATACGGCTGCTTTCTGATAAATATAAAATTGCTACATTAAGTCGCGGTTATAAAAGACAATCTAGCGGTTTTCTTTTGGCGCAAGCCGATTCAAATGCAAAAATTATTGGTGATGAACCTTTTCAGTTTTTTAAAAAATTTCCTTCTATACAAGTGGCGGTCGACGCCGATAGAAAAAACGGAATTGAGCAATTGCTTTTGCAAAAAGAAAAACCAAAAGTGATTTTGCTCGATGACGCTTATCAACATCGAAAAGTTAAGGCTGGTTTCTATATTTTACTCACTTCATTCGGCGATTTATATTCGGATGATTTTATGTTACCAACCGGAAATTTACGCGAAAGTGGGAGTGGAGCTAAAAGAGCTAATGTGATTATTGTGACTAAATGTCCTTATGATCTTTCTCCCGACGAGCAAGATGATATTAAAAAGAGATTAAAAGTTGCTGAAAATCAAGAATTGTATTTTACTTTTATAGCGTATGAAGAATTTATTTACGGTGAGAACCAAAAAATAAATGTAAACGAAATTAAAGCTGCTACTAAATTATTGGTAGCAGGAATTGCAAAACCAGAACCGTTTTTTACGTACTTGAAAAATAGTAATGATGCTTTTTTGTCTTTTCCAGACCATCATAATTTTACAGATAAAGATATTTTAGAAATTAAAAATTCAGCTCAAAACAACATTATTATCACTACCGAAAAAGATTATATGCGATTGAAAGGAAGTTTACCCAATGAACAACTCTTTTATCTGCCTATAAAAAGTACCTTTATTTCTGCGAGTGAAAATTTTGATAAAACAATAATAGATTATGTGGGAACAAGTACAAGAAACCGTTAGTTATATTAGAGGAAAAATTGATTTCATGCCAGAATACGGCGTGATTTTAGGATCAGGACTAGGTAGTTTTACAGATGAAATGAAAGTAGAATATACATTGCCCTACAACGAAATACTAAATTTTCCTGTTTCGACGGTTCAAGGTCACAAAGGCGCACTAGTTTTTGGAACAATAGGAAACAAGAAAGTCGTTGCAATGCAGGGACGTTTTCATTTTTATGAAGGCTATTCGATGACCGAAGTTACTTTTCCGGTGCGTGTGATGAAATTTTTAGGCATTGATAAATTAATAGTTTCAAATGCTTCAGGTGGTGTAAATCCATCGTACAAAGTTGGTTCTATTGTCATGATTACGGATCACATCAATATGACTCCGGAACATCCTTTGCGCGGGAAAAATGATGAGCGTTTTGGACCTCGTTTTGTAAATATGAGTGAGCCTTATTCAAGAAAAATGATTCTAAAAGCTACTGAATTAGCTAAGGAATTGAATATTGAGGTGCATGAAGGGATTTATTTGGGTTTACAAGGACCTACTTTTGAAACTTTGGCTGAGTACAAAATGGTCAAAATTCTGGGAGCAGATTGCGTAGGAATGTCAACCGTTCCCGAAGTAATTGTGGCGCGACACATGGATCTGGAAACCTTTGGAGTTTCTGTAATTACTGATATGGGAAATGAAGAAAGTATTGGAACTATTTCTCATGATGAAGTCTTGGAAGCCGCAAAAAAAGCGGAGCCACAAGTGCGGAATCTTATCAAGGAATTGATTTTAAAGTATTAGTTTAGGAGATATACTCTGCTATTATACGGTAAAAATCTTCTGGGACAAATGGTTTTGTAATAACTTCATTCATGCCGTAAGACAGCAGCATTTCACGGTTTTCTAGTAATGAAATTGCCGTAAGGGCTATGATTGGCGTATTTTTATCAAATGTTCGGATCAATTCTGTAGCAACTGTACCGTTGATTCCCGGTAGGTGAACGTCCATCAGAACTAAGTCAAAGGTATTTTTCCGAACTAAATCAATGGCATCTTCGCCATTATCAATTAATTCGCAAATTATTCCTTTATTATTGAGCATTTTTTTAGTAATCATTTGGTTGATTTTATTGTCCTCGACCAACAGTATTTTTTTATTCGCTAATTTTAAATCATAGTTTGCTTGCGGTTTGATTTCCTCCAGCAGGGGTTGTTCGCTTATTTTAAAGTCCAGCAAGAATGAAAATGTAGATCCTTCGCCTACAGTACTTTTAAGTCTGATTTGTCCACCTAATATTTTAATTAGTTTTTTTACGATTGTCAATCCTAAGCCAGTCCCTCCATATTTACGATTTACTTCAATCGAACCTTGTGAAAAACTATCAAAAACACTTACTTGTTTGTCTTCTGGGATGCCAATTCCAGTATCTGTAATTTCAAAGTATAAAGTTGCATTTTCATGCTGTAAGGAATTCAATTTAGCAAGTACCTTTACTGCCCCATTTTTTGTAAACTTCAAGGCATTATTAATTAAATTCAGTGTTATCTGTGATAATTTCGTAGGATCACCAATTAAATAATCGGGAATCGCATTGTCAATTTCTAGGCTAAAGTGATTGTTGTTGACCGCTGCTAATTCTTTCAATGAATTTTGAATATTTCCCAGTAGTTCTTTTAGATTGAAGGTGGTGTATTCTATATCAATTTTATGAGAATCAATTTTATTGATTTCTAAAATCTCATTGATAAATTTTGTTAAATAATCTCCAGAAAACTTTAGTGAAGATAAATAATCCATTTGAGTTTTCTTTGGATTCTCTACTAATAATAAATGGGTGATTCCGTTGATGGCATTCAATGGAGTTCGAAGCTCATGGCTTACAGTGGATAAAAATTCGGATCTGGCTTTAGATGCTTTTTCAGCTTTGTCTTTTGCAATTTCTAATTCTTTATTTTTTTCTTGTAGTAATAAATTAGATTGATTTCTAATGATGTTATTTTTATATAAGGATAAGCTCAATAAAGATAAAATAGAGATTAATGCAATGGCGAGAATACTGATGAGTTTTGAAAATTTAGTAGCTTTTTCCTGTTCAGTAATATCATCATTAATTTGTTGAATTTCTTTTAATCGTTCCGATTCTTTGAATTTCTTGTAATCATCAACGCCGAGACGTTCATTATCTAAAATAGCAATACGCTCTTTTAAATTCAGGTGCTGTTTTAAGTACGAATAAGCATTATTTCTGTCCAATGTTTTTTCATACACCGTGCTTAAAGCGAGCAATATTTTTGATTTTTGTTCGAGATTTTCATTTAGCAGATTTAATTCTAGTGCTTTATTGAGATAATTTAAAGCTAAATTATTTCTGTTTTTTGTTGCTTCAATAGTTCCTATTTGATACAAGGCCTCCGCTTTTGTATTCAATAATGCAGGAGAATCAGGTTTTGCAATAATAATTTTAAAAAGGGATGAGGCTTGATCTACGTTATTTTTTGATTTGTAAATTAATCCTTTTTGTAATGTAAATAGTTCGGCCGTATCAGGAATTTTTAATACCCCGTTAATGGTTTCTGCTTTCTGGAAATAGAGTGCTGCAGTAGCAAAATCTTGTTTTTCACTGTAGCAAAGACCCAGATGATAATTAACAGAGACAAGATCAATATTCGGGTCTACATTAGAAAATAATAGAGCACTTTTAGAGAAAGTTTCTATGGCATCGTCATATTGTCTTATATCGAAATAAATTTTTCCAAGGTTGTAATTTTGATGTGCCTGATCTTGTATACTTTTGTTTTGAATAGCAAAACGTATTGCTTTTTGGGTGTGTAACAAGGCATCTTTATAGTTGTTTGTTTGAATGCTTGAATTACTTAACCTACTATAATACATGATGCTGTCCATTTTCTCTGCAGGTTGAGAAAATAGGGAAGAGTAAAAAAAAACAATAAAAACGAAAAAATAATTCATTTGTATTTGAATTTTTTTTGTGGTTATTTTTTATGTTTTGTAAATAGGATTAAATCAATTATTCTTGAGGAATAACCAATTTCATTATCATACCAGCCCACTACTTTTACCATTTTATCAATAACGGAGGTGAGTTGCGCATCAAATATACAAGAATTTTTATTGCCAATTACATCAACAGAAACGATGGGATCTTCTGTGTAATCTAAAATTCCCTTTAAGGTAGTTTGCGAAGCAATTTTAAAGGCAGTATTTATTTCATTGATTGTTACTGCACGCTTTACATTGAATGTTATATCTGTCAAAGATCCATCAGGAACGGGAACGCGAATACCGCAACCCCCAATTTTACCTTCAAACTCAGTAAAAATTTTGGTCAAAGCTTTCGCAGCACCAGTTGTAGTAGGAACAATAGATTGAGCTGCACCACGAGCGCGACGTAAATCTTTGTGGGGTTGGTCGTGTAAGCTTTGATCCGTAGTGTAGGAGTGAATTGTGGTGATATAAGCTTGCTCTATACCGCAAAGTTCGTTGATGACTTTGATCATCGGTGCGGCATTATTTGTGGTACAGCTGGCATTTGAAATAATAGTTTCGGTACCATCAAGTATATAATCATTCACCCCAAGTACTACCGTTTTTATCGTGTCAACTTCTGATGGTGCTGAGAGAATCACTTTTTTGGCACCTGCAAGTATATGAGAATTCAGTTCTTCAAAAGTTTTATACTTACCTGTTGATTCAATTACGTAATCAATATCTAGACATTTCCAGTCTAGGTTTGAAATGTTCTTTTCATGGAAAAATAAGTAATGTTTGTCATCAACAAGAATTCCTTTTGCATCAGCGGCCACATTGAACGGCAAAACGCCGTGTATGCTATCATATTTTACTAAATGGGACATTGTTTTCTTATCTGCAATGTCATTTATAGCTATGACCTCTATTAACGGATGGTTTAAAAGTAATCGGAATAAATTCCTGCCAATTCTTCCAAAACCATTTATAGCAATTCTTGTTTTCAATTGTATTAGTTTAATCGTTTATTTGGTTAACCGATTAACCGATTAAACAAATAGCCTATTTATAAGATGTGTTTTTGTGCTTTATAAGACGAGCGTACTAAAGGTCCACTTTCAACATGGCGGAAACCTAATTCTAAACCAAAGGCCTCGTATATAGCAAACTGCTCTGGCGTTATGAATTCTTTTACCGGTAGGTGTTTTTTACTGGGTTGTAAATATTGGCCTATGGTTACAATATCCACATTAACTTCCCGTAAATCTCGCATGGTTTGAAAAACTTCTTCTTCTTGCTCACCAAGACCAAGCATAATACCTGATTTTGTTCTTTTAATTCCTTTTTCTTTTAAGTAACGCAATACTTCCAAGCTGCGATCGTATTTTGCCTGAATACGTACCTCACGGGTCAGTCTACGAACTGTTTCTACATTATGAGAAACTACTTCAGGATTAGCTTCAACGACACGGTCAATATTTCTTTCAATTCCTTGAAAGTCAGGGATAAGTGTTTCTAATGTTGTATTGGGATTCATTCTTCGAATAGCTTTTACGGTTTCTATCCAAATTATGGAACCTCCATCTTTCAAATCATCTCTGTCTACACTAGTAATTACTGCGTGTTTGATATTCATGATTTTGATGGAACGCGCTACTTTCTCCGGTTCATCCCAGTCTACTGTTTCTGGTCTTCCGGTTTTTACGCCACAAAAACCACATGAACGGGTGCAAGTGTTTCCCAGAATCATAAAAGTAGCTGTTCCTTCGCCCCAACATTCCCCCATATTTGGACAACTTCCAGAGGCGCAAATTGTATTCAAGCTATATTTGTCGACTAAGCTTCGAAGCTCAGTATATTTTTTTCCTATTGGTAATTTTACCTTCAACCATTTTGGCTTTGCAGTTGGTAAAGTATTTTCTAAAACTGTTTCCATAATTAATTTTTCAAAGTACAAAGATAAGGAATAGAGTTTATTTGGAGATTCGTTTGCTTGTTTATTTAAAGAAAGAGAAATGAATAGTTAAGCTGCATTACTGTTGCTTTTATAAGGAAATTGCCGCCTTGCTTTCTGTTTTTGAAACAATAATTGCTGTTTTTCTAATCTAAATACCGAAAAATACTATTTCAAACAATGGCGCAATATCTATTTATTGGTTAAAAATTAAATAGAAATAACTAACAAGTGGCTGTAATACTTTAAATCATTTTGATGGTTTTACCAGGAGTTTAGTTCATTGTTTGAAATATTTAATTAAACAGATTAAATATTCTTACCTTAATGCTTACTTAATCACAGAAACTTTACTTGATGCTATTTTTGCATCAAAATTTAAATAAAATTATGAAATTTACAAAAGTGTTGCTGGCTTCCTCTTTAGCCTTGTTATTTTTAAATTGTACTTCAAATAAGTTTATTGTCTGTGGTCACAGAGGTGCAATGGGACATGAAACCGAAAATACATTAGCATCTATAAAAAAGGGAATGGAGTTGAAGGCTGACATGTTAGAAATTGATGTTTTCAAAATTAAAACTGGTGAGATGGTTGTTTTTCACGATGATAATCTAGACCGAATCACAAATGCAAAAGGAAAAATTGAGGAATACACGTTTGAAGAATTACGAAAAGTATTGGTTGACGGAAAACATCAGATTCCAACGCTACAGGAGGTTATTGAGACAATAGATAAAAAATTGGTCCTTAACATTGAGTTAAAGGGAACTAATACTGCAGCAGATACGTACCGAATAATTGAAGAATACAAGAACAAAGGATGGAGAAATAAAGATTTTTTTATTTCCAGTTTTCGAGTTGAAGAATTACAAACGATGCGCTCTTTAAGTCAGGAACTAGCGATAGGATTGCTTACCTACAAAGAGCCTATTGAGCAAAGTGTTAAAATAGGAAAAGAACTTAATGTACAAGCAATAAATCCGTACTACAAAACTTTAACGGCTGAAAACGTTGCGATCATGAAAGCTAATAATTTCAAAATATATCCTTGGACAGTCAATGAACCCTCAGATATTAAGAGTTTACAAAATTTGGAAGTAAACGGAATAATCACAAATTATCCAGAAAGAGTTAGCAGGTAGATTAGTGTAAAATAATTGTATCCGGCGATCTGAAATTATTTTGGATCGCTTTTTTTGTTTTAAAGCAATCAAGCAGTTGCATTGTAAGTAGAAGGACCTATTTAATGTCATACTAACAAATGAGTGAAATAATATTTAACATATAAGTCATATAAGAATTAAACCTTAAATGACCTTATGATTGTTTAAGTTACATAAGGCTAACACAATTGAAACTTAAACTTACATGACTTATATGGTAAAAAAAAATGCAACATTGTTTTATTCTTATTGCTTATTTATCTTTTGCTTTGAATAATTTCTGCTAATAATTTCTTTGCACGAAGCAATTTGACTTTTACATTACTCAACGGTTCATTAATTTTGTTTGCGATTTCCTGGTAACTCATTTCTTGAAAATAACGCAGTTGAATTACTTCTTGATAATGAGGTTTCAGTTCTTTGATGAATTGCAGCAAGCGAAAAAGATTTTGTTCGGTAATCAATTCATCTTCCGCAGATGGGGTAGTATCGGCAATATTATAAGCTTGGTGACCGTGTTCATCAGTTATTTCAACAAAAAGGCTTGATTTTTTTTTGCGTAATAAATCGATATGTACATTTTTTGCAATAGCGATTAGCCAAGTGTTAAACTGGAATTCTGAGTTGTAGCTCGCTATTTTGTCAAAAGCTTTTGAGAACGTTTCTATAGTAATATCTTCTGCGTTTGCCTCATTTTGGGTGCGTTTCAACATAAAACCATAAACCTCATTCCAGTAATAATTCAATAGAAAAGTGAAGGCAACCTGATCACCTTGTTTTGCTTTTTCTATCTGTTTGTTTATTTCCAATGTACCGGTTTTGAGAATGTATTTGTAACAAGAATATTGATTTGCGTAAATAATAATACCAATTCAAGAATTGGATACCAATATACAACATCTTTTTCTTTTAATTTGCCTGCTGAAAACCCAATGATAATCCAAGTTACAAGATATCGAAGAGCAATTAAACAAAGGACTATGATCCATTGAAATTGAAAAATCAGTAATACAATTGGTACTAAAATAAACAGCAATTGAGAACAATAAAACAAGCCTAACTGTAATTTGTCAAAAGTTTTGTAATAATTGGCAGTAGCAACGTGTCGTCTTTTTTGAATGAACCAGTCTTTATAAGTTGTTTTTGGTTTAGAATATGTAAAGCTTTCCGGTGTGAAGGCAATAGTGGTATTTTTCGCTTTTGCTGCTTGATTGATAAATAAGTCGTCATCACCAGAACGAATTTGCATGTGTTCAATAAATCCATTTACATTGAAAAACTCTTCTTTTTTATAGGCTAAATTTCTGCCAACGCCCATATACGGGTGTCCAATTTTAGCCCAAGAAAAATATTGAATTGCAGTGAGTAAAGTTTCAAAGCGAATTATTTTATTCAAAAATGATTTGCTTATTTTTTCATATTTGCCATAACCCAAAACAATTGTTTTTTGCATTGTAAATTGAGAGCTCATTGCGGTTATCCATTCTTTTGAAGTTGGGTAGCAATCCGCATCCGTGAATAATAAATATTCTTTTTTAGCGGCTTTTATTCCCAGCGTTAAAGCGTATTTTTTGTTGCCCCAAAAAGCTTCATTATTCTGTACTTTGACCAAACGAACATTAGGATATTGTTTTTCAAAACCTTCAAAAATAGCTAGTGTGGCATCACTTGATGCGTCATCAATCAGGACGATTTCAAAATCCGGATAGTTTTGTTCTGCGAGTAATGGGATATAATTAGTTGCGTTTTCTTCCTCATTTTTAGCACAAACAATAACTGAAATAGGTATTTTTTTTGGCGTTATTTTTTGGACTTTGGCGAAAGCAAATTTCCCAAAAATAACTAAGTAATACGATAGCTGAATGGCAACTATCGCAATAAACGAGTAAAAAGTAATGGTCAACATATAAGCGTTTCTTCTTTTTAAAATATCGGCAAAGGTAAGGATAGAATTATAAAATTTTAATTTTAAATTTCAAAAGAATTTATCTCGTGCATTTCTTGTTTTTATCTGCGAAATAATGGCCTTAATTTTTCTGGTTTTCTAGTTTAGCGCTAATGATTCGCTCATTTTTACCATCTTGATGTTGAGATATTGTAGTTGTCAAATACCCAAAACCTAAATCACATTTACCTCAGCCTCAATATGAATACCAAACATTTTATAAATAGTTTCCTGAATATTTTTAGAAACATTCAAAATTTCTTGACCGGTTGCATTGCCGTAATTCACTAAAACTAATGCTTGGTTTTTATGAATTCCAGCATCACCAAAACGTTTTCCTTTGAAACCAGCTTGCTCAATCAGCCAGCCAGCGGGAACTTTTACTTCGGTTTTAGAAATATCAAAGTATTTCATTTCAGGAAATTTTTGCTGTATTTTTTCAAAATCGGTTTTTAATAAAATTGGATTTTTAAAAAAACTTCCGCTATTACCCAGTACTTTCGGATCGGGTAATTTGCTTTTGCGAATAGCAACTACAGCAGTACTGATATCTCTTAAAGTTGGATTTGAGATGTTGTTTTTTTCTAATTCGGCCAAAATATCTCCGTAAGAAGTGTTGATCTTATGATTCGTTTTTGTCAATTTAAAAACTACCGAAGTAATAATATATTGATCTTTGGCTTCGTTCTTGAAAACGCTTTCTCTATATCCAAAATTACAATCTTCTTTTATAAAATTTTTTATTTGCTGATTTTCTATCGTCATGGCTTCACAGGAAACAAAAGTGTCTTTAATTTCGGTTCCATACGCTCCAATATTTTGTACGGGAGTCGTACCAACATTTCCCGGAATAAGTGACATGTTTTCTAATCCGCCAAAATTTTGATCAATAGTCCAAAGCACAAATTCATGCCAGTTTTCACCAGCCTGACTTTCTACCCATACAAAATCATCATTTTCGTCAATAATTTTCTTGCCTTTCAAATCGATATGAATCACAAGCGCATCGATGTCTTTTGTCAAAAGCATATTACTTCCGCCACCCAGAATAAATTTTTTCTGTGCTTTATTTTCTAGTAAAATAGTTTTTAATTCCTTTGTAGAATGAACCGCTACAAACTGTTTTGCTGTGGCTTCAATGCCAAAAGTATTGTATTTTTTTAAAGAGAAATCAGATACTATGTCCATAAAAGAAAGTGCTTTTTGAATTTTTTTACGCTGCATCAAAAGTACACATTAATTATTTGTGATTCCAGACTATCATGCAAATGCTGCAGGCTAAACTAAAGGGTGTTCTGCTTTTGATTTGTTAATTAAATCATGATATTTACTAGCAATGAGCTTCATATTAGTGGCGTAGTCCATGTTTTTAGTAACAAAAACGCGATTTTTAGAAACGGCTTCTGCTCGATATTCTTTGTTTTCAAAGGACCAAATTATTTCGGCAGCTAATTTTTCAAAATCGTCAACGGGAACTAATTGACCATTTTTTAGATGTGTAATCCAACTTTGATTTCCCGGAATATCACTTACTATAGGATAACAATTTGTAGCCATAGCTTCAAATAGGGATGCCGAAACACCTTCTGTTATTGGCATAGCGATATAAATATTAGCTTCTTGCAATAGCTTTGGTAATGCCGTATTCAGAATACGTCCGGTAAAATTAACTTTATTTGCGACACCTAAATTTTTTGCTAAATTCTTCAATTTTGCAAGTTGTGATCCGTCTCCTACGATCGTAAGATCAAAATCTATCCCGTTTTGATTTAAAATAGCAAATGCTTTTAAAATAATATCATGGCGGTATTCAGGCGATAAAGAACGGGTGACGATAGCGCTAATTTTTGTGGGATTAGCAGTGTTTTGATTGCCAAATTTCACCAAATCAATTCCCTTTGACAATACCAAAACCTTATTCATGTCAACTTTATTTTCTTTCATAGAAACCGTCATTACGGGACCCCAAGCATGAATTAAATCGGCTTTTTTGAAAGCATAATGTTGAATTATTTTTTTTAGTGGTAATGTAATAGATTTTTCCGGCCACAAATCAGTTCTTCCCTGTTGCGCAATTGCAACTGGTTTTACGCCAGACAACGCAGCAAGAAAACCATAACTGGTGGTTCGTTCCGCTATAACCATATCTGGTTTCTGCAACTGGATTAGTTTTCTAATTTTGAAAATAGCCAATTCAAATTCGAAAACCCTCATAATTCGGTTTTTCAAACAATCGCTGGGTGTTTTTAATTCCCAAGTGATGATGTCAAAATTACCAAATTCCTTGAGCCCGTTCATCCAAGTGATGGCATCGGCTCTGTAGGATTCTCCAAGAAAAAGTATTTTCCTTTTTTTCATTGTATTACTCCGACGTTAAGGCGCGGTTGATGAAATCGTTCAAAGGTTTTAGCGCAATCAGTTTTTTACTCATTACGGCAACAAAATCTTTTTTTGCAGCAGCTGAAAACTCAATTTTCTGTGATGACTCAAAACTTTTTAGTTTTAATAAATCAATAGCCGGATGTTCTTTTTCATAACCTCGTGGTGGGTTTTTTAAAGTGTTTTTTTCATTCCGATCAAAGTCATTAAATTCGTTTTTGAAATTTTTTTCCACAAGAATAGCTTCCAGATCTTCGTAGAAAAAAGCAATTTCCTTACGCATTTTTTTTAAATCTTCTGACTCGGGGCAATACAACCCACCGGCAATGAAGCTGGCTCCTTTTTCTAAATGAATGTAATATCCAGAACGATTCAGTCCTTTGGCTCCGGCCGAAAGCCAAATTCCCAAGTGCGATTTGTACGGGGTTTTGTCTTTAGAAAACCGAATGTCACGATTGATTCTGAACGTACAATTTTTGACTTCGAGCATTTCCAGCGAAGGATCCATCGGTTTCATGGCGTCTAGCAAATCAGCAACTAATTGTTGATAGTCTTTCTTGAAAATTTCGTAACGTTTTTTGTTTTCCAGAAACCAATCTCGGTTGTTGTTGGCTTTTAAATCATCTAGAAATTGTAAGGTATCTTTTGAAAGCATGCTTGAATTATTGTATTTGTTTTCTTAATTCCTCTTCACTAATAAAACCGGATTTTCGCCATTTTACTGCTGCTTTTTCATACACTAATACGGTAGGAAGTTCGCTGATTTTCATCTCGGACATTAAGGTTTTATTTTTATCGGCATCTAATCGTATGATGGTTACGTTATCTGCAAGTTCAGTTTGCATTTTTGTGATGTAAGGAGTCATTTTTTTGCAAGGGGCACACCATTCTGCGTAAAAACTAACCATTACTTTTTTATCTGAATCTACTAATTTATTGTAGTCCTGCACAGTCATTCCAGATACTTTGTTACTTGGTTTAGATAGTCCTGCAGCATCCCATTTTAATATTCCGCCTTGTAATTGATATACGTTTTTGAAGCCAAGTTCTTCTAGTTTTTCAACAGCACTCTGACTTCTTCCGCCACTTTTGCAGTATACAAAAATTGGTTTTGTTTTGTCTAATTTTTCGGTTCCTGCGGCAAAACTGTCTCCTAACCAATCTACATTTACGGCTTCATCAATGTGTTCTGACGAAAATTCTGCAGGTGTTCGTACATCCAGAATTTGAGGATTTGGTGTTGCTGCAATTTTTTCGGCAAATGTTTTTGCATCGATTGTATTGCTGTCTGAATTAGTTTGCCCATTGCAGGATATAAAAACAAAAGCAATAATTATAAGAATTATAGAGTTAAATTTCATCGTAATTTGATTTTTAATTGAATAGGCTAATTTAGGTATTTTTTCAATTTTCGAACGTGGAATTTTATTAAATAAAAGTTATAAGTTGAAAATTCGATAGCTCTGATGGGTTGATTTTACAATAATTTCCGTGCGCTCCGGATGCGTGTCCGAAATAAAGAGCTGACCAAAAGTATCGCTATTGACCATTTCTATTATTTTGGCAACGCGACTTTCGTCTAATTTGTCAAAAATATCATCAAATAAAAGGATTGGTTTTACGCCACTTTGGTTTTTTAAAAATTCAAATTGTGCTAATTTTAAAGCGATTAAATATGATTTTTGTTGGCCTTGTGAGCCAAATTTCTTAATCGGATGTCCGTCAATATTAAAAGCCAAATCGTCTTTGTGAATCCCAACGCTCGTATAGTGTAGTGCTCGGTCTTTGTTGATGTTTTCCTGTAGTAAAGTGAGTAGATCTTTTTGAAATAGATGACTTTCATACTCGAGTTGCACCGTTTCTTGTGAGCCCGTTATTGCTTGATGGTGCGTATTAAAAATAGGAATGAACTGCTTTATGAATTCTTTTCTTTTTTCAAAAATATAGCAGCCAAAACCGTCTAGTTGCTCATTATATATTGATAACGTATCAGTTTCAAAAACATGGTTCAAAGCAAAGTATTTCAGCAAAGCATTGCGCTGGTTCATTACTTTTTGGTATTGAATGAGTTGCTGCAAGTAATGGGAATCCAGTTGCGAAATCACGCTGTCCATGAATTTTCGTCTGGTTTCGCTACCTTCCACAATTAAATCCCTATCTGCAGGCGAGATAATTACTAAAGGAATAAACCCAATATGATCTGAAAATTTATCATAGGCTTTGCCGTTGCGTTTTAAGATTTTTTTTTGTCCTTTTTTAAGACTGCAAACAATTTGTTCTGTTCGGTCGTTCTTTTCAAATTCAGCATCAATGACAAAAAATTCCTCACCATGTTTGATGTTTTGAACCGCTAACGGATTGAAATAGCTTTTTCCGTAGGATAAATGATAAATTGCATCAAGCACATTTGTTTTTCCAATGCCATTCCTGCCTACAAAGCAATTTATTTTTGTATCAAAATCGAAATTGGCTTCGGAGAAATTCTTATAATTGAATAATGAAATCTTTTTTAAATACATGAGTAAGGCTTGCTGGTATTGAGATCTTTGCTGTTTTTGAACGGGTTTTTCAAAGTGGGTGCAAATTATTGAAAAATATCGATAAAATCATCTTTTCTGTTTTTTCTCTGAGAATTATTTTGGTTAAAGAAACAATGGGCCGCATTGCATATTTTTTTTGAATATAAAATCATATTTCTTGTGTGGGTTTGAATAAAAATTTTATTTTTGCGATTCACTAAATTAAATTTAAATGGCTACTTACAATAAAAGAGGATATAAAGCACCCAAAGAAAAAGAAGTAAAAGATGGAGTTGAAACAGTTATCGTTGACGAAAAAGACAGTACTACTGCTGAAGTTTTTTCTAAATTAGATGAAACTGCAACAATAACAGAGGATTGGGTTGCTAAAAATCAGAAAATTATTATTGGGTTTGTTGCCTTTGCAGCCTTATTTACCATTGGATATTTAGCGTATCAAAGATTTGTTGCCGCTCCGTTAGAAGATGAAGCCGCAAATGAAATGTTTGTAGCCCAACAAAATTTTCAAAAAGCAACAGATGGCGTAGCTACTGACTCATTGTACAAATTATCTTTGAATGGTTCAGAAGGGAAATTTGGTTTTTTGAAAATTGCAGATGAATATTCTGGAACTGATGCAGGGAATTTAGCGAATTATTACGCTGGAATTGCATTTTTGAATACTGGAAAATATACAGAAGCAATTGATTATCTAAACAAATTTAATTCAGACGATATTGTTTTAAGTGCTTTGGCTAAAGGAGCAATAGGCGATGCTTATTCTCAAAAAAATCAACCCAAAGAAGCTTTAGAGAATTATGTAAAAGCGGCAGGATCAAATAAAAATGATTTTACAACTCCACGTTTTTTGTTAAAGGCTGGAAAAACAGCATTAGCTTTAGGAAATAAAGCAGATGCCTTGAAATATTTTACTGATATCAAAGAAAATTATGAAGGTGTTCCAGAAGCTGCTTCTGTTGATGTTTTGATAGGATTAGCGCAATAGTAAAAAATGATATAAGATTGGATATTTAATAGTGTAGAATTTTGAGTTCAAAATGCTATCTTTAATATCTGAAAATCAAAATTTTAAAATCAAATGGCTACCGAAAATAAAAATTTATCTGATTACGATAAAAGTTCTGTTCCTGATGCGAAAAAGTTTCGTTTTGGAATTGTTGTTGCAGAATGGAATGACACCATCACAGAAGGTCTCTTTGACGGGGCATTCAAGACATTGTTAGAAAACGAGGTTCCTTTTGGTCAAATCATTCGCTGGAATGTTCCAGGAAGTTTTGAACTTATTTATGGAGCTAAGAAAATGTTACAAACTCAAAATGTGGATGCAGTAATCGTTATAGGTTGCGTCATTCAAGGGCAAACCAAGCATTTTGATTTTGTATGTGAAGGGGTTACGCAAGGAATTAAAGATTTGAACGTGCAAACGGATATTCCAGTTATTTTTTGTGTGCTTACTGATAATACGATGCAACAATCCATTGATAGAAGTGGAGGGATTCACGGAAACAAAGGTATTGAAGCCGCAATTGCTGCAATAAAAATGGCTTATATCCGACAACAATCTTCTTTAAGTCATCAGTTTAGCAACCAACAATTACTGTCTTCCGGGGCTTTAAAAATTGAAAACCTACCTTTAGGATTAGAAGAATAAGAAATAAGATTTATTATTTTAAAACCTATACTGTTCTACAAATAGTATAGGTTTTTTGTTTTTTTTATGATTAAAGGCACTACCATTCCCCGTAGAAATTCATTAAATTTGTACCTTTTGGTTTTACAATAAACTATTATCACCCTGAGCGCAGTCGAAGGGCTAAACTTCAAACCTAAACTTTTTAATGTCGAGTATAATTCAATTACTTCCTGATCATGTTGCCAATCAAATTGCTGCTGGAGAAGTCGTTCAAAGACCAGCTTCGGTTGTCAAAGAATTGCTTGAAAATGCCGTTGATGCTAGGGCAACAGATATTAAATTAATTATTAAAGATGCTGGAAAAGTATTAGTACAAGTGATTGATAATGGTCTGGGTATGAGTATTACTGATGCTCGTTTGTGTTTTGAACGTCACGCTACATCTAAAATCCGTCAGGCCGAAGATCTATTTTCACTGCATACTAAAGGTTTTCGTGGCGAAGCATTAGCCTCTATTGCAGCGATTGCTCATGTGGAAATGAAAACCAAGCAGGATCAACAAGATTTGGGGACGCATATTGTAGTTGAGGGTAGCAAATTTGTATCGCAAGATGTGGCAGTTTTACCTAAAGGAACTTCCTTTGCAGTCAAAAATTTGTTTTTTAATATTCCAGCGCGACGTAATTTTCTAAAATCAGATACGGTAGAATATCGCCATGTCATGGATGAATTTCAGCGTGTGGCTTTGGCTCATCCCAAAATACATTTTACTTTGTATCACAATGGCAGTGAAATGTTTAATTTGCCACCAGCTACTTCTCGACAGCGAATTGTGAATATTTTTTCAGGTAAAACAAATGAAAAATTAGTTCCAGTTCAAGAGGAAACTGAAATTGTGACAATTCAGGGATTTGTTTGCAAACCAGAATTTGCCAAAAAAAATCGGGGCGAACAATTTTTCTTTGTCAACGACCGATTTATAAAAAGCGGATATCTGCATCATGCGGTTATGGCTGCTTATGACGGAATCCTGAAGGATGGTGCCCAGCCCAGTTATTTTTTATATTTATCAGTGCCGCCAAATACTATTGACATCAATATTCATCCTACTAAAACAGAAATTAAGTTTGATGACGAGCATGCATTATACGCCATTTTAAGGGCATCTATAAAGCATAGTTTGGGTCAGTTCAATGTGGCTCCAGTTTTAGATTTTGATCGCGATTCTAATTTAGATACGCCGTATCATTATAAGGATTTAGAAGGTGCAACGCCAACAATTCAGGTTAATGGTAACTTTAATCCTTTCTCTGAAGAAAAACCCAGCAAACAGTTTTCCAGTTATAGAAAACCGGAACCAACTGCTAATTGGGAAAGTTTATATGTAGGTTTAAAACAAGATACAGATGAAATAGGAAACTTGACTTTTGAAAATGAAGAGGTCACTTCCTCTTTATTTAATGATGAAGAAGTGGAGCATTCTGTGCAAAAAACCTATCAAATACATAAAAAATATATTGTTTCAGCGATAAAATCAGGAATGGTAATTGTAGATCAGCAGCGGGCACATCAACGTGTATTATACGAGCAATTTTTAGTCAATATGACCGTTCGTCAGGCTTCAAGTCAACAATTATTATTCCCTCTTAATTTGTTTTTTTCGTCAAGCGAAATGGAACTTATCGGTGAATTACAATTGTCATTAAGGAATACTGGATTTGTTTTTGAAGAAAATAGTACGGATCACATTGTTATTTCCGGTATTCCTGTGAATGTAACAGAGAGTGAAGTTTCATTGGTTTTAGAACAATTATTAAGTGATTTGCATAACGGTATTCCAGAGAGTAGTTTTAGTCAAAACGACACTATAGCTAAATCAATGGCTAAAAGTCTGGCCGTAAAAACAGGAACACACCTTACAGAAAAAGAACAGGAAAACTTGGTCAATGGGCTTTTTGCCTGCAAGGAGCCAAATGTTTCCCCATTTCATAAACCCACTTTCATCACCATGCGTGTAGAAGATTTAGATAAAAAATTTGCAATATGAGAAACGTAACTGAAACCGTAAAACAATTAATTATAATCAATGTTTTGTTTTTTGTTGGAACACTGATTTTAAAAGAACCTGCTTATAGATTGTTAGCTTTGTATTTTCCAGAAAATGAAGGTTTTCAAGTTTGGCAACCTGTTACTCACATGTTTATGCACGGTGGTTTTATGCATATTTTTTTTAATATGTTTGCCTTGTATTCTTTTGGATCTGCTTTAGAACAAATCTGGGGAAGCAAAAAGTTTTTGTTTTTTTATCTTTCTTGTGGATTAGGAGCAGCTTTATTGCATACTGGAGTCAATTATTACTATTTTCAGGATAGTTTAAATACGTTGATGGCTAATGGGTTTTCTAAACAAGAAATTGTACAAATCTTAAATGAAGGTAAGATTGATACACGCTGGCAAGAGATTTTGTCTGTTTCTGATTTTCAGAATTTCACAAGCGCCTTTATAGGTACTGCAGTGGGCGCTTCGGGTGCTATATATGGTACAATTGTGGCTTTTGCCTTCATGTTTCCTAATGCTGAATTGTCTTTAATGTTTATTCCTGTGCCAATAAAAGCAAAGTATTTTGTTCCCGGTTTAGTACTAATCGATTTGTATTTAGGGATTTCAGGAAAATCAATTTTTGGAGGTGGCGGCATTGCTCACTTTGCACACGTAGGTGGAGCTTTATTTGGTTTTATAATTATGTGGTACTGGAAAAAAAATCAGTTCAATAAAAATCGTTGGAATTAGAATCTGGATGCGCACTTTTGTGTTAGAATTACAATAACCGATTTTAAATCCTAAATCACTTATGAATATTATCGATGATCTGAAATTACAATACAAAATGGGAGGCCTCGTCCTGAGATTAATCTTTTGGAACGTGTCGTTATTTGTGTTTCCGTGGTTGTTTTTCGCTATAATATCCGTGTTGGGTATTGATATTGATTACATGGAATATGTAAGTTTGTCTTCTAATCCTGCTAATTTGTTATGGAAGCCGTGGTCATTGCTTTCGTATGCTTTTTTTCATAGCGGCATCATGCATATTATTTTTAATATGATTGTTTTAAACTTCTCTGGTAGATTATTTATGACTTATTTTAATGCTAAACAATTGCTGGGGTTATATGTTTTAAGTGCAATTTTCGCGGGACTTTGTTATATTCTTGTATTTTATTTTTTAAATATTAATGCGCCAATTATAGGTGCCTCTGCAGCAATTATGGCTATTTTAGTAGCCGTTACAACCTATTACCCTTTGATGAATGTTCAGCTTTTGATTATTGGCAATGTCAAATTATGGTACATCACCGCTGTAATTATTGTTGTTGATTTGATGCAACTTCGTTCTGGAAATATGGGGGGACACGTTTCTCACCTCTCGGGTGCTCTTTTTGGATTTATTTTTATTAAATTGCTTCAAAGCGGATCAGATATGAGCACGGTGGTGTCTCAGACTATTGCTCTTTTTACAAATTTGTTCCAAAAGAAAGCATCCACACCGTTCAAAAAAGTACACAAAACTTACCATAAGCCTGTCGAAAAAAGTGCTTCAAAAATTATTGAAAAAGATAAAGGTCAGCAACAGATCGATGAAATATTAGATAAGATTAGTCAGTCCGGTTACGATAGTTTGTCTAAAGAGGAAAAGGAATTTTTGTTCAAAGTTGGTAAATAGGTTTGTAGCGCTTTAGCTTTTACCAAAATAAAAAAATATATAAAAATGAAAAATCTTTCGTGGTTTAATAAAGGGATATTTTTTTTGAACATTGTCCTAACTTTGGTCACTTTTATTGCTTACGTTTTGCCTTTTCTAGCACCTAAATCTTTTCCTCTTCTTTCAGTTTTAACTTTGTTTATGCCGTTTTTCTTTATTTTGAATGGCTTGTTTTTCCTATATTGGGCTATACAATTTAAAAAACAGCTAATTGTTTCTGGTTTAGTTTTATTGATTGGGATTACTTTTATAAATAAATTTTATAAATTTTCATCTACAGAATCAATCAAGGAGGAAAAAGATTTTACTGTGATGAGTTACAACGTTCGGTTGCTAAATGTGTTCAAGTGGATTGATAGAGATGACGTACCTGCTGATATTTTGAACTTTATAAATGACAAAAATCCTGATATAGTGTGTCTTCAGGAATTCTCAGCTTCAGCTCATATTGATTTAAAAGTATATCCATATCGTTATATTTATATGAATGGTGACCAAATCAAAACAGGCCAGGCTATTTTTTCTAAATTCCCTATATTGGATCAGGGAAACATCATTTTTCCTAACTCTAGCAATAACGTGATTTATGCAGATATAAAAAAGGGAAAAGACGTAATCAGGGTTTATAATATGCATTTGCAATCCATTAAAATTTCTCCTGATGTTAATGAGATTGATCAAAATATAGATGTTATTAATCAACAAAAATCACAAATGCTTTTTATCAGAATCAGTAAAGCATTCAAACAACAACAACAACAAGCAGAAATTTTCAAAGAACACAAAATGAAGTGTATTTATCCTATTGTTATTTGTGGCGACATGAACAATAGTGCCTTTTCCTATGTTTATAGAAGCGTAAAAGGAAATATGAAAGATAGTTTTGAAGAGGCGGGATCTGGATTTGGAGAAACCTATAAATTCAGATATTATCCAGCAAGAATTGATTATATTTTTGCCGATGAGAAAATGTCAGTTAAAAAATTTGAAAATTTTCCTGAATTTATAAATTCGGATCATTTTCCTATCATGGCACGATTGTCCTATGATTAATAGGCTATTAATGCTATTCTTTGGTAATCAAAACTTGTGTTTTTAGATAATCCATCGCGTATTTCCCTTCATTAAATAGTAAATCTAAAACACTCAAATTGTTGATAAAACCGTGTTTATCATCAAAAACCTGTGTGTAATTTTCAAATACCGAAAGATCTTTTTTTCCGTTGACCAAAGTTCTAAAATCGATTATTGTAGTTGTATTGACCTCATGAAAGTATTCTGTGGTTGTTGCGTAATCCAGTTTCATGCGGAAACATTTGGACAGAATTGCCAGTACTTCGAAATTCAAATCCAATAAAAAGTCTTGTTTTTTTTCGAAAATAGGTCGAATGTCATCTTCAAAAAATTCAAAAAATGGCGAGCTTCTATAAGCAGCTTCCAGTGATTTGAAATGCTGTTTTTGCCAGTCAAAATCGGTTTCAATCCTAATATCTTTTGTTTTTTGATGACTTTCTTTCGAATGCTTTACCGGAATATTTAATAACTGAATGCCGTTAGGACTGTAAATATAAGTTCGGTTGCGATTGGTTTGTTTCTGAAAATTATCTTCTATTTCAAAAGTAATATTTTCAGATTGTACGATCGCTGCGAAGTGACTAATTGAAGGAAAGTAAGTAGGATGGAGGAGAATGTTCATTTGTTTTTTGGTTCTAAGTTTAAAGTTTAAGGTTGTCTTGTGACTTTGAACCTTAAACCTTAAACATTTTTTATTTAACCTTTACTCTCTTTTCTTTTCTTCCAAAAATATTCTCCTACGAAGAAAATTACTAATCCAAGTAGAAATAATTTAAAATAGGACTGTGGTTGCCCTTCACCGCTAACTGTTGTAAAAACTCTGTCCCAGCGGACCTTGTTTAGTCCTTTTCCGTTTGGATCAATACTCAACCATATAAAAACAGGTTTTCCTACGATATGATTTTCCGGTACAAATCCCCAGTAGCGACTATCCTCTGAGTTGTGACGGTTATCACCCATCATCCAGTAATAATTTTGTTTGAAGGTGTATGTTTGTACAACCGCACCATTCAATCTTATTTCGTTTCCTGTAACCTTTAGATCATTTGTTTTTCCGTCGTCATTCATCTCATAATCAGTGATGATTGCTTTATAGAATGGTAGCGTTTCAATTGTTAATGCGACAGTTTTTCCTTTTTCTGGAATGTAAACAGGTCCAAAATTGTCACGGTTCCATTTATTGATGTGTGGAAATATAGTGTTGTCAGCTTCTTTTGATATTTGGCGGATCACAGCCGTGATACCAGGAACGTTTTTTAATCGGTCCGCTCCAGCTTGTGTCAAAGCACTCAATAAAATAGTATCTCTTTTTGTTTGATCTAAAAAACCTGCAGGATCAGTGATGTCCATTTCCTTGAATAAATATTCAAAATCAATAGGTGTTTTTCCGTCTAATGCCACCTTATAGGAGAACTGTGGTTTGGCTCTTTCTGGCATTTGCAACAGCTTACCATCTATGTACACGAATCCTTCTTTTATCGATAAGCTATCTCCTGGAAGACCCAGACATCTTTTTACATAATTCGACTTTTTGTCAACAGGCTTGTATGCGCGTCTTTTTGACGTGTCAAAAAACATATAGACGGTATCTACTGGCCAGTTAAAAACAACAATATCCGTATGGTCAATATTCTGAACGCCTGGCAATCTCATATATGGCAATTGTGGCCAGCTGATGTATGATTTACTTTTTGTCAAAGGAATAGAGTCATGAACCATAGGAAGCGCGACTGTTGTCATGGGAACTCTGGCGCCGTAATTCATTTTGCTCACAAATAGAAAGTCACCCACTAATAAAGATTTCTCTAAAGAAGGAGTTGGAATTGTGTAGGGTTGAATAAAATAGGTATGCACGATTGTGGCTACAATTACCGCAAAAAGTAAAGAGCTAACCGTATCTGCCGTTTTGTTTTCAGGTCTTAGGCTTCTGTCAGCAATGTACTCTAGTTTTTGGGTGTAGTTAACGTAGTAAATATAGAATCCAAAAGTAATTATAGCTAAAAAAGTATCTAAACCGGATCGTTTTCCAAAACTTCGAAGTGTTTCTACCCAGAGTACTGGAAAAATAATCAAATTGATAATTGGTATAAATAATAAAATAGTCCACCATGTAGGCCGACCTGTAATTTTCATTAAAACAATCGCATTATATACAGGAATAGCGGCTTCCCAGCGTTTTCTACCGGCGCTCTCGTATAATTTCCAAGTTCCTAAAAAGTGAACTATTTGGACAAGCATAAAAAACACAAACCATTGAATTACTGACATTTTTTTTTGTTTAAAGTTTTTAGTTTAAGGTCATCTCGTTTGAAATTATATCCTTAAGCAGACTAATAATTTTATTTTAATTCTAATACATCTTTCATCGTAAAAACGCCTTGCTTTCCTACAATCCATTCCGCTGCAATTACTGCACCTAATGCAAAACCTTCGCGATTGTGTGCGGTGTGCTTAATTTCGATGGCATCTACAGCTGAATTATAAGTGACGGTATGTGTTCCCGGAACGGATCCAATTCTTTTAGCTTCAATTGGAATTTGTGTTGATGATGTGCTGGCGATCAAATGCTCTTTCTCCTGTTTTTCTAAAGTCCAGCCGGTATAGAAACTATTTGCAAGTATTCCGTCAGCTAATGAAATAGCAGTTCCACTTGGTGCGTCCAGTTTTTGAGTGTGATGAATTTCTTCGATTGCAACGGTGTACGTGTCAAATTTTGACATGATTTTAGACAGATATTCATTCAGCTCAAAGAAAATATTTACCCCTAAACTAAAGTTAGAACTCGAAATAAAAGCTCCTTTTTGTTGATTGCAAAGAGCAACCATTTCATCATAATGTTCTAGCCATCCTGTTGTTCCCGAAATTACGGGGACATTAGCATGAAAGCAGCTTGATATATTAGCAACGGCCGCGGTGGGAACACTAAAATCAATAGCTACGTCAGCAGTTGCAAGGCCTTCAAAAGTATTCTTTTCTTCTTTTTTTAAAACGATTTGATGCCCTCTTTCTAGTGCAATTCGTTCAATTACCTGTCCCATTTTTCCGTATCCTAGAAGCGCAATTTTCATTTGTATTATTTTTTGAATTTTGAATAATTAATTAGACCTGCAACTAATAGTGCGATTAAAAATCCAGCAAAGAATCCTGAAAAGAAGGAATTCATTCGGATTGGATCTAATGTCTTATTTTCGGAATAATTTACTAAAGTGATAAGCAATAAAACTGTAATTCCAATAAAAAAATTTTTCTTCCCAATTCTGTTTATTAATGACATACTGCTTTATTTTCTTTATTTAATATTTCAAACTAGCTTTAGACACTAAAAACTATAGTTAAAGGTTAGTCCCACATTCGTCTTTAATGTTACATTATTCGGATAAAGTACTGGTCTTAGCGATAAGTTCTCATCTACATTAAATTGTAATAAAGCGGCATCTACATTGGCATCAAGAATATTCAACGCATAAAAAGCAATAGTAATTAGAGCAGATAAATCACGATTTCTTTGGTAAAATTTTTGACCGGCAATCAATCGATTATTGTCTAAAAAGGCTAAATCATCTGTTGTATATCCTTCTAACCTGCTTTTGTAAGCATCTCTGTATTGATGGTATTTTTTGTTACTATCAATGTAAAAGTAAAGACTGGTTCCTATGGCTCCATAAACCAGCGGTATTTTCCAGTATTTTTTATTGTAAGCCTGACCTAGTCCTGGCAATACGGCTGAATAAAAAGCTGCTTTTGCTGGAGTTAGAGGATCAATATCATTTGATTTCAAAGTATCTTTGGCGACCAAAACCGTTTCTGTTTGCGCCAAAACAGTAGTTTTCCCTACTGTAAAAAAGAACAAAGCGATGAAAATGATTTTGCGCACTATTCGTTTATTAGTTTAATAATTCGGTTGAAATCTTCTTCGGAGTGAAACGGAATTGTAATTTTACCCTTGCCATTTCCAGCTACTTTTACGTCTACTTTGGCTCCAAAATAATTGGCAAAAGTATTCTTTTGAGTCTCTTTTATTTCAAAGGAGGTTGCTTTGGGTTTTCCGGCAGGTTTAGGTTTTAAGCTTTCCTGATAGTTTTTTACTAGAGCTTCTGTATCACGAACCGATAGATTTTGACTAACAATTTTTTGATATATGTCCGTTTGAATGTCTTGGTCTTCAATATTGATTATGGCGCGACCGTGTCCCATACTGATAAAACCATCGCGAATTCCGGTTTGGATAATCGGATCTAGTTTCAATAGTCGTAAATAATTAGCAATTGTAGATCTTTTTTTTCCTACACGATCACTCATTTGTTCCTGCGTCAATTGAATTTCGTCAATCAAACGTTGGTACGAAAGTGCAATTTCAATTGGATCTAAATCATGGCGTTGGATATTTTCCACCAAGGCCATAACCAGTGATTCGTTATCATTAGCAATTCTAATGTAAGCAGGAACCGTTTTTAATCCCACGAGAGTAGACGCACGAAGACGACGCTCTCCTGAAATTAATTGGTATTTATTGAAATCTAATTTTCGAACAGTAATGGGTTGAATAACACCTAATTCTTTTATAGAAGTTGCTAATTCTCGCAATGATTCCTCATTAAAATTGCTTCTGGGTTGAAACGGATTTATTTCAATAGCTTCAATTTCAAGCTCAATAATATTTCCTACAACTTTATCGGCATTTTTATCATTAACGGATTTTATATCGTTTTCCGGATCTTTTAGTAACGCAGATAATCCTCTTCCTAGGGCTTGTTTTTTAAGTGCTTTTGCCATAAATTATTTGCTGTTTTTCTTGATAACTTCTTGAGCCAAGTGTAGGTAATTAGTAGCACCTTTGCTTGTTGCATCGTAGTTTATTATGCTTTCGCCAAAACTGGGTGCTTCACTCAATTTTACATTTCTTTGTATAATAGTTTCAAAAACCATGTCGTTAAAATGTTTTTGAACTTCTTCAACCACTTGGTTTGACAAACGCAAACGGGAGTCAAACATGGTCAATAATAATCCTTCAATGTCTAGATCCGGATTGTGAATTTTTTGGATACTTTTGATGGTATTCAGTAATTTTCCTAACCCTTCTAACGCAAAATATTCACACTGAATAGGAATAATCACGGAGTCCGCAGCCGTCAAAGCATTTAAGGTGAGTAATCCCAATGATGGAGCACAATCTATAATGATATAATCGTAGTTATCTTTGATGCTTTCTAATGATTGCTTAAGCATATACTCTCTATTCTCCTTATCGACTAATTCGATTTCAATGGCAACAAGATCTATGTGCGAAGGAATTACATCTACGTTTATTGCAGAACATTTAATAATGGCCTCTTTTGGTGTGTGACTGTGTTCCAGAATTTGATAGGTCCCTATTTCAACAGATTCAACATCAATTCCTAAGCCTGAAGAAGCATTTGCTTGTGGATCAGCATCAATAAGTAATACTTTCTTTTCTAAAACGCCCAGTGAAGCTGCAAGATTTACAGATGTCGTAGTCTTGCCAACCCCTCCTTTTTGATTAGCAATTGCGATGATTTTACCCATTTATTTTTCTAAATTTTGAACCGTAAAAATACAATTATTTATGGTTTCTAAAAATCTATTTTGTTAACATTTGTTAAAGCTTGATTAGTTGCTATTTGACAATTTGCGTTTTTAAACGGGTTTTATTTTTTAGAGTGGCTTCCAGCTGTGCACTGTAATCCCGATTGTTTCGGAATTTGAGGTGCTCTGGGTTTTTTCTAAAGCCGTAAAAGGGCTTTTTATGATCGCTCCTTTCTGTTAGCAAATAATTTGGGACTAACCCGCCGAAGCTTTTTACTGCCATCTGTGAGAGGGAAGTTATGACTAGATTATGCTTTTGAAACCTAAATTTATTTTTGGATTTATAGACCAAATAAATTTAGTTCTTATTTCTAAAAATGTTTTGCATAAACCAAAAATAATGCTATCTTTGCACCCGCTTACGGGGTGTAGCGTAGCTCGGTTATCGCGCCTGCTTTGGGAGCAGGAGGCCGCAGGTTCGAATCCTGCCACCCCGACGAAAGCCGAACACACTTGTTCGGCTTTTTTTATTTTATAAATATGTACACTGTATACATAATTCAGAGTGAAATTTCTTTTAAATATTATATTGGTCAAACGGATCACCTTATAAATAGATTATACAGGCATAATTCTGGATTTAGTTTGTCTACAAAGTCTGGGAAACCATGGTGTTTGATTTATGAAGTTGAACTTCCAACACGATCAGAGGCTATGATTTTAGAGCATAAAATAAAAAAAAGAGGAGCGAAACGATATTTGGCAGACCTAGGTTTCTTTAAATAAATATTTAGTGGCTCGGATATAGCGTCCCGCAATGGCGGGAAGGCCGCAGGTTCGAATCCTGCCACCCCGACAAAAATCCTTTCTGTCTCAACAGAAGGGTTTTTTTTATAAAAGCATAACAAAAACTGATACTTCCAGTTCATTATTCCGGCAATAATATCCTATTTTTGCATTGTTAATTCAAAAAAAAGCATCAACATGTCAAATACAATCGAAAAAATTAAATGTCTTATTATAGGTTCTGGTCCAGCAGGTTATACTGCGGCAATTTATGCTGCCAGAGCAAATATGAACCCTGTTGTATATCAAGGAATGCAGCCTGGAGGTCAGCTAACTACTACTAATGAAGTAGAAAATTGGCCTGGAAATCCTGAGGGGATAACGGGTCCAGAAATGATGGTAGGCTTACAGGCTCAAGCAGAACGTTTTGGAACTGATGTGCGTGATGGATGGGCTACTAAAGTAGATTTTTCAGGGGATATTCATAAAGTATGGATCAATGATACTATAGAATTGCATTGCGAAACTGTCATTATTTCTACCGGAGCATCGGCTAAATATTTAGGGATGCCTTCA
The DNA here is from genome assembly GCF_052119725.1 of Flavobacterium sp. W20_MBD1_R3. NCBI lineage: Bacteria > Pseudomonadati > Bacteroidota > Flavobacteriia > Flavobacteriales > Flavobacteriaceae > Flavobacterium > Flavobacterium sp. W20_MBD1_R3. The sequence goes on from NZ_JBGQOR010000006.1 coordinate 60,932, forward strand.
GAGCAACACTATTTAAAAATGGGTGGCGGTGTTTCAGCTTGTGCCGTTTGCGATGGTTTTTTCTATAGAAATCAAGAAGTCGTGATTGTAGGAGCAGGAGATTCTGCTTGTGAAGAGGCACATTATTTGTCTAAACTTTGCAAAAAAGTAACCATGTTAGTGCGCAGCGAAAAATTTAGAGCTTCTAAAATCATGGAAGAGCGCGTTCGTAAAACAGAGAATATTACCATATTAATGAACCATGATACTGTTGAAGTACTAGGCGACGAGCAAGTAGTTACTGGCGTTAAGGCTTTAAATAAAACAAGTAACGAAGTTTTTGATATTCCTGCAACTGGTTTCTTCGTGGCTATAGGTCATAAACCCAACACCGATATTTTCAAAAGTTTTATTACTTTAGATGAAACAGGTTATATTATTAATACGCCGGGGACTTCAAAAACGAATGTTGAAGGCGTTTTCGTGGCAGGTGATGCTGCGGATCATGTCTATCGTCAAGCGATAACGGCTGCAGGAACAGGTTGTATGGCTGCTCTTGATGCCGAAAGATATTTGTCTGCTAAAGAATAATTTTCATCACAAATTTCAAATTAAAAAGTCCCATTTGCCATAGCAAGTGGGACTTTTTGTTGTTATGATATTTTAATTCATCAGTTGGGTATACTTCAGGTTGTTTATTTTTGCAACCAAATAGAAACAGATATTTTGAAATTTTGAAAAGCGTCTTACTTTTTTACAGGAAGACAATCACTTTGTTCACCCATTAATTTGGCTATCTAGCTCTTTTTTTTCTGTGTTTCTTGTGGTTCAAAATTTTATTTAAGACGGATTGAAATGTTTATTAATTACCCTCAAGAAGTTTAATCTCTTTAGGTTTTATTTCTCGAAGCGCTGTTTCGATTTTTTTAGCCACAGATTCACAGATTAAAAAAGATTATTGAAAATCTGTGAATCTGCGGCTGTTATTTTGCTAATGCCCCTGGGACTCTGCCCCGAGGTAATTTATTTAATCCAGTTTTTCTCCCTCTCCTTCTAGAGGGTCGGGTAGAGGATTATTTCAACTTTTTAATCAATTTTGCTTCATCGGCAAATTTTCGTATTTCAATTTTTGGAGAACCCAGCAGTTGAATTTCTGATTTGTCAACAGCATCTATACTTACCGCTGTTTCAACAAATAAACTGCAGCTTGAATCACTTTCAGTGGTGATATCAGCATTTTTAGTATTGAATTTGTTTCCTGTGAACGATGCATTGTTGTCCAGACGAAGGGCCGTATTTACAGCATTTCCTTCTAATGTAGCGCCTGACTTTAGGTACATATCCATTTTTAAATCCGCGGTAGTGATTAAGGCTTTTAGCGTTGCATTTTTGCTTAATTCGATAACCGTATTTTCGGCTTTTAAATTGAGTTCTGTTTTTGTTTTATCATCAGCTTGAAGCAAGAAATCCTTAGTGCTGATATTCAAAAATAATTTGGAATCATCATGAGATTTTAAGGTTACAGTATTTAGTATAAGTTCCTGAATGGCATTCACTGTTGACTCATCTTTTGCAGTAATCAAATTTAAATCATTAGTATAGGTAACTCTCACAATCATTTTTTTGTATTTTATCGCTTGCTTTGTCGTGTAAATACGCAATATATTGTCAGTTACATCTACAGAAATAATTTCGTGCAAGTTATCATCAGCCTCGATTTTTAGTGCTGTTTTTTCCCCTCTTTCCAGGTGAATTTCTAGGTTGTCTTCAACTAGTAACGATTCAAAATTTTCAATTTCTCTGCGCTCAACAGTTACCGTTTTAGATCCTTTTATTTTTTCCTTTTTTTGTGCCAATGTCAATGTGGTTGATAAAAGCAGTAGGAATATAAGCGTGTATTGTTTCATGATTATTTAAATAAGTGTCCACACAAATATAAAAAAATCATCCACTTGTGATGGATGATTTCTTTATATTTTAACAAAAATATGTTTTAATCTTGGCTGATGCTTCCGCCTGAACTAGTGTTTTTTTGAATTGATTTGGGTTGTATGTCGTAGGTAATATTACCTCCGCTGGATGCCTCTGCCTTTAAGCTGACAATAGGATGAACACTAATGGAAGCTCCGCTGGAAACATCGGCACTGATGTCATTGACCAATAATTTATCAGCATTGATTTCGCTACCACTACTAGCGGTCGTTGTCATCTGTAGCGCTTTTCCATTAATGGTAATCGTACTTCCGCTACTGGTGTCACACGTAATAGTATCCGATTCAATACTTAAATCAATACTTGCTCCACTCGACGTGTTCAATCGTATGTTTTCGCCTTTTACTATATTCTTGCTCGAGATTGTTGCGCTGCTTGTGGCTTCTAATTCATCAATAACAGCCATTTTTACTGTTACTTTTTTAGAACTAGCATTGGAAAAAGAATTTTTGTCAAATGAAATAACGAGGGTTCCATTTTCTACTTTGGTGGTAATGTGTTTTTGTAAATTATCATCCGCTTCAACCACTATTTCTGTTTTATCTGATTGCTCAATAACAAGATCTATCGCGTTATTGACTTCAATGCTTTTGAAATCACCGTCAACTATTCGGCTTTCCGTGGTCACATTGCCGCTTCCTTTTATTGCATTTAAGTTAATAGAATGGTTGCAAGAAGCAAATAATAAAGCTGTTAATACAACCAGAATGAATTTTGTAATTAGGGTGATGATTTTTAACATGGCTAGTTCGTTTTAATGATTATACCGTCTTTATTTATTTTCAATCCTTTACTACTGCTGTTTGATTTTAGAGTATCTTTTTCTATTGAAACTCCGTTATCGTTAATAGTTACTGTCACATTCGTACTATCATCATTAGTGCGGGTTTCTACATCGTTATACTCGTTTTCATCTGCGGGACAATTTAAACATTTTATTTGAGAATTTTCAACTTTGTAAATGTAATTGTCTGAACTGTAATGTAAATTAAAAAATTCATCATCAGATTGGTCGTAATTTTGCAAGGAAGCATCTGGTTTTAATAATGTTCCTTCTGGCACAAATAAAGTTATTTCAATCTCTTGATCTCTGTATTTATTTTTTAAATCAGTCAGTAAATAGTTGTCTAAAATCAGTTGATTGCCTATTATTTTATACCCATATTTAATTTTTTCAGCTCTGTTTTTTGCTTCTGATAATGATCTTCCTCTTGCCTCTTTTTCAATTTGAATGTAAGGTAGCTTCTCGTCTGTTTTTTCGATTTTAAAACTTACTTCATTCGAATAAATAATATCAGTTCCGGTAGAATCTTGTGTGACCATGAAATCATTTTGGTCTTCTACATTTTTAGCAAAATAATCATTGTGTTTGAATTTGATAAAAAGCGTATCATTTAGATTTAAATTGATTGTTTCTTTCTTCACCACTCGTCCATCAACTGCAAAAGCACTGGCTTGTTTTATTCCAATTGATATTGCTAATGCAACTGCAATTAACCAGAGTGCTAACAAGGTGTATTTTGCAATATTTCCAATAGATTTCATGTTTGGAGCCAATAATTTGAAACCCAATAACGCTAAGAAAAAGAACGGAATTCCAGCGGCGAAGAACATCAAAAGTCCAAAAGCCCATATAGGATAATCCGTAAAGTTACCAGCTTCTATAAAACCTTGCCAAGGAAAATCAATAAATACCCCAGACCCTAAAGTAAAAATTCCGATCAACAGAAAAAACAATATTGTTATCCCGGTGATGATTAAAATTACACCTAAAACTTTTGCGAAAATTTTAAAAACTGTCAGTATAAAATCACCAAAAGAGTTTCCAATTTTGTTAGCGCCTGTTTTTATCTGGTTGCCATACTTGTCGTAGTCAACATTTTTAATCTTGTCCGAAACATTTTCAAATTCTTCACGTACTTTTTTTTCAATGTTCGAAATCGTAACTGGTTCCCCCGTCATTTCCAGTTTTTCAGTGGTAGTAACTGCTTCCGGAGTTACAATCCAAAGGATGATATAGGCTAGGATTCCAGTTCCAAATCCAGCAAAAACTAGTAAAATAAGTGCAATTCTGATCCACACCGCGTCAACGCCAAAATAATAACCTAATCCTGAAGCCACGCCACCAATCATCCCTTTTTCTTTGTCACGGTATAATTTTTTAGTACTGCTTTTTGAGTAATCAGTATAATTTTGCGAACCTTTCAGATCATCTTCAATGATGTAATCTTCCGGTTGTCCCATAACCGCAATCACTTCGTCAACATCTTTTAAACCAATAACATATTTATCTGATTTTTGCTTTTCATTCAATAATTCCGAAACACGCATTTCAATATCTTTGATGATTTCATCGTGTCCTGATGAATTGGATAAAGAACGCTTTATCGCGTCAAAATAGCGTGTCAATTTTTGGTATGCATCTTCATCTATGTGAAAGAACATTCCGCCTAGGTTTATATTTACAGTTTTGTTCATGACTATTGTTTTTGGTTGGTTATTAGGTTTACGGCATCGGATAATTCAGTCCAAGTACCATTTAGTTCGTTTAAAAAAGCTTGACCAATTTCGGTTAAACCGTAATACTTTCTGGGAGGTCCTGAATTAGATTCTTCCCAGCGGTAGTTGAGCAATCCATCATTTTTTAATCGCGTTAGCAGCGGATAAATCGTTCCCTCCACCACTAATAATTTGGCATTCTTTAAAGTGTCCAATATTTCCGATGTGTACGCATCTTTCTCTTTTAATACCGATAGGATGCAAAACTCGAGAACACCTTTTCGCATCTGTGCTTTTGTGTTTTCAATGTTCATAATTTCTTTTTTTTGATTTTGTGTTGATTAAACAGTTCGTTTTTTGATCGATGATTTGTCATTGCGAGGAACGAAGCAACCTCGTATTGCCTGATACTCTTTTTATTTTTTTGGAGCTCATTCCTGCTTTCCATTTCAATCTTTTATATTTTTAAAGAAAAAATATAAAAGGATTTCCATTGCAATCAGGGCTAGTTCATTCGTTTTAGGTATTCCATATATTCTATTATAATTTGATTGCTTTCTTATTTAAGGAACGGAATCGTTATCGGATATTTATATTTATCTCCATTGGCTGTTTTGATTGAAGCATAAATAATCAAAAAGAATTCAGCTACTTTCAAAAGACCAAAAATTAAAATAGCAACTATACCTAGAGTTAGCATTCCAATATTGTCCTCAAAATTAAAATTTGAAAGTGACATATCATGATGATTTACCAATGACTTAAAAGAAACATTTTTGAACACGGAAATAAAAAAAGAGGGAATTGCAATCATAATCAGTACTAACGAGTACAGCAGTAAACTCAACTGAAAATTCAAGACTTGCTTTCCGTGGTGATCTACAAATTCAGATTTCTCTTTTTTGGTACTCCAAAGAATGATGGGAAAAATATAATTTCCAAAAGGGATGAAATACTGTGTTAAAGTACTCAAATGAGTAAAAGTTGCAATGTTTTTTTCAGTGGTTGATTCCATTGTTGTTGATTTTGATGATGATTAAAACTTTCCGAGATTAGCTAAATACGTTGCCTAGTAATTTCTTATGCAAATATATATCTAAAAGACAGTATCTTGTTTTACATAGTACTAAATATTAACACAATGTTAACATATTAATTTAATATGTACGCATACTATTTTTTTGTATTTTAGCAAAAAACCAATTGATAATGAGCGCATCCGTATCTTAAATCGCAATAACAATCAACATTGGTAATCCCTTTTCTCTTTAAAAAAATATTGCTACCTATGAAACTTACAGCATCAAAACTTAATAAATTTCTACTTTTCAAATTACCATCGGCATTTATTTGTGGGGTACGGGTAAAAACTATAGATGAGAACCAATGCGTAGTCTCTGTAAAACACCGATGGATCAACCAAAATCCATTTAATTCGATGTATTTTGCCGTACAAGCAATGGCTGCTGAACTTGCTACAGGAGCTTTAGTGATGTTCCAAATTCAAAAATGTGGCAGGAAGATCTCTATGTTAGTTGCCAATAATAAAGGAAATTTCACAAAGAAAGCAACTGGCAGAATCACTTTTGCTTGCAATGACGGGCATTTGATAGAGAAAGCGATTCAAGATACTATTGCCTCAGGCGAAGGACAAACTTTTTGGATGAAATCCATTGGAACCGATGAAAAAGGAATTCAAGTATCCGAAATGGATTTTGAGTGGAGTGTTAGAGTCAAATAAATAGTAATTTTTATCGAGCAATAGTAATAGAAACCGGCCCAAATATAAGAAACAAAAAATCGTAAATTGATATTGTAAAGAAAATAACGGAGTGTTTTTTCAATAATCTACACCATACTTTTATTTTGAAAGTAGCAATTTGAACAGCATAAAAAAACTTCCCGTTTAAGAGACGTCGTTTTAAAACTAGGTAGGATTTTTCGATTATTTTATTATGATTTTCTTGCTGATGTGACCTTTAGTCGTTTTGATTTTTACAACATACAAAGCAGAAATTTTGTCCTCAATTGGTATTTTAATATTCGATTGCTCTTTTTCTTTCACGTCCCACTTGGAAATTAATTTTCCTTGAATGTTATACAACGAAGCAGAAAGAACGGTGTTGTCAATAGCATTATTTTTAATGTTCAACACATTATTGGAACGTGTAAAAAATACAGTGATTGTGTTTTCATACTGCAGCTCATTCGTAGCAAGACTTTTATCAGTGAAACGTAAAGAGAAACGCTCGTTGAAAGTTCCTTTTGGAAGTTCGACCTCGTATGCTTTGTCTTTGATGTTATTATAGGTAGCCGTTTGGGCGTCATGAATAAAAACATTCTGGTTTTCGTCAAAATTTTCTAAGCCATCTAAAACAAAAGAAATTTTTCCTGTTGCGACTGATCGCACACCAATAGCATAGGTGGCTTTTTCATCAAAATAACCTTCACCTTGTATTGCCAGCTCATTTTCGCCGTGCAACAAATACATATCACTTGGAGAATCATCAATGTTATAGGCATCATAACCATCATTCATTTCCGTGTTAGCTTTCTCATCCAGAAAAGCTAAAAGTACTTGCCTGTGAAAGTTTTGGACGTAAAAATTGAAACCCAGACGAACTCTTTTGTGTGTATCGGTCTCTATTTGAGCATTGCTATTGTCAGTCCAATGATTTGAATCTTTAGGTGTCGTGGGGATTCTATACATTATTTGCGAAAGACCAAGAGAATCTTCTTTGACAAAATCTCTTTGACTATTATTAAAAGTTACGGTACCACCAGATCCAATTTTTCCAATTACAAAAAATCCTTGTCCAACGGGGATGTATCTTTTAGGTTCTTCCCTTAGTGAAGTCCCAGTAGTATTTATATAATCGACACCTACGGAACTTGGAGCGACTCCTCCAGCCAGATTGCGTATACCATAACCTCCTTGATAAGCACCTAAATTATGGGACGAATTAGTTGTGTAATGTTCCCAAAAATACAAAGTACCGTCAATTACTGGATCAGTAGTTGATGTTTCAATGGAACTAATATTGTCATTAATAAATTTAGTAGCGTCTAGTGCTGACGGATAGGGATTTCCTACTAGTAATAGTTGATCTGAACCAACTACATTTGTTATTGTTCCGTTATTGGGTTTCCCTACAAAGGTTAAGTTTTGGTTTGCAGTTGATGCACTGCTTCCTTTCAAAGTAAATCCTTTACCTGCTTCAAGTATTCCTGTTTCACCTATTTGAGTCCAGTTAGCATAATCAGTTGCATGCCGGTTACTGTCAAATTTATAAATCCAATATCTGGCAAGACTAAATGGAGATGTTGCGCCATCAAAGCCATTAATCCAAGTTATAGTTCCTGGTGCTGCAGGATCAGTTCCGTTTCTTAAAACCTCAGCCACACTAAAATTATTGTTGTTGGTTGTGGCGTTAATTCCACCTACAGGAGATCCCCAATAGTTATAATTGAATTTATTGGATTGTCCTTGTTGATCTCTTTCTAATGAACCAAAACTTGTGGGGTCTAAATCACTGCCTGTTTTTTGTACCAATTGCGATCTTCCTACCAAATCGATTTTTCCGTCGAGTTTTAGATAATGAGAGACTTCTATTTTAGTGCCATCCGTTTGTAAACCAGAAGCCGAAGTTGCTGTTAGCGTATTACTATTTACAAATAAACCAAGAACAGTTTTGTTTCCATTTGATGTAATATTGTGGGTTGTTTTTACAATGTTCCAATCAATAGTTTTAGTAGGATCTTCAATAGCTATGCTATAAGGTAAGTCTTGTAAATCACTATTGGTCCACGTTTCCGTAGTTTGCCACAGTCCATCGGCTGCAGATTCATAGGGTAGTGGTGCCGTTTGTAGGTCTACTGTTTTTAAATTTTTTAAAGCAGCCGTTAAACCATAACTGGATTTATCTTTGGCATTGGTGTACGTGTACGTAGACATAGGATAATACGCATTCAATTGAGTCCAATCGATAATTCCTATGTCGTTTTGCGAAATACTAGTTGGAATAATTGCTCCTCTTGTTTTAGATGTGTCTTGTTGTATTTCCTGATTCATAACAAAACGGAACTGCGCTTCAGAAAGGGCAGATGTCCACACTCTGACTTCATCAATGGAACCGCTAAAAAATGAGGTTGGTGGAGTTCCATTTGCAGCAGCAATTAAGAAAGATTCTGTTGTTGTTGAAGGAATTCCGGCTAAATCCGAACTTATTTTATTTATACCATCAATGTACATTTTGGCGATGGTCCCGTCAAAAGTCACACCAATATGATGCCATTTACCTATTGGAATAACGGCGCTAGAAGTAATGGTCTTTTTGGTTCCGTTTGAATACCAACTCATTTCTGCACGTCCACTGGCATTAATTCCTAAATCATAACCTGTAGAAAAAGCAGTATTTCTTTTGGAAAGGATCGTTTTATTGAAATTGTTATCGTTTTTATTGATCCAAGCTGAAACGGTAAACGAAGGATTTAAGTCTAAGACTTTACCAGCATCCATATAATCAGTTGTACCATTAAATTTTACCGAGCGCAAGTAAGTCTGCTCAGGAGCATAACCAAAAGTGATATATTTTGTACCGTTAAAATCATAGGTTGTTTCCAGATTGGCGCCATTTTCTTTCATAACTCTGTATTCAGCCGTTGGATCAAAATTTGGGGTACTCGAGATAAACATTAAATAATCTCCGGGAGGAGTTATAGTAGCGGTCAGCATTGTTGATGGGATGGATACTTTAGCAGTAGGAACGTTTCCGCCAGTTTCTACAACTTTCCAAGTGCGTCCCACAGAAATAAAACTAACATTAGTTGTTAAGGCAGATGGAGTTGTAATTCCAGAACTTATATTTACTGTAACTGCCGGTTGTGCGGCTAATGTATTATGGTTATTACCCCATACGAGGAAATTTTTATCTGAAGCAAAGGTGTTAGTGTTAGCAGAATTTGTAGCAAAAATATCAGTTAGACCAATAGTTATATCGTCATCATAAGAAGTGCTAGTGTGTGGATTGACACTTTTTGATTGTTTTTGATTTAATTCAGATGCTAGATCTTTTCCTATTCCAGCAATGTCAAAGTTAAATCCAGCGTTTGTAGTCGCATTCCATATCACAGTTCCATCGCTGTCTTGATAATTTAGTGTCGTTCCATTTGTTCCTAATGTGATTCCGTATTTTATAGCTAAATAACTTTCAATTTTTCTTCTTTCAGTTGCATCATTTTTTCGTGCTGAATAGGTAATCACTTCTGCTATCCTTCCTCCAAAACTTCCGTTGTAAATTTGACTTCTTCCTAGCCAAAAACGTTTGTTTGAATGATTTAAAAATTGAGGAACTCCAACTTCTTGATTATTAATTTTGTTAGCGTTTAGATAAAGATTCTGACCTGTGATGGCTGTATTATTTCTAGAATTTAAAATCCCCAACGTACTATAATTAATTTCTGTTCCGTTATGATTTACGCCATAACCTCTTAGATTTGATGCTGTGGTAGTACCATTATTAGCTGTACTTCCTATACAAAAACTGATAACTTCATTGTCAAAACGTACTGTATATTGACCAAACCCAAATCCAGTGCCATCGCTATCAAATGGATTAGCTGTAGTTTGAGCACAAAACAAATCGATACTTTTAGTAGTACTATTGAAAGCAGAAGGAATATCATTTAAAACTACTATATATTGTTCTTGTGTATAAAAACCGCCAGTTGCATTGAGCTCGGCTTTATTAGCCAAACTGGTATAATCTAAACTAGATGAATTTGGGTCATTATTAAAATAGACTACAGGATTAAAGTTTACATTGTTGGTCAGATTGTTCTTATATGATGGTTTATTTGTAAATGCTGCAGATTCTGCATCTATAACATTTACATCATTTCCTTTTCCTACATCTTGCCAAGAATTTACAACTGTATTGTCTGTTGCTACCCCAGTACCATTTATTTTATCCGCTTTTAGCCATGTTTCAAGATTTGCTGTAACTCCTCCTGGACCTTTCGTAATCGTATTGTATGTTGTACCAATGATCGAAATGTTATCTAAGAAAAAATATCGATCATTTTTCCCCAGATTAGATATAAAACGAAATTGTGATGTTGAGGAGAATTCGTAATCAGTCTTAAATAGTGTTGCAAAGAATGCATGATATGTATTCACTGAATTAATATCTCTAGTTTTATTAGTTACATTATCGTCTCGGATAGTAATAACCCGCACTGGTTTCCATGAATCTGTTGTTTTATTTCTATATTCTAAAGTTATTGTTTCCCCTGTTGTATTATTATTAGTTGCTAAGAAGAATTTGAAATCAATTTTATCATAGGCTAATGTGCTTATCCCAATTGTCGGAGAAGTTAGAGTCATTCCAGTATTTCCTCTAATTCTAACAGAACTTACACCTTCATAAGGTAGTGTATTATTAATAATTACATTTCCTCCACCTGCTGTCCAAATCCCAAAATCAGTATTAAATTTTTCTTGATTAATTATTGTTTGAGAATAATTTGTCAGTGATGCCAATAAAAAAAAGAAAATAATAATTGTGTTTTCTGAAAAAAATAATGTTCTCTTCATGTTTTGGAAATATTTTAATTTTAAGCTGTGATGCTACACTTTACTAATTACGCTTTATTTAGGAGTTTTAATCTTCAATTAATTAGCGTTTTAGTAGTGTGTCTTGATAGTTCAAATGTAAAATATTTTTTAGTTCGCTGTTCTTTTTTTATCGATTAAAAGTACTTATTATCGTTTAAACGCATAAAAACATGTTTTTAACATAATTATTCTTAAATAAAATTACAGTTTGTAATATTATCAGATTCATTTTCTTTCATTTAATATAATAAGGATATTTGTGATGTTTGAATTAAAAACATCATTTCCCATTGTTATAAAGGAGCCATCTGGATTTGATTACGGACAAATGAAAAGCGCGGTACCATTTACAATATTTGTAATTTTAGATAATGTTCCATAATTAGTTAAGACGTAATCTAAGAAGTGCAACATTATAGGATAAACCATTGTTTTATCCCAATAAATGGAAGAAATATATCGAAATTCTGGTTCTATTTCCTCTGCAATTGCATTATAATAAACTTTAAAAATATAATATGAAATGATTTAAATGGCATTAAAAAGAAGCACCGAGTTGCCAGAAAGATCTAGTGTCGCAATTAGTAAAATAATTTGTCACAAGTTGGAAACTTTAAAAAGATTTTTAAAGCTTCTTAACGAATTAATGGGCAGGCCTGTAAAGTTTGTTGCAAAGAAAGGAATAGCTTCTGGACAATACAACACTAAACTTTAGTTAGACTTACTATTAATAATACAATCTAAAATCAAGAAATTGACAAGCGGCGAAGTGTTTTTCATGCAATTCTGCTACAATTTCTATGACATTATCTTGCTCTTCAAATAAACTAAAGAAAGCTTTGTCTAAGGCACAACTTGTTAATTTAGCTGATGAAACGCCGTAACCAGAAATTGCACGAGCTCCTGTAATGTCCAGAAAATATTGAGCTTCCTCCTGGCTTAAGTCCAATACCTTTGCATTAGCGAAATGTAAAATTTTCCCTTTCATTTTTCCTTCAAAAAGTTCGGCTATTTCTTCTAAGCTGTAGTAATAATCATGGAGACAAATAGTATTCCTTTCGCCTGGCATAACAAGATAGATTATTTCATAATCTTTAAAATTATGGTCCTCAAAAAGTAATGCATTTAAGCTTTCTTCTAATCCTTCAATGGTATCACACGTTTTATGAATGCTACTAATGCCTTGCTCGAAGGCTAATTTTTCTAAATTTTTGACAACTTCAGTAGTAGTTATAACTTCAATATCTGGAACACCTTCAAGACAAAAGATGAAGGTTTCTGATTCTTTGTTAGGTAAGTTATTGGGATGATTCATTAGTGGCAATTTAATTTTAGTGTAAAGAAAGACCAAAGTTACTGGATTTCTGGTACTAAAAAAAATCAACATTTTAAATCATTTCTATCTTAGTTTGCAAACCTGTAAAAGTTGATTTTTATCAAATGAAGTATTGGTAGCAGTAATTATTTAAAAAATGAATTTATGAACTCCAGATAACAGCAGTCAAAAGAATATTTGAAGAATTAGTTTTTTTCCTATTCTCTTGACAGAAATAATCCTATTTAGGCAATAAGAATAAAACAATGTTGCATTTTTTTTACCATATAAGTCATATAAGTTTAAGTTTCGATTACGTTAGCCTTATGTAACTATAACAATCATAAGGTCATTTAAGGTTTAATTCTTATATGACTTATATGTTAAATATTATTTCACTCCTATTTTAGTATGACATTAAATAGTTCCAACTATTTAGCACTTGTAATTTTCGTATTAGATTTTTTAATTTTAGTGCGTTCCATACTTAATGATAATGGCCATTTGCCCGGCATGGTATGCGGTATGAGAAACTATTCTTCCAAAAGCCTCGGCTTTAGTTTTTGTTCCAAATTCATTTGTGGTAATTGTAGTTTTCCAATCGGCATCGGTTTGCTTTTCTAGGATTGATTTTAAAGATTCAAATGCATAGTCCACATATTCTTTTAATTCCTGAAGATTTGTCCATTCGCCAGTATCACGTTTCTCGATAACGGTTTTAGCTACTACTTTTACATCAGTGGCGCCAAATACATTTTTGGCAAAAAGCAATTCAACTTCGCCTATATGCCGAATGAGAAATCCAACACTATTTACTGATGGAGGGAGTTTTTTTAATAAGTCTGTTTCCGTTACAACTGAAAGCTGATTAGTAAAACGCGTTCGCGCTTCAATCCATAGAGTCAAAAAAGCATTATTTTCCATTTTGATCGTCGTTTTTAGGGTTCTTTTTTTGAAACTGCAATTTGTACAGCACCCATCCAAATCCTATGATGATGTGCAGTAATACAATAGCGAAAATTATTTTTTCCATTTGGTTGATTTTATAAAATAATATTAAATAAATAGCCTGAAATAATAATACAAATAGTCACAACCGAAAAGAATATCGCAATCAATTTCCACGACATTACTTTTTTTAATAGTGTGGCTTCAGGAATAGAAAGTCCAACAACTGCCATCATAAAGGCAATGGCTGTACCTATTGGAATTCCTTTTTGTACAAATACCTGAATGATTGGTAACACGCCAGCTGCATTGCTGTACATGGGAACACCAAGAATTACTGCAATTGGTACCGCAAACGGATTTTCTTTGCTGATGTAGGTTTCAAAAAAACCTGTAGGAATAAAACCATGCATTAATGCCCCAAGTCCAATCCCGATGATGATGTACCAAAAAACACTTTTGATAATACTTAATGCCTCTGTTAAAATTTCAGGCAATCGCTGTGCGAAAGTTTTTTTCTCTTCTTCTAAATCTCCTTCTTTTTCTGCATTGGCTAAAATTCTCTGAACCCAAGGAGAAAGTTGTTTTTCTACTTTTAATTTACCTAAAATGAAGCCGCCAATCATTCCAAGGATTATTCCGCTCGAGACATAAATAATAGTGGCTTTTAATCCAAACATTCCAATGAACATGGCAATGGCTACTTCATTTACTAAAGGGGAAGTAATCAGAAATGCGAAGGTAACACCTAATGGAATACCTCCTTTTACAAAACCAATAAATAGCGGTACCGAGGAACAGGAGCAAAACGGTGTAATAGCTCCAAAAGTAGAAGCGAACAAATATTCTAAACCAAAAAGGCTATTGCGGGAGAGAAAGTTTCGGATTTTGTCAACTGGAAAATAGGAATTAACAACGCCCATTACGGTAGTGATGATAAATAACAAAATTAAAATTTTGATAGTATCAAACACAAAGAAATTCAGGGCATCACCCAATTTGCTTCCTTGCACAATATTGAAAAGGCTATAAATAAGCCAATCTGCCAACTTTTGTACCCAGTCAAACATGATTATCTACAATTTATTTAACAGCATTTATTTTTATCAGGCGTTGAAGCTGTTCCGCAACAGCCATTATCCTGAGTATTACCTATTACTGAGGAAGTCTCTCCTTTTGTTGGAAAACCTTTTTGCGTCCAGCGAATGATTCCATGTTGCATATTTACCACTTTGGCATATTCGTGATTTACTAAAAATCCAGCAGCTCTCAAACTTCTGCCACCGCTTCTGCAAACCATTACGACTTCCTTATCTTTTGGGATTTCGGTGTAGCGTTCTTCAAATTCGGTTAGCGGAATATTGATGATATTTGGCACATTATAGGCCAGCTGTGCTACTTCGTCTTTTTCGCGAACATCTACCAATAAAGCACCGTTCTTAATCCATTCTTGTGTTGTGGTTGGGCAAATTTCTTTAACTAAAGATTGATTTTCCATTTTTTTATGATTTTAATAATTCTTTAATTTCATCTATTTGAGCAATTCGGCCTTTTACTTTAATCACCTCGTCAATCATTAATACTGGTGTGGTTAAAATATTGTATTGCATCATTTCTTCTATATCTTCAATCTTGATTACTTCTGCGTCAATGCCTAATTGTTTGATTGCGGTTTCAACATTAGTAAACGTTGTTTTACATTTAGGGCATCCGGGTCCGAGTACTTTTATTATTTTTTTCATGTTTTTGTTTTTAAGTTGTTTGATATTCGTAAAATCGCGAATACTAGTATCAATTTTTTTTAAGTTAATAAGTCGCTGATTAATCTTTTGGCCACAGCCCAATTCTCTTTGTTGATGCAGTATTTTACTGTAGGTGGGGTTATGGTTCCTTGTATTAATCCCGCATCTTTAAGCTCATTCAAGTGCTGAGATAAGGTTGATTTTGCTATAGGCAACTCCTCAGCCATATCACCATGATAGCAGCAGGATTGTGAATGTAATAATTGTAAAATAGCAACCCTCACCGGATGTCCTAAAGCTTTGGCAAAACGGGCAGTCTGTTCTTGTTCTTTTGTAAAATAATCTGTTTTTGTAGTTGGCATATTAGATGTTATAATCTATTCGTAAAATTACGAATAATAATAATGTCAAAATTATTTTGCCCATTTATTTTAATAAAAAACTATTCAAGTAGTAAGAAAGATAAATTGTAGCAGTTGCCAAAAATAGCTTTGCCATAGATTGGGAAAATGAAAAATATTTATAAAGTTATAACGAAGTCATTTGTGCAAATTTGTGATAAAGAAAGTACTTGATTAAAATACGACATTCAATTCTAGTGATTACTTACGGGTTTTACTCTTGAAATGTAGCTTTATTGTCAGTAGACATGATCAAAATTCTGGTGAAAGGATACCTTTTTTATTTTGGAAGAAAATGATTTTTGAATTCGACTTGTAGTATTATGTTGAAGGATTCCCGTTATTGTTGTGGTTCTTAGTTTTTTTAGAAATTCCACTTTCAAATTTTTTACTAGAGATGGAATTGGATAATAAATGCTGGAACAAAACTATTTCTGTTTATTCTTGGCAGCAAGAATGCAATTTGAACTTGTTTCTTTTGAAAATTTATTGAGGGTTAATCCTAAATATTAAAAAAATTAAGATTGAAATAGTAAACTTGAATTAATTCAAAATAATAATCCGTTGGGTATAGTTCGTTTTAGTCAAGTTTCTGGTTACCTCGAGTAATTTTCATCATAAAATGGTATGCAACATAGGGAAATTTTAAATTTAAAACGGTTCTCAATACTTGTCACTTCAAGTGCGGAGCGTATCGAGAAGTTTGTTCCGTTTGACTTCACAAAAAACACTCCTGTTGATTTTTTTATAAGTATACCAATGGTTTAATTGACCGTATTTTCTTTAATTTCAGAAACTTCTCTTTTTAGTTCCAAAAGAATTTCTTTTAAACTTTCAATTTCAGTTAAAGGCTGTTTAGTGTCCGTTCGACCAATATTGCATTGGAATTCCCATATTTCTAAAATTTCAGAAAACTTCACCTCGTAATTAGGATAAAACCGATTATCAGATTCTAAAACCAAAGTGTTTTTTTTATTTTTATTCAAACGCTTATACACCATACCATGATTTTTAGTGATCAGGATATAGGTTTTACCATCTTGAACTTGTCCAATATTTTCTACGTAACGTCCCACAATTATAGAACCTTCCTCATGTGGTGGCATCGAATCCCCTTCAACCGGAAACCCACGGTGTTTGCCCGATCCTAAAAAAGGCAATGAAATTTGTTGTAAACTCTCGATATATTCCGGATCAGCGTATCCAGTCAAATAACCCGCTTTTACTTTTTCAGTAACAATTTCGATACTATTGTCACCATTTGGTTCAATTTGGATCGGTAAAATAAGACGGTTATTTTCTAAATAAATTAAATCTTGAAAATCTATTTTACGAATGTCCACAGACAGTAATAAATCAATACTGATATGAAAATGATAGGCAATCTTTTTCAATATTTCATACGGAGCTTCAGAGGTGCCATCCTCGTATTTTACATACCGTCCTCGGGTAATTTGCAGGTGCTCGGCTAATTTTTCCTGAGAAATTTTACTCTTCACTCGTAATGCTCTGATGTTGTCTGAAAATAACGACATAACTATTTTGTTATAATTTATAACACCAAAGATAGGTAAAAAAGTTAGTATCTGTACTAATTTTGTAACCAACAAAACAAAACAAAGAAAATGACAAGGGCAATTGTACATCTGGATATGAATACATTTTTTGTATCCTGCGAAAGAATTACGAACTCACAATTAGAAGGAATTCCTTTGATTATTGGTGGAGGTGATCGTGGTGTTGTGGCTTCTTGTTCTTATGAAGCACGACGTTTTGGAGTACGTTCAGCGATGCCAATTAATATGGCACTTAAACTGTGTCCACAAGCTAAAGTGATGAAAGGCGATATGGAATTATATTCAAAATATTCTCATACAATAACTGAAATTATTCAGGAAAAAGCACCCGTAGTGGAGAAAGCGAGTATCGATGAGTTTTATCTTGATATTACGGGTATGGATAAATTTTATGGTAGTTACAAGTGGACGACCGAACTGGCAAATAGAATTACAAAAGAAACTGGATTGCCATTGACTTTTGCATTATCAGTTAATAAAACAGTTTCAAAAATTGGTACGGGAGAAGGAAAACAGAAAATGAATCTGGAAATACCAGAGCACATGGTAAAGCCCTTTTTAAATCCATTATCGATTCAAAAAATCCCGATGGTTGGTGATGTTACTTTTCGGCTTTTGTCCAGAATAGGCATTAGAACCATACAAACCCTTTCTGAAATGCCTGTAGAAGTGCTTCAACAAATGATCGGGAAAAACGGTATTGATATTTGGAAAAAGGCCAATGGAGTCGATACTAATCCGGTAGAACCGTACTCAGAACGAAAGTCGATTTCTACGGAACACACTTTCTCTCAAGATACTATTGATTTAGCCAAATTAAAATCGATACTGATGGGAATGGTCGAAAAACTCGCTTTCCAATTGCGATCTGAACAGTGGTTGACTTCCACAATAGTAGTTAAAATTCGGTATGCCAATTTTGATACGGAAACCAAGCAGTGTAAGATTGCGTATACCTCTGCGGATCATATTCTCACTACAAATGTTGTGGAGTTATTTGACAAATTGTTTCAGAGACGCATGAGATTGCGTTTGATTGGAATTCGTTTTAGTGGTCTTGTAAGGGGAACGTACCAAATCAATCTTTTTGAAGATACGGAGGAAATGTTGTCCCTTTATGCTGCTATGGATAAAATTAAATCTCGTTATGGTTTTGATGCGGTGATGCGTTGTGCGGGAGCATCATTTAAACCCAATAATAAAGATGAAATTTTAAAACGAAAAGTATAAAAACCTAAATAGAAAGTACCTCATGTATCTCAACTGTCATTCTTTTCATTCCTTGCGTTACGGCACTATTCCACTTGTTGACCTAATTAGTCAAGCAGTTACTTGTGGTGTCAAAGCGATGGCGTTGACTGATATCAATACGGTGACAGGGATTTATGATTTTATAAAAGGCTGTGAGGTAGCAGGAATCAAACCTTTGGTGGGTATAGAATTTCGTGCTGAAAATGAAATGCGGTACATAGGTTTAGCTAAAAATGCCGATGGACTTTCGGAAATGAATCGGTTTCTTACTTCTTATAATTTTAGTGGTGAAATATTGCCTGTTTTGGCTCCAGAATTTGCTTCCGTTTTTATTATTTATACTTTAGAAAATGCACCAGAAACTCTTCGTGACAATGAATTTATAGGCATTCGTCCCGAGGAAGTTTCTAAACTTTTTTCTTTGGAACTTAAAAGTAAAATAAGCAAAATGGTGGTGTTGCAACCGGTAACTTTTAGAACTAAAAAAGAATTTAACCTGCATAAAATACTAAGAGCAGTAGATTTAAATGTTCTTTTATCAAAATTAACGGAGGCGGATTATTGTAAAACATCGGAAGTTTTTCAACCATTAGATTCTCTTTTATCAGTCTATTCTGAATATCCCGAAATCATTCAAAATACGGAACAATTAATTAATCAATGTAATTTTTCATTTGATTTTAAAATACCAAGAAACAAAAAATTTTACACTAATAATCGTCAGAGCGATATTGCTTTATTGACCTCACTGGCTCAGCAAGGACTTTTATGGCGATACGGAAAAAATACTATTCAAGCACAGGCACGCGTAACCAAGGAACTTAAAGTTATTGATCAGTTAGAATTTAGCGGATACTTTTTGATAACGTGGGATATTATTCGGTACAGTAACAGCAGGGGATTCATGCACATTGGGCGAGGCAGTGGAGCAAACAGTATAATTGCTTACTGTCTTGGAATTACTGATATATGTCCGTTAGAACTGGATTTATACTTTGAGCGTTTTTTAAATATAAACAGAAAAAGCCCACCTGATTTTGATATCGATTGGAGTTGGAAAGAACGGGATGTTATCTTGGAATATATTTTCAATCGGTACGGGAAAGATCATGTTGCTTTTTGTGGGACCAATGTTGAATTCAAATACCGATCTATTTTTAGGGAAGTTGGAAAAGTATTTGGATTGCCCAAAGAAGAATTAGACCTGTTGGCAAAAAATCCCATGAAACTTCATGAGAAGAATAGTATTGTGACATTTGTTCAAAATTACGGCATGATGTTAGAAAAATATCCTAATCAACGGAGCATGCATTCTTGTGGTATTTTGATTTCTGAGGAACCGATAACCAATTATACACCACTAGAGATGCCACCCAAAGGTTTTCCAATTGTCCTTTTTGATATGCATGTTGCGGAAGATATTGGTTTTGAAAAATTCGATATTTTAAGTCAAAGGGGTATCGGTCACATTGATGATAGTGTCAAACTCATTGAGAAAAACAAAGGGATTCGAGTAAACATCAGAGATACTTCGATATCTAAAAACGAAAAAGTAGCCAATAGCTATTTATCGCAGGGAAACACGATTGGTTGTTTTTATATTGAAAGTCCAGCCATGAGAGGATTGTTACGAAGACTCAAATGCGATAATTATAAAACGTTGGTTGCCGCTTCTTCCATTATTCGTCCCGGTGTAGCCAAATCAGGAATGATGAAAGAATATATTTTTCGCCACAATAATCCCACTAAGTTTGAATACTTTCATGAGGTGTTTAAAGAGCAGCTAGGGGAAACGTATGGCATTATGGTGTATCAGGAAGATGTCATCAAAATAGCATTGCATTATGGTGGATTACCAGCAGCCGACGGAGATATATTGAGACGCGCTATGTCCGGAAAAGGACGATCACTGGAAGCATTGAAAAAAGTAAAAGATGATTTTTTTATTTCCTGCGCTCAAAATGGTCATCCTGCTGCATTGAGCGAAGAAATTTACCGTCAGATAGAATCCTTTGCAGGATATTCTTTTTGTAAAGCACATTCTGCATCATATGCAGTGGAAAGCTATCAAAGTTTGTATTTGAAAGTGTACCATCCTATCGAGTTTATGGTTGCAGTAATCAACAATCAAGGTGGATTTTACAGAACAGAAGTTTACGTTCACGAAGCCAGAATGGCTGGTGCCACTATTCATAATCCCTGCGTTAATAAAAGCAATTATGAAACGAATGTGTATGGAACGGATGTATATCTTGGTTTCATGCATGTACTTAGTTTAGATAGTAAAATGGCTTTGTTTATCGAATCCAATCGAGAGAAAAATGGAGATTTCGTATCTTTTGAGGATTTTATTAATAGGATTCCAATGGGTTTAGAAAGTATCAAAATATTGATATTCATTGGAGCATTTGCTTTTACTGGAAAAAATAAAAACCAACTTTTGGTCACCGCAAGTTTGTTGCTTAATAATTTAAAACCCGAAAATAAGAATCTGATGTTGCTGCAAGAGCCGGTAAAAGAGTTTAAACTTCCCAATTTAGAGCGTTCTATTCATGAAGATGCTTTTGATGAAATTGAATTATTGAGCTTTCCAGTTTCGTGTACCGTTTTTGATTTACTTGAAACGAAATATCGTGGTGATGTAATGGCTAAAAATTTATTAATTCATCACAAAAAGCAAGTTAAGATGTTGGCTTATCTTATTTCGAGAAAACAAGTTCCCACAAAACGAGGGACTATGTATTTCGGTACCTGGATTGATAATGAAGGCACATATTTTGATACAGTACATTTTCCTGATAATCTGCTTCAATATCCTTTTCTGGGGGGAGGATGTTATTTATTATTAGGCGTTGTAGAAGTTGATTATCATTTTGCAACAGTTACAATTCTGAAAATGGCTAAAATGCCCTTTGTTCCAGATCCTCGTTATATGGATGCTAAGGATCAGTATAAAACACAACAACAAATTAGGGAAGATGTCAGCAGCACCCAGCGAGCACCGTATCCACAAGAACATGAAATTAATTTACCTAGATATAAAATGAGTCTCTAAAGTGCTAAAGCAAAAGAGAATTATTTTAAAAATAAACAACAATGAAAAAGATGGAATATGCCATAGTAGATATCGAAACCACCGGTGGAAATGCTCGTGGAAGCCGAATTACTGAAATTGCAATAGTCATACATAACGGTCAAGAAGTTATTGAACGATACGAAACCCTCGTTAATCCACAAAAAGATATTCCGTTGCCTATTTTTGCATTAACGGGCATTAATAACGAGTTAGTAAAAGAGGCACCTATTTTTGATGATATTTCAGAAAAAGTACTTCAATTGCTGACTGATCGTGTCTTTGTAGCGCACAATGTCAATTTCGATTACTCGTTTGTTCACCATCAATTGAATGAAGCGGGGTTTAAATGGACGGCAAAAAAATTATGCACGGTTCGGGCAGCAAGAAAAATTATGCCGGGAATTGCGTCTTATAGTTTGGGAAGACTATGTAAATCATTAGATATTCCGCTAGAGAACAGACATCGTGCTGGAGGTGATGCGGATGCAACTGCTATATTGTTTTCCAAATTATTAGCCTGCGATCTAGAAGGTGACATTGATAAAATGATCAAAAAAACAGCACAAGATCAACGCTTGCCCCCGAATTTACCGCCAGATGATTTTATTCAATTACCTGAAAAAGCGGGTGTGTATTATTTTTATAACGCAGTGAGAACCGTTATTTATGTTGGAAAAGCGATTAATATTAAAAAGCGGGTAGCCTCACATTTCACGGGCAATACTGTAAGCTCACAAAGACAAAATTTTTTACGAGAAATTCATAGTATTTCATTTGAGGTTTGCGCTACGGAGTTAATGGCACTAATATTAGAATGTACAGAAATTAAAAAACTATGGCCTGCTTACAATCGTGCGCTCAAACGCTTTGAACCAAAATATGGTCTTCACCAGTATGAAGCCAGGAATGGGTATAAATATCTAGCTGTTGGAAAACTGATGAAGTTTCAGTCTTCGATAGAATATTTTAGTCAACAATATGAAGGCATAAATGTATTACAGAGTTTGGCTCGACAATTTGACTTGGATACAAGATTTTGTCACTATTGCACCATAGAAAATAATCCAACTATACCAGAAGGTGATTTTATTAACTTACCGGATGTAGATTTTCACAATGAAAAAGTTGAAAATGCTATCCAATTTTTATTAAGTAGCAGAAACAGTTTTGCTATAATTGATAAAGGTAGAACCATGGATGAGCGCAGTTGTATCTTGGTGCAAAATGGTCACTTTTATGGGATGGGGTATATTACTTCAGATATAGTAATCACCGATCCTGAAGAAATAAAGGATTATGTTACCCTTTACAAAAGCAATCAATATATTATGGGGTTAATTTACAAATATGCGGAGAGTAATCCACGGAAGATTATTACATTTCAAAAGCAATATGACGAGTAGATTGATGAAAAATCTATAAGATTTTTAAATTGGAGAGCTTGTAAATGAAATTATTACTTCAAGCTTCAAATGATTTTAATGAAAAATTGCATTTTATCATTACCTTTTCTTCTTAATATTTAATGGAACTCGCAGCTCAATTTTTATAATTCCTCACTCCCTTTCCTCACTGAAGTCCTCAATTGAGCGTTTTAAAGTCCGTATTTTTGAGAAATAATTGTAATAAAAAACCCTTAAACAATTAATGTTTAAGGGTTTGTCTTGGTAGCGAGACCGAGATTTGAACTCGGGACCTCAGGGTTATGAATTTGATATTTTTACCAAATAAACACCTAGTTATATACTGTTACAGAGCTTGAAAATTAAGTAATCGTGTACGGATTCGTGCACGGTTAATATTAAAATTTTAAGCTAAATTAATGAAAATTAATGAATGTTAATTTACTTATTATGGATTTTGTTTAATTCGTTAAAAATTTTGAATTCTAGGCTTTTACATGAGTGTTGTAAATATGTAAAACAAAATGTTTTATTCCCTTTCACAGTTATCCTAAATACTTAATAAAGGTCTCGCTGACCCTTATTACAGCGGAAATGTCTCCCAAAGTATAGCGTTTATTTAGCTGTCCGTAACTTAGATCTACAAATTGATCATAAGTCTTACACTTAGGGCACCCTGTATAGCTTTTGTGTTGTTTGGCACAAAATTCAAGCATCCAGCAGGGTCCCAAGTCAATGATTTGGCGGATCACAGGTTTTTTGGTGTATTTGCTGGGTCTGAATAGGACCATTATTTATTTTGCAAAAACAAAAATACGGGATTCTCAGACATTTTTTATTTCAGACTTTCGGATGACAGTATTAAAAAATATGAAAGTTAAAGTTAAGCTGTTGGTTAATGTTAAAACTTAACATGTGTTTCAATCGATATTAAAATAGTTTCGCTTTTTAAACTAAAAATATGAAAATGAAAAACTTTTTAAGCAACAAAAAGCACCGACAAAAAATTAAATGTGGTATGACGTTCTTGACAATTTTCTGCGGTATGCTTTTCTCTTATGGTCAAGCTACCAATGCCTCTATTAAGGGGACTGTGAAAGATTTAAACGGCGAGCCTTTAATTGGCGCAACCATCACTGTTAAGAATAATGCTACCGGATTTACTACTGGATCTATTAGTAATGAAGAAGGAAGTTACAAAATACAGCAACTTCCTCTTGGTGGACCTTATACCGTCATAGCTCAATATTTTGTCTATCAGGAGAGAATTCAGGAAGGTTTTACCTTAAATTTAAGTGATGTTTTGACGGTAGATTTCATTTTACAAGAGTCGACGACTGCTCTAGATGAAGTTGTGATATCCTCAAACAATTTGTCTAAAAGAATACAACAAATTGGATCTTCAACAAAAATTGGAGCCGGGCAGATTAAAAACCTACCTACGGAAGGTAGAAACTTCACAAGGTTAACTAGTTTATCTCCATTACAAGGAGGTGGAGATATTAATTTGGGCGGGCAAAGACGTACTTCTACTAATGTGACAATCGACGGGGTTAATTTTAGAAATACCTTAACAGCAGGCGAAATTGGTGGCGGCCCGTATACCATTTCTCAAGAAGCAATTAGAGAATTTGAAGTGTCCACAAATGATTATGACGTTGCACAAGGTCGCCAAGGTGGGGGTTCTATTACCTCAGTAACGAAATCGGGAACTAATGAATTTAGTGGTAGTACTTTTTTCTATCATAGGGCAGATGCACTCCAAAGTAAATTTACGATACAAGGACAAGAAAGGAATGCAGACTTCTACAATTCCCAGTACGGCTTTAGTCTGGGAGGACCAATTGTAAAAGATAAATTACACTTTTTCATGGTATATGAACGACAAGATGCCGGTGATCCGCAATTTATAGCAAATATCCAGAATGATGACGATTCCAACCGTTTAGGAATTACGCAGGCAAATTTAGATCGTTTTTTACAAATAGGGAGAGACAGTTATGGCTTAAGTAATTCTCAGCAAATAGGGCAATTTGATAGGGTTACTGAAGCAAACAACTTATTCTTAAAGTTAGACTGGCAGATTAATGATAAACACCGATTAACGCTTAGAAATCTTTACAACAAATGGGACAATCCTTTTAGCGTTAGTGATGACTCAAATATTGAAGTTGCAGAATCATTTTCTAATTTTAATTCTCAAGAGAACAGCACTTTTCTATCCTTACGCTCTATGTTTTCCCCTAGTGTAACCAACGAGCTTAAAGTTCAGTATCAACGTTCAGAACGTATTTTTGGACCAAGTTCAGAACTACCATCACAAAATATACCAAGAGCAATAGTGCAAGTACAATCCGTTTTACCAAATGGAAACAATAGAAATTTAAGTGTACAATTAGGTGGTCAGCGTTATTCCCCAGAAACAAATCTGGAAAAGCAACTCCAATTTGCAAACACCACCTATGTTGGCGCTGGTAAATATAATTTTACTT
This sequence comes from Flavobacterium sp. W20_MBD1_R3, assembly GCF_052119725.1. Taxonomy (NCBI): domain Bacteria; kingdom Pseudomonadati; phylum Bacteroidota; class Flavobacteriia; order Flavobacteriales; family Flavobacteriaceae; genus Flavobacterium; species Flavobacterium sp. W20_MBD1_R3. The sequence continues at coordinate 86,223 of NZ_JBGQOR010000006.1, forward strand.
TTGGAACGGATAATTTAGTTACCTATCTAGAAACGCAATTATCTAACGAGCAAAATGGTCGGTTTTTCTTCGATTCGTTAGATGATTTTGAAAATTTAAATCCCTCGAGATACGCAAGAGAAGTTCCGCTACAAGGGTCCTCATTAGTAAAACAAACGGTATTAGATCTATCGCTTTTTGCTCAAGTAGAGTTTGATATTAATCCGAATTTAAATTTTAGTGCTGGAGTTCGCTATGATGCAACGGCTTTTCTAGATTCCGCAGAATTCAACCCTTTGGTGTTTGAGGAACTAGGAATACGAACGGATCAAAAACCAGAAGATTTCAATAATATTCAACCAAGGTTTCAGTTGACATGGAATGTAAAGGGTGAAAATAAAGATGTTTTCAGACTTGGTGGAGGTGTTTTTAGTGCACAACCACACTATTATGCGCAAGTAAATAATATTCAAAACAGCGGTACTTTGTTAGGTGCTATAGATGTTACTGGTACAAACGTGCCTGTGCCAAATTTCCCATCGTATAGAGATGATCCCAGCACAGCACCAGGTGTACCAGCAGGAGTAACTCCATTTTCAACGATAAATGCAGTAAGCCCTGATTTTAATGTGCCAACAATTTATAAAGCAAATATTAATTACACTCACTTTTTTGGAGATCGGTACAGCTTAGGATTAAATGCAATTGTTAGTCATACTACTAATAATTATGTTTACCAAGAAGCAAATTTAGTTCCTGAGCCATTTTTTCTGACGTCTAATGAAGGAAGAGAGGTTTTTGTGCCAGCGAATACTATTCCTTCAAACGGTAGAGCGGACTGGATCAACTCTAGAATTTCGGATCAAGTAGGAAGAACTTTAGTATTAACTTCTGATGGAGTTTTAGACAATCTAGCTTTCGTTTTGGAAGGAACTGCAAGAATTGGAAGAGATGGTTATGTAAATGCTAGCTTCACAGTAAACACCTCTAAAGATAATTCATCCTATAATTGTTGTGTGGGTAATACATCTACTTTTCTTCCAGTCTCTGGGGATCCAAGAGACCTTAATTATGGGTTTTCAGATAATCACTTTGATACTAAATTGGTTGTTAACGGTGCCTCACCTACTTGGAAAGGGTTTACTTTAGGTGCCACTATCATTGGAGATGGAGGTTCTCGATATTCTTTTCAATCTGGAGGTAACAGAAGTACGAATGGCGACTTTAATTTAAGCAATGAAATTGCCTATGTTTTTGATCCCAACAACCCTAATACTCCTCAAAACATTATAGATGGCTACAACGAAATATTAAATAACCCAGAAACTCCAGATGGATTTAAAAAGTACTTGAGAGAAAGCTTTGGTTCTTTTGCAGAGCGTAACGGCGGAAAGAACCCTTTTAGAGCCCTAGTAGATTTAAGACTTCTAAAAAGTTTTAAAATTCCTAAGACCAAACAAGCTTTAGAATTATCGGCTGACGTTTTTAATTTTATGAACCTGGTAAATAAAGAATGGGGACGAAATAATAATTTCGGCAGAACAACAAATTTAATGAATACAACTGGTTTTGACCAGGCAACTAATAGCTACCAGTACAACGTGAACACAGGTGTGGCAGCTGAACCTATCAATGGTACTCCCTGGCGTTTGCAATTAGGAGTACGATACTCTTTTTAATTAAGCGTTTTTTATAAAGAACTTGGGCAAATCAAGCCCAGTTCTTTTTTTATCAAGCCATGAATATGATGTTACAACTCGTTAAAATTATCAATTATATAATAAATACTTTAAAATGAAAAAAATCCTTTTATTACTTCTACTTACACAACTTAATTTCGCCGTTAAAGCACAAGATAAAGCACTGTCGAAACATGTTGTTTTAATTTCTATTGATGGTTTCCGACCAGAATTTTACCTTGAAGAAAAGTGGCCAGCACCCAATCTTAAAAGTATGGTAAAAGAGGGGACTTATGCATTAGGGGTCCGAAGTGTATTCCCGTCCGTAACCTACCCTTCCCATACGACCATAATTACAGGTGCTTATCCAGCGACTCATGGTATTTATTATAATAGCCCTTTTGAACCAGATGGACAAACAGGACGTTGGTATTGGGAAAGCAATTTAATTAAAACCGAAACCCTTTGGGATGCCATACGAAAATCCGGGAAAACAAGTGCAAGTCTTATATGGCCTGTTTCTGTAGGTGCGCCAATAGATTATAACATTCCAGAAGTTTGGACTTTAGATAGTAGTTATGGAAGAATAAAGCCCATGGAAGATAATGAAACCCCCAAAGGACTCTTAAAAGAAATGGAACTTGCTGTTTTAGGAAAAATGGATACCATTACCTTTAATGGTGACTATTTAAACCGTGAAGATCGCACTGGGGAAATGGGAGCCTATTTACTTGAAAAGTACAAACCCAATTTAATGACCATTCATTTAATTGCAACAGATCATTTTCAGCACGAACAAGGCAGGAATGGTGAAAAAGTCTTTACTTCAATTGCAGCAATAGATCGCGCCATTGGTAAGATTAAAGAGGCTGCTGAAAGAGCTAAAATAAGTAAAGAAACTACTTTTATAATCGTTGGTGATCATGGATTTGTCGATATACACTCCGCTTTAAGTCCAAATATATGGCTAAAAGAAGACGGTTTATTGCAAGAAAACACGACACTCTGGAAAGCAAAATTTCATACTTCAGGCGCAGCTGCTTTTTTAATGTTAAAAGATAAAAAAGATAAAGTGAGCTTAGATAAAATTCGAAAAAAATTGAATTCCTTACCAGACTCCTATAAAAAACTATTTCGCATTGTAGAAAGACCAGAATTAGATGCCATCGGTGCAGATCCTAATGCTATTCTAGCCCTTGCTCCGATACCCGGTGTAACTATGTCACCTTCGGATAAGGGTAAAGTTATCACTGCAAGAAGTGGCGGTACGCATGGCTATTTTCCTGATTTCAAGCAAATAGAAACTGGTTTTGTAGCTTGGGGTGCTGGAATTTCTTCCGGAAAAGAAGTGCCAAAAATGGGACTGGAAGATATAGCTCCGTTGGTGAGTGAATTACTAGATTTAAACTTTAAAACAGAAGATGGAGTGCTATTCCCAGGAATTCTCAAAGCTTCAAATTGATTTTTTCTTAAGTATAGTTGAAATAGTTTGTCGGGTGGCCCCAGAAAGGTCACCCACATCTTTTTGAGTCAATAGGTTGAAAAGTAAAAATTGCTCTCCTCTTGCATCATGAACTTCAATATTGAAAAACTTCCTTACAAATGAAATTCTGTCTTCAATTTTATTTCCCGTAATATTACCCATTTTCATTTCTGAAATACACCAACGCTTTGTAAGATAGGATAAAAACCAATCCGATAGATAAGGGTCGTTGCTTATAGTTTTTTTAAAAAAAGAAATTTCATATTTTCTTATTTTAGTGTCTATCAGGGTTTTTGAAAATTCAAAGAACTGCATGTTCAGATATCTTAAATTTCCAAAAAAATCACCTTTATGCAAAATATCGTAAACAAACTCCTCTCCTTGTTCAGAATAACTTCCTAATTTTACAGCTCCTGAAACTATTTCGTAAATAAATCCTTCGTCATAAGGTGGTTGGTAAACATAAGTATGTTTTTCTATTACACTTTCAATATTTTCAATACTTCTTTCATTTTGTAGATTGGTTTTTAAATAACAATAAAAATTAAAGGATTTGTAATACTCATTATTGGGACGTTGCATTCTTTACTGATTTTTGATAATAATAGTAAAAGTAAATGACTAAGAGTATTCCTAAGTTATATAAATATTATGTATATAAAATTAAACCTGCAGTATTAGTTAAACAACATTTTTAAAATTATTTTTCTGTTTCTAGAATTCTTCAATTGTCTTCTAATTTAGGGCTGAATGACTTTTTTTTTATTGTCCCAAATTTAAATATATCTCTACATCTGCTCTTGTGGTATAAGTTTATTGAGGTCGGTATTTAAGCACATAGTATTTCTTGATGAGCAATATTCCCTGATTTCACCAATCTTTTGATTTAATTATTAAAGATTGTGTCTTTGTTTTGAGAACGATTAATTCGGTAACAAAATTCATGAAAATAGCTGTTAATATTATTCTCACCTATCCAAGAACAAGCTGTTGGTCTCCAAGATTTCACTTGATGAATTATAAGATGTAATGCTTTAAAATTAGACCGCTCATCAACTAATATTTGTGTTAGGTCATAAGAGAGCGTTTAGGAACTGTAATTTGGGAAATAGAAGTGTAAGGATTGACTAAATATCAACCAATATTTCCAATTTCATTATCATCACTATCTAATAAACCAAAAGTTCTAATAAGGTTAATAATTGCAGGGTTAATTTTCGCTAGTCTATTTACTTCAATTTCTGTTTTTGTGAGTTGTTTTTGAACTCTAGTAGAATTGTTCGTTCTGCTGTCAAGATAAACATCTGCTAAATCAGTTCCAACTGGAAAATCTTTGTCCTCAATATATCGACTGCATCTAATTTTAAAGCCTTCTTTTTGTAGTTCTAATGCTATTTTGTTCCAATCATCATATTCTGACTTATCTGGATAAGCCAAAATAGGATAATTTTTTAAAGGTAAAAGCATTTCTTTTTTAAAATTACTTTTACTGCCTGTTGCCATCCAAATATAATCTGGCAAGAATAAGCTCATGATCAAAGCGGTCTTTTCTGACTCTACTATGGCAATTTTATTTTTCGTCGATTCGTTGATTAAATGCAAACCAAATAGACACTGCTGCAAGACATAATCATTTAACTTTAAAAGACTATGAACCCAGTGAATATGGTTGAATGGTTTTTTTATTCTTTTGCCTGTTTTAATATTAAAAAGCATCACTTTCCCTGTCATTATTTTATTTTGAGAATTGATTTGCCAAAAAATTGTTGAACCAAGCCAATGCCTTGATGTTCCAAGTCTGTATTGCAAAATAACTGACTGAACCTCTTCTTCAGAAAAATAAATTTTCAAAAATTGAATCAAATTATTTTCATTAAAATTCCTGCCGCATAAAACCAATAAATCAGATTGTAAAGTAGAGGCTTGTCTTGTGATTATTGGTTTTATAAATTCGGAAATCACACAATTTTTATTAGGGTATTGATGATGTTTACAGCTGCTATCATTGTCACATCGACCGGATCCGTCTTCTAAATACGCATTGCTTTCATTGTCAACATATTTAACAAATTTTTTTTTACTACAATTTGGGCAAATAAATTTTTTACTGGATTTATCAAGAGAATATTTATACATTTTTTTATTTTATAATTTGTAGCGCTCGTAATTTTCGTAGAGGTTACGAATATTACGAGTGTTACGAGTTTTTAACTTTGCTAAAACAAGTTTCAATCAGTCGCAACATCATTTCTTTTTCTGATATTTTTTCTGGGATTTCATCTGATAGCAATTCTTCTAAATCAAATTTTTTATTTTGTTGTACTAACATATCACATAGCAATTCACGCTCGTTTTCAGGGAGCGCCATTGCCATTTGATATAGTAGTTCTACAGCATTCATTATAGATTTTCAGATTTTTTTATTTTGTTTCGAACTGTTCCTTCACTGATGCCAAGTCTTTCTGCAATCTGTGTATTTGGAATATTTTGTTTTTTAAGTTCTAAAATTTCATTTAATCGCTCTTCATTATTTCTAGGTTTCAAATGGTCAAGTTCATTTTCATATCCAATAAAAACAAATTCTAAGAAGTTGCTTTTTTTTTCGATTTTGCATACAATTACATTTTGGGTATCGTATATCAATTCTGTATTTCGTTGTTTAATTTGCTTGATATAGCGCAATCCTGTTTTTTGTGCACTTTCGCCTATAGCAAAGCAGCTGTCGCAAAAGTTCATAAGCATCTTGCTTCCAGATAAGTCATTTTTAGTTAAAGGTTTGGAGGCATCCCGTTTCGGAGTATGTGCTAAGACTAATATTGATAAATTGTATTTTTTCTTTATACTATTTAAAAATTTCATTAAAGGCAAAGCATCTTTCGCTTTTTCGGTGTCTGTTTTTAAATACGTTAAATTATCTATGACAATGATTTTGATATCATTTTCTATTGCAGCTAGTTCTAAGGAATGACATAGAAACGCATCAAAATCTTTAAACCCCGCAGGAATTTCTTGTTCAGGATTTATTTCAACTCGCAATAAATTTGGGCTGAACACATAATGTTCAGAAAATTGATTAGAATATCTGTTTTCTACTTGTTTATCTGATAGCTCAAAATCAAAATACAATACTTTTTGAGCAAATATCTCCATTTTGAAACCTTCAATACTAATTCCTTTACTTAATGCATTAGACATTTGAAGAGCCAAAATTGATTTTCCTAGGTTGGTGTCAGCAAATAAAATACAGATTTCGTTTTCATACCAAAACTCACTGAAGAGCATTTTAGGTATAGGACGATTTTTAGCATCGTTGATCCAATCATTCATTGGTTTTATGTTGAAGCAATTGCTGGCAGTGGTATAGTTAACTTCTGGATTGTTGGAATTAATTTTTAAATCGGCTTCAAGTTCTGACTTCAATACTGCTGTATGATCTGATATATTTATGATTTTTGTACTCATTTTGGTGGGTTATTTTATTGTGTTACAGATTGTATTACAAAGCGTAATACGTTTTGTAATACAATCTGTAACACAAAGTGTATTACAAGTAAATTCTATTTTCAAACGCCCTGTTATTGATGTAGTCCCTTAAGATTACATAGTCAAAAGCATCGTTAGAACACAATTCGCAAAATCGAAACTGATTGTTTCCGGTACCAAATTCATTTATCAATCGTAGGATATCCAGAAGTACTTTTTCGAATTCTAGCTTTAGATCATTAGGAAAGCAATTGTTCTTAATAACCTCTAGTACGATTTTTTTTAGGTCTTTTAGGTCATTTTTTAAACCCCAGTTAATGGGATCTCTACTTTTTTCATACATCCAAGAGATTAGATAGATAAATTCATTTGAATTTGGAAAGTTGTTATCGAATAATGTTTGATTGTCAACTTCTTCACTTTGGAGTTCCTCACTATATGTCGTTAAGATGTCTCTCACATTGTCGGATAACGATATGCCTTTTTGATCCGAATCATTGATTAGTGTATCCCTCAATTTTCTAGGGATACGCACGTTTAAAGTATCTGACTTCATAATTATCGTTTTTTATTTAGATAATTAAGTATATCAATTTTCTTGAACCGGATGGTTCTTTTGTGTTGGGTGTAGGGTAAAGTTCCGTCCTTCCTTAATTTCCAGAGCGTGACTTCGGAGCAGCCTAAAATTTGGCAAGTTTCCTTTACTGAAATACGTTCCTCTATTAATAAAGGAATTTCTGCTTTGCTACCGTTATGATTTTCTAAATAAAGAAGTACTCTTTGTTGTAGTGTTTTGAGATCTTGAACCTCTTGTAAGAGGTTTTTAAAAGATTGTAAAAATTGTGGTTGATTCATATTATATTACGTTAAATTAATTAAATCAAATTAACGTAACGTAATATAAATCAGCAAATTAAAAACCTGTCAGAAAAGGCTAAAATTCTGTCAGAAATCCTGAAACATATCTAGTAAAGTTTTTTCAACGTCATGGTTCTCCCATTCTTGAGTTAAAAGTTCAACTCTTTTGTCATTTTGAATATTCTGTTTTGGTGTAAAAGTCGTGATTTTAGTAACTTTAAATCTATATTCATTTTCGATGAAAGCAATGAAATTTTCTTTGTGATCTGTAATTAAATCAAATTTAAGTAAGACTTGATACAGACTTTCAATGTAATTCCTTTTAAGAGTTTTGCAATTTTCAATCATTTTATTTGTGAACTGATACGATTTCAAATTTTTAAAAATATAATTATATTCTTTGAATTTAAATACTTGACTCACTTTCTTTGAATAATATATGTCCTCTTCAAAACTATATTTATCATTTATTTCAACTAATATTTGTTTGACGATTTCTACATGTACTGCATTTCGTACTTCAATGTTTTGTTCAAAAAAATCTTCATTATAAAATGACAAGTCGCCAATTAAGAAACTTAATAAGTTTTCAGTTGTAGCCATTAATTTTTTTATGTCTTGTTGAAAATGATATAATTTAAATAATTTTCCGGTAGTATATGTATGGCTTATTCCATTTGCAGATATTCTCTCATCAATTAGGGTAACATGAACGATTTTTAGATTATCGTAGATTTCATTAAAGTCTGAGAGAGCAATTTTTCTTAATTCTGAATATTCTAAACCGTAAAATTCTTCATTGAATTTGGAAAAATAATTGTGTTTTGAACTGCTTACATGTTTTTCATAGATTTTGAAAATAAAATCATTGAATTCATGAATTAATTCAAGTGGAGCATAAAGGCTAGTTTCCGTTTCGTCATAATTACTGACAAATGTGGGACTCATCATCTTTTCCATTTGGTTTAAACTAAAAGATTTAAAATAAATATCCTTCTCCAGTAAATAGTACTCAATACTTTCAATTGAATACTCTTCAATTTCTTCTTTTTTAATAATTCCAAAATAGGTCATAATTATAGAGTCTTAGTTATATTTTTTTATTTAGTACAAATTATACTTGCGTATTTTTAGTCAAATTTAATTAAATTTTATTAATTTTGCGTAAATTAATTAAAAGTATGTTGTGTACTAAAGTTATTTATGGATAAGAAGTTGAAAGATATAGTAACAATTAAGTCTGGATTATTTGCTAAAAGTGATACTGATCCTGATGTGTATTACATTCAGGCTACGGATTTTAACAGTGAATTAGAATGGATTGATAATTTGAATCCTATACTGTCAAGCTCTCACAAACTAAAAAAACATTTTTTAAGAAAGGGTGATATACTTTTCGCTGCTAAAGGAAAGGATTTTTTCGCCGTAGTTTACGATGGAAAACACCAGCCAGCTGTTGCATCGACCACCTTTTTGGTGATGCAAATGCGAACAAATCATATAGAGCCGGCTTATGTAGCTTGGTTTTTAAATCATCTTAAAACTCAAAGGATACTTTCAGGCCTTGCCAAAGGAACTGCGATCAAATCAGTTAATATTTCGATATTAGAAAACATTGAAATTATCATTCCTGATTATGTCAAACAAATAGCTATCTTAGAACTTTTTAACTTACAAAAAAGAGAAAAGTTCTTACAGGAAAGTATTTCAAAATTGAGACAAGATTACTATAATGAACTAACTTTTAAATTAATACAATAAAATGAGCCAAAAGATAAATCAAAAAGATATAAATCAAATAGTATGGAACGCTTGTGGTACTTTTAGAGGTGTAATCGATCCGTCTCAATATAAGGACTACATCCTTACAATGTTGTTTTTGAAGTATATTAGTGATGTGAATAAAGAAAAGCGCAATGAGTATTTAAAGAAATACAATAACGACGAAGTTCGCACCGAAAGAGCTCTGAAAATGGAGCGTTTTGTGTTGCCAGAACATTGCGGTTTTGATTACTTACACAATCATCGTTCTGAAAGTAATGTTGGAGAATTAATCAATATTGCTTTGGCAGATTTAGAAGAAGCTAATAGAGAAAAATTAAGCAGCGAAGACGGTAGCGGTATTTTTAGAAATATAGATTTCAATAGCAGTAATTTGGGTGAAGTAAAAGACAAGAATGTTCGTTTGAAAAATCTTTTGAATGATTTCAGTGCTTTGGATTTAAGTCCATCACATTTGGAGCGAGAAGATGTAATAGGTAATGCTTACGAATATTTGATTGCCAACTTTGCCAGTGATGCAGGGAAAAAAGCTGGAGAATTTTTTACGCCAAGTGAAGTCTCGACTTTATTAGCCAAACTCACCAAATCAAAATCAGGTGCAAGGATTTGTGATCCTACTTGTGGTTCGGGTTCCTTGTTGATTAAAGCGGGAAGGGAAGTTGGTGACAATAATTTTTCTCTTTATGGACAAGAACAAAACGGAAGTACTTGGGCTTTGGCGGTGATGAATATGTTTCTTCACGGTTTTGATAATGCCTCAATTCGTTGGGGAGATACTATCAGAAATCCAAAACTGAAAGAAGGCGATCAGTTGATGAAGTTTGATACCGTTGTGGCAAATCCACCTTTTTCTTTGGATAAATGGGGAGCAGATATGGCTGCTGGAGACGTTCACAATCGTTTTTGGCGTGGTATTCCATCCAAAAGTAAAGGTGATTGGGCCTTTATCAGTCATATGATAGAAACCTTGAATGAAACGGGCAAAGCTGGTGTTGTAGTTCCTCACGGTGTTTTGTTTAGAGGAAGTAGTGAAGGAAAAATTCGTCAAAAAACAATTGAAGATAACTTATTAGAAGCCGTTATTGGTTTGCCTTCCAATTTGTTTTTTGGTACTGGTATTCCTGCCGCTATTCTGGTTTTCAATAAAGACAAAGGCAAAAATACTGACATCTTATTCGTTGATGCCAGCAAACATTTTGAAAGTGGTAAAAACCAGAACAAATTACGTGATTCTGATATTGATAAAATAGTTTCTACTTATGACCAATTTAATCAAGGAAAATTGAAAAGCGGAATAGTGGAAGACAAATACAGTTTTGTCGCCACTTATGATGAAATTGTAGAAAACGACTTCAACCTAAACATTCCTCGCTATGTAGATACTTTTGAAGAAGAAGCATCTATTGATATTAAAGCGGTTCAACAGGAGATCAAAAAACTGGAAGTTGAGCTGGTAGAAGTACAGCAACAAATGGAGAAATACTTGCAAGAGTTCATTGATTAAAGCAAAACGTGTACATAAACATGGCTTTTTGTGAACATATTAAAAAAAACGTGTGCACAAAAGGGCCTTTTCGTATACATATCCAAAGCATATAAATAAAATAGTGGCTTAGTAAGTTGAAAAACAAACAATACGTTTAGAAATCATGCATAAATACACCAAACATAGCGTTCAATGGTTTTACAATCTTCTTGCACAAGGTGAATGTGATATTCTTGATTTTAAAGAACAATTGGAAGACAAAGTTATTTTTGGAAAATCAATTAAAAATTTCGCGCCAAAATATGAGGAATTAGCTAAAGATGTTGTCGCTTTTGCTAATAAAAAAGGAGGTTTTTTGTTCGTAGGTATTGTTGATGATACCAAAGAAATTAACCCTCTTTTTTTGGCTTCAAATGCTAAGATATTTGAATTAATCAGACAAGTTCAAGACAGAACTTTTCCGTCAATTACACTACACCCGCACAAACTAAAAATTAAAGATAGCGAAGTGCTTGTTCTTGAAATTCCTTTTTCAACTCAAATGCATAGAACATCAAAGGGAGAATATTTAATTAGGAGTAATGACGGCAATAGGGCTATCGAACCTTATGAAATTGCTACCATTCAATCGGAAAAAGGGTTGATAGTTTACGATCAAAAAACTTGGGATTTTCCTTTTCAAACTATTGAACAAGACAAACAAGGAAATCCTATTCCGGGATGGCAAGACCTTGCAAGAACCCGGTTACTTTACAATCGTATTCAAAGTGAAAAGCCTAAAAGTCCTTATCTCAAAAATACATCAAATGAATTTACGGAAACATTAGGACTCGTTAAGGAGGAAAACGGAGTGCAATTACCAACAACTACCGGTGTTTTGTTCATTGGTAATCAAAAAGCATTAAAAGAAATGCCTTATAGCCAAATCAAATATATTCGGTATTATGAAGATGGGAGTTACAAACCATTTGAATATTCTGGGAATTTAATTGAAATTGCCGATGCTTGTTTCTCTCAATTAAAATCTGAAATCAAAGTCAAAGAATTTCATTTTGGTTTGTTTAGAGATTACATAGAGGATTACCCAGAAATTGTACTTCGTGAAATGCTTATTAATGCGATTGTACATCGTGATTACAGCCGACAACAAATTATAGAAATTAGAAAATTCCCTAATTATATTGAATTTGAAAGTCCAGGACATTTTCCCCAAGGTATTGATGAAACTAACTTTTTGAGAAAAACAAACCCGCGTAATCCTAATATTATGGATGTGATGCGGGAAGTAAGTTATGCCGAAAAAGCAGGTACTGGTTTTGATAAAATATTTACAGCCTTATTGTCTAAAGGAAAAAAATTACCCAAATCAATCCAAAATGAACACTCCATTATTTTTAGAGTGGATGCCGATGTCTATTCTGAAAAACTAGCTGAATTAAGTCACGAATTTAAGCAGATTACGGGTGTCGATATCGACCTTGAAAAACTATTGGTAATTAATTGTATTTATACCGAAAAGAAACAAACTTTTCAGCAACTAGAAGCTAATCCTTTTGTCAACCATTACCAATTACGAAAAATACTCAAAGAGTTGCAAGAGATAGAATTTATAGAGACGACGGGAAAAACTTCTGGAGTGAAATATATTATTCATAAAAATAAATTGGCCTCTACCGAAGATAAAATCAGCTATTCTAAATTAAAAAAGCAAGAAAAAGCAAGGCAGATTGAAGCAATTATGCGATACCTTGATACAGCAGACGAGATTGACAATGAAGCTGCCAGAAAATTACTAAATCTACCAGATTCAGACGTGTCTTACATATCAAGGCTTTTTGCTGATATGATAGAAAAAAGTCATTTAGAAATTGCGAGGGAAATAAAACACAACCAAAGAACTTATAAAATTAAAGAATGATTGCAAAGAGAAATATACCGAATAACAAGGGTTTAGCAAGGTTTTTCTTTGCAGGTTTCTTTGCAGAAATCACAACTTTGAGCATCTTGAAAAGAAAATTAAATGGCTTTTTCGTTTGCGAGAAAAATAGTTTTGCAAGACAAACACGACTAGTTAGCAAACAAAGAAGTATTGTTTTACAGCATTTTAATGAGTTGTTGTTTGCAAGTTTCTTTGCAAAAACACAAACTTTATAATGTAAATTTTTAAAAAATAAATGAACACAACAACACAACATACCACCCAATACAAAAACTCGCCTTTAGGTTTAATTCCTGAAGATTGGGAAGTGAAGAAAATTGGTAAAATCACAAAGACAACTGCTGGTGGGACTCCATTAACAAATAGACCAGAATACTGGAACGGAAATATAAAATGGATGAGTTCGGGTGATTTGAATTTAAAAAGAGTTTTCGATGTTGGGGGTAGAATTACAGAGATTGGTCTAAAAAATTCTAGTACTAAGATAATACCTGTAAAATGTATTCTTATTGGTTTAGCAGGTCAAGGAAAGACAAGAGGAACGGTAGCAATGAACATGGTAGAACTTTGTACAAATCAGTCAGTTGCAGCAATTTTTCCCTCAAAAGAATTTTATGAAGATTATCTATATTATAATTTAGATTATAGGTATTTTGAACTTCGACAACTTTCAACGGGTGATGGTGGAAGAGGTGGATTAAATTTGAATATTATAAATTCAATTCCAGTTCCAATCCCACCACTTCCAGAACAAAAAGCCATAGCCGATTGTCTTTCTACTTGGGATAAAGCGATAGAAAAACAAAGTACTTTAATTGCTCAAAAAGAACTTTCTAAAAAAGCTTTAATGCAACAATTACTTTCGGGTAAAAAACGATTGAAAGGGTTTGAAAAAAAATGGGAAGTAAAACCATTAACGGAATTGCTGATTTATACCCCTAGAGAAATTGACAAACCCAAAATTCCATTTTTAGCTTTAGGATTAAGGAGTCATGGTAAGGGAGTTTTTCATAAGAATGATTTTGATCCTAAAGCAATTGCAATGGACAAATTATATGTTGTCAAAGAAAATGATTTGGTAATCAACATAACTTTTGCGTGGGAACAAGCAGTTGCAATTGCATCAAAAAAAGATGAAGGAGGTCTTGTGTCACATAGGTTTCCTACTTATACATTTAATAATAAAAACTCAACTTCTTTATACTTTAAATTTTTTATTCTTGGAAGTAAATTTAAGAGTATGTTAGATTTGATATCACCTGGAGGAGCTGGAAGAAACAGGGTTATGAGTAAAAAAGATTTTCTCAAGTTGGAAATTAAAATACCCGAAATAGAAGAACAAACTGCTATTGCCAATGTTTTGCAATGTGCTGATACGGAAATCCAGTTGTTGAAAAACAAACTAACCCAACTCAAAGAACAGAAAAAAGGGTTAATGCAGGTTTTGTTAACGGGTAAAATGAGGTTGAAACTAAAGTAATGGATGAATTCAGTAAAGTAGAGTTGTCTCGGCTTCCTTATCGAAAGCAATTAGAAATAAAATGGTACCCAAAAATGAAATGGATATATGTTAGATTTTATTCTGCATATGGATATTATTGGGGTTATAAGCTTTTTAAGCTCGATTATGAGATTCCTTATTGGGAACAATGGACTTTATGGATTTTTGCAATGATGAGCCTTTATTTTTTTGCTAGAGAAGAAGGGTTGGATGGCTTTTATGATAATTTGAAAAAGTAAAATATACCAATTCAAAGAATTTGAAAAAATAACAATGCAGGTTTTGTTGATTGATAAAAAGAGAGTGAAATACTAAAAAAAAGGATAAATTATGAGTTTTAAATTTAATGTATACGAGTATAGCAATTTGAAAGCCGGTGACAGAGTTCAAATTACTCTGCAAGGTAGTGCTGCAAATGTTAGATTGATGGATGGCTCTAATTATCAAAGTTATAAAAGTGGACGTAATCATAAATATTTTGGAGGATTAGTAACTAGATCTCCTATTATTTTAACTGTTCCAAGTTCAGGTAAATGGTATGTTACAGTTGATATGAATGGATTACGAGGAACCACAAAATCTTCTGTTAGTATTTTACCTTCCGCTTTACCAACATATCGAGAGCCTTCACTAGCTAGTGTTCCGTCTTTGGTTCATAAAGATGATTTTGATGATTACAATATTATTGAAGATGAAAAAAAATATGATGTTTTTATTTCTCATGCTTCCGAAGATAAAGATGAAGTAGTAAGACCATTGGTTTATGCTTTGCAAAGTGAAGGACTAACGGTTTGGTATGATGAATTTGAAATGAAAATTGGAGATAGTTTAAGAAGGAAAATAGATAAAGGACTTGTTAATAGTAAGTTTGGAATAGTTGTTCTGTCAAAAGATTTTATAAAAAAAGGTTGGACGAACTATGAATTGGATGGAATTATTTCTAAAGCTGTAACAGGTGAACAAGTAGTTTTGCCAATTTGGCATAACATTACAAAAAAAGAGGTTATTGATTTCTCACCATCATTAGCAGATAAACTAGCAAGAAATACTTCTGCTTATACTGTTGAAGAGATTGCAATTGAAATCGCCGAGTTAATAAATTCAAGTAATTGAAAAATAAATTAGCACAACTCAAATAATAAAAAAAAAACGGTTAATGCAGGTTTTGTTAACGGGTAAAAAGAGGTTAAAAATATAAGTTTATGAGAATAAAATTATTAGAAGGCGATGGGTTTAATACTGGTAAATTTAAAGGATATTTACGAAACCAGTATATAGATATAAAAAAAGGGAGGTATTTAAAAGATGATATTTCGCATCCTCTTTATTCAGAGAAAGAATTTTACTTTAAAAGGATTTACTGTTTAGAATTTGAAAATAAAAAAGTATACTTTTTAAATACTTTCGGTAAAACAGATAGTCAAAAGGGATTTCATATTGCATTATCTGAATGGCAAAACCAAAGGTTTTTGTGGTTGCAAAATAGACATTGGATTCAAAAAGAAGAAAATATTAGGTATATAGTCAATTTGTTATTCCTCGTTTTGGGAGCTTATATAGCAATTAAGAATATTAAATAAAAGGGTTGATAAAGGTTATGTTGTCCGAGAATAAAAGATGCTAATCAAATAATCTTACAATGGAAAAAAAGAAATCAATAAAAATTTTATCAGCATTAAGTCTTGCTTCATCCGACACTAGAGAAGAAACTTTAAGAACAATAATTATCAATACTTTATTTGAGAAAAATGGAATATTACAAAATAATATTGAAGCTGAAATAAAAGATTCCTTTGGTTTTGAACCATATTCGTCCGAATTATCAGAAATTCTAACTACAATGATTGAAACTAATCTGATAAAGTTAGAAGACGGAATTTTATTATTAAGTGATGAAGAAAGGTATAGGGTTTCTTTATTGGATGCAGAGATTAAAGATAAAGAAAAGATCAGGTTTCAAAACTTTAAAAACTTTATTACAGATGAGCTAGAAATTGTAATTGAAATTTCAAAAATTAAATTTTTATATTCAGTGTTTGTAGAATATTTGTATCATTCTTTTTATGAATTCGGAGAAGAGACATTAAATTATTTCTCCCCGAAACCGAGAGAGATTGATTTGACTAATGATGATTATTTACAACAGTCCTTTCATAAATTGGGAGATAAAACATTATGCTCAATTTTAAAAACTGTAATCGATAAATATCCTGAAAACATCCCTAAAGAAGATTTAGAATTTTTAAATGAACTTGCTTTAAAGACCCAATCTTTTGCATCACTTGGATTTAGTCCAGATCAATCACAAGATGTTATTGATTTAAATTTAATTGAATGGGTTTTATATTTAGATACCAATGTTTTGTATTCATTGCTCAATCTTCATTCTCATCCTGAGAATGAAGCTTGTAGAGCTTTGATACAATTGATTTTAGATAATAATGCTCATATAAAGATAGTTTTAAGGTATTCTGATTTGTCTTTAACTGAGCTAGTAAATAAAAAAGATGACTTTAAACATCTTGACAAATCAATAACTGATTCGGCAATAAGAGGTTTGTTAGCTTCAGATAAATTAGATGAATTTAGCAGGCAGTTTTATACAAATCTATTATATAATCGTAATTTAACTTTACATCCGTCTAAAGTAATTGATTTAGCAACAGCAACTTTAAAGGTAAAAAAAATTGAAGTTTCAAGAACTTCTAAAAGATTAGAAAAAATAGGTGTAGAATATGTAAATATTAGAGTACAGGAATATTTAAGATTTGTTGGTCAAAAAAATGATATTAGAAATGAATATGGAAAGAAAAAGGGCGTAAATCTTAGAAGTGTTTTTCGCTCTGACAAACAGGCTGATCATGATATATCTTTAAGAGAAATAATAATAAGCCAAAGAAGTGCAAGTACTAGAAATCAGGAACATTTGACATTTAATAATATAAAATATTACGCAGTGACATTGGATAATTTATTAATTCAATACGACCAACAAGAGAGAGTCGGGCATACAGATATTAGAAGTTTTCCTGTGTTTTTTAAGCCGTCATTTCTTTTAAGCAAATTAATTAAAATTTTGCCAATAAAAACTGATGATTACAAAAAAGCATATTTTAAAGCTTTGACCGCTAGAGGTTTTAATAAAGATACTAAAAGATCCGAAGATATAATTAATATAGTTAATTACTTAAAGCATCAAGGTATTGACAATGAAGAGATTATTAATAATTTAATTTCAGAAGATTTATTCTTAGAAAAATATAAAGAAGAGAGTAAAAGTAATCCATCCTTTGATTCTGGGATGTTTATTGAAGGAGTTTTAAATAAGCAATTTGCAGAAAAACAGGAAGAGTTGAATAAAGCAAAAGATGAGTTAAGCAAAATTAAAACAGACGCACTAAATGTTACCTCTGAAAATAGTGTGTTATTAAAACAGATTAATGAAAAAGTTGTCGTGACTCAAATTTATGACAATGCTATTAAAGAATTGAATAAAAAAGTAACTAAACTTGAAAAAACAAGAGTCGTTAGTAATACACAATTAGATATTTCTTTTGAAACTGAAAAGGATGAAAAGATAAAAAAATTACAAACCCAACTTGATTATGAAAGAATAAAAACAATGGAAAAAGAAACAAATCTTGCGATTGAAAAAATATTAAAAAAATGGCAGTTTGATTCACTAAGGCCTTTACTTATCACAATTCCATTATTGATGGGCTCATTTATTTTAGTTAATGTTTTTAAAACCGAAATAGAAAAGTCAAAATTGGATTTATCAATTTTAATTCCTGTTTTAGTTGGTTCGATAAACATTTTTGTCTTTGGATTTATCTTTATAAGATTCTGTAACGATTCAAATATAGAAGCAAAAAGAAAATCAATTGAAAGACAAATTTTAGAAAATAAATAATGAACATACCATCTTTCAAAGAACACCATAGTTCACAAATACCAGCCTTGCAATTGTTACAAAAGTTGGGATATACTTATTTAAGTCCAGAAGAAGCAGAAGTGCTTCGGGGCAATAAAACGGGTCAGGTTATTCTGGAACCTATTTTGCGAAAACAACTCCAAGAAATCAATAGTATTCAGGTGAGTTCTTCTAAAATGGCTCTTTTTAGTGATGCTAATATCGAGAACGGTATTCAGGCTTTCAAGGATATTCCTATGAATGAAGGTTATATTGCTGCCAGTAAAAAAGCATACGAACTTATCACGCTGGGTAAAGCACTAGAGCAAAGCATTGATGGCGACAAAAAGAGTTTTACGATGCAATTCATCGACTGGAAAAACTTGGCCAATAATGTTTTTCACGTTACGGAGGAGTTTAGTGTGATGCGTACCGGCAGCAAAGAGCATTACAGACCCGATGTAGTTTTGTTTGTGAATGGAATCCCGTTATGCATAATGGAGTGTAAAAGACCAGACATCAAAGAACCCATCACAGAAGCAATTTCACAACATACCCGAAACCAACAAGAGGACGGAATTAGGCATCTTTATATTTACAGTCAACTATTATTAAGTTTAGCTACTTTTCAAGCCAAATATGCGACAACAGATACCAAAGAAGAATTTTGGGCATCTTGGAGAGAAAGCAAAGAAGAAAAAGAAAAGGAAATTTTCGAATTAGTCAATCAGCCTTTATCTCCAGAGCAAAAGCAAAAACTGTTTTTAAACCGAAAAGATTGGGAGCAACGAATTATTGAGTTAAAAGAAAATGAAACCATTGCAGTTAGCGAACAAGACCGTTATTTATATTGGCTTTGTCGTCCGGAAAGGTTACTGTCATTAATAAAAGATTTTGTGCTTTTTGAAGGTGGTTCTTTCAAAAAAGTAGCTCGTTATCAGCAGTTTTTTGCCATCAATAAAATCATCAAAAGAATACAATCTACTGATGGTGGAAAAAGAAATGGCGGTGTGGTTTGGCATACCCAAGGAAGTGGAAAGTCATTGACAATGGCAATGCTGGCAAAGAAAATTTATTTAACAGTTAGGAATCCTAAAATAATTTTGGTTACTGATAGAACAGATTTAGATACACAGATTACAGACACATTTAGAAGTGTAGATGTTCCAGTTCACAATGCAAAAACTGGAAATCAATTAGTAGAACTATTGCAAAGTAAGAGTGACGCAGTTGTCACAACGATCATCAACAAGTTTGAAGCTGCCGTCAATCAGTTGGGATCTTCCCCGCTGGAAAGCAATAACATTTTTGTTTTAATTGATGAAGGACATCGTACGCAATACGGAACTTTCAATGTGAAAATGCAGAAGGTATTGCCAAATGCTTGTTTTCTGGCTTTCACGGGAACTCCCTTGATGAAAAAAGAAAAAAGTACAGCACAAAAATTTGGAGGAATAATTGATGCTTACACCATTATTCAAGCCGTTGAAGATGGCGCTATTGTACCCATTATTTATGAAGGAAGACACGCTGTTCAAAATGTGAATCAAAAAGCATTGGACAGAGGTTTTGATAATGTTTCGGAACCATTGTCCGAATATGAAAAAGTAGATTTAAAAAAGAAATTCAGCAAAGCCAATCTAATATCAAAAACTGAACAACGTATAGACGAGATTGCCAGGGATATTTCAGATCATTACACACACAATTGGGGAATTGATAAAACAGGAGAAAGAAGCGGGTTTAAAGGAATGGTAGTAACTCCAGATAAAGCAACGGCGGTTAAATACAAAAAAGCATTTGACTTAATTGGCAAGGTTTCAGCCGAAGTAATTATGTCTGCTCCGGATTCTCGTGAAGGTAATGATGATATTCATGGAGAACCAACCAATGAAGTGGTTTCGTTTTGGAGACAAATGGAAACGAAATACGGAAAAGGTTTCGATGAAAAATTAATTAATCAATTCAAGAAAACAGATTATCCAGAATTGTTAATCGTAATCGATAAATTATTGACTGGCTTTGATGAGCCAAAAGTGGTGGTGATGTACGTTTGTCGTAAATTGAGAGATCATACTCTTTTGCAGGCAATTGCAAGGGTAAACAGGGTAGCTAGAGGGAAAGAATATGGTTTTATTATCGATTACGAAGGAATCATTGGCGAACTCGATGAAGCTATGAATACCTACTCTGACTTTGATGGATTTGACGAAACCGATTTACTTGGAACTTTCACCGACATCAAAAAAGAGATTGCCAATCTGCCGCAATTGCATACAGAATTGAATGATATCTTTAAGCAGGTCAAGAATAGATGGGATATTATCAGTTATTCGGATTTACTGAAAGATGAAGCTATTCGAATAGAATTTTATCAAAAATTTACAGCCTTCGCCAAATGCTTGAAAGTGGCATTATCTTCAATTGATTTTGAAAATAATACACCGGAAAAAACAAAGGAATTATATATTCGACATATTAAATTCTTTACAGAGCTGAGAAATTCAGTTGTAAATACCTATTCGGATAAAATAGATTTCAAAAAGTATGAAAAGCAATTGCAAAAGCTGCTGGATCAACACGTCACTACAGAAGAAGTGATCAGGCTCACGGAACAGGTTTCTATTTTGGATGCAAAAGCATTCGAAAATGAATTGGAAAAAGTGGTTGGTACAAGAGCTAAAGCGGAAACGATTGCAAGTAGAACAGCAAAGCATATTTCGGAAAGAATGGATGAAGACCCCGTTTTTTATAAAAAGCTATCCGAATTGATTCAACAAACTATTTCAGACTTGCGTGCTATGCGAATTTCGGATGTAGTTGCCATAAACCGATTGAAAGAATTACGAGAGCAAGCCATTACAAGAAAATCGGATGATGTTCCAGATCAAATATTACAAAATGAAAAAACAGTACCGTTTTATAGGTTGGCAAAATCAAATCAAATAATCGGACCAGACTTAGCAATTCCTTTCGCCATGGAAGTAGATAAAATTATAAAGGAATACATCATCGTAGATTGGTTTTCAAAGCCTGATATAATCAGAAAAATGACATTCTATATCGGTGAATATTTGATTGATGAATTGCAAATATCAATAGATGTAGCGGAAGAAATGGCGGAAAAGTGTATTGAGATTGCTAAACTTATTTACAAATAAAAATGTTGTATTCAATAGATTTTGGCTCTAAGAAATTAGTGTATACGCTTTTGTATACAAAACGTAAGACATTAGGTATTACAGTTACTCCTGATATGGGAATAGTTGTGAAAGCTCCTGAAAATGCTGATTTAGATCTTATTGAAAAAAAGGTTAGAAAGAAAGCACCATGGATTATTAAACAACAAAATTTCTTTTTAACATTCCATCCCAAACCCAACGATAAAAAATATGTATCTGGTGAATCTCATTTTTACTTGGGCAAACAATATCGGATTGAAGTTATTGAAGACAAGAAAAATGAAGTGAGTTACAAAGGGAGATACATTCAAGTCAAAACTAAGAAAAAATCTAATGTTGAAAAACTACTTAATGATTGGTACAGGATAAAAGCAAAGGAGAAATTTGAAGAAATTGCAATGCCTTTAATTGATAAATTTAAAAAGTACAATGTGGAGCCAACGGGAGTTTACATTCAAGGAATGAAAACCCGCTGGGGAAGTTGTACTCCAAAAGGCAAAATAATTTTAAACCCTGAATTAATCAAAACACCAAAGGGGTGTATTGAATATGTTATTATCCACGAATTATGTCATTTAGTACATCTTAGTCATAATCAAAAATTCTTTGATTTGCAGGCAAAAGAATGTCCATTGTGGGAACGATGGAAAAAGAAACTGGAACATTTTGGATAATGATTCATTTTTATTACAATAAATGGGAGTAATCCTCTGGTAATGCTGCGTCAATATCTCGGAGGTATTTCTCTAAAGCTTGCATCGTTTGATGCCCAGTGATTTCCATTAATTTGCTTTTAGTTTCATTAGGAGTTAATGTTTTGATGAATTCTTTATACAAATTAGTTATAGATGTGTGTCTGAAACTATACAGTCCGTAATCATCATTTAAGCCAAAATGATCTTTAACAACTTTAAATTTTTTCGAAAAATAATCTCTTCGATTATTTTCTTCAGCTTCCCATTCTCCGCCAAATTTTGTAGGTGTGAATAAATAATGATTTTTATTCATCTGTGAAAAATCGGGCAATAAGTCAATAATTTTTTGTGGAATGAT
Source organism: Flavobacterium sp. W20_MBD1_R3 (assembly GCF_052119725.1). Lineage (NCBI taxonomy): Bacteria > Pseudomonadati > Bacteroidota > Flavobacteriia > Flavobacteriales > Flavobacteriaceae > Flavobacterium > Flavobacterium sp. W20_MBD1_R3. The sequence continues at coordinate 108,561 of NZ_JBGQOR010000006.1, forward strand.
TTTCACTTTAACGGCTTTATTTTTTGCTTTCACAAATAATTTTTTCCCTTCAAGATCCAGATCATCAATTTTAAGCCTATTTACTTCAATTGGCCTTAATAAATTATAAATAATAAATTGCGTATAAAGAAGTAGGATAGGATCGTTTACTTTCAAATAGTTTAGAATATCGCTTTCTTGTTTTACTGAATAAGTTTTGTTTCTCTCTGGTGTAGCTTTAAGGATGCTAATACTTTTTACAAAATTAGTACTCATTAATTCATTGTCAACTAAAACTTGTACCAATGAACTTAGATCGGCTCTAGTATTATTCCGATTGGTTGCTCTTGAAGTCTCCAAGATAAAATTCAAGTATTCATTCAGTGTCTTTTTACTCAATGTTGAAATTCCACTACTAGATGTAATTTCATAATTGTCTAGCCAAGCTAAAAATCGTTTTATTCTTCCCTGATAATTGCTATAAGAAGCTTTTCCTAAAACATTAATCTTGTTTTTCAGACCGAATTCAAAAGCTTCTCTGATGGTAAGTTCTTTTTTTACTACAACTGATACTTGTTCGGGAATAATTTCTTTTTCTGTAATGACTTCAATATTAGTATTGACTGGATTGACTTTACCAAAATATTTGTTGGTTAATTCAGCGTTGTCAAGAAATGGGTTATAACCTTTTTTCAAAAGAATGGATACCTTGAATTGAATGTTTTTTAAATACTCAAACCTATCTTTTGCGGTTTTATACCTATTTGCCTCGTACTTTATATTTGTTTGACGCACTAATTTTCCCGTTTCAGGATTTCGGAATGAGTAATACACGTACCAATCTTTCGAAATAGCTTCGTTTTGTTCTTGTTTTGAAAGCTTGTTCCATTTAGAAACATCGACTTTTCCAGTAAAGATTTTAGGTTCAGAATAGTTGGTTTTCATTGGCAAATCGTGTACTGTATCGTGTACTGCCCGTAAAAGTAACAAAAGTTTAGACATAAAAAAACGGATTAGTTGACACTAATCCGTAGTTTACTTGACTTTAAGTCTGTAGCGAGACCGAGATTTGAACTCGGGACCTCAGGGTTATGAATCCTGCGCTCTAACCAACTGAGCTATCTCGCCATAATTAGGGTGGTAAACCAGCCCTGAATGCGGGTGCAAATATAAAAATAATTTTAGAGCTCACAAGCATATTTTTAATAAAAAAAAATATTTTTAAAAACACTTTTTTTATGTAGTTATATTCTATATATTTCGCAAAAATTAAATGTAGGTCATGGATCAAAAAGTACGTTACGAAATCGAATTTCCCATAAATTCTTCACCGCAATTATTGTATCAATATATCTCTACTCCATCTGGTTTATCTGAATGGTTTGCGGATAATGTAAACTCTCGCGGTGAATTTTTTACTTTTATTTGGAATGATTCCGAAGAAAAAGCAAGGCTTGCCTCTAAGAAAACAGGTGAGAAAGTTAAGTTTAAGTGGGTTGATGAGAATAGTAAGGATACGGAGTATTTTTTTGAATTACATATTTTAGTCGATGAACTCACTAAAGATGTTTCTTTAATGGTGGTTGACTTTGCTGAAAAAGGAGAGATCGATGAAGCAACATTATTGTGGGAAAATCAAATTTCGGATCTAAAACATCTAATTGGATCGGTATAGTAAAATCATATATTAAAACTTATCTTTGCCTTAAATAAATTTTAGGGCTTTTTTTATGATTAATTTTAATGGATCTATAGTGTCTCAAGACACCAATATATTAACTCAAAACCGTGCTTTCTTGTATGGTGACGGAGTTTTTGAAACAGTGAAAATTCTAAATAGTAAAATTCTTTTTCTGGAAGATCATTATTTTAGACTGATGTCTTCTATGAGAGTGGTTCGAATGGAAATTCCGATGAATTTTACGATGGAATATTTGGAAGAACAAATTCTCTCTTTGGTGGGTACTAACGGATGTTCTGAGTCCGCTCGTGCCCGAATTACTGTTTACAGAAATGAGGGAGGTTATTATTTACCACAAAACAATACTGTTTCTTTTTTAATCCATGCTGTACCACTTGAAAAAAGTCTTTATTCTATTGAAAAAAAGGAATATGAGGTAGATTTATACAAAGATTTCTACATTACAAAGCAGCTGCTTTCATCTATTAAAACTACTAATAAAATCATTAATATTACCGGAAGTATTTTTGCACATGAAAATGGCTTGGACAATTGCCTTTTATTGAATGACAGTAAAAATGTAGTTGAAGCTTTACAGGGAAATATCTTTATGTTAATGCGAGGTAAATTGATAACACCACCAGTTTCTGAAGGATGCTTAAATGGTGTCATGCGGAAACAAATTTTAAGTTTGGTTAAAAAAATGGATACTCTAGAGCTTGTTGAAGAAGTGATTTCTCCTTTTGATTTGCAAAAAGCAGATGAATTATTTATTACTAACGTGATTAAAGGAATTCAACCCGTAACTAGATATCGTAAAAAAGAATTTACAACTAATATCTCCGCTCAATTGTTAGAAAAACTTAATGAATTGCTTCTGAAATCTTAATTTAAATAGGGATTTTCAGGAGCATTAGACCAGATGAGATATTCTCCGCCTAATTCCATGATTTGTTCTTTCCAGAAATGAGTAGCTGATGTTCCAATAATTTTGTTTTCATAACTATTTGACGTTATGATCCAAGAATTACTTTCCATTTCGCTCTCAAGTTGGTTTTCGTGCCAGCCCGTATAACCTAAAAAGAATCGGATATTGTCTTTGCTGATCACGCCGCTATTAATTAGCTCTTTGGTAGATTCAAAATCACCTCCCCAATATATTCCATTAGAGATTTCAATACTATTTGGAATCAATTCAGGAATATTATGAATGAAATACAAGTTGTCTTGCTCTACTGGTCCACCATTATAAATCTTGAATCGTGCATCTATATCCGGAATTAAATCGTGTATAGTGTACTTTAAAGGTTTATTTATGATGAAACCAACGGATCCTTCTTCGGTATAATCAGCTAATAAAATTACCGATCTATTGAATGATAAATCCCCAATTATCTTAGGCTCTGCTATAAGCAAATATCCTTTTTTTAACTTATCTGTAATCATCGGATTGATTTTTTATTAAATTTAACTTTTTTATTATATGAGTGCCAAATAAAATCGTTGAAACGTACAAAAAAACCTTCCAGATGGAAGGTTTTATTATATTTAGGGGGGTTAAAACTAGTTTACCGCACCTTCTAACTCTGCTCCAGCTTTAAATTTTACTACATTTTTAGCTGCGATTTGGATAGTTTTTCCTGTTTGAGGATTTCTACCGTCTCTTGCTGCTCTTGCAGTTACTGACCATGATCCGAAACCTACTAAAGATACTCTTCCTCCTTTTTTCAAAGTTCCTCCTACATTACCTAAAAATGACTCTAAAGCTAATTTTGCTGCAGCTTTTGTTATTCCTGCATCAGCAGCGATAGCATCGATTAATTCTGATTTGTTCATAATAATTAGTTATTAATTGTTGGTTAAAAAAATTGTTAATACACAAATTTAGTAGGAAATACGTTCTTTGCAAGGGTTTTATGTTAATTTAGTTTGTTTTGTTGATAACTTATTTTTTTTGTTGATAAACTAAAGATCGTTTCTTGTTAAATCATAGAAAGTGCCCGTTTTTGTTGGTGTTAATAGACTTTTGCATTCACTGAAAATACAATCCCGTTCAAAAATTCGGAAGTATTCATTTTCTTTTTGCCTGGAAACTGCAAATTAAGTATTTGAATAAATCCGTTTCTTACCGCAATCTTCATCTCTTTTTTGGTACAAATTAAATTTCCAATTTCCATACCATGTTCCTCTGGAATTATAGTAGCTTCATATATTTTTACATTCCATTCTTCATTCTTGTCGCCAAAGAAACACCAAGCTGCTGGATAAGGACTCAAACCTCGAATCAGATTATTTATCTCTTGAGCTGATTTTGTCCAGTCAATTTTGCAATTTTCTTTGTTGAGTTTGTAAGCTGTTTTTATTTCGGCAGCGTCTTTTTGAATAACTGTTGACACATCGCCTTTTTCAATCATTTCCAAAGTGTCAATAACGGTCTTGCTTCCTAATTCCATTAATCGGTCGTGCAAATGTCCCGCATTTTCGGTTTCATCAATTTGAATTTCTGAGCTTAAAATTATCGCGCCAGTATCAATTTTATCATCTATAAAAAAAGTAGTGACTCCTGTTTTAGTTTCTCCATTGATAATAGCCCAATTTATGGGTGCTGCCCCACGATAATCAGGTAGGAGTGAAGCATGAAGATTAAAAGTACCTAAGGATGGCATTTCCCAAACAACTTTGGGCAACATTCTAAACGCAACTACAATTTGTAAATTAGCATTCAACGCTTTTAATTCAGCCAAAAAAGTTTCGTCTTTTAAGTTCAAAGGCTGTAATAAAGTAAGATTATGAGCCAGCGCATATTCTTTTACGGCTGAATACTTTAATTTTTGTCCGCGGCCTGCTGGTTTATCCGCAGCAGTGATAACACCTACAACCTCATAGTTGTTTTTGATTATTATGTCTAATATTCCCACAGCAAATTCGGGCGTACCCATAAAAACAATTCGTAATTTTTCCATTATGATCGTAAAGTATATTTGTTATTTGGTTTAACCAAAATTGTGTTGTTTTCTAATAAATCCTGAAGTACGCCAATAACTTCATCCGGACTATTTTTAGTTTTATTTTGAATGTCTCTTGAATTTAAATCTTCGGATTGCAATAAAGTAATTATTTCTTTGGAAAGCAGTGATACATCCTTTTTCTTTATTTTTTTGGTAATGCAAAAGGAACAAATACCACAATCATCGGTTGTTTTTTCGCCAAAATAATTTAGAATCAACTTGTTTTTGCACACTTTTTTCTCACTAACATAATAAATCACAGATTGAAGCTGCTCTTTTTTTAATTGATTTTGATTCTCTAAATGTTTAGAAATCCTATTGATGGTTCTGTCATCTTCCCGAATTTCATTAAAAATCAGTGTAGCATCGTTATTTTTCGAATGATAATCTATAATTTCTTTTTCTTTTAATTTATGTAAAACAGCCTGAATTTCAGTTTCCTTATGATTTGATTTTTTGGCAATCAATTGTAAGTTGAAAGCAGTTTGCATTTCGTAAATTCCTGGATACGTACGCAAAATGGCTAAAATAATTTCTTCATCGTTTGTATTTAAACTCATATACCGAATCACTTCTTTGGAAGGAATTAGAAATTGAAGCGTAATTTTTTCTGAAAATTCTTGGGATAGACTAATGATTCCTTGTCGGTCTAAGAATTGCATCGCATTGTAGGTTTTCAATGTGGGGAATTCATATTTTAAACAAAAATGATGCAAATTGAAGTTGAATTGTTCATTAATTCCTTCTCCGTAAGCGATTTGAAAATAGTTACAAAGCTTAACATACATGAGATTCAAAAACTTTTTATCAGGAAGAACAGTGATAAATTGGTTTTGAGCCTGAATAACATCAGAAGGACTGGTCAATAAAACCGCAAAGGCTCTTTCTCCATTTCGTCCTGCACGGCCAGCTTCCTGATAATAATTCTCCATGTTTTCCGGGAGTTGAATATGAATAACCGTTTTTACATTGGCTTTGTCAATTCCCATTCCAAAAGCATTAGTTGCTACAATAACCTGCACTTCTTCATTCATCCAGGATTGCATGTTTTTATCTTTCTCTTTGGACGAAAGTCCGCCGTGATAATACGTAGCTTTAAATCCTAATGAATTTAATTGTGAGGAAATATCCAGACACGATTTCCTATTTCGAACATATATGATTGATGGTTCTGGGTTTTTCTTCAGCATTTGTTCTATTCTGAAAAGTTTATCCTCGACCTCAAAAATCATATAGGCAATATTTTCTCTGGCGAATGATTTTTCAAAAATTTGTGGTTTGTGTAATCCCAACTCATTGATAATATCTTCTTTCACTCTTGGCGTAGCAGTTGCGGTCAAGGCTAAAAAGGGCACTGTTGGAAAATGCCTTTTTAGTTCCGAAATTTTTAAATAAGCTGGCCGGAAATCATGTCCCCATTGGGAGACGCAATGCGCTTCATCGATGGTGATTAAATTGATGGGGAGATTTTTTATTCGTTCCAAAATCCAGTCGGATTGAAGACGTTCTGGCGATAAATAAAGGAATTTATAATTTCCAAATTGGCAATTGTCTAGTAAATCGATCATTTCCTCGGATCGAATTCCGCCTGTTAATGCTATGGCTTTGATGTTTCGCTTTTGCAAATTGGCGACTTGATCTTTCATCAGTGCGACTAATGGCGAGATCACGAGGCAGATACCGTTATTCATCATAGCCGGGATTTGGAAACAAACTGATTTTCCGCCGCCCGTTGGCATCAATGCAAAAGTGTCACGTCCGCTTAAAACGGAATCAATGATTTCCTTTTGAAGCGACCTGAATTTGTCGTGCTTCCAATATTTTTGAAGAATAGCTACCGCTTCTTGCATAAAGTATGAATTTCATTTCATTGAAAAACAGTCCAAAACGTAAATCCTAAACCTGGTTATTATTTGGAAATTTCATCTAAGATAAAAAGAATTCTGTTATTCATCGTGTCTTTTGGAACTTCTATGAGTTTGTAACCGTAATTTTCATAGGTTTCAGTAAGATGATTGTAGATGAGTTTCGCTTGTTCGAAGTTTTCATAACGTTCGTCATCGCTGATATAAATTTCCTCCCAAGGCGGAAGAATAAATATTTTTGAATAGGTGTGTTCGCGGCAAGCGGTATCAAAAGTAGCAGGATAACTATCGCCAATGTAGTGCATGTAGGCCAAAACATCAGGAATTCCTCTATCAATAAATACTATTTCATGAGGCTCTTTTGAAGCATTTTGAAATTGTTTTTTTCTTCCTTCAAGGAGTAATTCGCTGAACAACAAAGGTTTTTCAAGAAATAATTGCTCGATTCCTTGTTTTTTTGCTTCCAATGTTACTTCCCGAGAAATTTCGGGGTAACAGCAATGTCCTTTAGCGACCAATCCGTCTATAATAGTAGTTTTACCTGTTCCTGGACCGCCAATGATAACTATGATTTCTTTTTGCACTTTTAAAAAATAAGGGGCAAATTTACTCAAACTTATTGGTATTTGAAAAAATCAAGGTGTTAAAATGTGATTAGGCAAAAAATCATAATTCAAAATTCATAATTCACGTTTGAAACCGTATATTTGCCCTTATTTTGAAATAAAAAATGGATAAAAAGACGGAAGAATTTTATGATAGATTAAAAGTAGAATTGGATATGAGCAATACATGGCCAGCAGAATACTTATTTAAATTTATTGTACCAACAGAAAGTGATAATGTAGAACGAGTGGAGCTGGCATTTGATTGCATGGGAGCAGTTATCAAAACCACAAAATCAAAAACAGGAAAATTTACCAGTATATCCGTTGATGTCACCGTGAAAGATTCACAAGAAATAGTTGATAAATACCTAGAAGTTTCTACAATAAAAGGTATAATTTCCCTTTAATTACAATATAAAATTTTTGATTTGTTGCGTTTGAATAAGTTTATAATTTCAAAAAATAGCAAAGGAGTCAAAACAGATACATTCGAATATGAATTCAAAATACATTAAAGAAAACTCGAACGATGTGGTGCATCATTTGGAATACAATGCTGAGAGATCGCACTTGATTATTCCAGAATATGGCCGTCATTTGCAGAAATTGATTGATCAAGCCACTAAAATTGAGGATGATGTAGAACGCAATAAAGCGGCAAAATACATTATTCAGGTAATGGGTAGTTTAAATCCACACTTGCGCGATGTTCTTGATTTTCAGCATAAATTGTGGGATCAGCTTTTTATTATGTCGGATTTTAAATTAATAGCTGATTCACCATATCCAATTCCATCACGTGAAGTGTTGCAGTTAAAACCGGATGTTTTAAAATATCCACAAAATTTTCCCAAATACAGGTTTTATGGCAATAATATTAAATATATGATTGATGTGGCTAATAAATGGGAAGATGGAGAGATGAAAAGCGCCTTGGTGAAAGTGATTGCCAATCACATGAAAAAATCGTATTTGAGTTGGAATAAAGACACCGTTAAAGACGATGTAATTTTCGAACATTTGTATGAACTATCCGATGGTAAATTGAATTTGATTCAAAGTACAGAGCAATTATTAAATACTACAGATTTATTAAGAACTAACAAACGGGTTTCGAATAAAATCTTACCAATTGGCCAACCAAAAATTCTTAGCAATAAGAATACAAAAACGGGAAAACCAAATCCAGTACACAAAAATCAAAACAGAAAACCTTTGTAAATCAGCTATAAATTAGAAGTCTTTAGTTATCGATTTTTTTGACGATAACTTTAACTTATAAAATTATAACTCATATCTAAATAATTTATAACTCATAATTGTAAAAAATGGGAATTTTCAAAATAGAAGGAGGCATTAGTCTAAAAGGAGAAATCACGCCACAAGGAGCTAAAAATGAAGCGTTACAAATTTTATGTGCGGTTCTTTTAACACCTGAAAAAGTGATTATCAATAATATTCCTGATATTATCGACATCAATAAACTAATTACACTTTTAGGAAATTTAGGAGTGAAAATTCAAAAAAACGGATCAGGTTCGTATACTTTTCAAGCGGATGAAGTAAATATACAATATCTGGAAACCGAGGCATTCAAGAAAGAAGGGGGTTCTTTAAGAGGTAGTATTATGATTGTTGGACCACTTTTAGCACGATTTGGAAAAGGATATATTCCAAAACCTGGTGGTGATAAAATAGGTCGTAGAAGATTGGATACGCATTTTGAAGGATTCATCAATCTGGGCGCTAAATTCCGTTATAACAGAGAAGATCATTTTTATGGCGTAGAAGCACCAAAAGGATTGAAAGGTGCCGATATGTTATTAGACGAAGCCTCCGTAACCGGAACCGCTAATATTGTTATGGCAGCAGTTTTGGCCAAAGGGAAAACAACAGTTTATAACGCTGCTTGTGAGCCTTACTTGCAACAATTGTGTAAGATGTTGAACTCCATGGGAGCTAAAATAACAGGAGTTGGATCTAATTTGTTGACCATCGAAGGGGTTGAAAGTTTAGTAGGTTGTGAGCATAGGATTCTTCCCGATATGATCGAAATAGGAAGTTGGATTGGATTAGCTGCAATGACAAAATCAGAAATTACGATAAAAGATGTTAGTTGGGATAACCTTGGCGTAATCCCTAATACGTTTAGAAAGCTTGGAATTACTCTGGAACGTCGTGGCGATGATATTTACATTCCTGCTCACGTAGATGGGTATGAAGTAAAAACGGATATTGACGGTTCTATTCTTACAATTGCTGATGCGCCTTGGCCTGGATTTACTCCGGATTTATTGAGCATCGTTCTTGTAGTTGCCAGCCAAGCAAGAGGTGATGTTTTGATTCACCAGAAAATGTTTGAAAGCAGATTATTTTTTGTAGATAAATTGATCGATATGGGAGCAAAAATTATGTTGTGTGATCCACATCGAGCTGTTGTTATGGGACATGATTTCAAATCGCAACTCAAAGCAACCACAATGTCTTCACCGGATATTCGTGCGGGAATTTCATTATTGATTGCTGCGCTTTCTGCAAAAGGAACGAGTACTATTCAAAATATTGAACAAATTGATAGAGGATATGAGCGCATTGATGAACGATTGAGAGCTATTGGAGCTAATATTGTTCGCGCATAAATAATATAAATCACAAAACATATCGTTTAAGTAAATCAAAATGAATTTAAATCTAAAATTCATTTTGATTTACTTAAACGATTTTACTTTTATTTCACCTTTAAACAAAGCGCATGTCAAGCGAAAAAACAGCAATCAAGGCCACTTATTTTAGTATTATCGGGAATACTTGTCTCGCTATTATCAAAGGATTTGCCGGGTTTTTTGGAAATTCGTATGCATTGATAGCGGATGCAATAGAATCAACTACTGATATTTTTGCTTCTTTTCTAGTGTTGTTTGGAATCAAATATTCAAACAGGCCAGCGGATAAAAATCATCCTTACGGACATGGACGTGCAGAACCGTTGATCACTTTTTTGGTGGTAGGTTTCTTAATCACTTCAGCTACGATTATTGCTTATGAGAGTATTATTAATATTGGAACACCACATCAATTACCAAAACCATGGACCTTATTTGTTCTTGCGGCAATCATTATGTGGAAAGAATATTCTTTTCGCATAGTGATGAAAAGAAGTATTCAAACAAACAGTTCCTCATTAAGAGCTGATGCTTGGCACCATCGCAGCGATGCAATAACATCTATGGCGGCATTTCTTGGGATTTCAATTGCTTTAATTTTAGGAAATGGATATGAGGCTGCTGATGATTGGGCGGCACTTTTTGCCTCGGGATTTATTCTCTATAACAGTTATTTGATTTTTAGACCCGCCTTGGGCGAAATTATGGACGAGCATTTATACGACGATTTGGTAGAGCAAATTCGTGTGATTTCTATTCAGGTAGATGGAATTCTGGATACTGAGAAATGTTTCATTCGGAAAACAGGAATGCAATATCACGTTGATTTGCATGCACGAGTTGATTCAAATATCACCGTAAAAGAAGGACACGATCTCGCGCATAAACTAAAAGACACTTTACAGGATGAAATTCCAGAATTAGGACATGTGTTGATTCACGTAGAACCAAATGATTAGGTTTTAATTCGAATTTACAAATTGATTCTTTTTTTACTCTAAAATATTCAAAAACTTAAGTCCAAAAACAACTCCATCACCCTGAAAACCATTTTGGTACGAACGGACATAATCAATACGGAGCATTTTAAATTTACCAAAACCCAGATTGTCCAGCCCGACTGTGACTTCAGTATACGGTTTGTTATTGGGCGTAGACAATGCATGAGCTCCCAGTATTAAAGTTGATTTTAGTTTGTTCAACAATGGTATTTTATTCATGACATAACCTTGGTCGTTGTATTCAGAATGTGCTTCAAAATAGCTGTCATTTGTGCTGTTAGAGTAATAAGGAAGCAAATTAAAAACATTCAAATAGCGCGCTGATTGTCCTATGTGGGTTTGGTTTCCATTGAAATGCTTATAATCTATGAAAGCAATATTATCCGCATTCAGAAATTTACCTGCTTTTAGATTCAACCCCAGAATACCTTTATTTCCCAAGGTTAAATCATACGTTAATCGGGTGCTGAAATGGTCAAACTCATATTTTTTGTCGGTAGCTGCAACTGCTTTTTCATAGCCTAGATAAAGCGTTGGATATTTTTCATTGCGGATATTAAATTTTCCATCGGGACGGGAGGAATATTTGTTTCCAAAATTGATTTTTGCAAGCAAATTAATTTTCGTTAAATGATGTTTTTCAAAATCGGGAGTAATAAAATCATTTGGTGCCAACGGATTATTCGAAGTGTATAAATCATCCTTGCTAAACAAAGAAAAATCAGTGTTGTTGAATAATGGTTTGCGTTGCTGATACTCTATCTTTCCGTTTAGATTAACGCCATTGGCAATATCTTGGCTGTAGCCAATTGCCGCTGATTCCAGGTTATATAACTTCATGAAATTGTTCTTGAAAGCCAAGGAACTGATCGTATTTATCGCTTTACTGATGGGTTCATTAGGGTTAAATTGCTTCACTGAACTACCTCCCGTCATGTATAAAGTAGCATAATTCTGATTGTTAAAACGGTGGATAAATTGCCCAGTGACACGCAAACGATCTTCGGCAAAACCGTAATTGAGTTTTGTACTTATAGAAGTGTATATTCCTTTATTTTCTTGATTTTTCCAGTTCGTATATTTAAAACCTGAATCAAAATTGTACCCTTGCACCGTATTGAAACTCAATGAACCAAGATTTAATAATCCTTCATAACTAAAACTGTGCTTTTCTGCACTATTTTTGTACGTATAACCCGTTAGCAACTTTAATAGTTTAAATTTATTTTCTTTTGTATCAATTGAGTCTAAGTATTTTTCAGAATTTCGGACCTTGTAAATACTATCTTTTCTAATATAATCCGTGCTTTCTTCAATTGTTAGCGGAATAGGTCTGTTTGTATTCCAGAATAAGCTGTCTTTTTTGTTGGCATTTAATTCGATTCGTGTAATTTCATTTGTAAATGTTTTAGCTGCAAAAGCATCAATGAATTCATAATTACTATAAACGTAATTGTATTTACCATTAAATTTTATTCCAAACGCACCTGCTGTGATTTCCAGACTTTGGGTGTTTTTAGCCCAAATTTTATTGCTATTATTGTAACTGAAATTTTGTTTTAAGGTCATCACATCGAGAAATTCTTCTTTTATTCGGTAGCCTTTTATATCAAGATCAACTGCATATATTGACCAGGAATCTTCAACAATATATATATATCCTTCAAAAACGGGTTCGCTGTCGCGCTTTGCCATTACTTTTATTTTGTTGATCATGTTGGTATTCTCATCAAGGAAGGTGCTTTCTAATTTATAATTATAGTAGTTGAAAGCGTTGCTTGCTATAGGAGAAATCATTTGAACACCAAACTCGATCGTATTATCATAGAAATCATAGAACGAAGATCGAGCTGTATTGTAGCTATAGCCGTTGTCTCTACCACTTACTTTTGTGGCAGTAACGACTTCTTTGAGGTTGTTGGGTTTTTCAAAGGCTATTTTAGAAAAGGTTTCTGACAAGGATATGATTCCTGTTCCGGTTGAATCTAATGCGCCATTCAGGTCCCCAATTTTTTGTCCTAATATTTTTTTCGGGGCATTTTTTAATTTAAAAATACCTCTAGAATAAAAGTCGGCATTAAACCGATTTGTTTTTTCGGTGTTAACTTTTCTGCTAGCAATAGCATTTTTTATAATCGCTAACGCCGGATTATTTTTCTTGTTGATGATCACTTCATTTAATGAAAAACTTTCTTCAATCATTTTGATGTTTAAAGCGTAAGGCAATTTATCAGATTGAATCGTTACTTTTTGAGTTTTGAAACCTAAAAACTGAAAAACAACAGCTTGCTTTCCTTTTTTATCTAAAGTGAATTCATAAATTCCTACTTCATTTGAAGTGGTTCCATTATAGGTGTCTTCCTGAAAAATAGTGACAAAAGGTAAGAGGTTTCCTTTTTCATCTGTAACGGTTCCTTTTATTTGTGCAGTACCAAAAAATGAAACTAAAAAAAGTAGTAATACGTAGTAATTTTTCATGAAAGTTTTTTCTTTCACAAAAATAGAAGAAGTTTAAAAAGAGCGTATTAATTATTTGTTAAAGATTTGTTTAATAGCTTATTTTATTTAAAACTGTAAAAAAGACTGTACTGCTAACTCATAACTTTTTAAACCAAAACCCAGAATAACTCCTTTTGCATTACCCGAAATATAAGACTGATGTCTAAAACTTTCTCGTGAAAACGTATTAGAAATATGGACTTCAACTACGGGAGTGGTCACGGCTTTTATCGCGTCGCCAATTCCTATGGAAGTATGCGTATATGCTCCAGCATTTAAAATAATTCCATCGAATGCGAAACCAAATTCCTGAATTTTATCAATTAATTCCCCTTCAATGTTGCTTTGAAAATAGGTAAATTCTACGGAAGGAAATTTTATTTGTAACGTGGTGAAATACTCTTCAAAAGTTTGACTTCCATATACGGTTGGCTCACGTTTGCCAAGAAGATTAAGGTTGGGTCCGTTGATGATGCTGATTTTCATAAGTCGTTACTATTTGTTTTTTATTTGAATATAAAAGTGCTTTTCTTATTCGCAAAAGCTTGTTTTCATGCAGCTTATCTGGTTTTAGTAAAGCTGCGATAGGATGCTTTTATGATTGCTGTTTTGGTAAAAATAAAAAAACCGTTCCAATTTATAGAACGGTTTTGTAAATTTAATTTTTTCTTTGTCTTAAAACGTAAATCCAGCTGATATTTGAAGAACTGAATTCTTAACGTCTGCCTCTTGTGAAGCTTCAGTTAATCCTAAAACATAACGACCTTGAAGGAAAATGTGTTTAGTGACATTTAAAGTTAAACCTCCGGCTACTCCAAATTCAAAACTTTCAGAATCATTAAAATTTGCATTTTTTCTTTCACTTAATAGGAAAGAGGCCTGAGGGCCAAGATCTAAACTAACGGTTTTATTAAAATGAAATTTAGCCATCACCGGAATCGATAAATATCCTAACTCATTTTTGAATTCTTCGACAGCATTTTTATACGTTGCTCCTTGCGTAGAATACAGCAATTCGGGTTGGATAGAAAAACCATCTGTTAATTTAAGTTCAGCTACAATACCCGCATGATAACTCGTTATAGCTTCTTTATCATAATTATCACTATTTACGGTAATATTACTTCCTGATTGGTTGGCGTAATTTAAACCTCCTTTAAAACCAAATTTGATCAATTGTGCTTGCATGTCTACTGACGCGGCAAGCAAGACTACTGCAACTAGAATTATTCTTTTCATAATTTTTTTTTAATTAATTTAATGTGAACACATGATTAAAACTGTTTTGTTTGAAAATTATTGTTTCTAATTCTCATTTATACCTAAATCAATAATTAAACCAAAAAATAGGTAAAGATCAGTATGTAAGGTTAGTTTTAAATTTAATTAGGGATAAAGCATATTTTTTTGTTTTTAAAAAATTGATTACTAGTTTATTAACTGCCTATTTTTGTATAAACATATAATTTTTAATTTTATTTATTTTTCAAATAATTTCAAAAATTCTAAAAATTTAAGGATTTTTGACAAATTATGAAAGATAGTATTATCCAAAAATAAAAGTGAATTCATTCATATTTGTAAAGAATGTATTTCCTAAACGTCATAACAGTGGATAAGAACAGCAATATCGAACCAATAATAGGATGCTTTCAGTTTAGGATGCCTTGTTTGACACAATAAGAAGATGATTTTATAGTCGTTTAAGATTTGGCAGTTGTGCCTGACACTTGAGGTTACAGTGTTATGTTTTCTTGATAGCCAAAAAAAACGATGTAAGATTCAAAAGAAAAGAATGTTATATTAGTAGTTAGGTGCTTTGTCGGAATTTAGTTAAGATTATATTGGAGTGAAAGTAAAGGTTGTAAAGACCTATTTTGTCATCAAAAATTAAAACAAACAACAAAATATAGTATTTTTATTTTGCTCAAAAAGAGTTACTTTGCAGCTATGAATTGGGACAGTTACATAAAAAAATATCAATCGTACTTGAAAATTGAACGCGGTTTGTCGCAAAATACAATTGAAAACTATTCATTTGATATTCAACGATTGTGTCTTTTTTTGGATAATAATGAAATAGAAGTTTCGCCTGTTACAATTGATGAAGAAACAATTCAACAATTTATTTATAAGGTTTCAAAAGAGGTCAATCCACGTTCTCAGGCTAGAATTATCTCAGGTCTCAAAAGTTTTTTTTGGTATTTAATTTTCGAAGATTATCGTGCTGACAATCCTCTAGAACTTATAGAAACTCCTAAAACAGGTAGAAAACTTCCAGATGTTTTATCCGTTGATGAGATTGATCAGCTTATTGCTGCTATTGATTTGACCACTAATGAAGGTGAACGCAACCGCGCCATGATTGAAACACTTTATGGTTGTGGACTACGTGTATCTGAATTAGTGGCATTAAAAATTTCAGATTTGTTTTTTGACGAGGGATTTGTCAAAGTAACTGGAAAAGGAAATAAACAGCGTTTTGTGCCCATTGGAGATTACACTCAAAAATTCATTAACATTTACAAAGAGACGAAACGTACTCATCTTAATGTGAAAAAGGGTTTTGAGGATACCTTGTTTTTAAATAGAAGGGGCAGCCAATTAACAAGAGCTATGATTTTTACAATTATCAAAAATTTAGCTTTGGAAATCGAATTGCATAAAACCATAAGTCCACATACTTTACGACATTCTTTTGCCACTCATCTTTTAGAAAATGGTGCAGATTTGCGTTCCATTCAATTGATGTTAGGGCATGAATCAATAACGACTACTGAAATATATGTACATCTTGACAGAACGTTCTTGACACAAGTTTTAAATACATTTCACCCCAGAAAATAGTATTTGAATGTAACTCTAAATTATCGAAGAGAGAAAAGAGGTACTGTTCGTACTTAAAATAAAATTATTTACGATTATGCTTAATATTTTAATAAATTGATGTGATTTTAATGTTAATTTGGATTTTTGTAATATAATAAAATCTAAATTTAAGTTTTTTAAACCTTACATAAAATTATATGGTTTTTGATTTTCTCCAAAACAAAAATGGTCAAGAGGTAAACGATTTTTACAAAAAATTATTTGATGAAATTCCGGATTTAATCTTTGAATTTGTAATTGCTCCTGATAACACCTATTTATTTCCTTTGGTGAGTAAATCGGTCACTGATTTTTTTGATTTGTCTCCGAATCATTTTGTTGATAGCGACAAATTCCTTGTTTATGACAGGATCTTTGAAGCGGATCGATTATCATTTTTTCAGTCATTAGTGCAAGCGAAACGGAACCTTACAAAATGGGATTTTGAATTTCGGGTTTTGTTACCTGTTAAAGGATTGCGTTGGCTTAAAGTTGTAGCAAAACCAGAATCATATCCTGATGGCAATATTGCTTTTTATGGTAGAATTTCAGATATAACGGAATTGAAAGAGCAGGAAATCAAACTAAAAATTTCTGAGGAACGTTTTAAGTTTGCTTTAGAGGCCTCTACAGAAGGTGTATGGGATTGGGATTTATCAACCAATAATGTTTTCTACTCTGCGCAATCGATGAAAATTCTCGAACAAGAGTCTTTAGATATTTTTGATAATCCGGAACGGTGGGATCAAATTGTACATCTGGATGATTTAGCAAAATATTACTCTGAAATTCAGGATCACTTTGCTAATATAACGCCTTTTTATGAAAATTATCATCGTGTTTTAACGTCAAGCGGTAAATATAAATGGATTTTAGATAGAGGTAAAGTAATTGAACGTGACGCCAGCGGGAAGCCATTGCGAGTTATAGGAACGCATACGGATATTTCTTCTCAAAAAGAAAAAGAATTAGAGCTGATAAAAACAATGGAATTGTATAGTCAGCAAAATAGTAGGCTATTGAATTTTTCGCATATTGTCTCTCATAATTTAAATTCACAGGCAGGAAACATCAAGTCAATTCTGGATATCATCGATGCCGAAGATGATCTCAATAGTAACAAAGAAATGCTGTCATATTTAAGAACGGTGTCGAATGACCTAAACGAAACCATCGTGAATTTAGCGCAATTAGTGCAAATACAAAGCAATTCAAATATTCCAATTAAATCCTTAGAGTTGAATTTATATTTGAATAAAACTTTAGACCTGATCCGAAATTTAAAGAATCAGAATCAGGTTACTATTGTAAATGAAATACCTGACGGAGTTTATGTCGATTTTAATCCGGCTTATCTCGAAAGTGTTTTATTAAATTTTACGACAAATGCGATAAAATATTCGAATCCCAATAAATCCATTGTGATAAAGTATTCTTTCTCATTAGAAAATGGTAAAAAAACACTATCAATCTCAGACAACGGGTTAGGGATCGATTTGAAGAAGTATGGCAATTCTCTTTTTGGAATGTATAAAACATTTCACAATCACGAAGCGGCAAGAGGCTTGGGATTGCATATCACGAAAAATCAGATAGAATCAATGAAAGGGACTGTTTCTGTAGAAAGTGAAGTAGGCCATGGAACTACTTTTAAAATTACTTTCCAAGATGATCTTTATGATTGATTTATAAAACTTTTTAGAAACCGTATTATGAATGCAAAATAAAAACTTCTCAATGATGAGAAGTTTTTATATACCTAAAATTGGAATAAACTATTTAGCAATGTTTACAGCTCTTGTTTCCCGAATTACAGTTACTTTAACTTGGCCTGGATAAGTCATTTCCGTTTGAATTTTTTGGGAGATGTCAAAAGATAAGTTAGCTGCATTTTCATCAGAAACTTTTTCGCTTTCGACGATTACACGAAGTTCTCTACCGGCTTGAATGGCATAAGCATTTTTCACACCGCTGAATCCGTATGCTACTTCCTCAAGATCCTTTAAACGTTGAATGTAAGAATCTAATACCTGTCTTCTTGCTCCTGGTCTTGCTCCTGAAATTGCATCACAAACCTGAATGATTGGTGATAATAATGATTTCATTTCTATTTCGTCGTGGTGTGCTCCAATAGCGTTACAAACCTCTTCTTTTTCACCATATTTCTCAGCCCATTGCATTCCTAATAATGCGTGTGGTAAATCACTTTCAGCATCTGGAACTTTACCAATATCGTGCAATAAACCAGCTCTTTTAGCTAGTTTTACGTTTAAACCAAGTTCAGCAGCCATGATTCCACAAAGTTTAGATACTTCGCGGGAGTGTTGCAACAAGTTTTGACCGTAAGAAGAACGGTATTTCATACGTCCAACCACTTTAATCAATTCAGGATGTAATCCGTGAATTCCTAAATCGATAACGGTACGTTTACCAACTTCTATAATCTCATCGTCAATTTGTTTAGCAGTTTTAGCAACTACTTCTTCAATACGAGCCGGGTGAATTCTTCCGTCAGTTACTAATTTATGCAATGCCAAACGCGCAATTTCTCTACGTACAGGGTCAAAACAAGAAAGGATAATAGCTTCTGGTGTGTCATCTACAATGATTTCTACTCCAGTAGCCGCTTCCAGTGCGCGGATATTTCTACCTTCACGACCAATAATTCTACCTTTTACGTCATCTGATTCAATATTGAATACTGAAACACAGTTTTCTACTGCTTCCTCCGTTCCAACTCTTTGAATAGTATTGATTATTATTTTCTTAGCTTCTTGCTGCGCGGTTAGTTTAGCTTCTTCAATAGTGTCTTGAATATGAGACATCGCTTTGCTTTTTGCCTCTGCTTTCAGTCCTTCCACTAATTGATTCTTCGCTTCTTCTGCTGATAAGCCAGAAATAACTTCCAATTGTTGCAGCTGACTCTTGTGAAGTTTATCTACTTCTATTTGTCTTTTGTCTAATATTTCTATTTTGGTGTTGTATTCCAGCGCTTTAGCTTCAAAATCATCATTTACCTTTTTAGCTTTTGATAATTCATTAGAGATTTGAGATTCCTTGTCTCGAACTCTTTTTTCTATTTCAGCCATTTTTTTGTCACGAGAAAGAATTACTTGTTCGTGCTCTGATTTTAATTCTATAAATTTCTCTTTCGCTTGAAGAATTTTATCTTTCTTTATATTTTCGGCTTCTAAATTCGCATCTTTCAAGATGGAGGCAGCCTCTTTCTTTGAATTTTTAATTAAGTTGGATATATTGCTTTTTTCTATCATTTTTGCGATAGCGAAACCTGCTGCAATACCTATAATTCCCGTAATAATAATCGTTAATATGTTGTCCATGTTTGTTAAAATTTATATATAAAAAAGCCTACATTAGTTTTGTTGAATAAACTCGGAAAGACAAGTTTTGAGCTAACTCACTGTTCAAGTTTCCTCACCGAAGTGTGGCATGCTTTAGTAGTGATGATTTGCCCATTCTAAATTGTTAGTGTTGAGTTTACCAAATGTGAACTAATGTAGGCAGTATCTTAGTTTTTGTAAAGAACGTTTATTTGTCGAGATATTGATCTAAAACTGCATTGATTTTTTTAATTCTTTCAATAGTTGCTTCTCCATCAATAGTTTTGTCAATTTGCTTTTGTTCTGTTTGTGAGGCAAATTGTAAGGCGCACATTGCTAAAACATCTTGCTTGTCACGGACAGCATAATTTTCTTCAAATTGCTTTATCATTTTATCGATCTTTTTCGAAGCGCTTCTAAGGCCTTCTTCCTGAGATAATTCTACCGTTAGCGGGTAGACTCTGTCTGCGATTGATATTTTAATTTTAAGCTTCTCGTCCATATTTTTTATTAATCGGATAGCTGTGCTATACAATAATCAATTTCGCGAATTAATGAATTTATTTTAAGCTTCGTATCTCTTTTATTATCGTCACTGCCTAGTAATGTGTTGGCTACTTTGAGTGTTTCATACTGCACTTTTAACGCTTCAATCTGTTTTGACTGAGTCTGTATTATAGATGCAGTTTTTATTAATTCATTTTTCAAATCTTGATTGTTTTGCTCTAAACCTCTCATTTTACTGAAAAGTTTTTCAACCTTATTTTCAAGAGTATCAATAATTTCTGCAATTGCACTCATTATATATCCTATTCATTACATAATCATACAAAGTTAGTATTCCTTTTTAATTTTGCAATATTTTATTATTTTTTTTGCATTAAATTAATTAAACTGCAGTTTTCCAAATGGTTAGGAATGGTTTATTTAGCTTTAGTTATGCCTTCTTTTTTTTTATCTTAGCAAAAATCTAAGCCATGAAATTATCTATTTATTTATTGTTTTTTTGTACAACCGTTTTTGCACAAGCAGATTATCCAAAAGATTATTTTAGATCACCTTTAGATATTCCGATGCAATTATCGGGAAACTTTGGGGAGTTAAGACCCAATCATTTTCATGCTGGTTTTGACATTAGAACGCAACAAAAGGAAGGATTAAAAGTCTATGCAGTTGCTGATGGTTACGTGTCAAGAATAAAGATATCTACTTTTGGTAACGGGAAAACAATTTATATAAATCATCCTAATGGATATACCTCCGTGTACGGACATTTAAAAATGGCCAATGGTGAAATAGAAAACTACATTAAGAAAACGCATTATAAAGAGGAATCTTTTGAAATCGAAATGTTTTTTAAGCCAAATGAAATGGTGGTAAAAAAAGATGATATCATTGCTTTTTCTGGTAATACAGGATCTTCTGAAGGACCGCATTTGCATTTTGAATTTCGGGATTCGAAAACAGAGTTTATCATTAATCCGATGCTTTTTGGTTATAATAAATTTTTAAAAGACACGAAGAAACCAATTATTTCAGGAGTTTATGTCTATCCTTTGGATTCGAAAACTACTGTAAATAGTTCTAAACGTCCATTATTACTGAATGTTTCTCTGCAAAAGGACGGAACCTATTTATCAGATAAAGTCGTTGCAAATGGTTCAATCGGTTTTGGTATTTCGGCGTATGACACTGACGATGTTTCGTTTAATAATAATGGAGTGTATAAAGTGCAGTCTTTTTATAACGGAAAACCAAACTTCGGTTATGAATTCAACACGTATTCCTTTGATGACATGCGCTACATAAATGCGCTGATTGATTATTCGCGATACAAAAAAATGCAACAACGGGTTCAGAAATTATTTATGAAAACGCCCTATAATTTGAGCTTTATTCAAGCCGATGAAAACAAAGGGGTTTTGCAAGTAACACCCAATTTAGCTTCGCTGTATCGTATTGAAGTTTCGGATTTTTTTGGCAACAAAAAAACAATAGCAATTCCTATCAAATATGAAGTTTTGCCTACCGTAATAAGTAAGGAGCCTGTGCAATCTAATTATTTTGTAAGAGCGAACAAAGACAGTAATTTTGCTTTAGGAAATATGTCCGTTTTCTTTCCTGCAGGAACTTTTTATGAAGATTTTGATTTGAATTTTGATGTAAAAAATGACACTTTGTTTTTACACGACGACACCGTTCCTGCACATACTAATTTTACGGTTTCCATTGAAGATACAAAATCAACTGAAGAACAAAGACAAAAAATGTTTATTGGCAGAATTGACGGAAAAAAAGTAAGTTACAATCCAACGTATATAAAAGACAGCGTATTCAATACAAAGGTTAAAATTTTAGGAAAATATGCTTTAGTTGCGGATACGGTTGCGCCAAAAATAAGCATCGCCGTACCCGTAGAAGGGAAATGGATTAGCGCTCAAAAAACAATTCAGCTTTCTATTTATGATGAATTGTCAGGTATAAAAACATACAACGGTTATTTAAACGGAAAATGGATATTATTTGAATATGACAACAAAACTAGAAAACTTACTCATTATTTCACTGATGGATTTGATGTGGACGGTGCCAATGAATTAAAAGTTGTTGTTACAGATAATGTAGGAAATTCAACTATCTTTGCGACTCGTTTTTTTAGAAGCCAAAAAAAATAAAAACCAAATCACTTGAGCACTACTAAATTAATTTTTGTTTTCTTTTTTTGTTTAGCAAGCCTATCTTTATCGGCCCAAATGGCTAGAATAAAAGGAGTTATTTTGGACAAAAACAATCAACCGGTAGAAAACGTAAATGTTTCTTATTCAAGTTTTGGAACGCAATCCAATCAAAATGGATTTTACGATATAAAGGTTCCTGCAAATCAAAAAATAATACTTGTTTTTACGCATGTCTCGTTAAGGAAAATAACGGTAATTTTTTCTTTGGATTCCAATGAACAAAAGGAGTTTAACCCTGTTATGAGTGATCAGGAAGAACAAATGGGTGAAGTGATTGTGACTTCCAATAATCGCAAACTGATTCAGGGTGTTGCAACCATTGAACCTGAAATGATTCGGAAAATCCCGGGAGCTAATGCAGGTATCGAAAACATTTTGAAAACCTTGCCTGGAGTAAATTCTAATAACGAATTGAGTACACAATATGCCGTTCGTGGTGGCAATTATGACGAGAATTTAGTTTATGTAAATGAAATTGAGGTCTATCGTCCGTTTCTAATTCGGTCGGGACAACAAGAAGGATTGAGTTTTACCAATACTGATTTAGTTCAGAATGTCGATTTCTCAGCGGGAGGTTTTCAAGCGAAGTTTGGAGATAAATTATCTTCAGTTTTAGATATTACCTATAGAAAACCGGTTAAATTTGGCGCAAGCCTAGAAGCGAGTTTCCTTGGCGGAAGCCTTTCTGTGGATGCGGTTTCCAGGGATAAAAAATGGTCTGCCGTTACAGGAGTACGATACCGCAACAATAGTCTTTTGGTGAAAAGTCAAGAAACGCAAACGAATTTCACGCCTTCCTTTGCAGATATTCAAACCAATATAAATTATCAGGCTTCGGCCAAATGGCAATGGAGTTTTCTGGGTAATATTTCCCAAAACAAATACCAGTATCAACCACTAACCAGACAAACTAATTTTGGAACTATAGATAATCCCATGCGACTTTCTGTTTTCTACGAAGGTCAGGAAAAGGATAAGTATGATACGTATTTTGGAGCTTTAAAAACAACGTTCAATGTTTCGGATAATTTTACGTTGAAATTTATCGGTTCTGTTTTTCATACTTTAGAACAAGAATATTTTGATATTTTCGCCCAATACCGTTTAGGCGAAGTGGATTCCAGTATTGGGTCAGAAACTTTTGGAGAAGTCGCTTTTACGAGAGGAATTGGATCGCAGTTGAGTCACGCCAGAAATGATTTGGATGCGCTAATTGTTAATACCGAGATAAAAGGTTTTCATGATTGGAAAGAAAGTCAGTTGGAGTGGGGAATTAAATATACGCGAGAATCCATTCGGGACAGAATAATAGAGTGGGAGGTTATTGATTCGGCCGGTTTTTCATTGAATCCACCTATTATTGATTTACCTAAAAATGATCAGCCGTATTCGCCTTACATCGGACCGCTTGTTCCGTATCAAAATATCCGAGCGACAAATTTTAACTCTATCAATAGATTTTCAGGGTATGGTCAGTGGAGCTTGAAATCGACTATTGGTTCGAGTGAAGTTTGGTATAATGCTGGTCTACGTTTTCATAACTGGGAGGTTTTAGGTTCTACTGTAACTGGAAAATCTCAAATTACTTTTAGTCCCAGAGCACAATTTGCCATAAAACCAGATTGGGAGAAAGATATGGTTTTTAGACTTTCGGGAGGACTGTACCATCAGCCACCATTTTACAGGGAATTGAGAGCTGCGGATGGAATGGTACAACCTAATACCAAGGCGCAACAATCGGTTCATTTTGTCATTGGCAATGATTATAGTTTCAAGATGTGGGATCGTCCTTTCAAGTTGGTTTCTGAGTTGTATTATAAATCGCTAACAGATGTAAATACGTATACGATTGACAATGTTCGCATTCGGTACGCAGCCAATAATAATGCTACAGCCTATGCGCAAGGATTAGATGTTCGCCTGAACGGGGAGTTTGTACCAGGAACGGAATCATGGTTTAGTTTTGGCTATTTGAAAACAGAAGAAAATAGCAATGATAAAGGATACATTGCCCGACCAACGGATCAAAGATTGAAATTTGCACTTTTGTTTCAAGATTATATGCCTAATATCCCGAGTCTGAAATTGTATTTGAATTTAGTTTACAATACTGGATTGCCGGGAGGTTCTCCTTCATATTCGGACACTTATTTATACCAAAATCGATTGAATGATTACCGTCGTGTGGATGTGGGTTTTTCTAAAGTTTTTATTGATAACACTTCAGCGACAAAGAATTCTGGTTGGTTCAAAGACTTTAAAGAATTGGCGATAGGGTTAGAAATTTTTAATCTTTTTAATAATCAAAATGCCATTACGAACACTTGGGTGCGTGATGTGTATTCTAAAAATCAGTATGCGATTCCTAATTATATGACCACCAGAGTTTTTAATATAAAATTGATTGCGAAGTTATAGTCATTAAGAATTACTACTGTTTCACCCAATTTTAATTCGATAAATCAAGGATCGAATGCCATTACCATTTTTAAAAATGATTACATTTGAATTTTAAAGTTCAGGATTATGAGAAAACTACACATCACATTTATAGGAATAGCAATTTTGTTTTTATCGAGTTGCAAGGAAGAGGCTGAAAAGCCTAAAGTTACTTACGACGGAACTGGAAAAGCGAAAGAAATTGCAAGATCTGATTCTAGTCAGATTCAAATTGCTGATTTGCCGTTGCAAATGGAAGGAACGGATTATTTGATTCATCCTGTGGCTGATTTAAGCATTCGGGAACGCGGAGTGAAGTCGAGATATGGGTCTTCCAGCGTGAATGATTTGAGTTTTACGATATCAAATTATGGCGAATTTGAAATCACCGGTTTTTTGCAGAATTTGAAATTCCAGAAAGTAAATTCAGATTCAATCAGAAAATTGACAGACAAACCAGTATTGATTCAAACCGCTACCTATTTGAAGTCGGTTGCTGATAAAACCAATAATCAGATTATGGTGTATACAATGGTTGATATGGATACTAATAAAGACGGAAAATTAGATACAAGCGATATTAAAGCGCTGTATTTAAGTGAAATTAGTGGAGAGAAATTTACTAAGATATCTACTGATTTTCAGGAATTGATCGATTGGAAATTAATTGGTTCTAAAAACCGTTTGTATTACAGAACAGTTGAAGACACCAACAAAAATGGTCAATTTGACAAAAAAGATGTTGTAAATTACTACTATATTGATTTATCTAATAAAGAGTGGGAAATAGTTGGTTACGAACCTATTTAGCAGCGCCCTTTCTAAATCAAAATATCACTTTCTAAGTCGGATTTTTCAATAATAAAATCAAATCCTAGTTGCTTGACTAACTGAATGACAAGGTTTTTATACTAGAGATTTGAACCCAATTATTGAAATGTAATTATTGTTGCGGCTTAAAATATTGTATTGCTTCTGGTCCAGCAATTATAGCGTAAACAAAACCTACAATAACCGCAAGTATCATTAAAAGTAGAAGCAATAGCAATAAAAAGCTAAAAGTTAAAAGCACACGTCCAACAATACTTTTTATAGGTTTCATTGGATAAAATCCTTTAAAAAACCAAACTAAAATAAAAGGAACACTTAACATTGTCAAACTCGAGATCATTGTAAAGTAGTCCATGTTGTTTTTGAAAAGATATAGTAACGGACTAATTATAATAATGCTAAAGAGAGTGTAAACGCATACGATATAAGCATTTATTATTACGTGTTCATAATAATTATTTCCCCATTTTCTAAACGCAAGTCTGGTCGTTAATGCAAAGACAGGAACAAGCAATAACATCAAAATTGAGTTATAGCTTTTAAGCGAAGTCATTACATCATTCATGTATTCAGAGTTGAGAGTTTCCTTAGCATAAAAAGCACTCATGATTTTCTCGAAACCAATTATTTTTATAGAGATAAAAGTGGAGATACCACTTAACACAAATACTAATAATATTGGTTTGTAATGATTTACTCTATTCCCATCAATAAAAGCTCTCGCTGTTTTCCCTGGATTCTTGATAATATTTTTTACAGAGTATAAAAAACCTTTGTTAGTGTGTAAAAAAGTATATTGAATTTCATCCCAAATATATTTTCTATCTATTTTTTTAAATTTTTTCTGACCACAATTATCGCAGAAGTTATTTAAAATTAGTGTGCTACAGTTTTGGCAATTTTGGTCCATTGATGTTGAGGTAAATTAAAGTTGTCTGGATTTAATCTCTTTTTTTAGCATTCCAAAATAGAGCAGTAAAGGCATTAATATTGTAGGTGAAAGGAAAATTGGGACGAATACAACAAGTGAAATATTTTTAAAACCTCTTGTCAGGAGAAGGTAAAGGAGGAGAGCCAGAACAAAAAGATATATTATTGAAAACCCAATTGCTACTCCTTTCATCAAATCTCTTTTTTTTAAAAGTTCTTCATTAGATAATTCTGTTAAGGTATTTTTTTTCATACTTGCGAGTTAATTTAAATTTTATAGATAGTTAGTTTTTTTGATTTGCAATAGCTTAAAGGTGTCTTACTAATTACTTTTTCTAAACGCCGTTTCTTGTTTAATCTCATTGTAATTCGAACCTGCTTTTCTGAAAAAATATCCCACCAAAATGGGTAAGAAAGTTAAAAATCCAAGTCCGTTTGTCGCGGTACTCCAAACTGCAATACCAATAAACATTCCAACATAAAACCCAGCAAATGTGCGAGCTGATTTTCTTTTTTTATATTCTATTGATAGTTCTTCGTTTGTCAAGTTTTTCAAATTCATCTGTTTTATTTTTTTGATTATAGAATTTGTTGCAATTTTCATACGAAAATACATTAAAATAATAAATAACCCTTGCTACTTTCAAATAAAGTATAATGATGTTACTATTTTTATCTTCTAATAATTTGATATTGGTATAATTATTTTGAGATTAATCATTTGATAAAGTAATAAGTAGCATTAACATCAAAATTATAAAGAATCTTGATTTATTGATTTGCAAAGATTCTAAAATGGTTCCATCTAATTGCAATTTTTCGAAGTTTTTGATTCAAATCAAAATATCACTTTCTAAGTCGGATTTTTCAATCGTAAAATCAAATCCTAGTTGCTTGACTAACTGAATGACAAGGTTTTTATACCAGTTTTCTGATTTGGGGTGAATGTATATTTTTTTGATCAATCGATTTATATCGATGTTTATTTTTAATCCCTCATTGATTGTAATACCATTTGTACCAATGTCCGTGATGATGCGTACTTCGCCTTCATATTGAAAACTTTTTCGTTTGAATAAAAAAGGAAAAAATAAATCATCAAACGGAATGTGTTCTTTTTTATAATCGATATAATTTACCTCACCAATATACTGCTCGAAATTTATTTCAGGAGCTAAAGATTCCTGCAAACGCCCAATTGTGGACTGAATTGCTATGCCCTCACTTTTTTGTGTAAAAATCTGCCACATGGCAAACGATTCGTATTCATTGATGTGCCAGCTGCTAATCGCTACCTTTTCCCGATGTGTTTTATAATAATCTAAAAATTCAGGGTTGTCAATCGAAAGTTTTTTTATTTCCTCAAAAGTAGGTTCGCTGAAAGTACCTTCATATTGATCTTCGAATTTATCTGATCGCGACATGAATAATTTTTCCGACATTAATAAATCTAAAAACTTTGACAGGTCTAGGTATTTCCAAACAACGGTATCAGGATCTTCCGGAAGTTTTATGTTTGAATTATTAATATACATTTTTAATTTAAAATTTTACAAAGCTATTAAAAATAGAGTTTTTACTGTCGCAAATGTGTTTCGTTAGTGTGCCATACAAGGAAAATATTATTCAAAACTTTGTAGTGTTACTAATTTATGGTACGTGCCGTCAAGAGCAATTAGTTCGTCGTGCGTTCCTTGTTCTACTATTTTTCCTTTTTGCATTACCACAATTTTATCTGCTTTTTGAATGGTAGAAAGTCGGTGCGCAATCACAATCGAAGTACGGTTTTGCATCATATTTTCTAGTGCAATTTGAACAAATTTTTCACTTTCAGTGTCTAATGCTGAAGTAGCTTCATCTAAAATCATAATTGGAGGATTTTTTAGAACTGCTCTAGCAATTGACAAACGTTGTTTTTGTCCACCGGAAAGTTTGTTTCCGCTGTCGCCAATGTTGGTGTGAATACCAAGTGGTAACTCTTTTACAAATTCGTACGCATTGGCAATTTTCAATGCAGCAACAATTTCTTCATCGGTTGCTTGTAATTTTCCCAAAGCGACATTCGCTTTAATAGTATCATTAAATAAGATGCTGTCCTGCGTAACCAAGCCCATCAAACCTCGAAGTGATTTCAAACTTAAATCTTTGATACTATTTCCGTCAATGGTTATTGCACCTTCGCTGGTATCATAAAAACGAGTCAGCAAATTGGCAATAGTACTTTTTCCACTTCCGGATTGTCCAACAAGAGCCACCGTTTGTCCTTTTTTTATTTCAAGAGTAAAGTCTTTCAAGACATTTTCTTGTTCGTATTTAAAGTTAATATTTTGAAGAATAATGTTCGAATCAAACGTGGTTTTTTCGATAGCATTTTCTTTTGAAGTGATCTCATTTTCGACTTCTAAAACTTCAAAAACACGTTCTGCAGCTGCCAAACCATTTTTTACGGCATACGATGCTTTCGAAATAGCTTTGGCGGGAGTAAGAATGTTAAAAGCCAACGTAAGAAAAACAATAAATGCAGCTCCTTCAAGGGTTTTGTCTATTAACACTAAGTTACCACCATACCATAGCAAAGCGGCAATGGTCGTAATTCCTAAAAACTCACTCAAAGGTGTTGCTAAATTATTTTTGTCTCCTATACTATTTGATAAATTTAATAATCGGGTCACCGAATCATTGAACCTATTTTTGAAATTAGGTTCAGCATTGTAGCTTTTAACCACTTTTAAACCACCCAGAGTTTCATCTACGATCGAAATTAAAAAACCACTTTCTTTTTGTGCCTCTAAAGATTGTGCTCTCAAATTTTTTGCAATTTTTGAAATAATAAATCCGGAAACAGGAATAAAAATTAATACAAAAAACGTCAGTTCTACGCTAATAAAAAACATTGTAACTATTGCGAATACAATGGTTAACGGTTCTTTTACAATAAGTTCTAGTATCGAAAAAAAAGAATTTTGAACCTCATTGACATCACCTAGCATTCGCGCCATAATATCCCCTTTTCTTTTTTCGGAATAATAGGATATGGGCAATTCAATTATTTTATCATACATTGCTTTTCGCAAATCTCGTAATACGCCATTCTTAAGGTGCATGATGTGATGGGAAGCCAGATAATTAAATAAATTTTTGAATAAAAATGTAATAATTACTAATGAAACAACTAATAAAAGTGCAAACTGAGCACTATTGTCTTTTGTCAATTCGGTAATTTTAAAATACAAAAGATCAGTTCCGTAGTCTTTTATATTTCCTATTCCGGTATATATTGGCTCTTTTTCTACTGTTTTGACTTTGCCAAAAAGCACCTGAAGTACTGGGAGCAAGGTCAACATCGAAATGGTACTAAAAAAAGCGTACAAAATATTGTACACTACATTCCAGATTATATGTGTTTTATAAGGTTTTGTAAAGGGTATTAATTTTATTAAATTTTTGTCCATTAGTTCAATTGCATTGCAATAATAATATTTTTAATTTTTTCATTTAGAATGATTTCTACGTCCTGAAAATCTTCTACTGCTTCTAGCTCAGCATTTACACTGATGTAGAATTTTATTTTAGGTTCTGTTCCACTTGGTCTGGCGCAAATTTTTGATCCATCTTCGGTGTAATAAATCAATACGTTCGATTTAGGAATTGTCATAGTAGACTCAGATCCGTCCAAAAGGTTTTTAGCGATTGAGGATTGATAATCTTCCAGCATAATCACTCGTTGTCCGTTAATTTCTTTCAGTGGGTTCTCTCTCATGTCGATCATCATCTGATTGATTTCCTGTAAACCATCCATTCCCTTTTTAGTCAGTGAAACCAAGTGTTCTTTATAAAATCCGTTATCAACATAGAGTTTTAGTAATTCTTTGTACACCGTACTTCCTTTGGCTTTAGCCTGTGCGGCAAGTTCACAAATCAACAAGGTAGCCGCAACAGCGTCTTTATCGCGAACAGCATCGCCCACCATATAGCCAAAACTTTCTTCGCCACCACCTATGAATTCTAATTCTGGAAAATTCTTAATCATTTTGGCAATCCATTTAAAACCAGTCAAACCCACTTTGCATTCCACGTCATAGCTTGTTGCTAATTCCATCATCATAGGAGTAGAAACAATCGTGGATCCAACAAATTGTTTGCCATTGATTTTGCCTGCTTTTTTCCATTGTTCTAATAAAAAAGCAGTCATCAAAATCATCGTTTGGTTTCCGTTAAGCAACGTCATTTTGCCATCATTATCTCTAACGGCAACACCCAATCGGTCACAGTCAGGATCAGTACCAATCACAATATCTGAATTTGTTTTATCAGCTAATGCTAACGCCATCGTCAATGCTTCTGGCTCTTCTGGATTTGGAGATTTAACGGTTGGGAAATCACCATTGGGTACTCTTTGTTCTTCAACAATATTCACATTAGGATAGCCCGCTTGCGATAAGGTATCAGGAACTAATTTGATAGAAGTCCCGTGCAAAGAAGTAAATACGATATTCAGATTTTTTTTGGCTTCAGCCGAAGTTCCAAAACTCGCATTTTCGATAGTCGATTTGATAAAAGCTTTATCAACTTCCGTATCTATATAATGTATCAAATCTTCATTAGCAGTGAACTTGATTTGATTGTAATTTAAATTCTCAATAACAGTGATTATTCCTTCATCTTCTGGTGGTACAATTTGTCCACCATCTTCCCAATACACTTTGTAACCGTTATATTCAGGAGGATTATGTGATGCGGTAAGAACAATTCCACACTGACAACCTAAATGTTTCACCGCAAAGGACAATTCAGGTGTAGGTCGCATATCCGAGAACAAATACACTTCAATTCCATTAGCCGAAAAAACATCTGCCACTAATTTAGCTAAGGTATCACTGTTATGGCGACAATCGTACGCAATAACCGCTTTTAAAGGCTGGTTCGGAAATGCAGTATGCATGTAATCCGAAAGTCCTTGTGTACTTTTTCCTAGTGTATATTTATTGATGCGATTGTTTCCTACGCCCATGACACCGCGCATTCCACCGGTTCCAAATTCAAGATTTTTGTAAAAACTCTCTTCTAATTCTTTTGGAGAGGTAGTCATCAATTCGGTTATTGCTTCCTGAGTTGCAGTGTCAAATGTTGGTGTAAGCCACTCATTTACGGCATCTAAAATGTGTTGTTTGATTTCCATTTTATATTTTTTTTAGTTTCTAAATTCGTAATTAAAATTTAAACACAGTTTTTTATTTTTAGGAGCTATATCCTGCTATCCGCTCTATCCACGCCAAAAAGGCGTGGGATGCCGCTGCTATCAGGGCTAGTTATGGTATAAATCACAACTATTGTCTCTAAATTTAGTTTTAGTTAAATTTATAAAAAATTAACTTCACTCGACACTTTATAACGCTCTTCATTGTTTTTTGTTCTCAAAATGATTTCACCAAGAAACCCGGCCAAAAACAATTGTGTTCCCAAAACCATTGAGGTAAGGGCAATGTAAAACCAAGGATTGTTCGTTACTAAACTATAGCGCATTTCGCTGTACATGTAATATAATTTTGAAACACCAATATAGCCCGCAAGCATAAACCCAATAATAAACATAAATGATCCCATGGCGCCAAACAAATGCATTGGTCTTTTGCCAAAACGGGACAAAAACCAAATGGTTATTAAATCCAGAAACCCATTGATGAAACGTTCCATTCCAAATTTAGTTTCACCATATTTTCTGGCTTGATGTTGCACTACTTTCTCACCAATTTTTCCAAAACCGGCATTTTTTGCCAAAACTGGAATGTAGCGGTGCATTTCGCCCGAAACTTCAATGTTTTTTACCACTATATTTTTGTAGGCCTTCAACCCACAATTAAAATCATTCAATTCAACTCCCGATGTTTTTCTAGCCGCCCAATTGAATAATTTTGAAGGCAGGTTCTTAGCCACTACGGAGTCATAGCGTTTCTTTTTCCATCCGGAAACTAAATCGTACTTCCCATTGGTAATCATATCATACAATCCGGGAATTTCTTCTGGGCTATCCTGTAAATCGGCATCCATGGTAATAATAACATCACCTTGTGCTTTTGCAAAACCAGCATGAAGTGCTTGTGATTTTCCAAAATTTTTCATGAAACGAACGCCTTTTACATGAGGGTTTTCATTTGCAAATCCTTCGATGATAGTCCATGAATTATCGGTACTTCCATCATCCAGAAAAATGATTTCGTACGTATAATTATGAGATTGCATCACTTTAATAATCCAATTGTAGAGTTCATTAAGGGACTCCTCTTCGTTAAGAAGTGGAATGAGTACGGATAAATTCATTACTTTTTAGTCTTGTGTGGATTTACTTTTGAAAAATGCGGCCATGACTAATCCTAATATGGCACAGAAAAAGAGTGTAAAAACCGAACCTTTTACTTGTTCTATGGTTGAATACGGATCTGTTTCTCTTAATTTTGAAATGGTTTCATTTAATGAGGATACCGGAACACCAAATTGTTCAGAAGTGCTAATTAAATATTTTATCGTCAAATCTAAAAGAGTTTCTTTTACGGAAGGATCGATAAAATTAAATAAAATGATTTTAAAACTAACAGAAATTAAAACCGCAATCACTGCTGCTATAAAATAGGTTGTAAATGCTTCTTTAAAAGAAAAAATGCCATTTAATTCCTTTTTTGTTTTTGAAAGCATGATGATAGGAACGATTACAAAAACGGAGAAACTCAAAAGTGTGGTCCACCAAGCAATAAATAATTTGAGATCTATTGCATACATTAAAGCAGTAATCAATGATAGTATTACTCCTGTAATTACGCCGTAGGTTACACCGTTTTTTTTAATAACTTCGTTGATCATTATGGTTTGTTTTAGAATTAATTCACAAATATAACAATTCCGAATATAAACGGTACTAAAAATCGATTTTTACAATTATTTAAAAAAAGTGAAGCAAAGAATTGTTTATTGGAAAATAATTGTAAATTTGCAAACTCAAAATAATAGTGTAAAACAAAAAGTTGTAACCCATTTATACCTTTTCTGTCAGAGGAAAAGCTTCAAAGTGAGTTGTAGCCAAACAAATAAAAAAGAATAACAAGATGAAAAAAGGTGTACACCCAGAAAATTACAGATTAGTTGCTTTTAAAGACATGTCAAATGAAGATGTTTTTATCACTAAATCTACTGCAGATACAAGAGAAACAATTACAGTTGACGGAGTTGAATATCCAGTTGTAAAAATGGAGATCTCTAGAACTTCTCACCCTTTTTACACAGGTAAATCTAAACTTATTGATACTGCAGGTCGTATTGATAAATTTAAAACTAAATACGCAAAACACGCTAAATAATAAAAGCTTGTTTTTTAATATAGTAAAGCCTTCCTTTTTGGAGGGCTTTTTTATTTTATTTATTTGAAAACTTTGTAACTTTGAAGTCAATATTATAAAAAGGGAAGTTTTTTTGAACTAATTTTTATTCAATAACTAACTGAATCAACAAATAAACAATTTATGAATTACATACTTTTTGATGGTCCCGCTCGGAACGCCTTACTGCCCTTTACGTTTACACGTCCTGTTGCCGATATTCTTATTGGGATTATGACTATTCGTCAAAAATGGGAAATGCATTTGGGTTCAACTACCACCACATTGACAGAGGAATATTTATCTGAGAAATTTCCAATGGTAGAATTAGAAGTAAACGTAATGATCAATGCTTCTTATCTTCCTAATGCTGTTTTGGCTGAAATGGTTAGTAATCTGGAACCCAATCAGGCCATTTTCAAAGGTGAGGAAGTGATTGCTTTTTATACCAATGAAGACCAGGAAGAAGTAGATTTTGATTCCTATGAAATTTTAGAGTACAACGAGGACTGTTTGACGGTACAAAATACGTGGGATATTTTTTCTAAAAATGATGCCGCTATCCGTGAGGATTTTGAATATTTAACAGAGGATAGAAAATCACATCCTATTCCAAAAAGTGTAAATGTAATTGCGCCTGAAAATATATTTATCGAAGAAGGCGCGAAGTTAGAGTTTGTTACTTTAAATGCTTCAACTGGTCCTATATATATAGGTAAGGATTCTGAAATCATGGAAGGGTCCGTTATTAGAGGTCCTTTTGCTTTATGCGAAAATGCACAAGTGAAAATGGCGGCAAAAATTTATGGCGCTACAACCGTTGGGCCCTATTCCAGAGTTGGAGGAGAAGTTAATAACTCTGTGTTGTTTAGTTATTCTAATAAGGGACACGATGGTTTTTTAGGGAATTCAGTTCTTGGGGAATGGTGCAATATTGGTGCTGACAGCAATAATTCCAATTTGAAAAACAATTACGAAGAAGTGAAATTGTGGAGTTATGAAACCGAAGGATTTGCTAAAACCGGTCTTCAGTTTTGTGGCTTGATGATGGGAGACCACAGTAAATGTGGTATCAATACGATGTTTAACACAGGAACGGTAGTAGGAGTGAGCGCTAATATTTTTGGCAGTGGTTTTCCTCGAAATTTTGTTCCAAGTTTTTCTTGGGGTGGCGCTTCCGGTTTTACCACTTACTTAACTAAAAAAGCATTTGAAACTGCAAGACTCGTAATGAGCCGCAGAAATGTAGCCTTTGATGAAAGAGAAGCTGCAATTTTAGAACATGTTTTTGAGGAAACTAAAAAGTGGAGGAAAGAATAATTGCCGCTGGAAGTAAATTTAGAATATAACAAATATAAAAATGCTCTTTTGATTTTAAAAGAGCATTTTTTTTATTTTTCTAAAAGTCGACATCTTTGCTAAAACACTAAAATTGGGAATGTAATTTATCTTTTTGAGTAAAAACAGGGTGTTGTTCCAGTCGTTGGTTTTGAGTGCGTTACGATTTTATTTGGGTTTTAGAGGAGTCTTAGTTAGTTTTCTTTGCCTTAATGTTATAGTTTTATAAAAATTAATTGTTGCTTTTATTAATATAAATTGAATATATGGAAGAGATTGTCGGGATGATAAATGAAATAGTGTGGAGTACGCCTTTAATAATTTTATGTCTAGGGACGGGACTTTATTTTTCTATTCGGACACGTTTTCTTCAACTGCGGCATATTAAGGAGATGTTCCGTTTGCTATTTGATGGGAAAAGTTCAGAATCTGGTGTCTCTTCTTTTCAAGCTTTATCGATGTCACTAGCGGGAAGAGTTGGAACGGGAAATATTGCCGGAGTAGCTACCGCAATAACCTTTGGAGGCCCAGGGGCTTTATTTTGGATGTGGGTTGTTGCTTTTTTAGGCGCAAGTACAGCATTTGTAGAAGCAACTCTAGCACAAATTTACAAAGAAAAACATTTAGGACAGTTTCGTGGTGGCCCCGCTTTTTATATCGAAAGAGGTTTGGGCGTCAAGTGGTTCGCCGTTTTGTTTGCCATAGTCTCCGTTATTTCAGCGGGGATTTTACTGCCGGGAATTCAGTCTAATTCGGTTGCTGACGGTTTAAGTAATGCCTTTAACCTTGATGCCAGAATTACAGCCGTTATAGTAGCTGTTGTATTTGGAGCAATTATTTTTGGTGGAGTAAAAAGAATAGCAAAAGTAACAGAAGTGGTGGTGCCTATCATGGCTCTAGGGTACCTTTTAATCGTAATAGTGATAATAGGTATGAATTTAGGAGCACTACCAGGCGTTATTTCTTTGGTTTATAGTAGTGCTTTTAGTCAGGAAGCAGGATTTGGAGCCGTAATTGGATTAGCAATTCAGTGGGGAGTTAAAAGAGGGCTCTATTCTAACGAAGCAGGACAGGGAACTGCACCGCACATTGCCGCTGCTGCAAATGTTTCGCATCCGGTTAAACAAGGTTTAGTACAATCTTTTTCTGTGTACATTGATACATTATTGGTGTGTAGTGCAACAGGTTTTATGTTATTGATTACTGGTAAATACAATGTAGAAAATCCAGTAAAAGGGGCAAACGGTGCCACTGAATTTTTATATGAGGGAGCTAAGAATGTTACCGCTGGGACAGGATATACTCAGAGTGCCATGGATAGTGTTCTACCTGGTTTTGGATCTTTCTTTGTGGCAATTGCATTATTTTTCTTTGCTTTTACTACCATTTTGGCATATTACTATATTGCGGAAACTAATATTTCCTACTTGACAAGAAAAATGAATTCACTTGTTTTTAACCGCATATTAAAAATTGTTATGATATTGGTGGTTATGTACGGCTGTGTCAATGAAGCAAGTCTGATATGGAATATTGGGGATATTGGTGTTGGGATTATGGCTTGGTGTAATATTATTGCAATTCTGCTGTTGCAAAAACCAGCTCTTGCAGCATTAAAAGATTATGAAAAACAAAGGAAAGAAGGCAAAGATCCTGTTTTTATTGCAAAAAATATAGGTGTTAATAACGCACCAATATGGGATGAAATTAATAAAAAGAAAGAAATTTAATTTTAGTATTTCTTTTTAAAAGCTTCCAGAAAGACAATTTTTAGTCTCTTTCTGGAAGCTTTTATTTTATAGTCAACAAAGTGCTTAATTAATCTATCTTTGCACTTTTAAAAAAAGATCGTTTAATTAATTAACCGATTAACCGATTAACCGAATAAACAAATTAACAATGATTACAGTTAACGATATTTCCGTACAATTTGGTGGAACAACACTTTTTAGTGATGTTTCTTTTGCCATAAATGAAAATGATAAGATTGCCTTGATGGGTAAAAATGGAGCTGGAAAATCGACATTGCTTAAAATAATTGCAGGGCAAAGCAAGCCGTCAACCGGTAATATTTCGGCACCAAAAGATGCTGTTGTTGCTTATTTACCGCAGCATTTATTGACTACAGACGGTGCTACGGTAATGGAAGAAACTTCAAAAGCCTTTGGTGAAGTTTTTGGTATGAAAGCGGAAATAGATGAAATCAATGAGCAATTGACGATTCGTACGGATTATGAAAGTGACGCCTACATGAAATTAATAGAGAGAGTTTCTGACTTGAGCGAGAAATTTTATGCTATTGAAGAAATTAATTATGAAGCCGAAGTAGAAAAAATCCTAATTGGTTTGGGATTTGTTCGCGAAGATTTTAGTCGGCAAACCTCTGAATTTTCAGGTGGATGGAGAATGCGAATCGAATTAGCCAAAATCCTTCTGCAAAAACCAGACTTAATTTTGCTGGATGAACCTACCAACCACATGGATATTGAAAGCATTCAATGGTTAGAGGATTTCTTGATTAATTCAGCCAAAGCTGTTGTGGTGATTTCACATGATAGAGCTTTTGTTGATAATATAACGAATCGTACTATAGAGGTGACAATGGGGCGTATTTATGATTATAAGGCTAAATATTCTCATTATTTAGAATTAAGAAAAGACAGACGTGTTCATCAGCAAAAAGCGTATGATGAACAACAACGCATGATTGCGGATAACCGGACTTTTATTGACCGTTTCAAAGGAACTTTTTCTAAAACTGATGCGGTGCAGTCCCGTGTAAAAATGTTAGAGAAACTGGTTATTGTTCAGGTTGATGAGGTGGATACTTCGGCATTGAAATTAAAATTTCCACCGGCAGCCCGTTCTGGTCAATATCCTGTGATTGTCAAAGATTTATCCAAATCGTATGGAGATCATGTGGTTTTTTCGGATGCTAATATGGTCATCGAACGAGGCGAAAAAGTAGCTTTCGTAGGGAAAAATGGTGAAGGAAAATCGACGATGATTAAAGCCATTATGAAACAAATTGAAATCAATGGCGGAAGTTTAGAAATAGGTCACAATGCTCAAATTGGCTATTTTGCCCAAAATCAAGCTTCCTTATTAAATGAAAATGCCACTATTTTTGAAACCATTGATGATATTGCCGTAGGTGATGTAAGAACTAAAATTAAAGATATTCTTGGTGCTTTCATGTTTCATGGTGATGATGTGACCAAAAAAGTGAAAGTGCTTTCCGGAGGAGAAAAAACCCGTTTGGCAATGATTAAATTATTGTTGGAACCCGTGAATCTATTGATTCTCGATGAGCCTTCGAATCACTTGGATATGAAAACCAAAGATATTATCAAAGATGCCTTGCGTGATTTTGATGGAACATTGATTTTGGTATCACACGACAGGGATTTCTTAGACGGTTTAGCAACTAAGGTTTTCGAATTTGGAAACAAAAGAGTAGTAGAACATTTTGAGGATATTGCCGGTTTCTTAGCTAATAAGAAAATGGAAAGTATGCGAGACATCGAGAAATAGTCAAAGTTGTACAAAAAAAAAATCGGCTGTATCCTAAAATACAGCCGATTTTTTTTTGTTACAGTCTAATTCCCGGAGGAAGTAATTCTTTGTAAATAGGATTTTTTTTGAAAAATACTACTATTTTTGGAAGAATAGGAACTACTTTTAATTTTCGTTCAATGGCGATTTCCATTATGTTTTTCAGGAAATTAGAGACAAATTCTTCATCTTCAAACGTTTCTGGAACATTTATTTTGGTTAGAAATATCTTCTTTTCTTGAAAAGAATATTCAACAGAAACTAATCCCTGCTCGACTGTAGTTTCAAATTGTCTGGAAAAAGTATTGTCTTTGATTTCCATCGTGCTAGCTGCATCCATAATAATTAACTCTGATTCATTGGTACTTCTACCAAAAGTATTTTTGATTTGGTACTGATCTTGATTTCAAATGCGTCAAAATCTGTAATTCCCATGGCATCTCTTGCCTTCAAAACTTGGTTGTTAACTTCTATTTCGCCTTCAATCAAAAACAAATAAACACCATTTTTAGGTATTCGCACTTTGTAAGTAATGCTGGTATTGCTGTCGAATATTCCTAAATGGAAAAAGGTTTTCTGGTAAACCCAAAGTGCATTGCCATCATTTTGATCATTTGGCGAAACAATGTTTACAAAGGTATTGATTTGATTCTCAATATCAAATGATTTCTGGTCGTATCTTGGCAGGACGTTTTCTGTATCAGGAAAAACCCATAATTGCAATGTTTTTGCTTCGTCTTTCTTGCTGGCATTCATTTCAGAATGTTCTACTCCGGAGCCAGCGCTCATTACTTGTACTTCACCAAAACCAATTATACCTTCATTTCCCATACTGTCACGGTGCTTTAAGCCACCTTCAAGTGGAATAGTAATGATTTCCATATTGGCATGACTGTGGGTACCAAAACCCATTCCGCCAGCGATGGTATCATCATTTAACACGCGCAACATTCCAAATTGAACGCGTTCAGGATTGAAATAATTTCCAAAAGAAAAAGAAAAATTGGCTTTAAGCCAACCAAAATCAGCTTTACCTCTTGTGCTCGATTCAAATAGTTGTGTTGTCATAAATTATTGATAATATAAGTTGATTGGGACAGTAGTTTCAGATAAAAAAATTAATTTTATGCAAAATTCGCTATAAAAAAGTGGAAAGGTGTTATAAAATCGTTAAAACAACTATGAGTAAAATTCCAGTTTATCTAATGCCAGGATTAGCGGCAAGTACCGCAATTTTTGAACGAATTGCTCTTCCTGCAGATCGTTTCGAAATCTATTTGTTAGAATGGGAAATTCCACTAGACAATGAATCCTTGGCGAACTATGCAAAGCGGATTGCCACTAAAATCAAACATGAAAATGCGGTTTTAATTGGAGTTTCATTTGGAGGTATTTTGGTTCAAGAAATGGCACGATTCATTGATTGTAGAAAAGTAATTATCATTTCGAGCGTCAGAAGTAATCTAGAATTTCCTTTTCGATTAAAAATTGCTAAAACGACTAAAGCCTATAAGTTAATTCCTTTGCGCTTAATCGCCAATATTGAATCTCTTGCTAAATTTTCGTTTGGAGAAAAAGTGAATCAAAGATTAAAACTGTATCAAAAATTTCTTTCCGTTCGCGATATTCGCTACTTAAACTGGGCAGTAGAACAGGTCGTTTTATGGGACAGAACTGTTGTCGATGAAGTCGTTATTCATATTCATGGCGATATGGATGATGTTTTTCCTATAAAAAACATTAAGAATTGCATCGTTGTAAAAGGAGGAACGCATATTATGGTTTTAAATAAATACAGATGGTTTAATACGAATTTACCAGGCATTATAGAAAGTTAGAAGGAAAATTTAAACAAGCTGTTTTTTTTTATTAATAACAGCTAAACTAATAAAATGAGAAAAATTAAAATAGTAAGTACTATCGCAGTTCGGTGTTTGGCAGGGGGTTTATTGATTTTTAGTGCTTCATGCAAGAATCCTAATGCAAAATTAGTTCAAAAAGAGATTGTTAAGAAAGAAGCAACAATGCATTATTTTCCAGAAAAAATTGACTTTGCTGGTGAAGAGGCTCCTTTGAAAATTGCAGATGTAAAAGAGCGATTTGATAGAGAATTAATAGTGAATACCAATTACCATTCGTACACGATTCTTGCCTTGAAAAGAGCCAATCGGGCTTTCCCAGTAATAGAACCCATTCTTAAGAAAAATGGAGTTCCAGATGATTTTAAATATTTAGCAGTTATAGAAAGTGGATTAGTAAATGTTGTATCAAAGGCTGGGGCAAGAGGCGTATGGCAATTTATGCCGGAAACCGCTAGGGAAATAGGTTTGGAAGTAAATACGAATGTAGATGAGCGCTATCATCTTGAAAAATCAACTCAGGCAGCCTGCGATTTTCTTTTGAATGCTAAAGCAAAATTTGGTTCTTGGACATTAGCTGCCGCTTCCTATAATAGAGGATTGGTTGGAATTAAAAAATTATTAGATTTCCAAAAACAAGCAAATTATTATGATTTGTATATGAATGAGGAAACAGGTCGGTACTTGTTCCGAATAATGGCGCTTAAAGAAATTATGAAGAACCCACCTAAATTTGGTTTCGAAGTCAATAAAGAGGATAAGTATGAAATGATTCCGACGAAAAAAGTTACAATAGATTATCCCATTACTAATCTAGTCGCTTTTGCAAAAAGACAGGGAATTAATTATAAAATTTTAAAAATACATAATCCTTGGCTTAGGGAAACGAAGCTAATCAATACCACGGGTAAAACGTATCAAATAGAAATTCCTTTGAAAGGGTATTAACTTTTTTAAATCTTAGAAGGTGTTTTAGTAAATAGCAATGGTGTTTTAGATGACTTAAAAGTAA
Source organism: Flavobacterium sp. W20_MBD1_R3 (assembly GCF_052119725.1). Classification (NCBI taxonomy): domain Bacteria; kingdom Pseudomonadati; phylum Bacteroidota; class Flavobacteriia; order Flavobacteriales; family Flavobacteriaceae; genus Flavobacterium; species Flavobacterium sp. W20_MBD1_R3. The sequence continues at coordinate 150,143 of NZ_JBGQOR010000006.1, forward strand.
TAAAAAAAGGGTCAAATGTGTATCATTTGACCCTTTTTCAGTAAGTAGAAACAAACTATATTTTCTTCATTTGTTCTTTCATCATGACAATTTGATCTTTCAACATGTTTTGTTTGTCTAATTTTTTAGCTTCATTCAATAGGGAAGTGGCTTCAAGTTTACGACGACGTGTCATGGCAACGCCAGCTAGGTTTAATTTGGCTACAGCTAAATCCATATCCATTGATAATCCGAGTGCAATTGCTTTTCGGAAATATTTTTCTGCTTGGTTGATGTTCGTTTGCGAAAGCATGATTCCGTGCAAATAATTGAAATAGCCTTGTTGTTTTTGTACCAAAGCCGTATCTGGATTTTTGATATAAGCCAACCATTTTTTGGCACCTTCAAAATCTTGTTTTCTTAGTTTTAAAAAGGCTAATAAGATGAATTCATTTTTGAAGTAAAGGAAAATGGGAATTGCACTCAATAAAACAAGAAAAATTCCGTTGCCGATATTACCTACTGTGAATTGCCAAATGCCAGTAGCGATAATAAGTCCGGCGATAATAAGTTTGATATTTCTGTGAAACATAGTATGATTATTTTAAGATCACAAATATAGTAAAATGAAATGAAAATATTTTTACAAAACTACTTGCGAGAAAAAAAAGTCTTTGTATATTTGCACTCGGTTTTAGAATAACAGTTATTCAAAATAAGAAGACATATAAATAAGATTTTAAAGATACAAAGCAATGAGCAAAAGAACGTTTCAACCATCGAAAAGAAAAAGAAGAAATAAGCACGGATTTATGGACAGAATGGCTTCTGCGAATGGAAGAAAAGTTCTTGCTAGAAGAAGAGCTAAAGGAAGACATAAATTGACTGTTTCTTGCGAACCAAGACACAAAAAATAATGTTTGTATAAACATAAATAAGGCGTTACTTTTTTTAGTATCGCCTTTTTTTATACCTATTCGTTAAAAAAAGAATTAAAGTTTTTTGTTACAAGGTTTTAATGTCTCGCAACTGACTTAAATCTTAAACTTTAAACCCAAAAAAACTAACTACAATCACACTATCATGCCAAAAGATACATCCATAAAATCAGTTTTAATAATAGGTTCAGGTCCAATTGTTATTGGTCAAGCGTGCGAATTTGATTATGCGGGATCGCAATCTGCCCGTTCTATTCGTGAAGAAGGAATTGAAGTTATATTAATAAATTCGAATCCTGCTACTATTATGACCGACCCAAGCATGGCCGATCATGTTTATTTGAAGCCATTAACGACCAAATCAATCATTGAAATCCTAAAAGCACATCCGCAAATTGATGCTGTTTTGCCTACAATGGGAGGACAAACTGCCTTGAATCTGTGTTTGGAAGCTGATGAAAAAGGAATTTGGGCTGATTTTGGGGTAAGATTAATTGGGGTTGATGTAAACGCGATTAATATTACCGAAGACAGAGAGCAGTTCAAACAATTGCTTAAAAAAATTGGCGTACCCTCTGCTCCGGCAGAAATATGTACATCTTATCTTAGAGGAAAAGAAATTGCTCAGGAATTTGGTTTTCCGTTGGTAATTCGTCCTTCGTTTACTTTAGGGGGAACCGGAGCTGCTATTGTTTATAAAAAAGAGGATTTCAACGAACTTTTAACCAGAGGTTTAGAAGCTTCACCCATTCACGAAGTTTTAATTGATAAAGCTTTAATGGGCTGGAAAGAATATGAATTGGAATTATTGAGAGATAAAAATGATAATGTTGTGATTATCTGTTCGATTGAAAACATGGATCCAATGGGAATTCACACCGGAGATTCCATCACAGTGGCGCCGGCAATGACGTTATCGGATACTACTTTTCAAAGAATGCGTGATTATGCGATCTTGATGATGAGAAGTATAGGGAATTTTGCTGGAGGTTGTAACGTGCAGTTTGCCGTTTCGCCAGACGAAAAAGAAGATATCGTAGCTATTGAAATTAATCCTCGTGTGTCTCGTTCCTCTGCTTTGGCATCTAAAGCAACCGGCTATCCTATTGCAAAAATTGCTTCTAAATTAGCTTTGGGGTACAACTTAGATGAATTGCAAAACCAAATTACCAAATCGACTTCGGCTTTGTTCGAACCTACTTTGGATTATGTGATTGTGAAAATTCCGCGTTGGAACTTTGATAAATTCGAAGGTGCTGATAGAACTTTGGGACTTCAAATGAAATCCGTTGGTGAAGTAATGGGAATTGGACGTTCGTTCCAAGAAGCGTTGCACAAAGCGACTCAATCATTGGAAATCAAAAGAAATGGTTTAGGAGCTGACGGAAAAGGATACACAAACTACGAACAAATTATTGAGAAACTGACCTTTGCGAGTTGGGATCGTGTTTTTGTTATTTATGATGCGATCGCTTTGGGAATTCCGTTGAGTCGCATTCATGAAATTACCAAAATCGATATGTGGTTCTTGAAACAATACGAAGAACTGTACACGTTAGAAAAAGAAATTTCAAGTTATAAAGTAGATTCTTTGCCAAGAGAATTGTTATTAGAAGCAAAACAAAAGGGTTTTGCCGACAGACAAATTGCGCACATGATGCGTTGCTTAGAAAGTCAAGTTCATACGTTGCGAACTACTATGAATATTAATCGTGTATTCAAATTAGTAGATACTTGTGCAGCAGAGTTTAAAGCAAAAACGCCATATTATTACTCGACTTTTGAAGCCGAAATAGAAAAAGCAGACGGAACACGTTATGTAGATAACGAAAGTATTGTTACCGATAAAAAGAAAATAATCGTTCTTGGGTCAGGCCCAAATAGAATTGGACAAGGAATTGAATTTGATTATTCTTGCGTTCATGGAGTGCTTGCCGCCAAAGAATGTGGGTATGAAACTATTATGATCAACTGTAATCCGGAAACTGTTTCGACAGATTTTGATACAGCAGATAAATTATATTTTGAACCAGTTTTTTGGGAACATATTTACGATATTATCCAACATGAAAAACCAGAAGGGGTAATCGTACAATTAGGAGGTCAAACGGCTTTGAAATTAGCCGAAAAACTCTCAAAATACGAGATAAAAATTATAGGAACCAGCTTTGATGCTTTGGATCTAGCCGAAGACAGAGGTCGTTTCTCTGAATTGTTAACGGAACTTCAAATCCCTTTTCCACAATTTGGAATTGCAGAAACGGCTGACGAAGCTTCTGCATTGGCGGATACTTTAGATTTTCCATTATTGATTCGCCCTTCTTATGTGTTAGGAGGTCAGGGAATGAAAATTGTAATCAACAAACAAGAACTGGAAGAACATGTGGTGAATTTATTGAAAACAATTCCAGGAAATAAATTGCTATTAGACCATTATTTGGATGGTGCAATTGAGGCGGAAGCCGATGCAATTTGCGATGGAGAAAATGTGTACATCATAGGAATTATGGAACACATCGAGCCATGCGGAGTGCACTCTGGCGATAGTAATGCAACTTTGCCTCCGTTTAATTTAGGTGAATTTGTGATGCAACAAATAAAAGATCATACTAAGAAAATCGCATTGGGGTTACGAACAGTTGGTTTAATCAACATTCAGTTTGCAATAAAAGATGATATTGTTTATATCATTGAAGCAAATCCTAGAGCATCTCGCACAGTTCCATTTATTGCAAAAGCGTATGGAGAACCGTATGTAAATTATGCGACTAAAGTTATGTTAGGTCACAATAAAGTTACCGACTTTACCTTTAACCCACAATTAAAAGGATATGCCATAAAGCAACCGGTTTTTTCTTTCAGCAAATTCCACAATGTGAACAAGGCTTTAGGTCCAGAAATGAAATCAACAGGAGAAAGTATCTTGTTTATTGATGATTTAAAAGATGATCAATTCTACGAATTATACTCTAGAAGAAAAATGTATTTGAGTAAATAAAAACTTGAATTTATTCTATATAAAAAGCCCCGATTGGGGCTTTTTTGTTGTTTCGCTAGCGACCTATTGATATGGAATTAAAGTCGGAGACGTTTGCTACTGTAATCCGATTAACTTATCGTAAAGTGGAGCAAATAGAATTGTATATCACCTAAGTTAAAGTATGTTTCTATATCTTAAAAAGATCCAGTCTTTGTATCCAGGGAATTTCTGACTCTACAAATGTAAGTTTGGTATTGATGATGCGGTCGCTTTTATCTCGAGGATTTTTAGTAACAAATCGCGCCTTTGATGCATTGAAATCCACGGTATATTTCTCATCAAAGTCTTCTTGTTTGTTGGTAGCGAAAGTAATCACATTGTCTTTCTCAGTCCATTTTCCTTTTCCGTATTTATTTACTTCAGACGGAAATCCGTTTTTAATTTTGGAATACGAATGAAATACGAATGTTCCGTCTTGCAACAAGTTCAATTTATATTGAATTAGATCATCGCCAGCTGTGCTAAAAGTACGATTATAATCACCAGAGAACCCATTCGATTGCGAGAATATTGTAAGGCTGAACAATACAAATAACGTGGTCAGTAGTAATTTCATTAGTTTGATTTGTTTAATTGGTTCGTGCTTTTTTGCTGCTTTTGGGTTTATTTGTGGGCAATAGGCCTAAGTCATTGCAAGGAACGAAGCAATCCCATCCAGTTTATCTATTGTTCATTTGCTCCTTATTGTGGGAACAGAATTCAACCGAGCGACAGCGAACTATCGAAATAATCCTGCAACAGTATTTATGGATGCCCGAGCGATTTGTATCTTTTTTTGCTGTTGACATTCATTTCTATTCTTGCACAACTGTAGCTGCACATTTGTAAAAATAGTGAAACTTATTCACTTGAAAATAAAAGGGATCCGATTTTTCGGACCCATTTTATATCATATATTGAAACTAAAAACGAATGTTTGATTGCAGTAAACTTTATGTACGTTGCAAATCCTGAATTTATCAAAGAAATTTTTTTTACTATTTGGCTAATTTGATTTTGTTTAAAGTAAAAGTCAAATTTGAAATGTCAGCTGTAACTTCATTTATTCTGGAGTTTGTAAAATACAAGTAGTTGTCATAAATACTAAATGTATCTGCCCATTTTATCTTGTCACCTTCTACCAAAGTGTGAATACTGCCATCTGGTTTTCGATACTGGATTTTATTGTTTTCTAAATCGGCAAAATATAAATTACCGTTTTGGTCAAATAGCATTCCGTCCGGTGCGGCAGTTTTTGCCTCAAATCGAACGCTTTCCCCCATGCTTTTTTCATCTTCAGAGTCAAGCATATTTGTTGCAATTGAATAGAGGCTGTATCCTGTAAGGGCATGAAAATAAAGTCGGTCGTTTACAGTGTCCAAGGCTATTCCATCAGAATGAATCGTATTTTCCCATTTTTTGTCTCCAAATGTCAAAAAGGCTTGTTCAGCAGCTGTTGATTTGTGGTTGTCCAAAACCCTTCTGGAACGACCGGATTTAATGTCTAGGATGACAATACCAGAGTTTCCAGAGTCAGTAAGATAGATTTTTTGAGTTTTTTTATCTATTCTAAGATCGTTGATATAAGAATCAGCGTGGTAGCTGTTTTTATCTAGAATATAGGTTTTAACTAATTTGTCAGTTGTTAGATCAAAAACAAAAATACGAGGCGCATCCAGTACATTTTCAAATAATTGACTTCTGGTGTCTAAAACATACAATTGGTTTTCAAAGGCAACTACTGATTGCACTCCAACAAATTTATTGGCTACAACTGGCTGTCCAATCTCCCAAGAATTCCAATTTTCATCCGGATAGCTTTCTTGAACGGGAGTATTTGTTATTTCCACGACGGAATTATCAACTCCTTTTCTCCATCTCGGAAAGTTTACAAAAATACGCCCGGCATCAGTAAGTGTGACTCCGGTAACCTGTTGCCCTTTGAACGCAGCTACTTCGATCACTTGATTTGATGTGCTGTCAACTTGCTGATTTTTAACTTCAGCCGTTTTTTTGCTGGTCGTTTCTTTGCAGGAAGATAAGAATGTAACTATTGAAAATATAAAAAGAATCTTTTTCATTTCAGTTTGTTTTATTTGTGGAAGATTGGATTAAGTCATTTCGAGGAAAGACAAAAGCCTATTCCTATTATTTGCTGCTCGTTGCGTACACTGTTTGCAAAACTACGGTAACTCTTGTGAATATCCGAGTGATCTGGTTTATTTCCTAGCGACTCGTTTAAGTCATTGCGAGGAACGAAGCAACCACATCCTAGTTGGTCTCTTATTTTATTTGCTTATAGTTGTGGGCACAGAATGCAATTCTGCGCTAACAATTGGGGAATCTTAGTGATAGGGGAGATTATCCCTGTGGAAATTAAAGACTGAGTTATAACCTTACGCATAAAAGGTGACTTTAAATTTAATAATTTGATTCAAATATTCGGTATTTAAATAATCCTACAACGATTGCACCGCCGATGATATTACCAATTAGTGCTAAAGCTAGGAAGCTTATATAATCTAAGAAATGAATGTTATCAGAATATAATAAAGCACCGAAAACCTCTATGTTCCCAACTATACTATGATGGAATCCTCCAAAGCCAATTACTCCAGTAATCATAAAAATTAATAAAATTCGAGTAAGGGAATTAATGGTGCTATTCAGTAGCCAATTTAATAAACCCATTAGCCAGCCTGCGACTATGGCGCTTAAAAATAATACCCAAGAGTCATAGTGTATTACGTGTTCTCCAATAGTAATCATGGTTTCATGAGTAAATAAATCTAATTTAGGTCCAAGATAAGCAATAAATAAGGTGAATAAAATACCTCCTACCACATTGCCTAGTATCACTACGCCCCAAATGCGTATTAATTCGATGAATTTTCGTTGTCCGTTTAGTACCGGTAGTGTCAATACAGAAGTTTGTTCCGTAAAAAGAGCCGATTTCCCTACGACTACAAGTATAAAACCTAAGGGATATACTAGACTGAAGAGCTTGAAAATTGTATTTTCTCCTACTTTTCCAGTTAAAAGATAGTGCAGAGAACATAGAAGGAAGTAGCTAAACCCTATTTCGAGTCCCGCAATGATTGCACTAAGACCTAGTGCCTTGTTTTTTATTTTAAAAATAGCTTCACCTTCATGTATAACGCGACTCAATATGTCACGGTATTCGCTAACTCCATCAACTTGTTTAGATGTCTTCTCTAAATCCTTCTGAAATTTTTCTTGGTCTTTGCGCTCGGTTGTCATTTGGGAAAATTAATTAATGCAATTTAGTGAAAATTAGTTTAGTCTTTGTAAAAAGCAACTTAATGCGAAAATCTGTAAGAGACAACTAAAAAGTTGTTAACGTTATTCTCCATAGTAGCGTTTGGAAGTTTTATCTGCAGGTACTTTAATTAACTAACCCAAAATAGCAGAGGCATTTTCTTTGTGATTATTCAAGCAGGATTTAATGTTACCTAGTTAGTCTAATTACCCTAAGTTTTAAACTTTTTTTTTATAGCTTGTGAGTGACATAATTGTAATATGAAATTTTGAAGTCCCTATATATAATTCCTTTAAATAGTAATGAATTCACAATCCCATTTTTTGAATTATGCGTGTAAAATTGTGTAAGGAGTCCATTTGGAAAATTGTTCCGCGCTTTCCAAATTTCATATGCAGTTGAAAACTCTAGCATAGGTAAAAAATCGAAACTGGGGTTGATACGACTTATTCATACTTCGTAGAGCTGGTAAAGTTATCGCGTTGCAAACGCTATGATTGTGCTCAAAATTTAAATTTATCCCACTTAGAAAATAGTTTGTCCCTTTTATTATTGCCATCTTTTTACATCTTCTCGAAATAGAAGTAAAGCTAATCCGGAAGCAAATACCATACAGCTGATTAACATTAGAAGACCATTATTCCAAATGAAGTAGGAAAGTCCAACAAAAGGACCGCCTATTACTACCATAAGAGCACTTACTGGATTTGTTTTGATGAAGTTTAGCGCATGAGCAGCCAAACCTATAAAAAGTAAAGATGGGCCAACAATAATAAATGGGTATAAGATTAATGGTGTATTACTTATTTGTTCTCTTAATTTTTCGCTGCCAATAGCATCATTACCAAAACTTCACATAATAAAATCAATTGTGCAAAGTCCGATATGAGCAATAATTCCTAGAGTTGTAATTATAGAAGCTACGGTGTTAATCTTGTTCTTGGGAAATACATTATTAAAAGAAAATAGTAACACAGCTCCAATTAAATTAAACCAATGCGCCAGATCAATATATTTTTGAGTGTTCAATGAAATAAGAGCAAAGAATACATAACTTGTAACGAAAAAAACGAGTCCTATTGCGCATAACGTTTTTGGTTTGACCATAATGTATTTAAGGTGATTTATTGTTTTGCTTACTTAGTTTATACTGCGAAGTCGGGAGACTTCGCAGAGCAATCTCATCCAGTTTGGCTATTATTTTATTTGCTACTTGTTTTAAGCACAGTTTGCAAAACTGCACTAACAATTTTGGATATCCATGAGATCAAGAATTATTTCACTTTACTATTTAAGTCTTCAAATTTTGCAGTCATTGTTGGATTTCCTCTTGTCAATTTCTTAATTGTCAAATCGTCAGCTTTATTGTTTGCAAGTCGAAGATTGTTTTCAGAAGATAAAAGTGCCTCTTTTGTTTTTTGAAGATGGTCAATTGTTTTATCTATTTCATCAATAGCTAGTTTAAATTTCCTGCTTGCCAGTTCATAATTTTTCGCAAATCCCTCTTTAAAAGTATTAATGTTTTCTTCAAAATTCGTAATGTCAACATTTTGACTTTTTACTAATGCAAGTTCTGCTTTTGCTTTCATTGAATTCATAGCAGCATTTCGTAAAAGTGTTATAATTGGAATGAAAAATTGAGGTCTTACTACATACGTTTTTTCATGTCTATGAGAAACATCAACAATTCCGGCATTGTATAATTCGTTTTCAATTTCTAAAAGTGAAACGAGAACTGCATATTCACATTTTTTTTCATTTCTATCTTTGTCTAATTCTTTTAAAAAGTCCTCATTTTTCTTTTTTGTTGCGGTTTCATCACCTTCATTTTTCATTTCAAACATAATAGAAATGATTTCGTTTCCGAATTCGTCAGTTTCTTTATAGATATAATCGCCTTTGCTTCCAGATCTTGAGTCATTGTCTTTCTCAAAATATGCTTTTTGAAACGCTGTTGCACGAAGTTTATTAAATTCTATTTCGCAATGTTGTTCCAAGGTTTCACCTAACATTTTAGTAGAAAGTTTTAGTTTCATATCCTTGCGAAGTGCTATTTCATCGTCTTTATGCTTTATAATATCATCTTTCGCCTTTAGTTCTGCTGTATACTTTTCGCTTAAAGATTTTTCTAATAGCTGTTTTTCTGCTTCTTTAAGTTTTACATTATAGGCAAAATCATCTCTCTCTTTTTCTATTTTTTGGGTTGCTTCTGTTATTGAAAGTTTTTTTACAATTTCTGCATTTTCAAGTTTTGCTTTAATTTCTGCCAGCAATGTTTCTTTTTCAGCCAATTGTCGATTTGATTTGTTTTCATTATCAGCTTTTAGCTGAATTATTTCTTTATCCTTGTCGTCTCTCTCTTTTTCTATTTTTTTGATTGCTTCTGAAACGGAAAGTTTCTTTTCGCTTTCTGCATTTTCAAGTTTTGCTTTAATTTCTGCAAGCAAAGTTTCCTTTTCAGCCAATTGTCGAGTTGATTTACTCTCATTATCAGCTTTAAGTTGAATTATTTCTTTATCCTTATCCGCAATTTCGGTTTGCAATGAATTTTTAAGATTTGCTTCAGCAAGCTTCACAGCACCTTCTTTTTCCTTTTCAGCGAGGTTTAAACGAGTTTGCAATTCGTCCTCAAATTGGTGGTCTCGCACTTGTTTAAGAATATCAGCAAAGCCAGCTTCATCAACTTTAAAAGCTTTTTTACAGTTAGGGCAAATAATTTCGTTCATAATAATTGAGGTATGCGTTATTTAATTGTTTTATTCTTGTTACTGTGCTAAAGTAACTCAAAATCTATTGCGTCGAGGTAACGATTGAGGATATTCGAGCGATCAGGATTTTCGGGGAAGGAATTGTCTGCCAAGACAAATGCTCGTAGAAAATCCGCACACCCAAATTTACGATTTTGCCCGCATAGCGCAAACTTGCTGTGAGCGGTTCGGGCTTTTAATTGTTGTTCTTTATTTATTTGACGATGCTATTTGCACAAACTTTGATGCAATATATAATATTCCAGGTCGGACCAATATATATAGTATTGCACTCACTAATGTTAATATGGATCCGATACCAGTTGGAAGAACAGCACCAAATGTAAATGTCATGCCAATAACGAAACCTAAAAGACATTCTGCCCGAAAAATTGGAAAGTACAGGGCTAATGGCAATAGTCCCAATATCATGTAACCCGATAAATCCGAATAGCCAAAAGTAAAAAAGACAGATAGCAGCACCCCGAATAATAAAGAACCAGTGAATCTGTAAAGTGTATGTTTTTGATAATTTGACGTTTCAGACCTTCCATTGTTATGACGAACAATTCTCTTTTGGATTCGGTACAAAAGAAACCAAGTTAAAAAAGGAAGTAGCAGTCCACCCCACCAATTAGAGATTTCCGGTAAGTCTTTATCGTTCAAAATATGGTGACTTGGTACACCTCCATGATAATAATTCCAGGCTAAAAGTGTCCATATAGCAATTGTTACAATTCCTGTGAAATATATACGGATCTTAAAAAACATTTTCTCGTCCATAAAAGCTGATTATGATTGTCTACTTAGTTGATTCATACATTAGGATTTTTTAGCCTGACGTTCTCGCTAAACAAGCAATTTGAGACTAAAGTAAGCCTTGTTTTTGGATTTGCCACCAGAGGGATAGCGAACAAGCGAAGCAAATCATCCCAGATATAAAACCATTTTTCCATTAAGCCAAATGCCCAAATCCGTTGTAGTAGCTTTTGGCAATTGGCTTTACAATTTAATTGTTATATAGTATTCTGTTATTCTCAATAGTACAAAACAAATAAAAGCAATAGCTAATTTGATTCTAAATTTTTTTTTTGGTTGTTGAAATGTATTGAAATTGATTAAAGCTTTTATGCTTTGAATAACTTTATCTTTATTTAACCACAAAATTATTAGAAGTAACACTTGGTATAGAATAGCTGCTTTTAAAGCTCCAAGATGCACTTCGAAATATATGTCTTGTAAAATCACATTTACAAGTATAGTAGATGTAAACAAACAACCAATAATTCTAGTTCTTTTTATCAAAATTAATGTTCCTCCAATTATTTCAAAAAGTCCTAAAGTTAATGCATATGATTTAGAGTAACCATAAAAAGCCCACATCAATTCCATTCCGGTCAAGTCTGAAACAGTTTTGTTAATTTCAGAAGCTCCATCAAATTGGAATATTTTACCTCCACCATAAACAAACAGTGCAAATACTACAATCCAACTAATTGCATTTTCAAAAATTTCTATTTTATCTTTTCTGTCGAATTTCATTCTTCGTGGTTTTCTTTTAGCTTGTTACCCAAAGGCTAGCGCGAGCGTCCCGCTCGTGCCAATTACAATTTAAAATGTATTTGCTTTTGTTTGTGTTCACGAGCGGGACGCTTGCGCCACGGGCGACTTAGCGGAGCAATCATAATTATATTTTGTTGTTACAACTTATTTATACTTCGCATAGCAATCATGATTAAATGTTATCAATTATCTCAAAAGTGTCCTCGATTAGTTCTTTTTGAGAATCATCATTCTGTTTCAATAATGCTTTTTCATTTTCACCATTTCCTACACAAATCAGGTACGCTTTATCTTTAAATATATCTCTTTTATATTCTTCGATTTTAGAATCGATATTTTTATCATCAGCTATTGATAAAATTGTTTGTGTATCGGTTGGAAAATTTTTAGTTATAAATTCCAAAATTTTTATTCTATTACCACCATCAATATCTTCTTTAAAAACACTGTCAAGGATAAATGGTAGCCTATGTATATCATTTGTTTGAGTCAGAAGATTGTTGAAAGCAAAATGATAACTTAGAACTGCTTTATGGAGTTCTACTCCCTGAAATGGGAATGTAGATAATTCATAAAGTTTATAGAACCTTTCATCTTTAAGTACAGGTAGACCTAATTCAATATTATAGGTGAAATATTTATTTTTAAAAATTTGACTCTTTTTTTCTCTTTCTAAATTTATATCATCATCTGTTTTGTATTTTTTTAACTCTCCTTTTTCAAAGTTTAGATCAATAGTCAATTGACCTATTTGTTTAGTTAAATTTTCAAAAATTTGAATATTTGCTCTGTTTTCAATGTAGTTTTTAAGTGTAATATTGTTTTCAGAGTATTTGTTGAATGTCTTAAATGTCGTTCCTATTTCAATTCGATTTTCTTCGATTCTTTTATTTAATGAATTAAGAGTAGATTGCATTTTTTTTATTTTTTCACCTAATTCTTTTTTTAGTGAAATAGTATCATTTTCTTCCTGAAAAAATGAATACACATCTTCAATTTGTGAAGGTAATACTTGAGTACAAGTTGGGCAATTATCTTTTCCAGGCTCTTGTTTATTATGATTTCTGCTCACTTTGGAAACGACAGCTAAACGTTGATTATAAAAAGTTAGCTGATTAGAATTATTTACATAAGTGTTTTCTAATTCAAGTAATTTGTCTTTTCTAGTTGAAATATCAGCTATAAGAATATTGGCTTTTCCTTCTAACGTTTCATCAATAACTTTGGCTAATTTTAAATCTTGATTATCTTTTTCAACATCAGTGTAAAATTTTATTTGTTGTTGTAACCTACTTACTTCTTTTTCAATTCTTCTTTTTTCTTCTCTGTCAAAAACATTTTCAATTCCTAAGTAATAATCTAAGAAATCTTCTTTGAAGTTCTTATAATAAGTTAAATTATTGAAAGATTTTCTAAGGTAAACCCAACCAACTTCTTGAGAAACATAATATGGTAGAAAAATAGTTTCAATTGGTGCTTCAGTAATTCCTGCATTTGATTCTAATTGAAGATTAAATTCAAACAATTCATTGAAGTATTTTTTAAGTTTTATATGTTCAGCTGACTGATCGGCGCTAATACCGTTGAACCGGAGCACCTTTTTGTTTGAGTCTCTAATTAAAAGAGTTTCATCTTGTCGAACAAAAACATACTTTTCTGTTTCTCCATTTTTTTTGATAGAACAGTCTAGTCTTATAAAAATTTGTTCTGATAGAATTTCTGCTAATTTTATTTTGTTATCATTTATGCCAAATGCAAATAAAATTAACTGAATTAAAGTACTTTTTCCAGATGTGTTTTTACCATAAATCACATTTAATTTATCCTTAAATTTAGTATGGAAGAATTTATTGTTTACTTCGCTGTGTATTAAAACACTATCTATCTGTAATTTTATATTCATAAGGTGTTTTTAATTTCAATATAAGCTGCTACAATTGTTGCCTTGAGTTGTAAATTTAAAAGTGTAGATGATTTCTCTTTGTTAAATGCATTTATAAAGGCACTCATACAATCTTTATCTAAAGTGTGATTTCTAAATATTTGCTTGTTACTTTCTACAAAATTGTAAATTTTTTGATGCTCACTTTCATTAATATCCTTAAACTTATCGAAGCTATTAAGATAATGAAGTTCAAAAGTGGATGCATCAAGTATATTAATATTTAATTTTTGTCGTATTTCTTCTCCCTTATCTCTCCAGAAATCATAAGCTAATTTTTTGGTCGTGAGTATATTTAATATTTTTTCAATTTCATTTGATTCTATTCTCTTTTTATTATCACTTAATTTAGCAACGTTCCCTTGGTTTAGATTGCTTTCAATTGTTTTTAGTGCGTAATAAAATGTATGTAATGCGGCTTTATGGTCAGAAATACTATTTCCGAAAACAGAAATAAACATTCCATTTAATAGGTCTAATTGCGATTGAGTGGTTCTACCTAAATCAATAAATCTAAAATTTAATGTTTCAAAATTTGCCTGATTCTCCTTACTGAAAATTATTTTTTTATTTCCTTTTAAGAGCTTATCTTTTATATTTTGGTTAAGATTTTTATAGCCATAATTTACTGTAGACTCATTAATCGTGCATATGTAATCCTGTTTTTTAATTGTAGATTTTAATTCGATTGTATTATTTGTGGCAAAATAATTTTTCTGATTGAATGTTGAATTTTTTGGATGCGGATCATCTAAAATAGATTGACTCGTTTCTGCTATTTTTTTTATGATTTCTAGAATAGTTCCACTTGTCCATTTTGTTGATGACTTTTTTGCTTGGTAAGTCTCGATTTTCGAAAGCGTAATATTATTTTCTAAAAATCCAAAGATAATATCCTCCAGATGCTCGAGAACTATAAAGTATCTTTGGTTTTTTAAAGAATTATATTTTTCAAGAAATAGGTAAATGGTACAATTTTTCTGAAAATCCATTCCAATATTAGCATGAACCCCAGCATTTATTTCCGGATTATATTTTATTGTCATTTATTGTTTTTTCTCGTAAATAATGGTAATTATAAAATACACTATGTTTTGTTTCTTAATTTAACTTAGTTTCCCAAATATATAAATTAACACCGAAAAACTAATTAAAAATAATTTTTTAAAACTAACTCCTTTTTTTTCAATAGCTTTACGGAAAACCGTAAACGCAATTATTTTAACATAAATGTCCTAGCCCTGATAGAAGCGGCATCCTTTTTAGGCAAACTAAAATGTCTTGTTTTACCGTAAATGATCTGCCTAAAAAGATATAGCGAATAGCAGGAAATAGCTCCTAAAAAAATTACCAGTTAATAAATAATGACTATTTTACCATGGATTGTCGAGCCACTTGCGGAGATTACTGTGTAGTTCGCTGTCCTCGAGATCATCGTATTTTGTCATTCCGAGGAACGAGGAATCACATTGGTTACTCGTTATGAGATTCCTCGTTCCTCGGAATGACAAGTAGCTACTGAAATAGCAAAAAACGAACCTTGCAAACTGAATACTTTTTTCGTAATTTTGCAGTCTAAATAAAGGACTAAGAAAATGTTAGATAGACTTCAAATAGTAAAACAACGTTTCGATGAGATTTCGGATTTGATTATTCAGCCGGATGTGATCTCGGATCAGAAACGTTATGTGCAATTGAATCAAGAGTATAAAAGTTTAAAAGCTTTGGCTGAAAAGCGCGATGAATACGTTATTTTGATGGCGAATATCGATGAAGCAAACGAAATAATTGCCGATAACAGTGATGCTGATATGACCGAAATGGCCAAAATGCAACTCGACGAAGCCAAGGGAAGATTGCCGGAACTAGAGGATGAAATCAAGTTTATGTTGATTCCGAAAGACGAGGAAGATGCCAAGAACGTGATGGTCGAGATTCGTGCCGGAACGGGTGGGGATGAAGCGAGTATTTTTGCGGGAGATTTGTTCCGTATGTACACGAAATATTGTGAAAATAGAGGTTGGAGAACTTCTGTGGTGGATATGAATGAAGGTACTTCGGGTGGTTTCAAAGAGGTGATTTTTGAAGTTACGGGCGAAGATGTTTACGGAACTTTGAAGTTTGAAGCGGGTGTACACCGCGTGCAACGGGTACCACAAACGGAAACGCAAGGACGTGTTCACACATCGGCAGCGACAGTTATGGTGCTTCCGGAAGCGGAGGAATTTGACGTACAAATTGATATGAATGATGTGCGTGTGGATTTTTTCTGTTCTTCTGGACCTGGTGGACAATCCGTAAATACAACTAAATCAGCGGTTCGTTTGACCCACATTCCTACCGGATTGGTGGCGCAATGTCAGGATCAGAAATCGCAGCACAAAAATAAAGACAAAGCTTTTGGTGTTTTGCGTTCCCGTTTGTACGAACAAGAATTAGCTAAAAAGCAAGCCGAAGATGCAACAAAACGTACCTCACAAGTAAGTTCTGGTGACCGTTCCGCAAAAATCCGTACCTATAATTATGCTCAAGGTCGTGTTACTGATCATAGGGTAGGAATGGATGTTTTTGATATGGACGGCGTAATGAATGGTAAAATTCAAAAATTGATTGATGAGCTTCAATTGGTCAACAACATGGAAAAACTGAAAGAAGCCAGCGAGGTTTTCTAAATAGGTTTTGGGTGCTGGGTTCTAGTTCTTAGTAGGTTATAGGTTTTTGTAAAACTAAAATATAATGAGAAACTTTAGGGGTCTAGAAGTTTGGCAAAGTTCTGTTTTACTTGTTAAAAAAATATATATTGTTACTGGTTCGTTTCCCAAAGAAGAAAAATTTGGACTGGTTTCTCAAATTAATAGATGTGCAGTTTCAATTCCTTCGAACATAGCGGAAGGTTGTTCCAGAACTTCTCAAAAAGGATTTTTCTAGATAAGTTTAGGTTCGGCCTTTGAATTAGAGACTCAAATTGAAATAGCTAAAGAGATAGGTTTTGTGGATGTAGTTTTACACTTAGAAATTATTTCCGAGCTTAACATAATTCAAAAAAGAATTCAATCCTTAAAAAAGTATGTTGATTCCAAAGTATGAATCCAACACCTAAAACCCAACACCCAACACCCATCACCTAAACAATGACTACACAACAACTTATTGACCAAATCAGAAGCAAGAAATCATTCCTGGCAGTAGGACTCGATGTCGATTTGACTAAAGTTCCACAGCATCTACTAGAATTGGAAGATCCTATTTTCGAATTCAATAAAGCAATAATCGATGCAACTCATGATTTGGCCGTTGCCTATAAACCCAATACTGCTTTTTATGAAGCTTATGGCATAAAAGGTTGGATGTCATTGCAAAAAACGATTAATTACATCAATGAAAATCATCCTGAAATTTTTACAATTGCAGATGCAAAACGGGGTGATATTGGCAATACCTCTGCCATGTATGCCAAAGCTTTTTTCGAAGATTTGAATTTTGACAGTATTACCGTAGCTCCTTATATGGGGAAAGATTCGGTGGAACCCTTTTTAGCTTTCGAAAATAAACATACGATTATGTTAGCTTTGACTTCGAATGAGGGTGCTTTTGATTTCCAAACTTTAAACACAAACGGAAAAGAATTGTACAAACAGGTTTTGGAAACGTCTAAAACTTGGAAAAACAGCGATAATCTGATGTATGTTGTTGGTGCGACAAAAGCGGAATATTTCACTGAAATTCGCAAAATTGTTCCTGACAGTTTCTTGCTTGTTCCCGGAGTTGGCGCCCAAGGCGGAAGCCTGGCTGAAGTTTGCAAGTACGGCATGAATGCCAACGTAGGATTGCTGATTAATTCTTCCAGAGCGATTATTTATGCTTCAAACGGAACTGATTTTGCTGAAAAAGCTAGAGAAGAAGCATTGAAAATGCAACAGGAAATGGAAGAGATTATGACTTTAAAGTTTAAGGTTTAAATATTTTAGGTTGTATATAATATTTCGAATTCAATCCTACTTCATTTTAAACCATTAAGAAAGTAAGTTTAATTATCCTTGCGGTAAGATTTTAATCGGAAAATTTTCTGTTAAACTGTTTTAAGTCTCAATTTTTCTTAATGTAAAAAGCATAATATTGGGTAACCATGTAAGAAACATAAGGACCTATAAGATAACCGATTTGAAGATTTCGCAACTTATATGGCTTATATGTTTTAAATTTTATTTTGAGCAGAATTTAACGATTTACAGTATTTAAAACCTTAACTTTTCTTAATGGTAACAAAGCGGTCAATTGATGCTTTAACACTTTAAACTTTAAACTTGAAACAGAAAACTTTAATAGATCAAATAGGAACAACTCATTTATTTGAAACGTCGCCAAAACGTATTATTTCATTAGTTCCGTCTCAAACCGAATTACTTTATGACTTAGGTCTTGAAGAGCGAATTATAGGGATTACAAAATTCTGTGTCCATCCGTATCATCTTAAATCAACAAAGAAAATTGTTGGAGGAACTAAGAAAGTACATTTCGAGAAAATCAGGTTGTTGCAACCGGATATTATCATTTGTAATAAAGAAGAAAATACAGCTGAAATTGTTGCGAAATTAAGTGAGATTTGTCCGGTTTGGGTAACCAACATCATAACGATAGAAGATAATTTCCAAATGATAACCGACTTTGGTCAGCTCTTCAATTGCAGAACCGAAGCCCAGAAATGGAACGATAAATTGGCTTTTGCCCTAAGCGATTTTAAAAACTTTATAAAAGATAAACCACAGCAAAAAGTAGCCTATTTTATTTGGAAAAATCCTTTTATGGTTGCCGGTTCTAATAATTTTATCAATGAATTACTGAAACTAAACCATTTTCAAAACATATATGCAGGCAATGCCGAGGCTTCTGGACGTTACCCGGAAATTGAACTCAAAAAAATGCGTTTGGAAGGAGATCCGGATTTGGTTTTTCTTTCATCAGAACCCTATCCTTTCAAAGAGGAAGATGCCTTTGAGATTGGTCGTTTTACACACCATGCAAAAACGGTTTTTGTAGACGGTGAAATGTTTTCTTGGTATGGTAGCCGATTGCTTAAAGCATTTGACTATTTTAAAAACATGCATCAACAATTATAACTTGCCTGTCTCTAAAATCAAATTTATTGTTTACAAAAGCGATTTAATGGAAGAATCTTCGATGTGGAAATTTAGCTCTGAGAGTTTACAGTAAGCTATTTGAAGCCTTTCTATGCTTCTTTTCTCGTGCAATAATCTTTTTTCTGGTACTAATTTTACATTTTACGATTTTAAAAGAAGCATTATTATTTGTGAAGATTGGGATTTGAAATTAATGTTCTATTTTTACAAAAAAAAGAAGTGATCAATTATACCATTTACGAAAATAAAAACAGCGACCAATGGGTAACTTTTGTTCACGGTGCTGGTGGAAGTTCGTCTATTTGGTTCAAACAAATTCGGGATTTCAAAAAACAATACAATGTATTGCTATTGGATTTACGGGGTCACGGCGAATCAAAAACTACTTTAAAAACAGCCTTCAAACAAAAATATACTTTTTCGGCTTTAGCCAATGATATTCTGGAGGTTTTAGATTATTTGAAAATTAACAGATCACATTTTGTAGGTATTTCGTTAGGGACAATCCTCATCAGGCAATTGGCTGAAATGTATCCGGAAAGAGTGCAAAGTATGATTCTAGGTGGTGCAATTTTGAAAATGAATTTCCGCTCTCAAGTATTGATGCGTTTGGGAAATATGTTTAAATATGTATTGCCTTATTTAGTTTTATATCAGTTTTTTGCCTTTGTTATAATGCCAAAGAAAAGTCACAAACAATCACGAATTCTTTTTATAAACGAAGCCAAGAAATTATACCAAAAAGAATTTATCAAATGGTTTAAACTCACAGCTGAAATTAATCCAGTGCTAAAATGGTTTCGTCAGGTAGAATTGAATATTCCTACGCTTTACGTAATGGGTGAAGAGGATTATATGTTTTTACCTTCCGTAAAGAAAGTGGTTGAAAATCATTATAAATCGTCTACATTATTTATTATTCAAAATTGTGGACACGTTGTTAATGTTGAGCAACCTACTGCTTTTAACGATGCGGTTCTTTCTTTTATAAATACAGCTAAATAAAAAAAGCCTGCATTTATCATGCAGGCGATTCTTTAACTAACCAAAACCAAAATAATAAATAACCAGTTTATTACTCTACAAAGATCACCCACAAAGAGGCGAATAGCTGTTAAGATTTTGTTATTACTTTGTTGCACATACGTTAAGATTTTAGCTCTTAATTCTGTAAAAATGGATTTTATTTTTTGTTTGTTATTTCCTTTGTTTTTGTACTATACATTAAAGAAAAAATAGTTTGACTAGTTGATTATTTTTATAAAAACACCACTGTTTTATTGTCATACACCATTATTTTTCGTTCGGCGTGGAGTTTTATGGCTCGTGCCAAAACCATGCGTTCCAGATCGCGTCCTTTAATAATAAAATCTTCAATGGAATGGCTGTGCGAAACTCGGGTAATATCTTGGTCGATAATTGGACCTTCATCCAATTCTTCCGTTACGTAATGACTGGTAGCGCCAATGATTTTTACACCGCGTTTAAAAGCGGAATGATAGGGTTTTGCGCCAGGAAATGCCGGAAGGAAGGAATGATGAATATTGATGATTTGATTTTTGTATTGTGCAATCAAATTGGGTGTGATAATTTGCATGTAGCGGGCCAAAACAATAAAGTCAACAGCATACTTTTTCAGTAAATCCAACTGTTTTTGCTCCGCTTCAGCTTTTATATCCCTATTGAAAGGAACGTAGTGAAACGGAATAGAAAACCGTTCCGCCACTGCTTTCAAATCCTGATGATTACTTATTATCAAAGGAATTTCAAGAGGTAATTCGCCTGCGCTGTACCGACCTAAAATATCATACAAACAATGATCGTATTTAGAAACAAATAAAGCCATTTTTGGTTTTTCATCTTTGGTGTACATTTCCCACGACATGTTGAAAGGAGCAGCTAATTTTGCTTGAAAATCAGTTTTGATCGCTTCAATATTCCAGTTTTTGGCACTGAATTCGCATTCTAAACGCATGAAAAACACATTTTCATCGGCATCAACATGTTGGTCTAAATAGATAATATTACCATCAATAGCGGAAATGTAATTGGTAACGGAAGCGATAATTGCTTTTTGATCTTCGCAATGTATTAGGATTATAATTTTCTGCATTAGCGTTTTGTGTTCAGTTTTGTTTATAAATTGGACCAGTGTTTTTCAAAACTAAATGTTTTTGGACTTGTAAAAAAGCTATTTTTTTGGGATGTTTTATGTTTAAAAAAAAATAACCCAATTTCAATTTATTTGTTATCCTGCAATGCAAAAACTTTTTGCAATAAAACAGAAGTTCTGGAACTTAAATTCGTTCGGATATTTTTCTCCTCAACAGCAACCATTTTAAAAACACCATTCAACGCTTGATTGGAAACATAATCCGTCAAGTCAGGATTTACTTTATTCACTAAAGGAATGCTGTTGTATTTAGTAATAATATTGGCCCAAACTTTATCTGCACCTACTTTAGCAAAGGAATTTTTAATCACAGGATTAAATTTTCCGTACAAAGCGGTCGAAGTGCTATTTTGTAAATAAGTTGTAGCCGAATTTTCATTACCCATCAAAATTGTTTTAGCATCCATAAATGTCATGTTTCTTACGGCGTCAACAAATATTGGTGTTGCTTCTTTTACCGCGTCTTCAGCGGCACGATTCAATACTTTCAAACCTTCATCTGCCAAAGAGCTCAATCCAATTCTTCTCAAACCAGCGTCTACTTTTCTCAATTTTTCTGGTAATAAAATTTTCACGGCTTCATTTCTGTAAAAGCCATCTGTTGTAGTCAACTTAGTCACTTGTTTAGAAATACCATTATTCAACGCTTCTTTCAATCCTCCTGAAATATCAATGCCACCAATACCTTGTGTTTGCGGAAATTGGTTCATGACTTGTTGCATTTCGGCACAACTAGAAAGTGAAATGGCTACTGCTAAAACTAAAATTTTCTTCATTATAAATTTTTTATTAATTAATTTGCCTTCTGACATTTGTAAAAATACTATTTATTCAAAAACAAAGCCAACAATTCTTAATGAGCATAAACTTTGGTTATAATATTTAGTAGTTATCCAGCTTTGTAGTGTATACTTGTCGTAAAAGAGAGAGATGCTGTTGCAAATACCAATTCTCCAATCCTTATGATTGGTTGTATACGTGCGCTTATTGGTGCTAAATAACAAAATTTTGCCTAAATTATTAACTACCCGCAAGAAGATCAGACAATTTTTAAAATAAAATTGTAAATTGCAGACTTAAATTATCATATTCATAAAATGGAACAACAAAAACCATATATCCCTAACAATAAAGTAAGAATTGTAACCGCTGCAGCTCTTTTTGACGGTCACGATGCGGCAATCAATATCATGCGTAGGATTATTCAGTCTACAGGTGTTGAGGTAATCCATTTAGGTCACGACCGCAGTGTGGAAGAAGTAGTTAATACAGCGATTCAGGAAGATGCAAATGCGATTGCGATAACTTCCTATCAAGGCGGACATAATGAATATTTCAAATATATGTACGACTTGCTTCAGGAAAAAGGAGCAGGACAAATCAAGATATTTGGTGGTGGAGGTGGCGTAATTTTGCCACCAGAAATTGCCGAATTACAGGCCTACGGAATCACCAGAATTTACGCTCCAGATGATGGACGTGCCATGGGATTGCAGGGAATGATTAACGATTTAGTGCAACAATCGGATTATCCTGTTGGTGATAAATTAACTGATGAAATGAATCATTTGGAAGAAAAAAATCCAAAAGCAATTGCCCGAATTATTTCATCAGCAGAAAATTTTCCTGATGTTGCAGCTAAAACTTTGGAAGCCATCCAAAAAAAGAATCTGGATTGTAAAACACCTGTTCTTGGGATCACAGGAACTGGCGGATCTGGAAAATCATCTTTAGTAGATGAATTAGTACGTCGTTTTCTTATCGATTTTCCCGAAAAAACTATCGGATTAATATCTGTTGATCCTTCTAAACGGAAAACGGGAGGAGCACTATTAGGCGATAGAATCAGAATGAACGCCATCAACAGTCCACGTGTTTACATGCGTTCTTTGGCTACAAGACAATCAAATTTAGCTTTGTCTAAATATGTTGCTGATGCAATTCAAGTGATTAAAGCCGCAAAATATGATATCATAATCCTAGAAACTTCTGGGATTGGTCAATCCGACACAGAAATCATGGATCACTCAGATGTTTCTTTATATGTAATGACGCCTGAATTTGGTGCTGCAACCCAATTAGAAAAAATCGATATGCTTGATTTTGCTGACTTGGTAGCAATTAATAAATTTGACAAGCGTGGTTCTCTGGATGCATTGCGAGATGTGAAAAAACAATACCAACGCAACCATAATTTGTGGGATGCTAAATTAGATTCACTTCCAGTTTTTGGAACCATTGCTTCGCAGTTTAACGACCCAGGAATGAATACGCTTTATAAAGCAATTATGGATAAAGTTCACGAAAAAACGAATTCTGATTTGAAATCTACGTTCCAAATCAGTCGTGAAATGAGCGAGAAGATTTTCGTTATTCCACCACACAGAACACGTTATTTATCTGAAATTGCTGAAAGTAATCGTAAATATGATGATACGGCAGTTAGTCAGGAACAAGTTGCCCAGAAATTATATGGGATTTACAAAACTATTGAAACAGTAGCCAAAAAAATACCTGAAATAAACAAAACAGGAATTAATGACGATTCCGTTTTGCCAACAGCTTTAGAATTTGAAAAATCAGGTGCCGGTGAGGACAAAATATTTTTGAACCTTTTACTGAATCAATTCGAAAAAGTCAAAATGGATTTGGATCCATATAATTGGGAAATCATTTTGACTTGGGACGAAAAAGTAAACAAGTATAAGAATCCTATTTATACGTTTAAAGTTCGTGACAGGGAAATAAAAATGGCCACACATACAGAGTCGCTTTCACATTCTCAAATCCCGAAAATTGCATTGCCAAAGTACAAAGCTTGGGGTGATATTTTACGCTGGTGTTTGCAGGAAAATGTTCCTGGAGAATTTCCTTTTACCGCTGGATTGTATCCTTTTAAACGTGAAGGAGAAGATCCTTCCCGCATGTTTGCCGGAGAAGGCGGACCGGAACGAACAAACAAGCGTTTTCATTATGTGAGTGCGGGATTACCTGCAAAACGATTGTCAACAGCTTTTGACAGCGTAACTTTATACGGAAACGATCCACATGTGCGTCCTGATATTTATGGAAAAATTGGTAATGCCGGAGTTTCTATTTGTTGTTTGGATGATGCCAAAAAATTATATTCTGGTTTTGATTTGGTTCATGCGATGACTTCGGTGAGTATGACTATTAATGGACCGGCACCTATGTTATTAGGCTTTTTCATGAATGCGGCGATTGACCAACAATGTGAGTTTTACATTAAAGAAAATAATCTTGAAAAAGAAGTTGAAGCAAAAATCAACAAAATATATGCGGTTAAAGGTGTAGAAAGACCCCATTATCAAGGCAATTTGCCGGAGGGAAACAACGGATTAGGGTTAATGCTTTTAGGCGTAACCGGGGATCAGGTTCTACCTTTAGAAGTATACAATGAAATTAAAGCAAGAACGTTATCTCAAGTTCGTGGAACCGTTCAGGCTGATATTTTGAAAGAAGACCAAGCACAAAATACGTGTATTTTCTCCACAGAATTTGCGTTGCGATTAATGGGTGACGTACAGGAATATTTCATTACTAAAAATGTGAGGAACTTTTATTCGGTTTCTATTTCAGGATATCACATTGCTGAAGCGGGTGCAAATCCGATTACGCAATTGGCTTTCACACTTTCCAATGGTTTTACTTATGTTGAATATTATTTAAGTCGCGGGATGAGTATTAATGATTTTGGACCTAATTTATCGTTCTTCTTTTCGAATGGTGTAGATCCGGAATATGCCGTTATTGGTCGTGTAGCACGTAAAATTTGGGCGAAAGCCATGAAAAATAAATATGGAGCTAACGAACGCGCTCAAATGTTGAAATACCACATTCAAACGTCGGGACGTTCTTTGCACGCACAGGAAATAGATTTTAATGATATTCGTACGACTTTGCAAGCATTATACGCGATTTATGATAACTGTAATTCATTGCACACTAATGCGTATGACGAAGCAATTACAACGCCTACAGAAGAATCAGTGCGCCGAGCAATGGCGATCCAGTTGATTATCAATAAAGAATTAGGACTGGCCAAAAACGAAAATCCAATTCAAGGTGCTTTCATTATTGAAGAATTAACTGATTTGGTAGAGGCTGCAGTTTTATTGGAATTTGATAGAATTACCGAACGTGGTGGCGTTCTGGGCGCTATGGAAACCATGTACCAAAGAAGTAAAATACAGGAAGAAAGTTTGTATTATGAAACGTTGAAACATTCAGGTGAATTTCCAATTATTGGGGTAAATACTTTCTTGAGTTCTAAAGGTTCTCCAACGGTGATTCCAGCTGAGGTAATTCGTGCAACAGAAGAAGAAAAACAATACCAAATAGATATGTTGCAGCATTTACACCAGTCCAATAAGGATTTAGTGAAAGAGCATTTAAATACGCTTCAGGATGCGGCCATCAAAAACGAAAATTTATTCGAACATTTAATGGAAGCAACTAAGGTTTGTTCTTTGGGCCAAATTACTTCTGCATTGTTTGAGGTAGGCGGGCAGTATAGAAGAAATATGTAAGCAGAGAACTGCTTTTTGCACCGCAAAAAGTGTGTGAATTGCTTAACCCGATTTCGGACGGGATTTTTTAAAAAAATTAATATCGATTATAAGATTATAAAAAATGCGGAAATAACTTTCCGCATTTTTTTGTTTAAGGACTGAAAAATTTATTCAACTTGCTGTTGCTTTCCTTCTTTAATTTGTTCTACTAATTTTTTATTAAACGCTGGTAAATCATCAGGATTTCGGCTCGTAATAAGTCCTCTGTCTACAATTACTTCTTTGTCATGCCACTCTGCGCCTGCGTTGATTAAGTCAATCTTTATAGAGGGATAAGAAGTCATTTTTCTTCCTTGAACTAGATTGGCGCTTATCAAAATTTGAGGCCCATGGCAAATTGCAGCTACTGGTTTTCCTTCTTTGAAAAAGTCTTTTATAAAATGCAAAGACGCTTCATTTGTTCTCAATTTATCTGGATTTATTACACCACCTGGAATGACTAATGCATCGTAATCACTGGCCTTTACATTGTTTACAAGTTGGTCCACTTTATAATCTTTCCCCCAATCTGTTTTAGCCCATGCTTTTATAGTTCCGTTTTCTGGACTAATAATTTCTGCTTTCCATCCTTGCTGCTCTAGATATTCTTTTGGCGAACTTAATTCAACTTCTTCAAATCCATTTGTAGCTAAAATAGCTATTCTCTTTTCCATATTGTTTTAATTTTTAGTAACATTAATACACTAAAGTTACAACTTATATACTGCTGTAGTTCACAAAGAGGTCTTAAAATAAATGTAATGTTTGATAAAGTGGCGAGAAACAGGCATGTACGCCAAGGGAATTTTTATTTTATTTTTTTCAATTTTAAATATCCAATGTGCAATGGATTATGTTCTAATGGTATATTGGATTTTGTAATTTTTAATGAATATAAAGCTTTGAAATGCGCTGGCAGCATATCTGCAACATTGAAAATATCATCTACATCAATTCCGTATTGATCGTCAATATGCGAAGGTGCTTCTTTGAAACCACAGTGCTTATAGAATGCGGTTTTTTTTGATTTTTTGGATGCCAATGCTAAACTGTTAGCAACAGTAATTATCTTATAATGGTATTCTTCAAATTCATTTTCTTTATAACCTCCTAAATTGATGAAAAATAATTGTTCAGGCGTTACTTGCGCTTCCTTATTTTTTAGAACAATTTCAATAAAGAAATCATCAACTACAGAAACTTCTCGCCAGGCATCAATGTGAATTTGCCCTTTAGCCTCTGGCCAAAAAGAATTGATATGAGGAACCAATTCTTTTAAGGATTTACCAATTCCAAAAAATATATCATGCTGTTCTGTAAACCGTCCTTCTGGAACACAGCCTAGCATTATCATGTATAATTTAAGTTCTTTTTCCATAATTCAAAAGTACATTATTTTTTAAAATAAAGTTTGGCACAATTCATGAATAGCCTCATTTAATATAAATATAAAAACGATAAAGAATGAAAAAAATTACCTTATTTTTAGTTTTCATCGGGATGATGACACTACAAAGCTGTGAAGTTACAGAAGTCTATGATAACACTGACAACGGGCCGAGAACCGAAGTGTATGAAGTTACAACTTCCTTCAATTCGAATAATAATTATAGTAGTTTGGTTACTTTTGATCCACCTATTTATTCCTCAGATTCCGTTTTGGTTTATCATTTATATGATGTTGTGAACGGTCAGGATGTTTGGAAATTAATGCCTCAAACGTATTATTTTAATGATGGTGGGGAATTGGATTTTAATTTTGATTATTCCAGGTTTAATGTAAAAATATTTCTGTCGGCTAATTTTAATCTTAATACGCTAGAATCAAGTTGGACACAAAATCAAACATTTAGAATTGTAATTGTTCCTGCAAGTTTTGCCACTACGATTAACAAAAATAATATAGATGCCGTATTGTCCTCATTAAAGGTTGATAAAAGTGAAATTCAAAAAATTAATTTATAAGTTGAGAGAGACGCATAAAAAAAGGAAATCGAGAGATTTCCTTTTTTTATGCGTTGTGATGCTATAATTATTAGATAAATTCTTTACTGCTTTTTCTAAGTGAAACCACAATTCCAACTATTAGTGCAACCGCTATAAAAGCCAGGGACATCCATTCCGGAATTTCATAATTGTATTTTTTAAGGATGTCATGGGTTAGCATTTTTACACCTACAAAACTTAAAATAGCGATTAGGCTGTATTCTAAATAACTAAATTTAGCTAACATATTAGCCAGAAAGAAATACATGGATCGCAATCCTAAAATAGCAAAAATATTAGAACTAAAAACTAAAAAAGGATCACTTGTTATTGCTAAAATTGCAGGGACACTGTCGATAGCAAAAACGACATCCATTACTTCAATGACTACCAGCGCAACAAAAAGTGGCGTCGCAGCGGTAATGTGTCTTCTTTTGACAAAGAAATGTTCCCCTTCTATGTGATTGGAAATAGGCACTAATTTTTTCAAACTTTTATAGACGAATGATTTTTTAGGTTCAAATTTTTCATCTTCATTTCCAAATAACATTTTCATTGCTGTATAAATAAGGAATGCTCCAAAGATGTAGGTCATCCAAGAAAATTTATTGATTAGCATAACACCAAAAAAGATCATTAAACCTCTAAAGACAATCGCACCCAATATGCCCCAAAATAAAACACGATGTTGGTATTTTTGTGGAATTTTGAATGCAGAAAAAATTATGGCAATGACAAATATGTTGTCGATGCTTAAGGATAGTTCAATTAAATATCCGGTAATGAATTTTAGGGATGCCGTTGTGGGATTTAACTGATCCGGATTTGCAATATAGCTATTACCGTACAACCAGTAAATAACACCAGAAAACATAAAAGACAGTGCAACCCATATAGCCGTCCATTTTCCAGCTTCTCTAGAACTTATAATATGTGGAGTTTTATTGAAAACACCTAAATCAAGTGCCAAGAAAATCATTACGGCTACTAAAAAAGAAATCCAGACAATCATATAACAGATATTTAAAAAGTTGCACAAAGATACTTTTTGATCTTTTAACTTTATTAAATATTCAATCTAAAGTTTTGTAGTTGTTGTTTACTTGCCTTTTTATGAAAATAGCATAAAAAAAAAGTAGTGGGATTTAAATTGCTAAGTTGCTATTATAATCAAATTTTTTTGTGAATTTGATAAATTTGGCACGATTACCCATAAAAAATAGAGGTAATATTTTATAAAAGTAATAATTGATTTATATTTGCATCATAATAATAGGGGGTTTAATTAATTAAAAATAAAATTATATGTCAACATTTCGTTTTCAAGCTTTGAAACAAGCATCAAACAGAGTTCCGGTAAAATTTGAAGAGATTGATAAAAAATCAACTATTTTTGGTGCAAATGTCTTTAATGACAAAGCAATGAAGCAGTTTTTAACTTCGGATGCTTTCAAAGGAGTGCGCGATGCAGTTCAACATGGAACTAAAATAGACAGAAAATTAGCGGATTATATCGCAATGGGAATGAAAGAATGGGCCTTGGCTAAAGGAGTGACTCATTATACACATTGGTTTCAACCACTTACTGGAACTACTGCTGAAAAACATGATGCTTTTTTTGAAACATCATATGATGGCAGTGACCCAGTAGAAAAATTTGGTGGAGCACAACTAGTTCAACAAGAACCAGATGCCTCTAGTTTTCCAAACGGCGGAATTAGAAATACATTTGAAGCCAGAGGGTATACGGCTTGGGATCCAACATCTCCAGCATTTATTTTTGGAACTACATTATGTATTCCCACTGTTTTTATATCCTACACCGGAGAAGCTTTAGATTATAAAACACCTTTATTGCGTGCACTTATGGTTATGGATGAAGCAGCTACTGAAGTATGTAAATATTTTGATAAAAATGTAAAAAAAGTTACCGCGACTTTAGGTTGGGAACAAGAATATTTTCTAGTAGACAGAGCATTAGCAGATTCTCGCCCCGATCTTATTATGACAGGTAGAACTTTGTTAGGGCATACTTCCGCCAAAGGACAGCAATTAGATGATCATTATTTTGGTTCTATTCCATCACGTGCATTAACGTACATGAGAGATTTAGAGCAAGAATGTATGTTGTTAGGAATCCCTGTAAAAACACGTCATAACGAGGTAGCACCAAACCAATTTGAGTTGGCACCTATTTTTGAAGAAACAAATTTAGCTGTAGATCACAACTGTTTGTTGATGGATGTGATGCAAAAAGTGGCTGAACGTCATGAATTGAAAGTGTTGTTTCATGAAAAACCTTTTAAAGGAGTGAATGGATCAGGAAAACATAATAACTGGTCATTAGCAACGGATACTGGAGTAAATTTATTGAGTCCAAGTAAAACACCAATGAGTAACTTGCAGTTTTTGACTTTCTTTATTAATACCATTAAAGCGGTAAATGATAATGAATCACTATTAAGAGCAGCTATTGCTTCGGCAAGTAACGATCATAGATTAGGTGCAAATGAAGCTCCACCAGCAATTATTTCAGTGTTTATTGGTGCGCAATTGACTAAAGTACTAGCAGAATTAGAAGGTGTTACTACTGGAAAATTATCTCCTGAAGAAAAAACCGATTTAAAATTAAATGTAGTAGGGAAAATTCCAGATGTACTTTTAGATAATACAGATAGAAACAGAACTTCGCCATTTGCTTTTACAGGAAATAAATTTGAATTCAGAGCAGTAGGTTCAACCGCAAACTGTTCTAATGCAATGACCACTTTGAATGCAATAGTGGCAAAACAATTAAGAGACTTTAAAGTTGAGGTTGATGGACTAATTGATTCAAAAGACATGAAGAAAGATGATGCAATCTTTAATGTTTTAAGAGAATATATCAAACAATCTAAAAAAATCCTTTTTGAAGGAGACGGATACAGTGCAGATTGGGAAATTGAAGCAGCAAAAAGAGGTTTGAGTAATTATAAAACAACACCAGAAGCGCTAAAAGCCAGAATATCCAAACAGTCTTTAGATTTGTTCTCTGAATTGAAGATTATGAATCATATTGAAGTTGAAGCGCGATACGAAATTGAATTGGAAGAGTACACTAAGAAAATTCAAATTGAAGGTAGAGTTTTAGGTGATATTTCGAAAAATCACGTGATACCAACAGCAATTCGTTACCAAAATACTTTAATTGCAAATGTCAAAGGGCTAAAAGATATTTTTGGAACTGATTTCGAAACTATTGCAAAAGAGCAAATAGTTTTGATCAAAGAAATTTCAGGCCATATTGAAGGAACCAATACTAAGGTAGAGGAAATGACAAACGAGCGAAAAATTGCTAATAATTTGATTGATGCACAGGAAATGGCAGAAG
>NZ_JBGQOR010000007.1:0-160355 GCF_052119725.1 Flavobacterium sp. W20_MBD1_R3
GACTCGATAGCTCAGTTGGTAGAGCACATCACTTTTAATGATGGGGTCCTGGGTTCGAGCCCCAGTCGGGTCACAAATTTAGTGATCAACACTTACTTTCCTTGAAGCATTGACTCGATAGCTCAGTTGGTAGAGCACATCACTTTTAATGATGGGGTCCTGGGTTCGAGCCCCAGTCGGGTCACAAAAGGTCGAGTAATTTATTACTTGGCCTTTTTTAATTTAAGGCCACGTGGAGAAACGGTAGACTTGCCAGCTTGAGGGGCTGGTGCTCGCAAGGGCGTGCGGGTTCAAATCCCGCCGTGGTCACTTTATGGGACAAGGAAGAAAGATTCTTCCTTGTCCCATTTTTATTTAAGGCTACTCGATCGTTAATCATAGTAAAAAGGACTACCCTATTCCATAAATGTACTATTGCAAGAACACATTCAAGGCAGACTGAAGCTTTAATAATCAAATAGTACCTTTAGCGTAAATTATCTTGATAAATCGTGGTCTTCAATCCGATAAAAGTAGAATAGAAATTTAAATCTAGTCTTCGCTTCTTTTAAGCATAAAAAACCCGCCTTTTTTTTAGAAAAGACGAGTTTTTTATGCTTAAAAGAAACTATATCATAGTTCTGCTATGGTTCGATAATTACTTTCATTGCTTTTTCTTCAGAAGCATTTCCAAAGACTTCGTACGCTTTCTCAATTTCTTCCAATTTAAAATGATGCGTGATCAACTTTTTGGGATTTATTTTTTTTGAGGTAACCGTTTTTAATAACATCGGAGTGGTATTAGTATTAACCAAACCTGTTGTCAAGGTAATATTTTGAATCCACAGATCTTGTAATTGTAAATCCACACTTTTACCATGAACCCCAACGACAGCAATGTTACCTCCCGGTCTGATAATTTTCTGGCAGAGATCAAAAGTAGCTGGCATCCCAACGGCCTCAATAGCCACATCTACGCCATCTTTGGTTTCCGAAAGAATTTTTTTAAGCGCATCTTCTTTACCAGAATTAATGGTATCGGTGGCGCCAAATTCTTTAGCTAACTTAAGTCTATTTTCATCTAAATCAATCATATAAATCTTAGCTGGAGAATAAAACAACGAAGTTAATAATGCAGCCATACCAACAGGACCTGCACCCACAATGGCAATAGTGTCGCCTGGCTTTACCTGGCCGTTTATCACTCCTATTTCATGTCCAGTAGGTAAAATATCGCTCAACATCACTAAAGCCTCCTCATCTGATCCAGCAGGTATCAGATGCAAACTGTTATCAGCATGCGGAATACGAACATATTCGGCCTGCGTTCCATTAATAAGATGTCCTAAAATCCAGCCACCGTCTTCACAATGAGAATACATTTGCTTTTTGCAATATTCGCAAGTCCCATCTGAAGTAATGCAGGAAATAATCACATGATCCCCTTTTTTAAAATTTCGAACTCCATCCCCTACCGTTTCAATAACACCAACGCCTTCATGTCCGAGAGTGGTTCCAGGTTTGCAAGTGGGGGTTTTTCCATGCAAAATACCTAAGTCTGTTCCACAAATCGTCGTCTTTAATACACGAACTAAAGCATCTGTTGGTTTTTCAATGCTGGGTACAGCTATTTCTTTTAATTCAATTTTTCCGGGACCACCATAAACAAGGCCTTTCATAGTTTTTTTCATTTCTTTTTTTTTAAAAGATTAATACATTAGTACGTGTTTTTATTTCCAAATGCACTCAAACTATTTTTGCTAATTTGAGCTGTTTATACTGTTTTGCAAATACCATTTTGTTACTACCACTAACGATTGCTACTTAATAAAAAACAATCACTTTGTACGTAAA
This sequence comes from Flavobacterium sp. W20_MBD1_R3, assembly GCF_052119725.1. NCBI lineage: Bacteria > Pseudomonadati > Bacteroidota > Flavobacteriia > Flavobacteriales > Flavobacteriaceae > Flavobacterium > Flavobacterium sp. W20_MBD1_R3. Next base: position 1,834 of record NZ_JBGQOR010000007.1, read on the forward strand.
CATCCTTATAAAGATAGTGAAATAAGACCAGAATATTGACAAATAGGAGGCTTTTAACACCCTAAATAAATTCTGAACCGCATCTTAATGGCAGGATTCAAGTTATAAAAACCTACTTCTTTATATTAAAGTACTTTTGATATTGCTTTAAAATCGAAATCAAATTCAACAATTCAAAAACCGGTACTATTCTTTCAGTTCTTTCAGTTCTTTCAGTAGAAGATTAGTTTCTGCAACATCAATTTCTAATTACAATAAGAGAGTAGCTGTAATTTCATTTGCTACATTTTTTAACCATTTAGATTCAAATGGTAAGTGTAACATTTAAAGGTTGCGGTCTGCTTCCATTTTTTTAGTAAGATCGTTTGACTTTTTCTAAACACAGCCAACGGATTACAGAGAGGCAAACGGTACAAATTTTCTTTTTTTTACTGTTAAAAAACCTTCCCTAACGCATTTAAAAAAAAACATAATAATGAAAATCCTTACTGACAAACTAGCGGTTGCTACTAGAAAGACACTTATGTAAAAAAAATATGTGGTTACTTGTTTCACTTGCTATTGTATCGAGTCTTTCTTGTGTTTTTTTTATCTAAATATTCTCACTACTTAAAATAAACCATGTTTGTTTTCGTTATCTAACTATCAAAAAATATTTTTTGCCAAACTACCAATCGTTTACGTCCCAACAAATCGAAGTTATTTATGAGAAAATTAATTCTACTCGCAGTATTACTAAGCTCCTTTGCAAGTTGGAGTCAGAATCCTATCGCTTATGATTTATTTGATCAAGCATTAAAAAAAGCAGAAGTAGGAAATCTAAAAGGAGCCATCGCTGACTACACCAAAGCCATCCGCGTTGATCCATTATTTGCCGAGGCATACTTAAACAGAGCGCTGTTGAAACAAAAATCAGGCGATATAAAAGGCGCTCTAGAGGATGTCAACAAAACCATAATTATAGAACCAAAAAAAGGGGATGCTTACACGACACGAGCTGATATAAATTATAAATCCAAAAATTACACGCAAGCTATTGAAGATTGTACCTCTTCTATCGCTTTGAATCCAAAAGATTATATTGCTTATAATTTGAGGGGATTGTCGAATGTTCACATTCAAAACAAAAAAAACGCATGTGCTGATTTCATCAAAGCAATTAAATTTGGAAGTCAAAGCGCTATTAAAAACAAAAAAATGTTTTGTAAATAAGAGCCCTGATTAGAAACAAAAAAGCGCCTTGACATTAATCAAGACGCTTTTTATTTTTGTAAAAACCGTTTATTTCAGTAATTGCTGTATCGGTTTGAATTGTTCTAAATCTATATCGGATTGTTGCAATACGCTGATCATATCCATTACACTAGTTGGGTTCATATCCTCCCCTAAAATTCGGACCACTGCAAAACCCTTTTCTTTTTTATTTGCATAAAAAATAAATTCTTTGATATGCTCATCCGTTCCAATAAAACTAACCGAAACACCTTCTTTGCCAGAACTAAATTTCATTAATTTCTGGTATTTCTTATCTTTCAAGATCAAGTCAACTTTTGCGCGTTCGATTTCAAACTCTGCCTTATTGGTCTCCGTTAATTTAAAAGCCAGAATATTCATTTTATCAAAAGATTTCAACGCATCATTTTGAGCCACCGATAATTTGGTTTGATCCACATTCAAAATACTAGAGGACACATCGAGCGCCACAAAATTTTTGTTTTCAGTATTTTCCACAAAATACTTCTGTAAGGTAGGCTCTGAATTGCAGCTGATCAGTGATAAACTAGCCCATAGCATGATTATATAAATTACTTTCATCTTATTTTCTTCCTTTAGTCGCTTTTTTTAAATCTTCTCCACCAGGAATACGCATCTTGTCCGTAAGAATCGAAATCTCATTTAAGTCGAAATTACCCGTTAATGACATAAGCACTGTGTCCTCATTTTTTGCTCCTTCAATAAACATTAGCAACTCTCTTATTTGAGTATCCGTCGTCCCTGATTTTACCAGAATTTTAATGTTTCTGCCGTTTTCATTAACGCGCATCAACTCTTCTAAACCAGCTGTTTTTATGTACTTTTCTGCACTAGCCTTCATTTCTCCTTCTACTCTGGTGCTTTTTGTTGTAAAAACTTTAAGATTGTCTAGTTTTTTTATCAAGTTGAGATACTGCTGTGTTTCTTTATCAGAAGCATCGACTTTTACTTTACTCATTAAATCAAACATTTTTCTGTTGACCACAATGGAGGTTACATCATCTTGTCCGTCAAATTTATCAAAGGCTGCTTGCGCAAAAAATGGACTTGAAATAAACACGAGCATTAAAGTGATTAGAATTTTTCCCCCAAAACTTCTGTTATTCCTTTTTTGAATAGTTGCTTTCATTTTTATTAATTATTTTAAATTAGTTTTGTTTTTAGTTTGATATTTTAAATTCTTTCTTTCTCTATTTGAAGTAACAAAAACCCTATTCTTTACGTTTTGGTATTCTTCGATGTAGTATACACTTTTTATGCCAATGTTTATATTATTGGACACCAATGATAATACTTTTTGTGTAGCTCTAAACGCATCTTCAGGATTTTCATAGGTTCCCAAATTTTTATTTTTGTTAGTGTTATCTACATTATAAAAAACATACGTACCTACACTGATCAAAACAACAACAGCTGCAGCAATTGAAAATCCTGCAAAATTTCGTTTTTTATACCCCTTTCTTAATCTTAGAGTGTCAAAAACTGGAATTTCCTGTTTGTTTTGCTGCTCTTTGGCAACAGCCAAGTACTTAAAAAAGGATATGTATTGTTTCAAATGTGGAGCAACATTCTGAGATAAAAAATAGTCCCTCAATTCTTTTTCTTGATCAATGCTGGTTTCTCCTTGCAAATATTTTTTTACTAAGCCCTCCGCTTTATCTAATTCCATAATTATGCGTTTTTGTCATAGATTCCTTGATCGTTCTTCGTGCTCGGGAAAGTGACACCCGGATTGCTGCCTCTTTCATATCAAGTATTACAGCGATTTCTTCAAACTCATACTGCTCAATGTCTCGCATTTGAATAATTAATCGTTGTTGAACAGGTAGTTGATTTATTATTTTTGCAACCCAATTCAAACTATCAAGGTCTTCCATTTTTTTTTCTAGTCCAGTAGTTTTGTCAATATACACTGTACTGCCAATTCTACTATTTTCAGTTCTTTTTGATTTTAACTGGTCTAAGCAATAATTTTTTGTTAGTGTCATGGCAAAAGCTTCTACACTTTTATAAGTAGACAAGCTACCGTTTTTGTTCCACAATTTAACCCAAACTTCTTGTGTCGCATCTTCGGCTTCTTCCGTACTGATAAGCAACCGCTTAGCCAATCGAAAGACTTTATTTTTGAATGGAGCCACCAGTAACACAAAATCATTTTGATTCATACCCATTAAAATCATACAAGTTATACAGTAAAGACGATTCTTGTTTATATTTGCAACAAAAAATTTAAAATAAAACTAAAGTTGGTATTTTTACGTTAATAAAGTATTAAAACATAATTATGAGAACAGCATTCAAATTTACGCTTTTATTTTTCATAGCCACATTGACATTACAAAGTTGTCAGGACAATGATGATATTGCACCGCCAGCCAGTTTAGAAATCCAAGATTTTATCTGGAAAGGAATGAACCAATACTATAGATGGCAAGCTGATGTTCCAAATTTAGCTGACGATCGTTTTGCAGATCAAACCGCATTAAATACTTTTCTGAGAGGTTATCCGGTTCCTGAGGAATTATTTGAAGCTTTAAGAGTGAGTCCTTCCATTGACCGATTCAGTTGGATTGTTAGTGATTATTTAGAACTTGAGGGAGCACTTCAGGGGACTACTAAAAACAATGGTATCGATTTTGGCCTAAGTTACAAACCAGGAAGTAGTACTGAATTATTTGGTTACGTGCGTTATATTATTGCAAACTCAGATGCATCTACTAAAAACATCAAGCGTGGTGATTTCTTCACTGCCGTAAATGGAACGCAACTGACCTTAAGTAACTATGCCTCATTGCTATATGGTGCTAACGAAAGTTACACTTTAGGTCTGGCAGAATTCAACGGAACTACGATTGTTAGCAATGGAAAATCAGTTGCTTTGACAAAAACAGTACTATCAGAAAACCCGATATTAATCAACACAGTCATTACATCTGGAACCCACAAAATAGGATATCTAATGTATAATGGTTTTTATGCTGATTATGACGACGAATTGAATGATGCGTTTGGTCAATTAAAAGCACAAGGAATCACGGACCTGGTTCTAGATTTACGATACAATGGCGGTGGGTCAGTTCAAACTGCTACACGGTTAGCGAGTATGATAACCGGACAATTTACAGGACAAGTTTTTGCTAAACAAGAATGGAATGCAAAAATCAACGCTTATTTCGAAGCTGAAAATCCCGAAGCTTTATTTAATTATTTTACGGATAAAATTGAAACTACAGCTATCAATAGTTTGAAATTGACTAAGGTATACGTCTTAACCAGTGCAAGCACCGCATCAGCGAGTGAATTAGTAATCAATGGATTAGAACCACACATCAACGTAGTGCAAATTGGTGATGTAACAGTTGGGAAAAATGTTGGATCAGTTACTCTTTATGACTCCCCTACTTTTGGATCTGAGAACAGAAATCCAAACCACAAATATGCCATGCAGCCTATTGTTTTAAATATTGTCAACTCAGTTGGGTTTGGGGATTATTACAACGGATTGCAACCTGATGTACTAGTAACAGAAACATTGAGTACGCTAGGTGTTCTTGGCGATCCGGCTGAACCTTTATTAAGTTCCGCTATTGGAAAAATAACAGGAACTTCCAGAATGTTGCGACAAAGTCCTGGACAAGAATTTAAATTTTTCAAGGATACCAAATCAATAAAAGGAATCCAAAATCAAATGTATCTCGAGAAAGCACCAGAAGGACTTTTGAAAGCATTAGAATAAAAACATAGCTATAAACAAAAAAGAGGCTTTCAGTGATGAAAGCCGCTTTCTGTTTATAGAAATTCCGAATTATAGTTTGATATTCAAACCTACTTTAAAATTTCTTCCTAATGTATTATACCCTACATTTTCAACAAAATCAGCATTCAAAATATTGCTAACCGCACCAAAAATCGACAATCTGTTTTTTACCAATTCATAGCGAACAGACGAGTTTACTAACTGATAAGAACCTAAAACAATCTTTGTTGTAGCAAAAGTATTTCCATCAAAAAAAGCATCATTTCTATTGTCTACATATTGATAATCTAAGTTCAAAAACAACCTACTGTTAATTTGAAAACCCAAAGCTGAATTGACTTTATGTTTTGGAATTAATCGGTCCAGAGCGCTATCCACTTGCGTAAAAGTATAATTAGAATTCCAGTTTATTTTTTCGCTCAAGGCAAAAGAGAATTCGGTTTCTACTCCCTTTGCTTTATTCATTCCCTCTATATTAATGTAGTTAGAATCAAAAGTTATCGGATTGAAATAAAATCCGATGAAATTAGTTTGCTCACGGTAAAAAGCAACAGCATTCAGTTTGATTTTTTCATCTAGCAAATATGTTTCAAAACCTGCTTCTACAGTCCGATTTTTCTCTGGTGTCAAATCAGCATTTCCATATTCAGAATACAATTGATACAAACTTGGCGTTACAAAAGCAGTGCTATAAGAGGCTAAAAGCTTCAATGGAATCGATTTAAAATCATACGAAGGATTTACATTGTAAACCAATTGATTTCCATATTGACTGTGAATATTTAATCGCGCACCAGCATTCAAATTCAATCCAAAATCCGTACTAAAAACTCCTGTAATATAGGGATCGATCATATTGAATTTAGTAACTTCTTTCAAATTTCCGCCAAATGGAGTACTGCTATTCATATCATGAAACTGATATTGCGCACCGGCAACAAGAAAGAAAGATTCTGAAAATTCATATTTATTAAAACCATCAACGTTGACGCTTCGGGATTCGTACTGCGAAAATCCGGGCGTATTAGAATAAAAATCAAAATCGTTATACGTACGTACAATTTTGTTAAAGCTTGAATTTAAGACAAATTCCCCTTTAGAATATTTGTATTTTGGTAAAAAACCAAAACGAAATTGTTCTGATTCGGTTGAAAACAAATCGCTATCATTTATCCCAGTATTATCAAAGGAGGCATCATAATCAGAGCTTATCTTATCATAATTACCAAAGAAATCCAATGTTAATTTTTCCGAAGCTTTATATCCTAGTTTTGCCAGATAATTGATTCTGGAAAAGCGATCTTCCTCATAATTATCAGATGGGTTTACGGGAGCAATCTGTGACATTCCGCTAATTTCAGTGCTATTTAAAGAAGCAAAATAATTCACCTTATCAACATTTCCGTTCACCGAGAAACCCTGGTTATAACTATGAGCACTAGTTTTATCCGTATTTGCAGTATTATTAGTTCCTACATTTGCGTACGCATTTCCTTCAATAGATTTCTTTCCTGATTTTTTTAAAGTAATACTAATGACGCCAGTTGCAGCACCAGAGCCGTAAAGCGTGCTCGCTGCTCCTTTCATAATTTCAACACTTTCTACCTGTTCCACTGGAAGCAAACGCAAATCATATTCAAAACTAATTCCTGAGGCATCATTAACCGGAATTCCATCAATGAGAATCAACACTTGATTGTTTTTTCCACCCCGAACGTAATACCCTAAATTTTTACCTGCAGCACTTTGATTTCCGTTAATTTCTAATCCTGCAACAGAACTTAGAATGTTTGCTAAGCTCTGTCCTGCTTTGTTTTTTAAATCCTCAGCAGTAATTTTAGTGATTACTTTTCCTGATTTTTCTTTTGCCAAAGCAAATTTAGAATCGGAAACCACGACTTCTTTCAATTCATCTTCAGAAGAGAAAGTTTGATTTTGTTGCGCAAAAGCACACGAAGTCATTAGTACGCACAACGCACTAATACGAACGATTTTTTTGTTCATTTTATTAAACATTTAGTAACAGCTATTTTCTGTTACATGACTAAAAGTGGGGAGAAAAGCATAGAATAACCCATACCCAAACCTTTTTTCCCGAAAGTTTGATACTCGATGTAAAAGGCAGGTCTCCTGGCTTGCGTCTTGTTGTTTACCTTCTCATTCTTGATTTAGAATTATAGGTTTTTGGTTGAGGTTTTTTTAATCCTAATTCCCAAATCACTACTTATTAAATTTTCGAACAATGGTTTTGTAGATAACAACAAGCTTGATAGCTTACAGTTGCGGGTACAGCGCGAGATTTTCGAATTTAGATTTGTGAAAATTGATTACAGATTTTAAATCTGAAATCAAAAATCGTTAATCAACAATCTTCAATCACTCTCTTCCCTTTTAATGCTGGTTTGAAAAACAAAACAACAACCTTAATACGGGTCAAAGATAAAATTAAGATTGGAATAAAAAATAAAATTTGATTTTTAAAACAGATTAAATATACCTTTGCAGTTCTTAAAAATCGTTTTATGAAATCATTTTTATTAAAATTTTCGCTCTTTTTATTAGCTATTACTTTTAGCGGATGTAAGCAAAATAACAAGAAATCCTCTATTGCAATTACAACCGCTACGAACAAAATTCAATATGCTGAAGGTTTAGAAATTTACAAATATCAGGGCTATTCAATTCTAAAAGTTACCCGTCCTTGGCCTAAAGCCAAAAAAAACTTTACTTATATTTTACAAGAAAAAAACGGTATTATACCGGACAGTTTGAAGCAGTTTTCTATAATTTCAGTTCCAATAGAATCGATTGTTGTTACCTCAACCACCCACATTCCAGCTCTCGAAATGTTAGGTGTTGAAAACACTTTAGTTGGTTTTCCAAACACTGATTATATTTCATCGGAAAAAACCAGAAAGCGCATTGATTCCGGGAATATTAGAGAAGTAGGAACTAACGAAACGCTAAATACCGAGATCTTAATTGATATGGCTCCAAATGTCATCATAAGTTTTGGTTTAAATGACAGTAACCCAACGCTCGATAACCTTCAAAAAAGTGGTTTAAAAGTACTTTTAAATGGCGATTGGGCAGAACAATCTCCACTTGGAAAAGCAGAATGGATTAAATTTTTCGGTGCCTTGTATGGATTGGATTCTAAAGCAAATACCCTCTTTTCCGAAATCGAAAAGGAATATACAAACACTTTGGCTTTAGCCAAAAAAGCAAGAGTAAAACCTACCGTGCTGAGTGGCGCAATGTTTCAAAATCAATGGTATGTGCCGCAAGGTGACAGTTGGGCCGCATTATTTCTAAGAGATGCTCAATCCAATTATTTGTGGGCTGACTCAAAAGGAACGGGTAGTTTATCACTGTCTTTTGAAAAAATTTTAGAAAAAGCTAAAAACGCCGACTACTGGATCGCTCCTGGAGATTTCTCGTCTTTAAAACAAATGAGTGACAGCAATCCGCATTACGGTGAATTTACTTCCTTTAAAAATAAAAAAGTATATTCGTACGGCATAAATAAGGGGGCTAAAGGCGGGATTTTATATTTTGAATGGTCTCCTACCCGACCGGATTGGGTCTTGAAAGACTTGATTAAAATATTTCATCCGGAGCTGTTACCAAACCATAAACTTTTTTTCTTTCAGCAATTACAATAGTTTGACTAAATTAAATCGAAATACAGTACTTTTTATCTTCCTGACTATCGGGATGATTTCTTTGTTTGTCATAAACATCAGTTTAGGCTCCGTTTCTATTCCTGTAAAAGAGGTTTTCAGAAGTCTGACCGGAGGAATCGCGAGCAAAGAAACTTGGGAATATATCCTTATCAATTACCGTTTACCCAAAGCTATTGCTGCTATTCTTGTTGGAATGGGATTGTCCATAAGCGGTTTATTAATGCAAACATTATTTAGAAATCCATTAGCCGGACCCTATGTGCTTGGATTGAGTTCTGGTGCCAGTTTAGGTGTTGCAACCGTGATTTTGGGCGCAACGCTGCTACCACCTTTTTTAAAATCATTTTTACTTTCGTCTTACGGAATTATATTGGCCTCTAGTTTGGGGAGTTTCACCGTTTTACTAGCAGTTTTAGTAATTTCTCATCGGTTACGAGATACGATGGCTATTTTAATAGTTGGGTTGATGTTTGGAAGTTTGACCAGTGCCATTGTTGGAACGCTGACCTATTTCAGCACTGCAGAACAATTACAGAAATTTACATTTTGGTCACTTGGAAATCTTGGTAATTTGTCTTGGACCTCCATTTCTCTTTTATCAGTCTGCGTAACGATTGGATTATTGCTCAGTTTACTTAGTATCAAGCCGCTGAATTCATTACTTCTAGGAGAAAATTATGCTAAAAGTCTGGGGCTTAATTATAAAAAATCACGCTTTATTATCATTTTTGCCACCAGTATTCTAGCGGGAAGTATCACTGCTTTTGCAGGCCCAATTGCTTTTATTGGATTAGCGGTTCCGCATATTGCAAAACTGGTTTTTCAAACGAGCAATCACACAATTTTATTTTGGAGTACTATACTTTTTGGAGCCATTATCATGCTCATTTGCGACAGTATTTCGCAACTTCCCGGCAGTGATTTAACGTTACCAATCAATGCAGTTACTTCTATTTTTGGCGCACCGATCGTCATTTGGTTATTAATTAGGAAAAAAACATTTATTTAAAACACTAACACCTTCTCTTTTTTAAACGCATAGATTCTGTGTTTACATTTCATGACGGAACTACCAACTATTATGAAAAATAAAATCATCTTACAGGCTTTACAAATCAGCATTGGTTATTCTCGTAAAAAAGAGAATGCCCTGGTTGCTTCAAACATTGATTTGTGTTTAGAAAAAGGGAAACTCATCGCTTTAATTGGCGCTAACGGTATTGGTAAATCCACACTTTTACGAACAATAACCGGTATTCAGAAATCGTTATCTGGAATGGTCTTGCTCAATGGGACAAATATTCATGAAATAGATGCTTTGACCTTGGCACAAAATTTAAGTGTAGTTCTCACTGAAAAATTACCCCCTAGCAATCTTACTGTTTTTGAACTCATTGCTTTAGGAAGGCAACCCTACACGAACTGGATTGGTAAATTGACCGCTGAAGATATCGCAAAAGTGAATGAAGCAATGGACTTGACACAAATCAGTCATTTAGCCGCTAAAAAACATTACGAAATTAGTGATGGACAGCTACAAATAGTATTGATTGCGCGGGCTTTGGCGCAAGATACTCCGTTAATTATTCTGGATGAACCCACAACCCATTTGGATTTATTGCATAAGGTGGTTTTGTTTAAACTCTTGAAAAAACTTACAGCGGAAACTCAAAAATGCATCCTTTTTTCGACTCATGACATTGATATGGCCATACAATTGAGTGATGAAATGATTATCATGACTCCAGAAAACACAATCCAAGATCAACCTTGTAATTTGATTCTGAAAGGTACTTTTAATACGCTTTTCAAAGATGAACATATCATCTTTGATGCTGAAAAAGGAAAATTCGTAATTTCCTAAATCTTCAAACTAATTTGTCTTTTTGCTTCGCCAATTATAAAAGCGACCGAATTAGCTATATTAAAACTTCGGATTAGTGGTGACATTGGAATCGTAAGATGATTTGGAAATTCATTTAAAACTGCTTCGCTCAAACCTTTACTTTCTTTTCCAAAAACCAACCAATCTCCATCCTGAAAATCAGTCTCCAAATACGATTTCTCAGCATGAGAACTCATTAAAAAAACTCGTGAAAAATCAGGGATATTTGCTTTCCATTCGGTTATATTCTGATATTCAGTTACATCCAGATGCACCCAATAATCGAGTCCGGAACGCTTTAGATTTTTATCATTAATAACAAAACCAAAAGGATGAATAAGATGCAAACGGCTTTCGGTTCCTACGCACAATCGGCCAATATTTCCGGTGTTATTTGGAATTTCAGGTTCTACTAAAACAATGTTTAACATAGTGTTCTTTATTAAAAGATTGAAAAATTAAAAGATTGAAAAATTCATACTAATCTTTTAATTTTCTATTTGAAAATTTTCTACTTCCTTAACTTCTCCCGCTTGCAAATCATTAAGATGTACATTTCCTATTCGTACCCGAACCAATCGCAAGGTAGGAAAACCAACGGCTGCAGTCATTTTTCGTACTTGGCGAAACTTTCCTTCATTGACTGTAATCGAGGCCCAAGAAGTTGGCCCATGGCGTTCATCCCGTATTTTTTTTCCTCTGACTCCAAAAGCAGGAATTTCAGATATCAAGGAAGCTTTGCACGGTTTAGTAATGTATTTAGTACCATTAAAACCAATTTCAACTCCTTTTTGAAGTCGTTCAATGGCGTCCTGATTGATAACACCATCTACTTGAACATAGTATTCCTTATCGACTTTTTTGCTTCTAATGATTTCGCTCATCATTCCGTCCGTGGTCAACAGCAATAATCCTTCTGAATCTTCATCAAGACGGCCTATTGCCATAGTTCCTTTTGGAAAATCATACAACGCGCCTAGTAGTTTCTTTTTTCTTTTGAGTTCATAAATAAATTGACTCAGATAGCCGTACGGTTTGTGTATGATGAAATGCGAATGAGACATGATATTCTTTTCTTTTTTGGCACAAAGATAGCTTTGTTTTTAATGGGTTAAAAAAAGTAAAACCGAAAACATTTATTGGTGTAAACCAAAACTTTTAGTAAAGGATGGAATTACTACAGATTAAAAATGAACTGCTATTGGAGTAAAGGGTGTTATCTTTAAAAATAAAACAGGGAATAGCAAGGAGTACTATTCAATAAAAATCCCTTATGAATAAAATACAAACGAAGCTTTTATCTAAAAAATCTACGCAAAAATACAAATCCTGAAGTACAGCTTTTGAAATCAAAGAAAATATAAAACTAGAAAAAATAAGAATTCATTTTATTGAAAAAAAAGCAAATAATTGGGTTTTATTGAAGCTCTTATCTTTTAGAATAAAGTTCTTTTAAATTATTTGGTGATTAAAATGGCGATAATTCAGAAAAAAAATGTTCCATATAATCCTATTTTGCCCCAAAACTATGCGTCGAAAAACTTAGAGAGTATTTTGATTTCTCAAAGGAAACCATCAAACTTTTGTCTATTTTTACCGATTAACAAAAAGAACTTCTATGTCAAATATACTTCCATTTTTATTGATTTTCATCGTAGCGCTCGTCGTTGGAATTTTTATTGGAAAACTTATATTTTCTGCCCGATTCCAATCGGAAAAAATCAGTTTAGAAGAAAAACTAATCGCTCACACATCCCAATTTAACCAACTAAAGGAACAGATAACCATTGAAAAAACTACTTTCGAAAAGCAATTAGAAAATACTAACACTGAAAAAGAAAGTATTCGGAATGAAAAAGACAGCTTAGCGATCCAACTTTCGAAAAAAGAAGTTGATTTTGAGAATCTTTGGGAACGCAACAAAGAACAAAAAGAGGAAGTCGAGAAATTACAGGAAAAATTTACTAAAGAATTTGAAAATCTTGCTAATAGAATCCTAGAAGAAAAGTCGAATAAATTTACCGAACAGAACAAAGAAAATATGAAAAATATCCTGACCCCATTACAGGATAAAATTCAATTGTTTGAAAAGAAAGTCGAAGACACTCATAAAGAAAGTATTGATTATCATGCGGCTTTGCGCCAACAAATTTTGGGATTACGAGAAATGAATATCCAAATGAGTAAGGAGACGATCAACCTCACCAAGGCTTTGAAAGGCGACAGTAAGATGCAGGGCAATTGGGGCGAATTAGTATTAGAGCGCGTTCTTGAGAAATCAGGACTAGAAAAAGGCCGCGAATATGAAGTGCAACAAGCCTTTACAACCGAAGACGGAAATCGTGTTTTTCCGGATGTTGTTATCAATTTACCAGACGGAAAGAAGATGATTGTCGATTCTAAAGTTTCTTTGACCGCTTATGAAAAATACATCAATGAAGAAGATGAGATTTTGAAGATCAGTTATCTAAAAGAACATGTCAGTTCCATCAAGCGTCACGTAGAACAATTAGGAAATAAAAATTACCACGATTTATATCAAATAGAAAGTCCAGATTTTGTGTTACTTTTTATTCCAATTGAACCTGCATTTGCGATGGCGCTAAATGAAGATACTAGTTTGTACAATAAAGCTTTTGAGAAAAACATTGTTATAGTGACTCCAGCAACTTTGTTAGCAACTTTACGAACGATCGACAGCATGTGGACCAATCAGAAACAACAGGAAAACGCACTAGAAATTGCACGACAAGCAGGCGCTTTATATGATAAATTTGAAGGTTTTGTCGCGGATTTAATCAAAATTGGAAAAAAAATAGACGAGAGCAAAGTTGAATATAGTGGTGCGATGAACAAACTCGTAGAAGGAAAAGGGAACTTGATTATAAGTGTCGAAAAATTAAAGAAAATGGGAGCCAAAGCAAAGAAAGCGCTTCCGGAGAGCATCATTAATCGAGCTGAAAAAGACGAAAATCAGCTTTTAAACTAAACTAAAAATGAAAAAATTTATACTAATTATTTCCGTAATTTTAGTGGTAGCAATGGTTGGTTATTTTGCTTTTTTATACAATGCTACATACAGCGAAGGAGTTCGTTCCGGCGAATTAATCAAAGTGAGTAGAAAGGGAGTTGTATATAAAACTTGGGAAGGCGAAATAAGTCAGGGCATTTCCGGTGCGCAAATATTTGCTTTTTCAGTAATGGACAGTGAGCAAAAAGTAATTACCGACTTGAAGAAATATGAAGGTCAATATGTACAAGTTACCTACAAAGAACGATACAGAACTTACCCATGGTGGGGTGATACGCATTATTTTGTAACAAATGTCAAGAAAGTCACCTCTCCTTTTAAAATCAAATAAATGAATACAATTTTTAAAACCGTCGCATCATCTGACATCAGCATAGCCGAATTGATGCTACCATCAAATACTAATTTTAGCGGTAAGATTCACGGAGGTTATATCTTATCACTAATGGACCAAATTGCTTTTGCCTGTGCATCAAAATTTTCAGGAAACTACTGTGTAACGGCGTCAGTTGATACCGTTAATTTTCTAAAGCCTATTGAAGTTGGCGAATTAGTGACTATGAAAGCTAATGTAAACTATGTAGGTAAAAGCTCGATGATAATTGGAATTCGCGTAGAAGCAGAAAACATTCAAACCGGAACAATCAAACATTGTAATTCCTCTTATTTCACGATGGTCGCTAAAGATAAAGAAGGAAATAGTGTTCTTGTACCCAGATTAATACTGACGAATCTCAATGAAGTTCGCCGTTTTTATAATTGTGTTAAACAGATAGCATTAAAAAAAGAAAAAAATCTACATAAAGAAGAGTTTGATTACGGTTCTGAAAAAGCTTTAAAAAGTTTAGAAAAGTACAATATTCGGGTAGAATTATAATATTATAGTCTGTTAGTAGTTCTGATTCAAAATGTTTGTTCTTGCGTTTTTAAAGTACAATTCTACAAAAATTATCGATAGGCTTTTTACTAAGCAATAAGAATAAAACAAGGTTGCATTTTTTTTACTGTATAAGTCATGTAAGTTTAAGTTTCAATTGTGTTAGCCTTGTGTAACTTAAACAATCATAAGGTCATTTAAGGTTTAATTCTTATATGACTTATATGTTAAATACTATTTCACTCCTTTTTTAGTATGACATTAAATAAGTCCAGCTACTTAGAAGCTATCTGTATGAATAATTTTTTTAGTTCAATATTGCTACTTTTCACACAGCTACCGAAACACAAACCCACTCAAACTGACAAAAATCATGACCACAGCTAATTACAGCAAAGCGATTGTTTTAAGCATCTGTTATTCAATAACATATGTTTAATTTCTTATTAAAAATGAACAAAAAAATTAACTTGTTCAGGCTTTATTACAAGGAATTAATACCTATATATTTGCTGCTTTTTTTGTAATTTTAAGTAATTTAATTCATAAATGATTATGAAAAAAATTACTCTAATAATACTACTGTTTGCTGTTATGGCG
Organism: Flavobacterium sp. W20_MBD1_R3; assembly: GCF_052119725.1. NCBI lineage: Bacteria > Pseudomonadati > Bacteroidota > Flavobacteriia > Flavobacteriales > Flavobacteriaceae > Flavobacterium > Flavobacterium sp. W20_MBD1_R3. The sequence goes on from NZ_JBGQOR010000007.1 coordinate 16,924, forward strand.
TGTATTGCTCAAGAAAAGATGATGTCCAATACCGGAATCATTAATTTTGAGGCTTCGATACCATTGTTTGAAGAAGTTACAGCAATAAATCAGAACACGACTTGTGTTTTACTTCCTAAAACCGGTCAGATTATTTGTTGGATTAATATCAAAGACTTTAAGTTTAAAAGAACTTTGATGGAGGAACATTTTAACAATAATTATATGGAAAGCAACCGTTTTCCAAAAGCAATTTTTAAAGGAAAGATTGAGAATTTCGATTTAAAAAAAATAAATACAGCTCTTGCAGAATACCAAATAAACGGAAAAATGACCATCCGTGGAAGAACAAAAAAAATTATTTTGAGCGCCACTCTTAAAAAACTGGATCAGGGAATAGAGTTAAACGCAAAATTTCCAATAAATACGGATGATTTTAACATTATAATCCCTTTAATGGTACGCAGCAAAATATCGAAAAATGTGAATACAAAAATTATTTGTGTACTGTATTAATGCTATTTTGCTAAACAATTTCTTAAGGCTCCTTCTAGATTTTTAAATTTAAACTTGAAACCCGTTTGTTCGATTTTATCGGCGGAAACTCTTCGTCCCGTTAAAACGATTACAGACATTTCACCCATGACTAACTTCAAGACAAAAGAAGGTACATTAGGCAACCAAATCGCATAACCATATACACAGGCCAATGTTTTAGAAAAAATAGTATTGGTTGTATTATCATTAATGGCCGCATTGTATGGACCATTCATTTCCGGATTGACAATTGCATGCAAATAAGCAGCACATAGGTCATCTATATGAATCCACGGCATATACTGCTTGCCTGAACCCAATGCAGAACCAAGCCTATACTTAAATAGAGGTATCAGTTTTTTTAAAACACCATCATCTTTCCCGAGCACAAGTCCAGTTCGAATTTTGACGGTTCGAATATTCAAATTCTCAATAAAACCTATTGCATCTTCCCATTTTTGACACGTATAACCCAAAAAATCATTAGCAGATGGCATATCCTCCGTACAAATTTCAGAACCATTTACCGCTCCATAGATTCCCACTGCAGACGCTGAAACGAAAACCTCAATTTTTTTATTGTGCTTTTTCAAAACAGAATATAATAATAAGGTCGACTGCTCCCGGCTATCAATAATTGCCGCTTTTCTCTTGGCTGTCCACTTTTCTTCTCCAATATTTTCTCCGGCCAGATGAACTATATAATCTGCGTTTAAAACGGCCTCTTCCTCCATCGTTTGATTTTCGACATCCCATTTGTAGTAAAAAACAGCTTCTTTATTTTGTTTTTCACTCCTGCTCAAGATAGAAACGGTATATCCCTTTTCTAATAATAATGCAGTTAAATTTCTTCCTACAAATCCCGACCCACCGCTGATTAATACATTCTTTTTCATAATAGTGTAAAGCTACTACTTTATATTGATATAAATTTATATTAAATTTTGTTTAACTTTATTAATATATGCTTAAACATTCACTACCTTTATACCCTAATTTGAAACAGACTTAAAATGGCAACTAAAAAAACCACAGTAACAAAAGAAAAAATAGTTTCAATGTACATGGACTACGTACTTGAACACAGCGAAAAACCAAAATCAGTGTATCATTTTACTAAAATTAATGATTTTACTGAAACTGAATTTTATGCGTTTTTTGGTACTATAGAAAGTATTGAGAAAGAAATTTTCAAGATGTTTGTAGAAAAAACAATTGACTTGTTGAATAAAAACAAGGAATACGAAATGTATGACATGAAAAGTAAAATGTTAAGCTTTTACTTTACATTTTTCGAAATTTTGACTGCAAACAGAAGTTATGTAGTTCTTGTATTAAAGGAACACAACAATCAACTAAAAAAACTAATGCAACTTTCTGGGCTACGAAATAGTTTCAGAAATTATTTGACGGAGATCATTGACGATGAATTTAGAACACAGCAAGAAAAGCTACAAAACTTTCAAGAAAAATCTTTTCAGGAAACCTCTTGGATTCAGCTTTTGTTGACACTCAAATTTTGGTTAGATGATTCCTCTCCCGCTTTTGAGAAAACAGATATTTATATCGAAAAATCAGTAAAGGTAACTTTTGAGTTAATGAATATAGCTCCAATAGATAGCTTAATAGACTTTGGAAAATTTATATTCAAAGAAAAAATATACAACAAGTAATGAAAACAATAGACTACATCCCTACTTCAAAAATTGAACGAGCTACCAAATTAATGCAAACTGGTGCTAAAGTTGGTGTGAACTACCTTAAATATTATGGCGAAAAGATTGTCAACTCTGATTTGACTCGTGATAAATTAAATGAAAATAATGCCGAAGATATTTACGATGGTTTAAAAAGTTTAAAAGGAAGTGCATTAAAAGTAGCGCAAATGCTTAGTATGGACAAAAGTTTTCTACCACAAGCTTATGTAGAAAAATTTTCACTTTCCCAATTTTCTGTTCCGCCATTATCGGCTCCGTTAGTATTGAAAACATTCAAAACAAATTTTGGAAAAACACCCTACGAAATTTTTGATGAATTTAATGCTACGTCCCGAAATGCTGCAAGTATTGGTCAAGTACATGTAGCTGTTAAAGATGGTAAAAAACTAGCCGTTAAAATTCAATATCCCGGCGTTGCTAATAGCATTTCATCGGATTTAGCAATGGTAAAACCTATTGCCGTGAGAATGTTCAATCTTCAAGGAAAAGATTCTGATAAATATTTTAAGGAAGTAGAAGATAAATTAATTGAAGAAACCAATTATTTATTAGAATTAAAGCAAAGTCAAGAGGTGGTCCTTGCTTGTAAAAAAATTGAAAACCTGATTTTTCCGGAATATTATCCTGATTTTTCATCTGACAAAATCATTACGATGGACTGGATGACGGGAAAACATCTTTCTGAGTTTACTAAAGAAAATACCAATCAGGAAACTGCAAATAAAATTGGTCAGGCCTTATGGAACTTTTACATGTATCAAATTCATGTTCTGAAAAAAGTACACGCTGATCCACATCCTGGAAATTTCCTTGTAAATGATGAAAATCAATTAATAGCATTGGACTTTGGATGTATGAAACAAATTCCAATGGAATTCTACACACCGTATTTTGAATTAATTGATAAAAAAGTAATCAATAGTAAGAAATTATTCAATGCTAAATTATTTGAATTAGAAATTTTACGTGTAGATGATTCCGAAGCTGAAATAGCTTATTTCACCGAGTTGTTTTATGATTTATTGTCCTTGTTTACAAAACCGTTTCAATCAAAAACATTTGATTTTTCAGATGAAAGCTTTTTTGAAAGCATTGCACAATTAGGCGAACGCTTTTCCAAAGATACTAATCTTCGAAAAATGAACGGGAATCGAGGATCTAAACATTTCATTTACATGAACAGAACCTTTTTTGGCTTGTACAATTTAATGTTTGATTTGAAATCATCAATCGTGGTAAATGAATACGAAAAATACAAGTAGTGAAAAAGGAAAATTTGCCTTCAAAAATATGCTTGGTGTGCAATAGGCCTTTCACTTGGCGTAAAAAATGGGAAAAAGTCTGGGACGAAGTTAAATATTGTAGCGAAAAATGCAAAAGAAACAAAAAGGGTTAGTTTGGTTTAGGAATGATTTAAGAATTCATGACAATGAGTCGCTATCTACTGCGATGAAGGAAAATGACAGCGTGATTGCAATTTATTGCTTTGATCCAAGACATTTTGAAGATACAGAATATGGGTTTAAAAAAACAGAAAAGTTCCGGGCCAAATTTCTATTAGAATCAGTTGCCGCTTTAAAACAAAATCTAAAGAGTTTAAATATTTCTTTATTGGTTTACAACCAAAAACCAGAAGACTGTATTCCAGCGATTATCATTCAAAATGAAATTAGTTCGATCTATTTTCAAGAAGAATGGACTTCCGAGGAGATGGTAGTTTCAGAAAAAATAAAAGCTCAAGTTCCAAATTCAGTAACGTTTAAAGGCAGTTACAATCAGTTCTTGTTTCACCCAGACGAAATGCCGTTTGATATTGAATCGGTTCCCAATGTTTTTACTCAATTCAGAAATAAATGCGAAAAGTTAGCTAAAGTCAGAACTGAATTTTCAGTTCAACCGCTTTCAACCGATAATTATGTGAAAAATGAGACTGTCATTCCTACTATAGAAAATTTAGGTTTTACTGATTTTAGTATAGATTCCAGAACGGCATTTCCTTTTAGTGGTGGTGAAGACGAAGCGATGAAACGGATGCACAATTATTTTTGGGAAACCAAAAAACTGAGCGTTTACAAAGTGACTCGTAACGGATTAATTGGAGCTGATTTTAGTTCGAAATTTTCTCCTTGGCTGGCCAATGGATCAATTTCTGCCAAAACTATTTATTGGGAAATTTTAAAATATGAGCAGCAAATCGAAAAGAACGACTCGACCTACTGGTTAATATTTGAACTAATTTGGAGAGATTACTTTAAATATATTTCATTAAAAAATGGAAATTCAATTTTTAAGATTGGCGGTATTTTAGGTAAAGATTACGATTGGAAAAACAACAAATATGCCATCAATAAATGGATTAATGGTACAACGGAAGAACCTTTTGTAAATGCAAATATGATTGAATTGGAACAAACAGGTTGGATGAGCAATCGCGGCCGTCAAAATGTAGGATCGTATTTTGCCAAAAACCTGCTACTGGATTGGCGCATAGGAGCTGCATACTTTGAAGCGATGCTTATTGATTACGATGTTCATAGCAATTATGGAAATTGGATGTATGTTTCAGGAGTAGGTAACGATCCCAGAGATCGAAAATTTAATATTAAATTACAGGCCACGAATTACGACGGACAATCAAAATTTCAAAAATTATGGCTTCAACAACAATTATTTTAAAAAATTAGATGAATACAAATAAAAGACATATAAATGTAGTTTGGTTCAAAAGAGACCTTCGTTTACAGGATAACGAGGCCGTTTTTAATGCAACAAAAACAGGCATACCTACTTTGTTGCTTTATGTATTTGAACAATCTTTAGTAAATGATTCGCATTACAGCCCAAGACACTGGAATTTCATCAAACAATCACTTGTAGACATTAACAAACAGTTGGAAACATCAAACACACAGGTATTATCTGTGTCTTCAGAAATGCTTCAGGTACTTAATGCCATTCAAGAAATATACAAAATAGATTCTGTTTTTTCACATCAAGAAACGGGCTTAAAAATCACCTACGAAAGAGATAAAACCTTCAAACGATATTGTAAAAACAATCAAATTAATTGGGTTGAAAATACCAATAACGGTATTTTTAGAGCATTGAGAAACAGAACGAACTGGGTTTCCAAGTGGGAGGAATATATGAATGAACCACAATTTATTTTTGATTCAAAATCAAATAATTTCCTCAACTTAGAAGCTATTGGTGAACTTGAAGAAGCATTGGAAAAAACAAATTTAGAAACCATTCCGGATACTATTTTCCAAAAAGGCGGTTCAAAAATGGGCGGTAAATATTTGCAAACATTTTTTGACGAGCGGTATCATAATTATAATGCTCATATTTCAAAACCGTTATTAGCCCGCAAAAGTTGCAGTAGATTGTCTCCCTATATCGCTTGGGGCAACTTGTCATCTAGACAGGTATTGCAAAAAGCAGCAACTTTTAAATTAAGCTGTAGTGACAAAAAACAAATTGATTCCTTTGTCTCAAGGCTTACTTGGCAAGCACATTTCATTCAAAAATTTGAAATGGAAGAAATTATGGAGTTTGAGAGTGTCAATAAAGGCTTCCATTCATTGAAAAAGAAAGTTAATGAAAATTATATTGAAGCTTGGAAAACAGGTCAAACGGGATTTCCATTAATTGATGCCTCTATGCGGTGCTTGAATGAAACGGGGTATTTAAATTTTAGAATGCGTGCAATGTTAGTATCCTTTTTTACGCATAACTTGTGGCAACCTTGGCAGGAGGCGTCAAAGCATTTATCACAGATGTTTTTAGATTTTGAGCCCGGAATACATTTCCCTCAATTGCAAATGCAAGCAGGTGAAACTGGAATTAATATGTTGCGAATATACAATCCGATAAAAAACAGTTACGAACATGATCCAGAGGGTGAATTTATAAAAAAATGGGTTCCTGAGTTGCGCAATTTACCTAGGGCATTTGTGCATGAACCCAATAAAATGACTTATTTAGATCAGAAATTTAATGAGTTTGAAGTGGGCGTTCATTATCCTAAACAAATTGTAAACATGGAACGAACAAGAAAGTATGCTAGTGATTTATTATGGAAAATGAAGAAAAATCCTTTAGTCAAAGAGGAAAGTTCTCGGATACTAAGACTTCATACCATGGCTGATATTGGCGATAGCGAATAATTTTGCAATAACAGATATAAAAAAAACACCAATTTTAAATAAACAATATATTTTGAATATAAAAAAAGAACTAACTGATTTAGACAAAGACCGAATCATAGAGATGGCTTGGGAAGACCGCACGACTTTTGATGCAATTTTACTTCAATTTGGACTAAAAGAGCAAGAAGTAATTGACCTGATGCGCACTGAGATGAAACCGTCGAGTTTTAGAATGTGGCGTGAAAGAGTACAAGGGCGCAAAACAAAGCATGAAAAATTAAGAGATTTTCGTGAAGGGCGCTTCAAATGCACCATGCAAAGACAAATTAACAACAATAAGATTTCCAAGAGATAAATTTAAGAAACTAACAAACCTAAAATAAAATTTAGATAACTGATTGAATAAGATATGAAAAACATAGTAATCATTGGCGGTAGTAAAGGAATTGGTAATGCCATTTTGCTACAGCAATTAGAGACAAATCTGGTTTACAACATTAGCAGAAATGCCCCAGAGATAACACATCCTAATCTAAAACACTTTTCTGTGGATGTTCTACAAGATGCACTTCCAGAAATTGAAGCAATAGATACACTAATTTATTGTCCGGGTTCCATCAACTTGAAACCTATTGGAAGTCTGAGTATTGATGACTTTAGAACTGATTTTGAAATTAATGTGATAGGTGCTGTAAAAGTAATTCAGAAATATTTGCCGGTACTAAAAAAGGGAACAAATCCATCGATTGTTTTGTTTAGCACCGTAGCTGCAAAACTAGGAATGCCGTTTCATGCTAGTATAGCGACCGCAAAAGCAGGTGTAGAAGGATTAGTTAAATCATTAGGAGCCGAATTGGCTTCGGTAGTACGTATCAATGCAATTGCTCCAACGATTACGGAAACATCTCTTGCTGCCGGAATATTGAGAAACGATAGGATGAAAGAAAATATGGTAGAACGCCATCCAATGAAAGGATATCTGAAACCTGAAGAAGTAGCCAATATGGCAAATTTTCTAATTTCAGAAAATGCCAAATCTATTTCAGGACAAGTATTTGAGATGGATTACGGTATAGTAACTTTTAAAATCTAAAAAAATTATTTTCCTATAAGATAACAACATTTAGTCAAACAATAATAAATTAAATTAATTCCCAACAGTTGCCTGTTTGCCAAAAGTACCCAGCAGCAATTCACAAAAAAACCAAACCAAATAGTCCGCATTTAAAATTGAAAGAAAGCATACAATGATAAAAGAAATGAGAAGTTACGAAAAAACAGAGCAATACGATGCGGAAATAACCGAAGCATTGGCTGAGAATTACAAAGCGATAATTGGTGATTTAGGAGAAGATGTAACGCGAGAAGGTCTTGAAAAAACTCCAGAGCGTGTGGCAAAGGCGATGCAATTTTTAACACATGGATACGGACTAGACCCTTTAGAAATATTAAAATCTGCTTTATTTACTGAGGATCACCAGCAAATGATCGTAGTAAAAGACATTGAAGTATACTCAATGTGTGAACACCACATGCTGCCATTTTTTGGAAAAGCACACGTTGCTTACATTCCAAATGGTAAAATTGTTGGTTTGAGTAAAATTCCAAGAATCGTAGATGCTTTTGCACGAAGAATGCAAGTTCAAGAAAGGCTGACCGATCAAATAAAAGACTGCATTCAGGAAGCTCTAAATCCACTTGGTGTAGCAGTTGTGATTGAAGCGCAACACATGTGCATGCAAATGCGAGGAATTCAAAAACAAAACTCGGTTACCACTACCTCTTCTTTCACTGGTGCGTTCGAAAAAAACAAAACCAGAAGAGAATTTATTAGCTTGGTTTCTACTAAATTGAGTTAAATCACTTTTAGTACGAATACGAACCAGATTAAAAATGTCTAGGAAGGCACAAAGACTCTAATAAAACCCGCGTAAAGCAGTAGAAATTAAAGACTTTGTGCCATACTGGCGAAAAAAAACATGAAATGAAAATTCTCTTAACAGGTGCAACTGGTTATATTGGCAAACGCCTTTTGCCACTATTGGCAACACAAGGACATGACATAATTTGTTGTGTAAGAGACAAAAACAGATTTAATTGTCCAGTAGAATTTCAAAAAAATGTAACCGTAATTGAAGTTGATTTTCTCAAGAAAGAAACGTTGTCCGCCATCCCAGAGGACATCGACGCGGCCTATTTTCTGATTCATTCTATGTCAGGATCTGCAGCAAATTTTGATGAACTAGAAAGTTTATCAGCTCTTAACTTTGTGGAACGATTGAATGACACTACTGCTAAACAAGTAGTATACTTGAGCGGAATTGTTAATGATCAATCTCTTTCTAAGCATTTAGCCTCAAGAAAAAAAGTGGAAGAAATTTTGAATACAGGTACTTTTGCCACGACCACTTTACGGGCGGGAATTATCGTAGGTTCTGGTAGTGCCTCTTTTGAGATTATTCGGGATTTAGTGAATAAACTTCCTATAATGATCACGCCAAAATGGCTAAATACAAAATGCCAGCCTATTGCAATTCCTGATGTGCTTGAATTTTTATCAAAATCTTTATTAAATCCACTAACATATAATCAAAATTTTGACATTGGTGGACCAGATGTATTAACGTACAAGGAAATGCTTTTAGGTTTTGCCGAAGCTAAAAAACTAAAACGATGGATCTTTACTGTCCCAATAATGACCCCAAAATTATCTTCCTATTGGTTGTATTTTGTAACCTCAACATCCTATAGACTTGCTTCAGCACTAGTCAGCAGTATGAAAGTAGAGGTAGTTTGCAGTGACAATCGAATCAATGATGTGTTACATGTTACACCAATGACCTACAAACAAGCATTATCCCGAGCTTTGATAAAAGTAGACGAAGATGATGTGGCATCAAGCTGGAAAGATTCATTGATTAGTGGCCGTTTTAATAACAACATGTCAGAATACCTAAAAGTTCCAAAAAAAGATTGTTTCATCGACAGACGAAAAATGGAAATCATAGATCGAGAATTTACCATTAATAGGATTTGGTCTATAGGTGGCGATACGGGTTGGTATTATGGAGATTGGTTGTGGGATTTACGTGGTTTCATTGACAAGCTGTATGGCGGCGTGGGCTCCAGAAGAGGTCGAACGAACCGACATACTATTAATTCTGGTGATGCTTTGGATTTTTGGCGCGTTTTATATGCCAATAAAGACGAGGGAAAATTAATTCTTTTTGCCGAAATGAAACTGCCCGGAGAGGCCTGGTTGGAGTTCAAAATTATTGGAAATACCTTGTATCAATCCGCAACTTTCAAACCTGAAGGAATATGGGGGAAATTATATTGGTATTCTGTATTGCCTTTTCACGGGTTCATCTTCAATGGAATGCTTCAAAAATTGATTAAATAATTTTATTTTTTAAACTTATAAGTCATTTAAGTCTGTTTTCACTTTCTCAAAACTTAGATGACTTATATGTTTAAATAATTTACTTCAATATTCCGGCTTTGTAAGTCGCAATTGCTCTATCTCTCGCCATCGCGTGCTCCACCATTGGCTTTCCATATCCTAAATCAAATTCTTTGATCCATTTACGGACGTAGACACCTTTTTCATCAAACTTCTTGAGTTGTATTTCTGGGTTAAAAACACGAAAATAAGGTGCGGCATCACAACCAGTTCCTGCTGCCCATTGCCAGTTACCAACATTAGCAGACATGTCATAATCTAGCAATTTTTCGGCAAAATAGGCTTCACCCCATTGCCACTGAATCATTAAATGTTTAATAAGAAAACTCGCGACCACCATACGGACTCTATTGTGCATGTAACCAGTTTCATTAAGCTGACGCATTCCTGCATCGACCATAGGATATCCAGTTGTTCCGGAACACCAGCGCTTAAAGTCAGCTTCATCATTGCGCCATTGAATTCCGTCATAGGCCGATTTAAAATTTTGCGTAACTACTTTTGGAAAACTGAATAGAATTTGCATAAAAAATTCTCTCCAAATCAATTCACTCAAAAAAACATCGTTTTTATGGAATGCCCAATTGACTAATTTACGGATGCTTACAGTTCCAAAACGCAAATGTGGCGACAGATAAGAAGTTTTATCTAAGGCTGGAAAATCTCTTATATCTTGATAATTTGCAATAAATTTAAGATTGTGCGGCCTTACTTTTATCGGACTTTCCTCAAAACCTATTTGTTCCAATGACGGAAAAGCGAAACCAGTTTTAGAGAAATTAGAATAATGTGGTTCGATATCGTATTCTTGTACAGGAGCTATTGACTTGTATTTTTCTAACCATTTATTCTTAAAAGGAGTATATACAGTATACGATAATCCGTCGGCTTTTGTGATTTCTTTTTCTTCAAAAATGACTTGGTCTTTAAAAGAATAACAACTGGTTTTATTTGTTTCTAAAAAACCACAAACAGCTTTGTCACGCTGTATTGCGTATGGCTCGTAATCTTTGTTGAAAAAGACTTCTTTGACATCAAACTCTTGCAGAAGCGATTGCCAAACAGCAGTGGTTTTTCCTTTTTTGACTAAAATAGAACTTCCTACTTCCTGCAATTGGACATTTATTTTTGATAGTGATTGATGAATGAAACCTACTCTAGCATCATTTTTTGGTAAACTATCTAAAATAGAATCATCAAAAATGAATATTGGAACTACTGGGTATGTAGAATGTAAGGCTTGAAATAAACCAATATTATCTTCTAGACGCAAATCGCGTCTGAACCAAAAAACAGAAACTTGTTGTTTACTCATTACTTTGAATTAAACATTTCGTCCACTTTAGTAACACGGTATTCAAAAATGGATTTCAATTTATTTTTAACAATTAAGGTATTCATGATTTGGCCTATAAAACCGAGAGGTAATCCATAATGCACTACATCTGTCATTTTAGTTCCCTCTGGTGTTGCTTCAAAGAAATGTTTGTGGTGCCAGAAACTGTATGGACCAAAACGTTGTTCGTCTATAAAATAACTATTTTCTTTTACTTGCGTGATTACAGTCATCCATGATAAAGTGATACCAAAAAGAGGTGTTACTTTATATTGAATGATTTGACCCGGATACATGGATTTGTTATCAAAATCGGTGATTTGAAAACCCATTCCCTCTGGCGTGATTTTCTGAAGATTTTTTGGATTTGAAAAGAAATTCCAACATTCTTCAACGGTTGCGCTTACGTGCTGAACGGTTTCTTGTTTGTATATTTTCATGGTTATAATTTTAAAGATAAATACCGTCATGGAACATTGAGTTCGCGTGAGGGATAGTAGTGAAGCTCTTTTTATACCCAACTGGTTGGGGTTTCGAACCCTAACCAGTTGGGTATAAAAAAGCGGGAACGGATAGCCCGACCCCGCTGTAACGCTAGTGAATGCGGGGTCACGCCCCAAAAATAAGTTATAGTTTATATTTTGTAATATTTAAAGGGTACAAATAACATTCCGAAACATTCTCCGTGTTGCTTGCCTAGATGTTTGTGATGCACTTTGTGGGCTTTTCGCAATCCTATTAAATATTTATTGTTGGTGTGCTTGAACCATTTGAAACGTTGATGAATCAAAACATCGTGAATCATGAAATAACAAAAACCGTAAAACATAATTCCGAGCCCGAGGAAAAATTTATAATTCAGTCCACCTTCAACACCAAAATAGAACAATAAAATGCTGGGAACGGCAAATATGACGAAGAAAATATCATTTCGTTCAAAAACATTTGCGTATTTTGGTTGGTGATGATCCGCATGAAAATACCACATTGACCCATGCATAACGAATTTGTGGGTACACCAGGTAACACATTCCATTATTAAAAAAGTACCTATAAATATCAAAAAAAATATCATTTAATTCTATGTTTAAGTATAACAATTCTTTAAAAATAAGCTGTAATTTAAACTAATTTTAGTTTATAAGACACAAAAGATTTAGCCAATAATCCGGCTTTGGTATAATTAGAAACTCTTATTCTAGCATTTCCTATTTCGTGGCAAGGCGTATTTTCTAACTTTTTTAATAGTTTTTTGTAATATACGAAGGCCGTGTATACGCCAAACTTGGCTTCTATAGGAAGCTTTATAATTCCCTGATATGCTATTTGGAAATCTTCCTCAATTTCATTAATTATTGCAGTTTTAGCATTTTCATCAAAGGAATTTAAGTCGACGCCCGGGAAGTAATTGCGATTTAGCACCAGATTATCATCCTTGAGATCGCGAAGAAAATTTACTTTTTGAAAAGCAGAACCCAATCGCATAGCTTCATCTTTGAGTTGCTCATATTGCTGATTGTCTCCGGCTACAAAGACCTTAAGACACATTAGACCAACCACATCAGCGGACCCATAAATATAGGCATCATACTCAGCTTTACTGTCGTAATCAGACTTGATTAGGTCTAATTTCATACTTTTTAGAAAGGCCTGAATGAGATCATCAGATATATTATTTTGCTTTACTGTTTGCTGAAAAGAATTCAATATAGGATTTAGACTTATTCCTCTCTCAAAGGCTTTATAATATTCATCCTCAAACTCTGTTATTAAACTTTCTTTATCGAAGCCATGAAAGGTGTCTACGATTTCATCCGCAAACCGAACAAATCCATAAATACTATAAATAGCATCCCTGATACTTGGCGACAACATATAAACCGCCAAAGAAAATGAGGTACTATAGTTTTTTGTAACTAGCTTGCTACATTTAAAGGATACATCATCAAATAATTGCTTCATATTATTGCTCTGAAAATTGCTTATTAATTAATTCTGACACTAACTTACCGGAGATTAATGCTGGTGGAACACCTGGTCCGGGAACAGTCAATTGACCAGTAAAATATAAATTTTTTACTTTTTTACTCTTTAACTTGGGTCTCAAAAAGGCAGTTTGCAACAAGGTATTTGCCATTCCGTAAGCATTTCCCTTATATGAATTGTAGTCTGAGACAAAATCATTTTTACAAAACGATTGTTTAAATATTATATTGTTTCTTACACTTTGTTGTGTTAAAGTTTCAAAACGATCGATTACTTTATCAAAATATTCAACTCTTAATTCTTCGGTATCATTGATTCCAGGAGCTAAAGGTACAAGAAAAAATCCAGTTTCCATTCCTTCAGGAGCGGCGGTTTTATCAGTTATTGATGGGAAATTTGCATAAAACAATGGCTCTTTTGGCCATTGTGGTTCATCGTAAATATCCTTGGCATGCTGATAAAAATCTACGTCAAAAAATAAAGCATGATGAGAAATATTTTCTATTTTTTTATTAAAACCAACATAAAATAATAATGATGACGGTGCAAAAACTTTGCTATCCCAATATTTCTCAGAATACGCTCTGTGCTCCTGATCTAATAAAGTTTCGGTGTGGTGGTAATCCGCGCCGCTCAAAATTAAATCTGCAGCAATGATTTCGCCATTGACCTTCATTGCTACGGCTGTTTTATTTTCGACAATAATTTTTTCTATATTCGCATTGGTTTGAAACTTTACCCCTAATTCTAAAGCTAAGTTTTTCATGCCGCGAACTACATCAAACATTCCTGTTTTTGGATGCCATGTTCCAAGACCAAAATCGGCATAATTCATAAAACTATAAAATGAAGGTGTTGCGGACGGTTTGGCTCCTAGAAACAAAACTGGGAATTCCAGAATTTGAATTAACCGTTCATTTTTGAATTTTTTTCGTACATCTCTACTAATATTGCTAAAAAATTGTCCTACTTTTTTTGCTGTTTCAACCGTTATTAATTCTAGTGGAGAAACACCAGGACGATATACTAAGTCTTTTATTGCGATGTCATAATTACTTTTGGCTTCGGCCATAAAATCTTGTAGCAAGATACCGCTTCCTTTTTCGATAGCCTCAAAAGCACTGACGATATCCGACAAATTATCGGCAATTGTGATATAATCATCTATTCCATAATATACACGATAGGCTGGAGATAATTTTATCAGTTCATAATAATCCGTAGTTTTCTTTCCAAAATCAGCAAAAAATCGTTCGAATACATCTGGCATCCAGTACCAACTTGGTCCCATATCAAAGGTGAAACCCTCTTTTTTTAGTTGTCGTGCTCGACCTCCTATGGTTGCATTCTTTTCATAAAGCGTAACATCATGACCACTTTGAGCTAAATAACAACCGGCTGCTAATGCGGAAAAACCCGACCCGATAACTGCAATTTTTTTTATTTCCTTCATTTGTTTAGCAAATATACGTAATGTTTAAACAAAAACAATTAGATCCAATCTACTAATTCCGTTATTGAACTGAAAAGAGTGATTCTGTCTGAAAGTTCTTCTTTTTTTATGAACTCAACCATCCGACCAATATACCACAATTCAGTAGTTTCATCCAACAACTCATCAGACATTTTTTGAATGTATCCGTCAAGTTGATCTCTTTCGGGCTGCACCGTCAGGTAAGAAACAAAAATAATTGAATCAAAATGTTTTTTCAAATCTTTTAGATTCTCAATGGGCATACTTTCTCCTAAATATATTGTTTTATATCCCTGCAATAGTACTTCATAATTCAAATACATCAATCCTAATTCATGAATTTCATTCATGGGGAGTGACAGGACGAAAACTTTATCTGCTTTAGTTTGTTTTAAAACCTGTAATTTCTCTGTATTTATAAGCAATTTCTGTTTTATCAAGTAACTTATAAAATGTTCGTGAGCTGGAGTTATAGTATCCGATTGCCATAATAACCCAAGTTCATTCATAAGTGGTATGAAAACTTGATGAAATATTTCCTTGAATGATTTTTCAGCTATTAACCAGTTATATGTATTAAAAAAAAGTTCTTGGTCAAAATTCATCATTGCCATTTTAAGCTCACTAATGGCGTGGCTCTTGGCAGTTTTACTCGAAATTATTTCACGTACTAATGAAGGTATTTTATCTTGCGGATAAGTCGCAATTTTTGATATTTTATATCCGTAATCATGTAATAAAGTAATATTTAAAAGTTTTTGCAAACTGGCCAAATCATACAAACGAATATTTGTATCCGTACGCATGGGCTGCAAAATGTCATACCGCTTTTCCCAGATTCGTATGGTGTGCGCTTTTATTCCTGAAAGGTTTTCAAGATCTTTAATACTGAACACATTTTTTACATTGTTTATCATTTATCGAAATTTAATAAACAAATGTAAAATAAAATAATGTATAAACTCTTATCATACCCTTCAAAATTTTATTAAAAATACAAATTCGGTGAAAACATAATAAAAACAATCCAAAGTGAACATTGATTGCAGCCATATTTAACGGTCTTTCATAGAAGACTACTTATTTAAAAATACCTTATCATTACTATAAATGACAAAGAACAGCATAGTAAAGTTTAAACTTTTTACCACGCTGTTCTTTGTTATTAATAATAAGCCGTTAACCTTGATTATTCAAAACGGTAATTCGATTGTCTTTCGCGAAATGAAAAAGAACAAAACTTCTCGCTCCGCTTCGCAATCCAAGCGACGTGTATCGAGGATCCTTTTTAATTCAAAATTTTTCTTGTTCTCGATATGATTTTGTACTATAAATTCATTTCCTTCAATGCATTAAAATGTAAAAAGCTACGTTGAGCAGAATAATTAATTGAAGAATTTTTATTTATTTTTTTATAATTTTTCGACTGGTGTAGCCTTCTTCATTGTAAATTTTTACAAAATAAATCCCGCTGGAATACGTACTCAAATCCATATCTACCAAGTTATTTGCCACTTTAATTTCCTGTACTAAAGCACCTAAAATATTGAATATTTTAATTTCACTCATGGGCGTACTTGCATGAATCGTCACGATATCGCTAACTGGATTAGGATAAATTAGCAGCGATGACGCTTCTGCAAATGAATCTCTGGATAATGCGTCACTAGTTGTTGCTTCCCAACTTGAGGCTACATTATTATCTAATGCAGTACTGATTAATTTGAGGTAGGCACCACCACCATCCGGGGTTGTTGGCCAGGGAGCTGCATCAAAATATTCTACTGAGTCAATAGTATTTCCATCAGCATCTGCGAGCACGATTTTTTGAGATTTATTGGATAAATTTCTTGTAAACTGTCCAAAAGGAACAACACCGTATTTACTTTGAAAGGCACTACTATTACTGGACAAATAAATAGTTTCATTAGCTGCCATGGTCGAATTATAAGGAAATTGATACGTCAATCCTAATTGTCTGAAATACACTCCTGAAAGATTTACGGAACGACTACTACTATTTTGAATGGCTATAAATTCTAAATCATTACTTACTGGAAAGCTACTTGACGTTTTTGGATTATAATTTATTTTAGTAATTACCAACGGAGGCAATGAAATAGCAGCACAGTTTGAAAGAGATCCTATATTATTTGCTATCCAAGTCGTTCTGTCAACAATAAAGGTTCTAATTCTATTTACATCGGCAGTATGATCATCTAGCGTACCCCATCTTTGGCTCTCACGCGGTATCGCTTCACTGATATAATTTAGCGCATTATTCAAATACGTAAGCAGAATATCTTTGTCCAATGGCTGACCGGGAGCAATTACCTCATTCCAGCGTTTGGAAAGCGAACATCTGAAATCTCCGTTATCAAATAAGTAAGTCCAGAAAGGTGGTCCTATTCTATTACCATTATTGAACTGCCATTTGTCAACGTGACTGCTGTTAGTAAAAGTACTTCCAAAACCCTGATTAAAATCCCAAACGGGTCCTGCTCGTAATTTTCCACCGCGATCTTTATGAAAAAAGGTACTACTTTGGTACACATCAGCATTTGAACATAACTCATTGACCAGCATAAAATCAACAAAGGAAGGAACGTCAATGATTGTTCTGAAGCCATCTTCCAAATCATTGTCATAAGCGTGATCTTGTAATTTTTCGAACTCTGCTTTTATATATGCTGTTTGTTCCACAGTTGCATTTTCAGGTTTAGGCAAATCGTGTACAAATTTAGTTTCGTCCATCCAGAAAGCAACTGGATCGCCACCAGTGGTTTTATCTGCTTTAGTGATATACCCGCCCGTAATATTGGGTAGCGCGTTATCTGTTGCTTCAATTTTCACAACATTAACCCGATTATCATTGGATTTAATTTTTTCCTGAAAGACATATAAACCTTTATAATCACCGTTGATCACCACCTCACAGTATTCTGTTTTAGTAGCATAATTCCCCATTTGTCTCGCCATATAATAGGCTAAATAATCCCTAACTAACGAAGGATCAAAACCCAATCCATTCAAAATCCAGTCATTCTCACTTGGCATTCCAAAAATACTTACGTTATTATTTGATGTATTATCCGCTTTTAAAGTAGTGAGACTATATTGTTTTTTTGGAAGTGTTTGCGTGGAAGAACCTCTTATTTCGATACCAATTCTCCCACTGTAATTTAAAAACCCAGCGGTATTTTGATCGGTAAGATAATTTCTGGTTCCGTCTGGTCGCTTGATAATTTTCATTGTTGCCAAAATTTTTGGATCATCTAAAATTTCAAGTGGCAAATTTGTGTTCGGGTCATTATCGGTGGTGATAATAACAATAGGGAGATTACTATCCGTAAAAGTTTGTGCCGATACAGTAGTAGAAGTAATCGATACAATCAACAAAATGATTATTGAAATTGTATTCAGCCGGGTAATGTACAATTTTTCCATGATTTTATTTTTGTTAAATTAAAACATAAATTTAATAAAAATAATAACACAAATTACTGATAATCAATTATTTACGAAAACATTTGATTACAAATGTTAAAATAAAATTTGTGATTTACAGGTTTGATTCGCAAGGCCTTAAAAAGTGCTGTTTTAATCAATAAATGAATAATTCAACCACCGGGCAATCTTTGGTTTTGAGGATAGCAAACGCAAGAAAAGAGTAATGTAACATATGTACTTCATTAATTTATCTGAACAAGGGAGTAAGTTATTTGATAATAACCACAATCCAACAGACTAGACATTTCCAATTTTAAAGATAAAAAAATTAATTATAAAACAATATAAATTTAATCTATATTACTGAAAATCAGTACATTTGTATGTTGTTTTTATTTAAATCATATAAATTCAAGCGCTATGCATAACGAGATTTTAAAAGATCGAATTGAAGCCGGCTTATTGCTTGCAGAGAAATTAAAAAAATATCAGAATAGCAATACCATAATTCTCGCCGTTCCACGAGGCGGAGTTCCTGTGGGATATATAATTGCAAAAAGCTTACATCTTTCAATGGATATTGTACTGTCAAAAAAAATCGGACATCCTAATAATAAAGAATTTGCGATTGGTGCTGTCTCCATGGATTCTATGACTATTGATGAACATCCGGAAGTGCCAAAGAAATACATTGAAGATGAAATTATCCGATTACGAAAATTGATGCAGAATAAATACGAAGTATACAGGGGAAATAGGGAACCGCTGGATATAAGGGGAAAAAACATAATATTAGTAGATGATGGAATAGCTACAGGAAATACATTACTCGCTAGTATTACTATGTTGCGCAAAAGAAACCCTGCAAAAATTATTGTTGCAGTTCCTGTATTGCCTTATGATACAGTTCCCGTTTTCGAGAAAAATGCTGATGAGTTTGTTTATCTGATTGCTTCAAAATATTTCAGAGGCGTTGGTGGATTTTACGAAGATTTCAATCAAATAGAAGATGATGAAGTTATTCAGTTATTAAATAGTACAAGCCCCATTGAATAAGATTTTAATCTACAAGTATTCATTTCTAAATGCATTGATTATGAAAAAATTCGATTTGGATATTCCATTATCCTCAGTAACCTTAAAAGGAGATCTAGTGATTCCTGAAAATGCAACCGGAATAGTTGTCTTTTCACACGGAAGCGGCAGCAGTAGATTTAGTTCCAGGAATAGAATGGTGGCAGAGTTGGTACAGAAACAAAACATCGCCACATTTTTGTTCGACTTGCTTACGGAAGAAGAAGATCGTGTTTATGAAAGCCGGTTCAATATTGATTTACTAACCAATCGGTTGATAGAAACGACACAGTGGCTTTTGGAGAATGGAGATACAAAAAGCTTAGCTATAGGTTACTTTGGAGCCAGTACCGGAGCAGCATCAGCATTACGCGCAGCAGCCTATTTTAAAGAAACCATAAAAGCGGTAGTATCTCGTGGTGGCCGTCCTGACCTAGCCATTACAGAATTGCCGCTGGTAACCGCTCCCACTTTACTCATCGTGGGCGGTCTCGATGTTCCCGTCATTACCATGAACAAAATGGCCTATGATCAATTAGAATCCACAAAAGACATGAAAATAGTGGAAGGGGCAACACACCTCTTCGAAGAACCAGGAAAACTGATGGAAGTGGCTGATTTAGCCATTGACTGGTACAAAAAGTATTTAACGCAATAGCAATCTGACTGCAGCATAGTAAGATAGAACCTAAATTTTAGGGATGACTTATTCTCTTTGAATCATACAATTTAAAAAACAACTATCATGGTAACAGTAAACACCTATATAACCTTTAACGGGTATTGCGAAGAAGCATTTGTATTTTACAAATCCATTTTTGGTGGTGAATTCTCTTATTTTGGAAGATTTAAGGACATGCCAATGACGGATGGCAAAACCTATCCGCCTGCAGAGGCAGAAAAAATAATGCATGTTTCCCTGCCAATAAGTAAAGAAACGGCTATCATGGGAAGCGACAGTTTTGAATCCTTTGGAACTGAAACCATTTATGGCAATAACTTTTCGCTTTCCCTCAATACTCAAAGTAAAGAAGAAGCAGACAAGCTTTTCAATGCCCTTTCTGACGGCGGAAAAATCACAATGCCTATGGAAAACACCTTTTGGAATGCCTATTTTGGAACATTTACCGATAAATTTGGAGTCAATTGGATGGTCAATTTTGACTTGGTTTAGGGAAAATAAAATAGGTACCACACAAATATTAAATAGTATATTCAGCCACGGATTTCCCGAATTTACATTAATTAATTCGTGCCATTCGGGGCTGTCTTTTTGCAAATTGATCTTGAAAAAAAGGAAAGAACAACTATTACTAAAAACAATCGCTTTTTTCCCTAAATTAGTTCAATCAAAATAAATGCTATGAAAAAAATAACCAAAGAAGATATCAGTCAGGAAGTATTTGACTTATATGATGATTACGCCCACAATAAAATTGAAAGAAGACAATTTGTCGAGAAACTATCCTTGTTTGCGGTAGGGACACTCACGCTACCCTCACTCCTGAGCTTTATGACACCCAATTACGTGGATTCCACATTAATAAAACCTGGTGATCCGCGGTTGAAATCAGAATTCATCACCTATGATTCTCCAAAAGGCGGAGGAAAAATTAAAGGTCTGTTATCGCAACCCACAGAAACCACAAAAAAACTACCCGGAATCATCGTGGTACACGAAAACCGTGGACTCAATCCCTATATTGAAGATGTAGGCCGAAGAGCCGCCGTGGAAGGATTTATCACATTGGCACCTGATGCTTTATCTCCATTGGGCGGATATCCCGGTAATGATGATGCGGGAAGAGAATTACAAACAAAACGCACCCGTGAAGAAATGCTCGAAGATTTCATTGCAGCTTACAAATACTTAAAATCACACAAAGACTGTAACGGTCACATTGGTGTAGTAGGATTTTGTTTTGGCGGTTGGATCGCTAACATGATGGCAGTCAGGATACCAAAATTATGTGCCGCGGTTCCGTATTACGGCGGACAACCCACAGCCGCGGAAGCCGAAAAAATAAAAACGCCTATTATGGCGCAATATGCCAGTTTAGATACCCGCGTAAATGAAGGCTGGCCTGCTTATGAAGCCATTCTTAAAAAGAACAAAGTAGAAAATATTGCTTATTTTTATGAAGGCGTGAATCATGGTTTTCATAACAATACTACGCCCAGATACGATGAAAAAGCGGCCACTTTATCGTGGACAAGAACCATTGATTTTTTCAATGAGAAATTGAAGAAATGATTTTTAATAATGCAAAAGTCCAGTAGATAGATCTATTTTTTGTTTGTTTAAAAAAAACACTTTCAAAACAGAAATGAAATACTACTTAAAGAGCAATAACTATGATCTTAAATTGATCTCGTCCTTAGTGACGAATTAATCTGTGCACATCTGTGAAATCTAAACAAAAATTCAGAACTATATAAAAACACGATAGTAGCGGGTAGCCGCTGCTCATACTTGCCTTATTTTATAAAGCAACACTATCTAACAAAACATCCTATTTAAGGAATTTATACGCACGTACCCGTTCATAACTCCTGTAGATTTTTTTTTAATACTAATTTCTAAAGTCCTAATTTGCACCCTTAAATCAGTAGTAAAAAATGAAGGTCTGTATCGCCGAAAAACCAAGTGTAGCACGTGAAATAGCAGCTGTTTTAGGTGCCAATACCAAACACGATGGTTATTATGAAGGCAATGGTTATGCCGTGACTTATACTTTTGGTCATTTATGTACGTTGAAAGAACCGAACGATTACAAACCGCACTGGAAAAGTTGGGATTTAAACAACTTACCCATGCTTCCAGACAAATTTGAGACCAAAGTGGTTGAGAATTCGGGAATCCAAAAGCAATTCAGAATTATAAAAAGCTTGTTCGATAAAGCTGCGTTGGTCATCAACTGCGGAGATGCCGGACAAGAGGGAGAACTCATTCAGCGCTGGGTAATGAACGAAGCTAATTACAAAGGCGAAGTACAGCGCTTATGGATTTCGTCACTTACTACCGAAGCCATAAAGGAGGGCTTTCAAAACTTGAAGCCATCTGCTAATTACGATAATTTATATTACGCAGGATTTTCCAGAGCCATTGGTGACTGGTTATTGGGTATGAATGCCACGCGTTTGTACACCGTGAAACATGGCGGTTACAAACAAGTTTTGTCTATCGGAAGGGTTCAAACTCCAACTTTAGCGATGGTCGTAGACCGATTCAAAGAAATTGAGAATTTCAAACCACAACCGTATTGGGAACTGCAAACCTTATATCGAGAAACGCTTTTTAGTTATGAAGAAGGACGTTTTTTGAAAAAAGAAGATGGGGAACTTCTTGCGCATAAAGTGAAAGAAAGTGAATTTGAAATTTGCTCTGTCGAAAAAAAGAATGGTAATGAGTTTGCTCCAAAACTATTTGATTTAACTGGATTACAGGTGTATTGTAATACCAAATTTGGATTTACAGCTGACGAAACCCTCAAAATTGTCCAGACTTTGTACGAACAAAAAGTAGTCACGTATCCCAGAGTTGACACGACGTTTTTGCCCAATGATGTCTATCCAAAAGTGGCTGGAATATTGAAAAACTTGACGAATTATGCTGCGTTGACGCAACCTCTTTTGGAAAAAAAAATAAAAAAATCGCCTAAAGTTTTCAACGATAAAAAAGTAACCGATCACCACGCCATTATTCCAACTGGCATTCAATCCAACTTGCAATACAATCAACAGCAAGTATATGACATAATTACAAAGCGATTTATAGCTGTTTTTTATGACGATTGTTTGGTTGCCAATACGACCGTTATTGGAAGAGCAGCCGATGTACTGTTCAAAACCACTGGAAAAGAAATCTTAAAAAAAGGTTTTCGCGTAGTTTTTGAAGACCCAAATGCCAAAGAAAAAGAAGCCGACATTTTACCGAGTTTTGTTGTAGGTGAGAAAGGGCCGCACGAACCTACGTTTTTAGAAAAGGAAACCAAACCACCCAACCAGTTTACAGAAGCCACTTTATTACGTGCCATGGAAACCGCCGGTAAACAAGTTGACGATGAAGATTTACGCGAATTGATGAAAGAAAACGGTATTGGGCGTCCTTCCACAAGAGCTAATATTATTGAAACGCTTTTTAGACGGCAGTACATCATTCGGAACAAAAAACAGGTCTTGCCAACACCAACGGGTATTCAACTGATTGATACGATTCAAAATGATTTAGTGAAATCTGCTGAATTGACGGGTTCTTGGGAAAAGCAGTTGAAAGATATTGAAAAAGGAACCTTTACGGCGGGTGCATTTATCAAGAACATGAAACAGATGGTTGAAACATTAGTGTATGAAGTGCGCAGTGAAACCAATCGTGCTAATATTTCGCATGTGGGAAACAATCAAAAAGAAGTCATACCCATAGAAAAAAAGACAGCGGCAGGAATTTTGGCAGAAGTCTGTCCGAAATGTAAAAAAGGGACACTCATCAAAGGAAAATCTTCTTTTGGATGTTCCAATTATAAAACGGGTTGTACATTTTTGTTACCTTTTACTTTTGCTGAGAAGAAGATATCTGAAAACCAATATCTTAGATTGCTCCAAAAAGGATCTACGGTAAACTTAAAAGATTTTAAAACAGATGCTGGCGTTGTAGAAGGTTTACTTCGTTTTGATGACAATTTTAAACTCAAATTAGAACCCAAAAAAACTTTGGCGAAATCCATACCAGATGAATTAAGTTGTCCAAAATGTAAAAAAGGAATCGTTCTTAAGGGAAAAACGGCTTATGGTTGCAGTCATTATAAATTAGGCTGCGATTTTAAAGTACTTTTTGATGTAGTTAGAACAAAACTAAAAGATCAAAAACCAACGAAAGAATTGGTTTATACTATATTGAATGAAAGTGTTTAAATTTTGTTTTAACCATATAGGACATAGAAGAAAGTCAGTTTATTTGTCACATTGGCAAAACAGAAGGTAAGCTAAACATTCTTTATGAACTATGCAACTTTCCTTAAATGAACTGTTTTTTTCCTTTATTCTATTTAAATTATAAACTTATATGACTTATATGGTAAACCTTTGATTCCAAAACTAAAAAGCGATGTTATTCTAATTTTTCTTAATTTAGCATTTCAAAATAACACCAAATATTTACACCAATGTATCAAAAAACAACTCTTCTTATGTTTTTACTAGCCCTTTTTTCCTGTAAAGAATCGGATGCAAATGAAAAAGAAAAAATAAAAGCTGCGAATTGGATTTTAGGGAATTGGGAGAACAAATCAGTTGATGGAAATCTAACTGAAAATTGGAAAAAAGTAAATGACAGCACCTATGAAGCAAAATCATATTTGATTAAAGAAAAAGATACACTGCACGTTGAATCTATAATTTTGCAACAAAGAGGCGAAGAACTATCGTATTTAGCTGCTGTACAAGGACAAAACGAAAATAAACCAGTCGCTTTCAAATTAACCACTGAAACGGAGAAACAATTGGTTTTTGAAAATCTAAAACATAATTATCCTCAAAAAATAAGTTATACCCAAATTACTCCGGGTAGTTTAACGGCTAAAATTTCTGGAATTCAACATGGAAAACCAAGTTCCGAACAATTTTCAATGAAAAAAATAAAGTAAAAATTTAACATTTACGCCCTAATTCTAACCTTGCTCGAAATAAGCAAGGTTTTTTTATGCCGTTAAAAAACTGCCTTACAAGGATCTACAAGTTAATTTTAAATATTATATATAATTAGTCTAAATAAATTTTGTTAAAACAAAAAGCACTACTATATTTGCGATGTTATTTTTAATTAATCTAAATAAATGAAAAAGATACATTCCATTTACCTGTCTGTTTTACTTTTTGGCGTAACTGTCACTGCTCAAGAAAAAAAAGAGCAAAAAAAAGATTCTATAAAAACGTTGAAAGAAGTGATTATAAATACCAACAAATACAAGTATAAAAGAGAAAAAAGTACCACAGTTTCTAAGATGCCTTTGAACAATATTGAAAATCCACAGGTTTACAATACCGTCACCAGCGAATTAATGAAAGAACAAGTGGTCACTAATTTCAATGATGCCTTAAAAAATGCAACTGGAATCACACGCCTTTGGGAATCAACCGGTCGTGGCGGTGATGGTGCCGAATTTTATACAATGAGAGGTTTTTCGGTTCAGCCAACTATGATGAATGGACTTCCCGGAATCAATAACGGTAGTATTGATCCTGCCAATGTGGACAACATTGAGGTGATCAAAGGACCTTCAGGAACTTTATTTGGAAGTAGTTTAATTTCATACGGAGGCTTAATAAACATTGTGACTAAAAAACCATATTCAAGATTTGGCGGTGAAATCAGTTATAATGCCGGATCATATGGTATGGATCGTCTTACTGCTGATGTGAATATCCCACTAAACACCGATGTTTCCGTACGAATCAATACAGCCTACCAAAAAGAAAATTCGTTTCAGGATGCTGGTTTTAGCAAATCCTTTTTCTTTGCACCTTCCTTGAGTTATAAAGTTAGTGATAAACTTTCCTTCTTGATCAATACCGAATTCACCAACAGAAATTCATCAAATGCCCCAATGCTTTTCTTGAACAGAAATTCGGCTCTATCATTTGATTCGATGGAATTATTTGAAAATAACTATACGAAATCGTTCACTTCAAACGAGCTGTCCATAAGCAATCCTAGTTATAATTTACAAGCTCAAATGTTTTATAAACTATCGGATCAATGGACTTCACAAACGGTATTATCCAGAAGCAACAGTAAAACAAATGGCTATTATTCCTATTTATTTGATGCATCAAACGGAAATGATTTTACGCGATCAATTTCTAAAAGAAACGGAGAAACTTTAGCAACGGATCTTCAGCAAAATTTCATTGGAGATTTTAAAATTGGAAAATTAAGAAACCGATTGGTCGCAGGGGTTGATTATTATAAATCCGACATTCAAAACGGTAGCACCGGCTGGGTTGGAAACGGGATTGTTTCCTTAAAAGATGGATCAGATACCGGAGATTTGACCCAAGCGGGGGTTGACAATTTATTAGTGGGTTCGTTTGAAGGAAATACAACTGCTGAAGTTGAAGTAGTCAGTGCGTACGCTTCGGATGTGTTGAATGTCACCGATAAATTATCTGCCATGGTCAGTTTGCGCGTCGATCATTTCAAATCGACAACAGCGACTGAAGAAAGAAGCCAAGCAGCAGTTTCACCAAAATTTGGTCTAGTTTATATGTTGATCAAAGATAAGGTTTCTGTTTTTTCCAATTACATGAATGGTTTTGTGAATGTGACACCAAGAGAAGTTTCAGAAGTGGATGGCTCCAATCCCAGAATAAAATCTTTTGACCCGGAGCAGGCCAATCAGTATGAGTTTGGATTAAAAACAAACTTATACAAAGACATCATTTCGGCATCAATCAGCTACTACAACATTGATGTAAAAAACCGATTAATGACCGATCCAAGCAATATCAACAACACAATTCAGGGTGGTGAAGTAAACAGTAAAGGAGTGGAAGTTAGTTTTACAGCAAACCCAATGAAAGGATTTAATGTAATCGCTGGATTTAGCAATAATAAAAGTGAAGTTACAAAAGACAACCCGGGAGATGGATATTTAGGCTTAAGACCTGAAGAAGCCGGACCGGAAACGCTAGTGAATTTTTGGGCAAATTACACCTTAACTTCAGGAAAATTAAAAGGCTTCGGTCTTGGATTTGGCGGAAACTATGCTAGTGAATACAAAACGTTGAACAGAGCAAATATCGGAACATTTGCCTTACCAAGTTATACCATATTAAATTCGGCTTTGTCGTATTCAAATGATAAATTCAATTTAGCTTTAAAATTGAATAACCTATTAAATGAAAAATATTATTCTGGCTGGTCCACTGTAACACCGCAACGATTGAGAAGCGTTACGGCAGGTTTGACGTATAAATTTTAAAATTCCCAAATCGTTTTGTTTAACTAAACTACTCCTTTCCTGGTGGAGTTTAATCCATTTTTAATGAAAAATAATACCTTAAAAAAAGCAATCCTAAAAATCCATCTTTGGCTTGGCTTGGCCTCTGGAATCCTTGTTTTTATAATTGCTATCACGGGATGTTTGTATGCATTTCAGGAAGAAATACAAGATTATACGCAGGAGTATCGGTTTGTTGCAAAACAGGAAAAACCATTTCTATTCCCTTCGCAATTAGAAGAAATTGCCCGAAAAGAAATTCCAAACAAAGTGTTACATGCCATAAAATACAATGGTTCTGTCAAATCAGCGGAGGCCATATTTTTTCATTTCGAACCTTCCTATCATTATATTGTATACCTTAATCCATATACAGGTGAAGTCCTTGAAAAAACCAATATGGAAGAGGGGTTTTTCAACTTTATTCTTGACGGTCATTTTTATCTTTGGCTGCCTCATGAAATTGGACAAACTGTTACAGCATCGGCAACGTTAGTTTTTTTGCTCCTGTTGATTACAGGCTTCATACTTTGGTATCCAAAAAATAAAAGCGCTGCCAAACAACGGTTTTGGTTTAAATGGAAAAAAGGATTAAAATGGAAACGCAAAAACTATGACTTGCATAATATAACTGGCTTGTATGTGCTTATAATTGCCATTATTTTCGCAATTACAGGATTGGTATGGGGTTTCCAATGGTTTGCCAATTCTTATTATACGATTCTTGGTGGAGAAAAATCATTGGTTTATGAAGATCCAATTTCGACAATGAAAACGAAAATAGTCGAAAAACCGTTGGATCAAATTTGGACTTTGATGCAAAAAGAATATCCAGAAGCAAAATCTATAGAAGTGCATCCACCGGAAAGTGCCAGTTCCTCAATTGCGGCGAATGCAAATCCTGACGACGGCACCTATTGGAAAATAGATTATCGTTATTTTGACCAATATAGCCTAGAAGAACAAAAAGTGGAGCACATCTACGGAAGGTATAAAGAAGCTAAAATTGCCGACAAACTCATGCTTTTAAATTACGACATTCATACCGGTGCCGTTTTTGGCTTAGCCGGAAAAATATTCGCCTTTCTAATCAGTTTATTAATTGCGAGTCTTCCGATAACCGGATTTTATATCTGGTGGGGAAGAAACCGAAAATCAAAAGTTAAAATTTAACATTCACTACTAAAATCAAAATCTTTGCCTAAAAAGCAAAGATTTTTTTTGGCTTAAAATTCTGTTTTTCAATACACTATAGAATATCTTAAATCACTATTCATATTTAATCTAAATAAATTTTGTTAAATCAATTTCAGATTATATATTTGCGTCGTTATTTTTAATTATTCCAAATAAACAGTTATGAGAAACATTTTAATACCCGCTTTAGTCCTGTTATTCAGTTTCAGCGGCCTTGCACAAGAAACAGCACAAGCAATTGAAAATACAGCGACCACGGATACATTTGATACCGTCTTAGATACCATCAAAAACAAAAAAGGAGGAATTCTTAAAGAAGTAATTGTAACCCCAAATCAGCATAAAAAACCACTATCAGCGGTACGATCTGGATTAAAACCCATGGATATTCCACAAAGTATTCAGGTGATTGGGAGCGAGATTATTGAACAACAACAGGCCATCAGACTAAGTGACGTCATCAAAAATGTAAATGGTGTATACGTGGGTTCCGCCCGAGGTGGCGCACAGGAATCCTTTTTCTCAAGAGGATATGACATGTCTGCCAATAATATGTTTAAAAATGGATTTCGTTTTAACAGTGGTTCAATCCCCGAAGTTTCTTCATTAGAGAAAGTAGAAGTCCTTAAAGGAAGTGCCGCATTATTATTTGGGAATGTTGCTCCGGGAGGAATCTTGAATATGGTGACCAAAACACCTTCGTTTAAACAAGGAGGAGAAATCGCATTGCAAATGGGAAGCTACTCTTTTTACAAACCCTCTATTGATATTTACGGTCCCTTAAATGATAATATTGCCTATCGATTCACCGGATCTTATGAAAATTCAGAAAGCTTCAGAGATAATGTGACTAAAGAGCGGTATTATATCAATCCCTCTTTTCTTTTTAAAGTGAGTGCCAAGACTGAAATAATTGTACAAGGAGATTATTTGCACGATGACTGGACTCCGGATTTTGGTACTGGAATCATCGAAAAAGATATTGTTGAACTTCCCCGAAACACTTATTTAGGAGCGACTTGGTCTAATGGACAAACAAAACAAGCCACCGTATCTACCTTGGTAAAACATGACTTTAACAACAATTGGAAGTTAAACTTCAATGCCTCATTTCAAAATTTCGACAGAACTTCAAAAGGAACGGAACGCATTCAGCCAGCAGCAAACGGAGACTGGAAAAGACCCTTAGGGCAAAACAAAAATTTGGAACAAATAATTGGAGAACAATTCAGCCTCCAAGGTAACTTTAAAACCGGAAAAATAAAACACCAATTGTTTACCGGTGTTGATATGGAAAATGCCTATACACAAGCCTATACTTTTGCTTTTAGCCCAACAACCTATGGCAGCGGGAACATATTTGATTTCGAAAATTTTGATCAAGGCGGTGCAATACCGGATGCAACTGCAACCAGAATCGTAAAAACAGACACGAATCGTTTTGGGATCTACGCCCAAGATTTAATTTCAGTGACAGATAAAATAAAAGTTTTAGCAGGAATTCGTTGGTCCTGGCAGGAAGCAGAAGTAGCAACAACTGATATCCTTAAAAATACGGTTACAGAGACTCCAAAACGAAAAGACCAAGCCTTCACTCCAAAACTAGGACTTGTATTTCAACCTGCAAAGAACATGTCTCTTTTTGCAAGTTACTCCAATTCGTTTACGCCAAATACTGGAACGACAGTAGATTTAAAAGCCATTAAACCATCCATAATAGATCAATATGAAGTTGGAATTAAAAAAGATTTCTGGAGAGGAATAGTAAGCACAAATGTAACGGTTTACCAAATAACCAATAGCAATTTAGCACAAACTGCTGAATTTAAAGCCGATGGTTCCAGCAATATCGATACATCGATAAAAATTTTAAGCGGCGAAACTACCAGTAAAGGGATAGAATTTGACATTATTGCAAAACCATTAGAAGGA
The DNA here is from genome assembly GCF_052119725.1 of Flavobacterium sp. W20_MBD1_R3. Classification (NCBI taxonomy): domain Bacteria; kingdom Pseudomonadati; phylum Bacteroidota; class Flavobacteriia; order Flavobacteriales; family Flavobacteriaceae; genus Flavobacterium; species Flavobacterium sp. W20_MBD1_R3. The sequence goes on from NZ_JBGQOR010000007.1 coordinate 47,218, forward strand.
TTGAACATCATAGCCGGTTACAGTTATAATGACATGCGCTACACTAAAACATCCGGTTTAAAAGGAAGTTTTATAGAAGGAGATCGTTTAGCCAGAACTCCCGCTAATACCGCTAATCTAAGCTTTTTCTATACGTTGCCTTCCGGAATATTAAAAGGAGTATCGGTTGGAGCTTTAGGAAATTATATTGGAAAAAGAGTAGGCGGCTGGAACAATCAAATAGACAGCGCCTTACCTAACGGGATTTATGACCGCGAAATTCCAATAAATGGATACACCACAATTGATTTATCAGCAGGCTACAGCTGGGAAAAATTCTCTCTTTTATGCAGATTGTCAAATATTACAAATGTCCTGAACTACACCGTTCACGAAAATTATAGTGTAAATCCAACAGCGCCTCGTCAAGTGATGACTAGCTTAAAATATAAATTCTAATTAAACCTTTTTCTGAATAAAAAGTCTGATTCATAAATCATTTCATAAAATTTAAACCATGAAAAAAATAAAAGCAAGAAATTTACACCGTGATTTAGGATATTTCTATATCGGATTAATTGTTTCATTCGCCTTCTCAGGACTTATGATGAACCACAGAGAATACTGGCATCCTGAAAAATACACTACCGAAACCAAGGCTATCCAAGTTAAAATTTTTGCTGAAAATGAAATTACTGAAAAATTTGCAGAAGATTTAGGCAAACAATTAGGCATCGATGATAAAATGAGACGCCAGATGGTAAAAAAAGGAATCTTTAAAATATCTTTTGAAAAGCATGATGTCGAAATTGACCTGAAAACTGGAAAAGGAGAAATTGTTTCCTTCATTAAAACTCCAATCATCAGCCAAACGATGAAATTGCATAAAAATACGTCGAATTTTTGGATTTATTATTCTGATATTTTTGCGATCAGCTTAATCATAATCGCCTTAACAGGAACGGTAATGATCAAAGCCGGAAAATTTAGTTGGAAAAACAGAGGCTGGAAACTGGCCGTTGCCGGAATTATATTTCCGCTGATTTTCCTGTTTTTACTGGGATAATATCTAATCTTCAAAAGAAAAAAGTAACCTCGTTTAGAAATAAACGAGGTTTTTTATTTTGACAAATAAAATCACGTTTTTTACATATATTTGACTTAACAATTGATTTATAAATACTTACTAAATTTTTTACAATGAAAAAACCACTATTATTATTTGGGACATTTTTATTACTGATAATTACTTCTTCTTGTAAAGATGAAAAAAAGGATGAAAAGGCACGAATTCCAGAACAATATGCTTTAGAGGATTTGTACAACACGAAAGACGTAAGTGCATCAGGATTTAATGTTGATGAGACAAAAATACTGATAACGAATAACGCAACGGGAATCTATAACGCCTATGAGTTAAACATTTCAGATACTACAGCAATAGCGTTGACAAAATCGACAAATGAAAGCATTTTTACAATAGATTATTTACCTGGAAGTTCTAAATTTATTTATTCTGCTGATGAAGGTGGAAATGAGAATTCCCATTTGTTCTTAATGGATCGCAATAACTCTACTCCAAAAGATATTACTCCGTGGAAAAATAGTGCCAATAGTTTTTTTGGCTGGAGCCAAGATAAAAAAAACATGTATATCTCTAGCAACAAAAGAGATGTGAAATATTTTGATTTATTAAAACTAGACACTATTTCTTGGAAACCAACTGTTTTATACCAAACAAATTCTGACTTATCGCCTTCCTTAATAAGCAAATCCGAAAGATACATTGCATTAAACAAGTCAATTACGACTGATAAAAACGAAATGTATTTGTATGATCGAAAAAACAAAACAACAAAACGCATCAGTACTGATAAAGAAGCCAACTGGAACCCAATGGCTTTTGAGAAAAACGATAGTATTATGTATTATTCAAGTAATGAGGATACAGAATTCAGCTATTTAGTTAAGTACAATATCAATACTGGAAAATCAGAAAAAATATTCGAAGACAAATGGGATATCAATTATATGTATTTAAGTAAAAATGAAAAATACCGTGCCATATTCATTAACAATGATGGAAAAAACAAAGTCTTACTTTTTGACCATGCAACTGGAAAACAAATTAATCTCCCTGCATTTAATGATGGGGATGTTACCAATATAATAATTTCTAATAGCGAAAACAAACTATTGCTCACCGTAGGCAGTAGCACAAGTCCTGCAAACCTTTATTTTTATGATATTCCTTCTAAAAAACTAAAACAACTCACCTCTGTTTTAAACAAAAAAATAAACCAAAACGATTTAGTAACAGCAGAAGTAGTTCGTTTTAAATCATTTGATGGGAAAGAAATCCCAGCAATTTATTACAAACCAATACAAGCATCCAAAGACAATAAAGTACCAGCATTAATATGGGTACACGGTGGTCCTGGAGGGCAAAGTCGCATTGGGTATTCAAACAGTATTCAATATTTAGTAAATCGCGGCTATGCCGTTTTAGCTGTAAATAATCGCGGAAGTAGTGGCTATGGCAGAACTTTTTACAAAATGGACAATAAAGACCATAGCAATGGAGATTTAAAAGACTGTATTTGGGGTAAAAAATGGCTTGTAGAACAAGATTATATTGACTCAAATGCCATTGGTATATATGGAGGAAGTTATGGAGGATCTATGGTTCTTGGCGCATTAGCATTTCATCCAGAAGAATTTAAAGTAGGTGTTGATTTATTTGGTGTTGCTAATTGGCCGCGAACACTAAAAAGCATCCCTCCATTTTGGGAATCTTTTAGAAAAGCGTTGTATGATGAAATGGGAGATCCTTATACTTCAGATAGTATTAGACTAAAAAAGATTTCACCCCTTTATAATTATGACAAAATAAACAAACCTCTACTGGTTTTTCAAGGCTCAAATGATGTCAGAGTACTTCCTATTGAAAGTAATGAAATCGTAGCCGGTGTTAAGAAAAACGGAGTTCCCGTGGAATATATCGTGTTTCCAGATGAAGGGCACGGTTTCCAGAAAAAGGAAAATCAAATTACTACCACAAAAACAACTTTAGCTTTTTTAGAAAAACATTTAAAAACGCATAAAAAATAATCGTTATCTAAAAGAAAAATCCCATCTCAATTTTTACATCGAGATGGGATTATTTATTTTAAAAAGCAATTGAAACTTTATTTTAAACCCGCCAAACTGTGCTCGATGGTTTCAATTTTTGCCAAAGCATCGGCTTCTTTTTGTCTTTCATTGGCTAAAACTTTCTCTGGCGCACCAGCTACAAATTTCTCGTTTGCCAATTTGTTTTGAACGGATTTCAAGAAACCTTGTGTGTACACTAATTCAGTCGTAAGTTTAGCAATTTCAGCTTCTACGTCGATATTTCCGGTTATTGGAATGAAATATTCATTCGATTTTACACGGAAAGACAAAGCACCATCTACTTTATCTAAAACATATTCTAGTAAAGTCAGATTTCCTAATTTAGTAACCACCGAATCGAAATAAGCCGAAGCATTGTCATTGTTAACAATTTTTAACTCAATTGCGTCTTTAAATGGGATGTTTTTATCTTTACGAATCGTTCTAATTCCGGAAATTACTTCCATTGTGTTTTCGAAATCAGTAATTAATCCCGCATTAAAAGGTTTCATTTCTGGCCAAGTCGAAACGATTAAGGCTTCTTCCGGAGTTCTTTCGGCAAGAATTTGCCAAATTTCCTCAGTAAGGAATGGCATAAACGGATGCAATAATTTCAAGTTGTTTTCCAGCATTGTTATGGCTTTCGCCAAAGTAACGCTGTCAATTGGCTGCTGGTATGCCGGTTTAATCATTTCAAGGAACCAAGAACAGAAATCATCCCAAACCAATTTATAAATTGCCATTAAAGCATCAGAGATTCTATATTTCTCAAAATTATCTTCAATTTCCAGAAGTGTTTGTTGCAATTTGGCTTCATACCATTCAATCGCAACTTTGGAGGATTCCGGTTGTGGAATAGCGTCTGAAACTTCCCAACCTTTTATCAGTTTGAAGGCATTCCAGATTTTATTGGTAAACGCTTTTCCCTGATTACACAATTCCTCATCAAACATAATATCATTTCCTGCTGAAGCGCTCAAAAGCAATCCAACACGAACTCCATCAGCACCAAATTTTTCAATTAAATCTAGAGGATCTGGTGAATTTCCGAGTGACTTAGACATTTTCCGACGTTGTTTGTCCCGAACCAAGCCCGTCAAATATACGTTGGTAAATGGTTTTTTATCAGTGTATTCATAACCCGCAATGATCATTCTCGCTACCCAAAAAAACAAAATATCTGGACCTGTAACTAAATCATTGGTAGGATAATAATATTTAAAATCTTCATTTTCCGGATCCATAATTCCGTTAAAAACAGACATTGGCCACAGCCAGGAAGAAAACCAAGTATCTAAGGCATCAACATCTTGAGTTAGGTTTTGGATGGTCAGGTTTTGGTTATTAGTCTTTTTCTTTGCTAGTTCTAATGCTTCTTCGATAGATTCAGCAACAACAAAATCTTCTTTTCCATCACCATAGAAATAGGCTGGAATTTGTTGTCCCCACCATAATTGACGAGAAATATTCCAATCCCGAATGTTGTTTAACCAATGTGCGTAAGTGTTATTAAAACGAGCAGGATGCAATTTAATTTCTCCATCGACTAAAACTGCTTTTATGGCAGGTTTTACTAAATCTTCCATTTTTAGAAACCATTGGTCTGACAATCGAGGCTCGATTACAGCCTTAGTTCTTTCGGAAGTTCCTACTTTGTTCAGATGAATTTCTGTTTTTGTTAAAGCTCCAATCGTTTCTAATTCTTTGGCAATAGCCTCACGAACTACAAAACGATCTTGTCCTTGGTAATGTAATCCAAAACTATTTAAAGTGGCATCTTCGTTGAAAATATCAATAATTTCAAGATTATGTTTCTCACCTAATGCTTTGTCATTCATATCGTGCGCCGGAGTCACTTTCAAACATCCCGTTCCAAATTCGATATCAACATATTCATCTTCAATAATTGGAATTACTCTTCCACAAATAGGTACAATCGCTTTTTTGCCTTTTAAATGAGCAAAACGTTCGTCATTTGGATTAATACAAATGGCACTATCGCCAAAAATAGTTTCCGGACGCGTTGTTGCTATTGTCAGGAAGTCTTCACTTCCTTCTATTTTATATTGTATGTAATATAACTTTCCTTGTTGTTCTTCATAAATAACTTCTTCGTCAGACAAAGTCGTTTTGGCTTCCGGATCCCAATTAATCATGCGATACCCTCTATAAATTAACCCTTTGTTGTATAAATCAACAAAAGAACGAATTACAGCGGCTGACATGTCAGGATCCATTGTAAATTTAGTTCGTTCCCAATCACAAGAACAGCCTAATTGTTTGAGTTGTTCCAGAATGACTCCGCCGTACTTATCCGTCCATTCCCAGGCATGTGCTAAAAATTCTTCCCTGGTTAAATCATTTTTATTAATTCCTTCGGCTTTCAATTTGGCAACAACTTTAGCTTCGGTTGCAATAGATGCGTGATCCGTTCCCGGAACCCAACACGCGTTGAAGCCTTTGAGTCGTGCTCTCCTGATTAACACATCCTGTATCGTATTGTTTAACATGTGTCCCATGTGCAAAACACCGGTAACATTAGGCGGAGGAATTACAATGGTATATGGTGTTCTATGATCTGGCTCTGAGTGAAAATAATTGTTTTTCATCCAGTAGTCATACCACTTGTTTTCAATAGTTTTGGCGTCGAATTGTGCAGGAATAGTCATGTTATTGTGGATCGTTTAATCATTAAATTCAATTATTTATTGATTAGGTTAAAAGAATAACCGACTCAATAAATAACCTTTTAGACTTTGGTCTGATATTTGTAATTATTGCAAAGCACAAAAGTAAATAATTAACTAGACTATAAAAAGGGAATTAAAAATTTGTGCATCAATTAAAACAAAGTATATTTACTTTAATGAATTTAAAAAAATGAAAATGAAAAAAACACTAGTTTTATTAGTATTCACATTAATTAGTTCGGTTGGATTTGCTCAAAATGGTGCTAAAATTGAATTTGCTGCAAAGGACAACACAATTGATTACGGAAAAGTTTCCAAAAACGATAATGGAACCCGCGATTTTATTTTTACTAATACTGGAAATGCACCATTGATTATTACAAACGTACTTTCTACTTGTGGTTGCACTGTGCCAACGAAACCAACTGAACCAATTATGCCAGGAAAAACCGGCAAGATAACGGTGAAATACAATATGGCTCCCGGACCAATTAGAAAAACAATTACGGTTGAATCAAATGCAGTGAATTATGATTCAGGTCGTGTTGCTCTTAAAATAAAAGGAGAAGTAGTATCTAATTAAACTTACAAAATAAAACACACAAAACGCTTCATGATATCCTTTGGAAGCGTTTTTTTTTAAAGAATATCCTGCAGCTGGAATCTGAATTTAAGTATTTGACTGTTTCTTTCTACTTCTAACGTTATCCATTTTTCCTCTTCTGATTTAAATAAAGAATTGATTTTTTGCAATGAATACTTGTAGGCTGATGCATTGTTGATCAAAATGATAATATCCCCTTTTTGTAACCCTGCGATCGCTGCTGGTGAATTTTTTCTAACATTTGCGATCTGATAAATTGGCTTTAAAAGGAATTTATACTTAAAGTCATTCATTACTTTAACCCTATCAGAAGCTGTATATTCCTCTGACAATGGAACGGTTGACATGCGAACAGTTTCTTGAATCCACTGCAATCCATTGTGTTGCACTTCAACTCCACTTTTATTGTATGTAAATGGATCTGAATAAAAATTATTTTTTTTTAGGTAAATTTCTTTTTTGGGATAATTAAAAATAACAGTAAATCTTTTCATGATTTCTCCTCCTACTGATCCCATCCTTCCCGGAACTAAAGTTGCATTTCTCATGGAACTAGAATCTGGAAAAGCTACAATTGGATTCTCAAAAACAAACTGATTAATTGCAAATTTTTGAATTTTAGCTCTTTTTCCTTCAACATCACCGCTAAAGCCTCTACCCAAAAAATCAGCAAAGTTTTTCGGAGGAACTTTTATAAATTTTGATTGATCTTGAAACAACCATACCGCATCACTATTGCCAATATCCAGCAATAATTTAACCTCCAGCTCTTTATTATTTAAAAATACGGTACTCTTTAAGTAGGGTTTTGATTTTTCGATTGAGACTGGAAAAGTTTTAAACTTTTTTTGGATTCTTTTTCTATTTTTATCCGCTTCTCGGTAAACAAAAACTCTTTTTTTGGTATAGTTGATTTCAACTAGATTATTTCTAAAAAACTGAAACCCTATAATTCCGTTTACAGGAATCCCGATGTGAGAAGACAAGTTAAAATCTGGATCTAGAACAATATAAAGAACATGATCTGTATCTGACATATTCTCGACTTGTAGCAAATTTCCAGTAGATTTTAAACCCTCTACTGCTTCCTGACTGCCTAATCCGCGGAGTAATATTTTTTCGGCATTAAAAAACCGAACTTCTTTTTTTTCTTCTAAACTAAATAAAATGGTTTCTTCAACACCAGAATCCAGTAGAAAATTCAACTCAACACCATTCACTTTTATAGGAAGAATTACTAAGTTGTTAATGAACTTAAAAGGCACACTAATTTTATCACTGTTTTTATCAAACTGGAATCCTTCTTGCGCTAAAACACAAGTTCTTAAAAGGACTAAAAAAATAAAAATAGCTGCTCGCATCATTATTCTAGCTTTCCATAAAATTACTAAAAATATTAAACAAAACCATATTTTAGTTATTATATAGGAGTGTTTTTTAGGATAAATTCGAAAAAAAAATCGCAAATTTGCAATTCAACAATTTACAACTATGCCAACAATATCAAATAAAGGCAAACAAATGCCTGAATCACCAATACGAAAATTGGTTCCCTACTCAGAAATCGCAAAGAAAAAAGGACACAAAGTATACCATTTAAACATTGGTCAACCCGACATCAGAACACCTGAAGTCGCTATGAATGCTGTTAAAAACATAGATCTTACTATTTTAGAATACAGCCACTCGGCAGGAAATGAAAGCTACAGAAAAAAACTAGCCGCTTATTATACAAATCAAGGAATTCCAGTAAATATTGAAGATATTATTATCTCAACGGGAGGATCTGAAGCACTAATGTTTGCCATGGGTAGCACGATGGATCATGGTGATGAAATTATCATTCCAGAACCGTTTTATGCAAACTATAATGGCTTTTCAACAGCATCAGGCGTTACGGTAGTCCCAGTAATCTCTAAAATAGAAACTAGTTTTGCCTTACCTGCAGTTGCTGATTTTGAAAAACTGATTACTCCAAAGACAAAAGCAATCTTAATTTGTAACCCAGGAAATCCTACTGGTTATTTGTATTCGAAAGAAGAAATCATGCAATTGGCTGCATTAGTCAAAAAACATGATTTGTTTTTGATCTCTGACGAAGTATACCGTGAATTCACTTATGATGGTGATGTTCATTATTCGGTAATGAACGTTCCTGGGCTTGAAGAACATGCCATTATGATTGATTCTGTTTCAAAAAGATACAGCATGTGCGGTGCCAGAATAGGCTGTATTGTTTCAAAAAACAAAGAAGTTATGACCACTGCAATGAAATTTGCGCAAGCAAGACTAAGCCCACCAACGATTGAACAAATTGCAAGTGAAGCAGCTCTTGATACTCCGCAAAGTTACTTTGATGAAGTGATTTCAGAATACAGAGAACGCAGAGACACTTTGATTGAAGAATTAAATAATATTGAAGGCGTAATTGTAAGCAAACCAAAAGGAGCTTTTTATTGTATTGCTCAGCTTCCAGTAGACAATGCAGATGCTTTTGCAAAATGGCTCCTAGAAAGCTATGACTTTGAAGGCGAAACCGTAATGGTAGCTCCTGCTGCAGGTTTTTACTCTACTCCGGGAATGGGTTTGAATCAAGTTCGTATCGCTTATGTTTTAAAGAAACAAGACTTGATTACTGCGGTAAGAATACTAAAAGCAGCAATTCCTGTTTACAACGCAAGCCAAAAATAAGCATAAAGAAATACGATACTTTAATTTTACCACTATTATGAAGTGCGTTATATTAGAAAAGGCAATAGCGAACGCGTTATTGCCTTTTCTTTTTTTATTCGAAAAAAAAAAATGACGACATAATAGGAATCGATAAAGTAGTCTTAAATAGTGGAAGCGATAGAAATTCTTTAATTTTTATTATTTATCTTTACCACCTAAATATTTATACCAACAATAATAGTTGCTTTTAATGATAAAAAACGAAGAATTCCAAGACGAAATAGGGGACAACCATATTAGTTTATCCGCAAAAAATCCAGTAAGAGATGATGCTTTTGACATTTCTGATGATGATAAAATTGAAAAAATAAAAAAAGACGTTGAGCGTATTCTAAGCACACTTGGGATGGACTTGACTGATGATAGTTTAAAAGGCACACCCAATCGTGTAGCCAAAATGTTTGTGAAGGAAATTTTTGGAGGATTAAATCCTGATAAAAAACCAAAAGTTTCAACTTTTGAAAACAATTACAAGTATGGCGAAATGTTAGTTGAAAAAAACATAATCGTTTACTCTACCTGCGAACATCACTTACTGCCAATAATAGGAAGAGCGCATGTTGCTTATATATCAAACGGAAGAGTTGTGGGCCTATCGAAAATGAATCGCATCGTGGAATATTATGCTAAGAGACCTCAGGTTCAAGAACGTTTGACGATGCAAATTGTTCAGGAATTACAAAAAGCATTGGGAACAGATGATGTTGCTTGTGTTATTGATGCCAAACATCTTTGCGTTAATTCAAGAGGAATCAGTGATATTGAAAGTAGCACTGTAACATCGGAATTTGGTGGAAAATTTAAAGATGCACTAACTCGCAGAGAGTTTTTGGATTATATTAAATTAGAAACAAAATTTTAAAATAAAAATAAATTTCATTATTAGCGATAAAGCTATAGCCCTGATTGTAGTGAAAATCCTTTATTCGTTTTTTAACGAATAAAGATTGCAACGTAAAGCAGGAAAAAGCTCCAAAAAAAAATAAAATGTCATTATACAGTAGTCAAAATCTGAAAATATACAATTCACTTTCAGGAGAAAAAGAGATATTTACGCCTATTCATGAAGGAAATGTGGGGATGTATGTTTGTGGGCCTACGGTTTACAGCAATGTACATCTTGGAAACGTGCGTACTTTTATGTCTTTTGACGTGATATTTAGGTATTTTCTTCATTTAGAATACAAAGTGCGTTATGTTCGAAATATTACTGATGTGGGGCATATTGTGGATGATGTGGATGAAGGCGAAGATAAAATTGCCAAAAAAGCACGTTTAGAACAACTAGAACCGATGGAAGTAGTGCAACGCTACACGATAGATTTTCATAATATTTTAACTGCATTTAACTTTTTGCCGCCAAGTATTGAACCAACGGCAACGGGTCATATTGTAGAACAAATTGAAATTATAAAGACCATTATTGACAAAGGAATTGGTTATGAAGTAAATGGATCTGTTTATTTTGATGTGGTTAAATTCAATAAAACCAATCATTACGGGCGATTAAGCGGCCGTAATATTGAGGACATGCTTGCCAATACCCGTGATCTTGATGGCCAAAGTGACAAGAAAAATCCACAGGACTTTGCCTTATGGAAAAAAGCAGAAACGCAGCACATTATGCGTTGGCCTTCCCCTTGGAGTGACGGTTTTCCGGGATGGCATTTAGAATGTACCGCAATGAGCACCAAATATTTAGGTAATCATTTTGACATTCACGGAGGCGGAATGGACCTGAAGTTTCCACATCATGAATGCGAAATTGCACAGAACGAAGCTTGTACTGGCCAAACTCCTGTAAACTACTGGTTACATGCCAATATGCTGACTTTGAACGGTAAAAAAATGGCGAAATCTACGGGAAATAATATTTTGCCGCGAGAAATATTGACTGGAGAAAACACCATTTTGAGTAAAGCTTTCTCCGCATCGGTAGCCCGATTTTTTATGTTGCAGGCGCATTACAGAAGTATTCTAGATTTTTCTGACGATGCCATAGTTGCTGCCGAAAAGGGATACAAACGATTGATGGAAGCGATGAACTCCTTAAAAGAAATTAATGCTGGCGCAAAAAGCACGATTGATGTTTCAGCATGGAAACAATCCTGCTATGATGCGATGAATGACGATTTTAACACGCCAATTTTAATTGCGCAGTTGTTTGAAGGCGTGCGTTTTGTCAATTTACTAAAGGATGCTAAAGAGACTTTGAACACTGATGACTTGAGCAATTTTGCAAAAGCAATGCACGCATTTGTATTTGACGTTCTTGGACTGGAAGAAGAGAAAATTTTGCATAGCAATAACGACAAGTTAGAAGGAACAGTAAATATGCTTATTGAAATGAGAAAGCAGGCCAGAGACAATAAGAATTTCGCCTTGTCCGATCAAATTAGAGACCAACTGATTGCTTTAGGAATTCAATTGAAAGACGGTAAAGAAGGAACAACTTTTAGCGTTTGATATTTCATTTACTGGATCAACGCAAAATTTCAACTATTAAAATATGATTTCTAAATTCCTCATATTTCCTTTTGTACTATTAGTCAGATTTTATCAAGTTGCGATTTCTCCGTTTACACCTTCTGCATGCAGATTTGAGCCTACTTGTTCATCTTATATGATTGAAGCTTTACGTATTCACGGTTTGTTTTACGGAGGTTTTTTGGGGATAAAACGTATTTTGAGTTGCCATCCTTGGGGAAAAACCGGCTATGATCCTGTTCCAAAAAAAACATGCAATCACAAACATTAACTTTTTATGAGTATAAATGTACTTTAAAACTCTATTTTTACGACTAATAAACAAATTTAACACCAAATGACACACGCTTTAAACATCGTCTGGAATCCATCAGAAGGAATCGATTTAGGCTTTTTTATCATTCGATATTACAGCTTAATGTTTGTAATTGCTTTTGGATTGGGCTGGTATATCATGAAGAATATATTTGAACGTGAAGGTGAATCAATAGAAAAACTAGATTCTTTATTCATTTGGACAGTACTAGCAACCTTACTTGGTGCGCGTTTGGGTCACGTTTTCTTTTATGATTGGGAATATTATCGCAATCACTTATTGGAAATTTTGTTGCCAATTCGAGAAAATCCAAACGAAACAATTTTTTATATAATAAAAGGATGGGAATTTACCGGCTATCAAGGCCTGGCAAGTCATGGTGCTGCTATTTCAATTATAATTGCCATGTATTTCTACAGCAAAAATATATTAAAAAAACCGCAGTTGTGGATTTTAGACCGTGTGGTAATTCCTGTTGCAAGTGGCGCTATTTTTGTGAGGTTAGGTAATTTTTTCAATTCGGAAATTATAGGACACGAAACTACTTCCTCCTTTGGAATAAAGTTCTTGAAAGATCACTTTAGCCCAATGGACGCAGTCAATGCGACACAAATACCTAATCCTACGGCTGCATACTCAGCTATTGCTAACGATCCTAAATTTGCTTCCTTATTAGAGCAAGTTCCCACTAGACATCCTACGCAATTATACGAAGCATTTTGTTATGTTTTTGTCTTTGTAATTTTGTTTTTCTTATATTGGAAAACCGAGAAAAGAAGATATACTGGATTTATCTTTGGAATGTTCCTACTGCTTTTATTCACTGTACGTTTTATTGTTGAATCAGTGAAAGAAAGTCAAGGTGGTTTTGAAAGTGCATTAGGCCTATTTTCAACAGGACAATGGTTGAGTATTCCATTTATATTAATAGGACTGTATTTCATATTTACAGCAGAAAAAGAAATAACGAATTAAAAAGTACTCATCAAAAAAAAAGCGTTAGCCACTTTTTAGTAGCTAACGCTTTTTTTATAGCGAGAATAAAACACCAAAATCAATATTTTTTGTATTATATCCTGAATTATTTTTATACAAACCAGCATTAGAAATATGACGAACAGTAGGTCTAATATCAAAAACCACTTTGTTTATTCTGAAAGTAAACCCTAGTGCTAGAACATCTGCAAAAGCAAAACCTTTAGACAAACGCTCCGTCTCATTATCTATAATCATAGGTCCTATACTTGCTAACACATAAATTGAAGCCGATTTGAAGACCGGCTTCCGCATTAGCAATCCAATATTAAAAACATATTCTTTTACATCTTTTAGTGTTGTATATTTCTCCCGTTTTTCAATATAATTTGGTTCATCAGGTTCTACGAAATACAAATTTAAGAGTTGGTGTGTCGCAAAATTAAGCTCTGGCTGTAGCACTATTTCGTATTTGAAGTTCTTTGACTCTTTTATCTTGGAATAAAATTGCAACTTAAAACTCTGATTGGCATACGTATAATTACGGTTTTTAAATTCACTCCCTAATCCAAACGAAAACCCTAATTGTGTTTTATTCACTTTATCTTGAGCATAAAATGGAATTAAACCACAAATACAAATTGCAATAAAAAGTATTTTCTTAAACATAAAAATTAAGTTTTAAAACGCATCTGACCTTTCTACATTACTGTTAAGTTACTACATAAATTTTGACTTACACTTATAGATAAAAAAAAAGAGATTCAACTTTCGCTGAATCTCTTTTTTGTATCAATAAAAACTACTTCTAGCTTTCTAAATGCGCTTGTTCTACTCTTTCTTTATCTTCTTTTGAAATTGTATCTACCAATATTGGCGTTGCAATAAACAATGAAGAGTAAGTACCAACTATGATACCAACTAACATGGCGAAGATAAATCCTCTAATAGACTCTCCACCAAAAATAAACATAATCAACAAAACCATAATCATTGTTAATGACGTATTAATTGTTCTTGACATCGTTGTATTAATAGATTGGTTTACGATGTCAGAGAAAGAACCTTTAGTTTTTCCGGCTAAATATTCCCGAACCCTATCAAAAACAATTACAGTGTCATTCATAGAATAACCAATAACCGTAAGAATCGCTGCAATAAAGTGCTGGTCTATTTCCATACCAAAAGGCATGAATTTATAACATAAGGAATAAATTCCTAAGACAAAAATAACGTCATGCGCCACAGCAGCAATAGCTCCCAAACTATATTGCCATTTTCTATAACTGATCATCAAGTATAAAAACACAATAGCCATTGCACCTAATACAGCCCAATACGCATTCGTTTTAATATCCTCAGCTACTGTTGGTCCAACTTTTGAAGCTAGTACTATACCGTATTTTTTACCTTCGTAAGCATTCACAAATTTATTATACGTTAAATCAGCAGAAAAATGCTTTTTCAAATTATCATATAATAATTTATTTACTTCTTCATCTACTTTTAATCCAGACTCTTCGACTTTATATTTTGTCGTTATTTTTAATTGATTATCGTTACCAAAAACTTTTACTTCAGCACTACCATCAAAAACTTCACCTAATTCTGCTTTTACAATTTCTGTTTCGATTGGTTTTTCAAAACGTACTTGGAATGTTCTTCCTCCTACAAAATCAACACCTTCGTCAAGACCGTTAATTGCTAGTGAACTAAAACTAATTACAACGATGATACTAGACAATAAATAAGTCCATTTTTTGGCACCAAGGAAATTGAAATTAAAGTTAACAAACAAATTTTTAGAAAAATTAGTAACAAATGTCAAATTGTTCTTCTTGCTGATATTCCAGTCAATAAATATTCTTGCTATAAAAATTGAAGTGAATAATGACGTTATAATACCAATCAATAAAGTGGTAGCAAATCCTTTAATTGGTCCAGATCCAAAAATAAACAACACGGCTCCAGTCAAAATATGCGTTACATTGGCATCAGTAATAGAAGACATTGCACCTCTCCAGCTATAAGAAGTTTTAACAGCTTCTTCTAGTGTTTTACCGGCCCGTAATTCTTCTTTTGCTCTTTCATAAATAATGATATTCGCATCTACTGCGGTTCCCATTGTCAAAACAATACCAGCAATACCAGGTAAAGTTAAAACAGCTCCAATACTTGCTAGAATTCCAAACAAGAAAAGTAAGTTAACTGCTAATGCAATATTAGCAAACCAACCTGCTTTACCATAATAAATCATCATCCATAGTGATACTAACAGTAATCCTATCAATGCAGAATCAGTTCCGTTATCAATAGCTTCTTGGCCTAGGGATGGACCTACTACCTCTGATTGAACGATATCAGCTGAAGCAGGAAGTTTACCCGCTCTCAAAACATTAGCTAAATCTTTAGTTTCTGTAACATCAAAAGCTCCTGATATTTCAGATCTACCTCCTGAAATTGGACCACTAGAAACACCCGGTGCTGAATACACTACATCATCAAGAACAATCGCAATATTACTTTTTTGAGTGTACGCCTTACCAGTTAATTCTTCCCAAGCTTTTGCACCTTGACCATTCATCTGCATTGAAACCGCTGGTTTACCTGATTGGTCAAAAGTATCTTTTGCATCAGTAACTACACCACCAGCCATTGCAGGTACGTTATCTCTGTTGCCTTTTAAAGCATATAATTCTACAGCTTCAACATCTTTTGCTTTATCGTCTTTGATTGTCAATGGTTTTCCCCAAACAAATTTAGCATAACGTTGATCTGCAGCCAATAAAATTCTTATGTCTGCTCTTTTTAAATACCCGTTTACAGTAGCAGTATCTTTTGGAGAGAAGAGACCTAAAACAGGGCCTCCGCCTTGCCCAATAATTTTATCAAATAAAGGATTATTACCCTTTTCTGTAGTAGCAGAATCTTTACCATCAGAAAGTAAAGCACTAAGTGAATCTTTAACAACCGGTTTAACTTCAGTTGTATTTATTTCAGTTTTTTTTAATGACTCATTAGCTGCCATTAAAAAGTTACCAATTTCTTCAATCTTATAGGTCTCCCAGAATTCTAATTGAGCAGTACTTTGTAATAATCTTTTGATTCTGTCTACATCTTTAGCACCAGGAAGTTCTACTAAAATTCTTCCAGTTTCTCCTAATTTTTGGATATTAGGTTGTGTAACACCAAATTTGTCGATACGCTCTCTTAAAACACCAAAAGCACTTTCTACAGACTCGTCAACTTTTCTTTTAATAACTTTTTCAACCTCAGCATCTGTCATTTGGAAATTCACGCCACCTTCACCTTGCAGACTTCTATTCGCAAAAATATCAGGCGAAGCTAACTTTACAGATCCTTTAGAATTTGATTCGAAAGCATCAAAAAATGCATCAAGATAAGTTTGATTACCTTTAAGATTTGCAGTTGCATCAGCTAATGATTTATTGAAAACTGGATTTTTAGAATCATTTGATAAACCCTTTATTATATCTTTAACAGAAATTTGAAGTATAACATTGATACCACCTTCTAAGTCTAAACCTTTATTGATCTGCTTATCGCTTACCTCATTAAAAGTAAAGTTAGTAAACCCTAGGTTAAATACTTTTTCTTTACTGATTGAATCTAAATATCTAGCTTCTTTATCAGGATTTCCACCAGCAAAAGATTTTGCATCATTTTTTATCTTGTTTGCGACAAAAGTGAACGAAAGTTGGTAAATACTGACCAACGCAAATAGAATTGCGAAAAATTTAATAAGTCCTTTATTCTGCATTATTACTAAAAATTAATTATTTTATATTTATTTATTTTTGCTTTAAACCCTATACTACAACAACTTATACTCTTTTACAACCTTAAAGAAGAGTATTTTATGCTGCCTCATTTTTTTTAAACCGAGCAAATATATAATTAACGCTAAGATTAACCAATTTATTTATAGATTAATCTCAAGAAAAAGACTGCAATGATGCAGTCTTCTCTTTTTTATTTGTAAATTTTTATACCAAAATCGATTTTAAAGCGTCATTCATTTGTCTAACAGCTGCTGCACTTTTAGCAAATAAGGCTTTTTCAGCTTCATTTAGTTTAATGTCAAGAATTTCTTCGACTCCATTTTTACCAATAATACATGGAACACCAATACAAATATCATCTTGACCATATTCTCCTTCAACAAAAACAGAACAAGCAATCATTTTCTTTTGGTCATTCAAAATACTATCCACTAAGAAAGCAACTGATGCTCCTGGCGCATACCAAGCTGATGTTCCCAGAAGTCCTGTAAGTGTAGCTCCGCCAACCATAGTATCTGCAGCTACTTTTTGCAATTCGTCTTCTGATAGAAATTGCGAAACCGGGATCCCATTGTAAGAAGCCAATCGTGTCAAAGGAATCATAGTAGTATCACCATGTCCACCAATAACCATCGCTGAAATATCATTAGCTGGTTTGTTTAATGCCAAAGACAAATACGTTCTGAAACGAGAACTGTCTAATGCTCCTCCCATACCTATTATTCTACTTTTTGGTAATCCAGTAGATTTTAATGCCAAATATGTCATTGTATCCATAGGATTAGAAACCACTACTATGATAGTGTCTGGTGAGTGCTTCAATACATTTTCAGCAACTGTTTTCACAATTCCTGCATTGATTCCTATTAATTCTTCCCGAGTCATTCCCGGTTTTCTTGGAATCCCTGATGTAATTACCACTACATCACTTCCTGCTGTTTTTGAATAATCATTAGTAACGCCTACTACTCTGGTATTAAAACCCGTATTAGTAGCACATTGCATGATATCTAATGCTTTACCTTCAGCAAAACCTTCTTTTATATCTAATAACACTACTTCGCTGGCAATTCCTCTATAAGAAATCACATCCGCACATGTCGCTCCTACATTTCCTGCTCCTACAATGGTAACTTTCATATTTTAAAGTTTATTCGGTTATTTATTAATTTTTGTGGTTATTCGATTTTCTATTATTTGATTGGGCATTTCGTATAACCGATTTATAACCAATCAAATAAATTTTTTAATTATGCATCAATATTTGCATAAACTGCATTTTTCTCAATAAACTCTCTTCTTGGTGGCACCTCATCACCCATTAACATTGAGAAAACTCTATCGGCTTCCGCCAAACTATCAATAGTTACCTGGCGAAGGGTTCTAAAACTTGGATCCATTGTAGTTTCCCACAATTGTTCTGCATTCATCTCCCCAAGACCTTTGTATCTTTGTATTCCTGCGCTTCCGCCC
Source organism: Flavobacterium sp. W20_MBD1_R3 (assembly GCF_052119725.1). NCBI lineage: Bacteria > Pseudomonadati > Bacteroidota > Flavobacteriia > Flavobacteriales > Flavobacteriaceae > Flavobacterium > Flavobacterium sp. W20_MBD1_R3. The sequence goes on from NZ_JBGQOR010000007.1 coordinate 65,431, forward strand.
ATTCTTGCATTTGCTAAATCTCGTTCGGCATCACTCCACGCATATTCTTTCTTATTTCCTTTTTTAACTAGATATAAAGGTGGTGCTGCAATATACACATGCCCTTGTTCTATTAATTCTTTCATAAATCGGAAGAAAAACGTCAAGATTAATGTGGCAATGTGACTACCATCGACATCGGCATCACACATAATAATTACTTTATGGTAGCGTAATTTTTCAATATTTAGTGCTTTACTATCTTCAGCAGTTCCAACTGTAACTCCAAGTGCAGTAAAGATATTTCGAATCTCTTCGTTTTCAAAAACTTTGTGATGCATTGCTTTTTCTACATTCAAAATCTTACCACGTAAAGGCAAAATTGCTTGAAACATACGATCGCGTCCTTGTTTTGCTGTTCCACCTGCCGAATCTCCCTCGACAAGGTATACTTCACATTTTGCCGGATCTTGCTCGGAACAATCTGATAATTTTCCTGGCAATCCACCGCCACCCATTACGGTTTTGCGCTGTACCATTTCACGGGCTTTTTTAGCAGCATGACGCGCTTGTGCCGCAAGAATTACTTTTTGAACAATGATGCGGGCATCATTTGGATTTTCTTCCAAATAATTTTCAATCATTTCGCTCACCGCTTGACTTACCGGAGAAACAACTTCTCTGTTTCCAAGTTTGGTTTTAGTTTGTCCTTCAAATTGTGGCTCCTGAACTTTTACAGAAATAATAGCCGTTAATCCTTCACGGAAATCATCTCCCGAAATATCAAATTTCAGTTTGTCTAACATTCCGGATGCATCTGCATATTTCTTTAAAGATCTCGTAAGACCAGTTCTGAAACCTTGTAAATGTGTTCCTCCTTCGTGTGTATTGATATTATTAACGTAAGAAAAAATATTCTCGGTATAACTAGTGTTATAAATTAACGCTACTTCTACTGGAATTTCTCCTTTTTCATGATCCATAGAAATTACATGTGCAATTATTGGTTCACGATTTCCGTCCAAGTATCGAATGTATTCCTTTAAACCTTCATCAGAATGAAACACTTCGGAAACAAAATTCCCATCTTTATCTAATTCTCTTTTGTCAGTGAATGTGATAGTAATTCCCTTGTTCAAATATGACAGCTCCCGCATACGAGCAGATAATGTATCGTAAGCAAATTCAGTTGTTTGTGTAAATATACTTGGGTCCGGATAAAAAGTAACAATCGTTCCTCTTTTTGTAGTTTCACCAATTTGCTTTACTGGATATAGTGCTTTTCCTTTTTCGTATTCTTGTTCGTACACTTTTCCGTCGCTACTGTGAACAGTTGCGCGCAAATGGTTTGACAATGCATTTACCACCGAAACTCCAACACCGTGTAGTCCACCAGAAACTTTATAGGAATCTTTATCAAACTTTCCTCCTGCACCAATTTTAGTCATTACAACCTCTAATGCAGAAACACCTTCTTTTTTATGAATCCCTACCGGAATACCACGTCCATTATCTTCAACAGATACAGATCCATCTTCATTAATATCGACTATGATTGTATCACAATGACCTCCCATTGCCTCATCGATAGAGTTATCTACAACCTCATACACTAAATGATGCAGTCCTCGAACACCCACATCTCCAATATACATCGATGGACGCATTCTAACGTGCTCCATTCCTTCTAGTGCCTGAATACTATCTGCTGAATAACTGTCCTTCTTGATTTCTTCGCTCATATATTTTATTCTAAAAAATGTAATTTTTGTCTAACACGCAAATATATAAAAACGCAAATTAGATAACCGTTAAATTCCCTTTTTAAGCCCTTAAGTTATTAACATTTGTTCATATATTTATAAAAAAATGCTCTCAAAATTGAGAGCGTTCTTCATTTATATAAAATCGAAAATATTGTTTCAAACTGCAACTCCATTTTTAGCAATTTCGGTATCGGACTGCACGTGTGCAGCATTAGCTCTTCCGCTTGGATCTTGATTTTCTTGCCATTTTGGAATCCACTTTCTAACCGTTTGTGCCGCACTTATTTGGGGATAATATTTATTAAATATCAACCTATAAAAATAAGCTTCTTTGGTAGTTGGTGTGTTGTAAGGAAATTCTTTTGGTGCTGTCGCTAATTGCTCATCTGTTACTTGTGTTGCGCAATAATCAATCAATTCCTCAATCCACCTGTATCCTACTCCATCCGAAAACTGTTCTTTTTGTCTCCACAAAACTTCTTGCGGTAGATAAGGGTTTTCAGGAGTATCAAATGCTTTCCTCAAAATATATTTTTCTTTTCCATCGTAGGTTTTTGGCATTTTTTCCTTGGCTTGGACACGTACGGCCAAATCTAAGAACGCTTTATCTAAAAAAGGAACTCGGGTCTCTAAACCGTGAGCCATAGTTGATTTATCGGCTCTTAACAAATCGGCAGTAAATAATTTTTGTACTCTTTCGATGGTTTCCTTTTGAAAATCTTCTGGTGATGGTGCATTTCTAAAATACAAATACCCGCCAAAAATCTCATCAGCTCCTTCTCCAGAAAGCACCACTTTAATACCCAAATCTGATATCGTTTTTGACAAGAAATACATAGGCGCACTTGCTCGTATTGAAGTTACATCATACGTTTCAAGATGCCAAATTAATTTATCTAAAATTTTAATTCCTTCTTCAACAGTGAAATAAACTTCATGATGTTCTGTTTCTAAAAATTCCGCTACTTTTCTGGCAGCGTGCACATCCGGTGCATCAGCATCTAAACCAATAGAAAAAGAATGCAATTTTTTGCCGCTTTCCGCCAATAATCTCGAAGCAATTGCCGAAGTCAATGAAGAATCTAATCCGCCCGAAAGCAATACTCCAATTGGCACATCGCTCATTAATCGTTTACGAGTGGCATTGATCAATGTTTCTCTGATTGATTCCAAATTTAATTCTTGATCAGCTTTTAAATAATCTTCGTATTCCGGTTTGTAATATTTTACAAAACCTGTTTTTGCTGTGTAGTAATGTCCTGGAGGAAAAGTAGAAAATGTTTTACATTGATCAGAAATTGATTTCATTTCAGAGGCGAAATAAATTCTCCCCCTTTCGTCTAAACCATAATACAACGGCTTCACTCCCATTGGGTCTCTTCCAGCGATAAAATCATCGCCATCAACCACCACAAAAGCCCAGTCTCCGTCCAGCATATTGCAAAAATCATAACCAAACTCTTCGTATAAATGCACGATAACCTCTGAATCTGATTTTGTTCTAAAAGTATGATTTTTCAAAATTCCATCTCTCAATTCCTGATGATTGTATATTTCGCCATTATGAACCATAGATGACGTTTTTGTACCTTGCAAAGGTTGTTTTCCAGAATGCAAATCGATTATTGATAACCTTTCATGACTTAAAATATGCCCTTTCTCAGTAACAAATAGGTCACTTTCATCAGGACCACGATGCATCATTCTTTTTGAAAGTTCCCCAAACAACTGCTCCTCTTTACCTCTTCCGATAATGGCTAATATTCCGCACATAACTCTGTATTTTTATTTTTTACAATTCCAAGTCGACAAATATGCAATAGCAGTTACAAACACAAAATACAATTGTGATATTTGGTTACTATTTAAAACAATAAAACATGTTTAACATCAAAAATGTAATTTAATCATCAAAAGAAACAAACCTTATGCAACAACTATAATCCACAAAGCGCTTCCATCTAATTATTTGACCTTCTGACCTTTTAAATAGGTATTACTTGGTTTCATTTTTACTATCATGTCTTCTTTCACCATAATTAAATCCTGATCAAACATCACAAAATCAGCCCATTTTCCAACTTCAAGACTTCCTTTTTCTTTTTCTTCAAAATTAGAATAAGCGGCCCAAATAGTCATCCCTCTTAAAGTTTCAACTCTGCTCAAAGCATTTTCCATTTGGAAACCACCTTTTGGATATTCCTTACTGTCTTTTCGAGCTACGGCAGCATGAAAAGTGAGCATCGGATTTACTTCTTCTACTGGAAAATCAGTCCCTAAAGCTACCATTCCAGCTTTTTGAAGTAATTTTTTATAAGCATAGGCATTTTTCATTCTTTCTTTCCCCAATCTGTCTTCAGCCCAATACATATCTGATGTGGCGTGAGTAGGTTGAACCGAAGGAATAATTCCAAATTTGAAATAATCAAAATCTTGTTCACGCAAAACTTGGGCATGCTCAATTTTCCATCTTCGGTCTTTTGTACCGGCCAAAACTTCTGCATAAATTTTCAAAATCACCGTATTTGCTGAATCGCCAATAGCATGTGTATTCAATTGAAAATCTGAAATAGCAATTTGTCTGGCTACGTCTTTTAATTCTGGAACTGGCGCTAACAAAGCGCCATATTGGCCTGGCTTGTCAGAATAAGGTTTGTGCATGCAAGCACCACGAGATCCCAAGGCGCCATCACCGTACATTTTAAAGGATCTAACATTTAGATTATCCGTTTTATAAATTCCTTTTTTTAGATATAAATCAATATTTTTTTGATTTGCAGTAATCATAGCGTACACATTAAGCTTCATCACCTTTGCTTTTTGTAAACTGTCCATCAAATGAATAATATCCGGATCCAATCCTGCATCATTTACAGTTGTCAAACCATAATCAAACATGACTTTTTCGGCATCCAACAAAGCGGCTATTTGTGTTTTACGCGTTGGTTTTGGAATTATTTTGAACACTAATTCCATCGGATTGTCTACTAAAATTCCCGTTGGCTCTCCGTTTGCAATTTCGATCTGACCGCCAACAGCTTTCGTATCCTTCGTAATTCCTGCTAGCTCCAAAGCCTTACTATTCACAATAATGGCATGACCGTCTATTCGATTTAAAACTACGGGGATATCAGGAAAAACAGCATCTAATTCTGCTTTTGTAGGATACTTTTTGACTTTCCAATCGTTTTGATCCCAACCATTTCCAACGATAAAGGTTGCATTTTTATCTTTTTGAAAAGCCTTTAAACGGATAATTATTTCGTCCATACCTTTGGTACCGCGCAAATCAGCTTCCTGCAAGCTTAACCCATAACTATAAAAATGGCAATGGGCATCAATCAAGCCAGGATAAATGAATTTCCCTTCCGCTTCTATTGTATTTTTAGATTCGTATTGTTTTGCAATTTCACGATTAGTACCAATAGCAACAATTTTTCCCTTGTCGATTGCCATAGCCGAAGCCTTCTCAAAAGAGTTATTGACCGAGTAAATCGTAGCATCTGTAATAATGGTGTCAACGGAAATTTTATTTTTTTGATCGCAGGAAATCAACAAAAACAAAGCAAGAAATAAAGTAATAGCTCTCATAATAAACATTTTAGTTCTGCTAATATAAAAAACTCCGAGTAATTAATTTAGACAATATGCAATTATCACGTTTTTTCAAATTTTAAACTTCGCGATAAATATATTTCTCATAAAAAAAACGCTCTCGAAAAGGAGAGCGTTTGTCTTTTTAAAAAATATTTTTTATTTGTGTTTATGCTTTTACATATGCATCATCATGCACACTAGCTACAGCTCTTCCGGATGGATCATTCATGTTTTTGAACGCTTCATCCCATTCTAATGCAATTTTTGTACTACACGCAACGCTTGCTTCTTGCGGAACACACAAAGCAGCTGCATCACTTGGAAAATGCTCATGAAAAATAGAACGATAATAATATTCCTCTTTTGAAGTTGGTGTTTGTAAAGGGAACTTGTATTTAGCATTTGCTAACTGTTCATCCGAAATTTCAACCGCTACCACTTCTTTCAAAGTATCAATCCAACCGTATCCTACACCATCACTAAACTGTTCTTTTTGTCTCCAAGCAACACTTGGCGGCAACATTTCTTCAAAAGCTTTACGAACTACCCATTTTTCCATTGGATGTTCTGCATTAATCATTTTATCTTGTGGATTAACTCGCATCGCTACATCCATAAATTCTTTATCTAAAAACGGAACACGCCCTTCAATTCCCCATGCTGCTAAACTTTTGTTCGCACGCAAACAGTCATACATGTGCAATTTACCTAATTTACGTACGTTTTCTTCGTGGAATTCTCTTGCGTTCGGCGCTTTATGAAAGTATAAATATCCTCCAAAAAGTTCATCTGCTCCTTCACCTGACAATACCATTTTGATACCCATTGATTTAATAACTCTCGCCATTAACCACATTGGTGTCGATGCTCTAATCGTAGTCACATCATACGTTTCTAAGTTGTAAATTACATCTTTAACCGCATCCAAACCTTCTTGAATAGTGAATTTAATTTCGTGGTGAATCGTTCCTATATGATCAGCTACAATTTGAGCCGCGGCTAAATCCGGAGAACCTTCCAATCCTACTGAGAAAGAGTGCAATTGTGGATACCAAGCATCGGCAACATCACCGGATTCAATACGTTTTTGCGCATATTTTTTGGCTACAGCCGAAGTAATAGAAGAATCTAAACCTCCTGAAAGCAATACTCCATAAGGCACATCGCTCATCAATTGTCTGTGAACCGCAGCTTCTAAAGCAACTTTAATTTCATCAATGCTGGTTACGTTGTCTTTAACGGCATCGTAATCTGTCCATTCTCTTTTATACCATTGTACAAATTCACCGTCTTTGCTCGTCATATAATGTCCTGGAGGAAACAATTGTATTTTGGTACAATAGCCTTCTAAGGCTTTCAACTCTGAAGCTACATAAAAAGTTCCGTGCTCATCCCAACCAATGTATAATGGAATAATCCCCATGTGATCACGAGCTACAAAATATTCGTCTTTTTCTACATCATAAATAGCAAATCCAAAAATTCCGTTCATTTCATCTATAAAATGAGGTCCTTTTTCTTTGTAAAGTGCTAGAATTACTTCGCAGTCACTTTCTGTTTGGAAGTTGTATTTTCCTTCAAATTGTTTACGCAATTCTCTGTGGTTATAGATTTCACCATTTGCAGCTAAAACAAGTTGCTTATCTTCACTGAACAACGGTTGCTTTCCTGAAGCAGGATCAACAATTGCCAAACGTTCGTGAGACAAAATTGCTTTTTCATTACTAAAAATTCCACTCCAGTCCGGTCCACGATGACGGATAATTTTAGACATTTCTAATACTTGCGGTCTTAAAACTTCCGCTTTTTGTTTTAAATCAAAGGCACATACTATTCCGCACATAACTATATATTTTTAATGTTTTGTTTATTTTGATAAGGCAAAGATGCAGTTATAGTTCTAATTGAAAAACACAAATGCTATTTTTAGTTATAAATTACAACCAAAAAATAGTATTTGTATTTAAAATGTAATTAAAAGAGAATAAAAAAGGAATCGAAGTTGTGGATTGTAAAAATGGAATAAAAAGTAGACAAATTTTATTCAATAGTCTGCACTAAATATTTCGTACCATTAATCTCAAAAGTAAAACCTTCTTGATTTCCCATGAGTTTATTTCCCAAAGGCGATTGTGGTGATAATGCGATAATATTGATTCCCTCGACATTAATTTTAGGAAGCGCCACACTCAAATACAAATAGATTCCGTTTGCTTTTACCAAACTCCCCACAATAATCGTTTCGGCAATTGCGGCGGCATCAATTTTGTCCAAAACTGTTTTTTGATCCAAAACTTCTCTCAATTTACGATTGAGTTTTTCCTGCTCAATATGCATCATTGATAAAGCGGTTTCGTGTTTGTCTCCGGCAGAACCTTTGGCATCGTTCTTAGAATCTTCGGTAAGCGCCACAATCATGTCTTTGAAAACATCGATTCTATCCTGAACTAATTGCAGATAATGAGTGTGTATTTTTTGTTTGAATGTCATCTGGGAAATTTAACCGCAAAGTACGCAAAGATTTTCGCAAGGTTCACAAAGAAATTCTATAAAAAAGCTCACAGCAAAATATTGAAAATTTAAAAAATAAAAACTTCATTTTCGTTGCGTAGAACTTTGCGTACTTTGCGCTAAAAAACCTTAAAAATCAAATTTATAGTTCACTCCAGCAATAACTTGAAGACCTTGAACAGGAGTATTCATCCATTTTTCATAAGATGTATTGGTGATATTGTTCGCTCTCAAGAAAGCGGTCAATCGGTCGCTGTATTTATAACCAATATTGGCATTGACATCAAAATATGATTTTAGAGTTACCGCAGCAGCATTAGCAGCAAAGTCAGTATTAATCTGAAGATCTTTTCGCTCGCCTACATAAAACACATTTGCACCAGCGAACCATTTTTCTGTGATATTAAAATCTAAGCTTGAATTTATTTTTATGGCTGGTAAGTTCCACGCTTCTTGCTGAAAATCATTAGTAAAACTGCTAAAACTCCCGTTGATTCCAAAAGTCACGTTCTTAGAAAAATCAGCTTTTACTTCTCCGAAAAAATTCAAAGTTCTCATATCGTCATACACTACCTGAAAGGAATTTCCATACGCATAATATTGATTAGCCGTATTTTCATTATAGTCATTGCTTTTAAACAAGGATTTATTACGCTCATTTATGTAAGAACCTCTAATGTTATAACTCACATTATTTGTCAATTTACCTTTTAATCCAGCAAAAACATCATACTGCTGATCCGTTGGTGCTATTCTCAATGTTGGTGATAAAAACGGATTTTCATCTACAAAATCTTGATAGGAATTTTGTTCCAAATTTCCTTCAGCACCTGCATAGAAAATCATCAAATCGCCAACAACTTTATAGGAAGCATTAAATTTTGGATATACATAAAAGGAATTATTGTTATTTTGATTGTCCATGCTATAAAAAATAGCAGCACCAATATTCAATGTCCAATTATCTTCCTGCATCACAAAACTTGGTGCTATTCCAAAATTTGTAACGCCGTATTTCATGGCTTCCGTATTTGTATTTAAATAATTTTTCTTAAAACTACCACTAACGTAATCTACGATTAAGTCTGTTTTCACTGCGCTGTCCATCACATCAAATTCAATGGTCGGCTTGGCATAGAACCTGTTTTCTGAAGAATCAAAAGCATCTGAAAAATGATTAAATTTCAGATTCATTTTATTAAAAAAACTTTCATTAAAAGCAACATTTCCGCCTAATGTCAGCGTGCTGTAGGATTGCTGTGGCCTAATTCCGCTGATCAATATTGCTCTGTCCTGAGGCACCAGCGTACTACCAAAGGCAGCAGGCAGACCATACCAATTATAAATCTGGTTTTGATATCCTAGATCCAGATTCCACGAAACCTCTTTCCGATTTGAACCGTACATCAAATCAATCGACGTGTCATAAAAACGATCGTCTAAAACTACATTTTTAATACCGCCTTGGGAGGAATGATGCCTAAACATCCCGCCAATATAATCTGTATCGCTAAGGTCATGATTTACAAATAATTCCCCTATGAAGGTTCCGTAATTTCCAACACCAAATGTGGCATAATTTTGAAACAAAACCGCTTCTTTTTCTTTATCCACGCCTGCTGCTTTTCCTTTTGAAGGAGTAAAGGTTGATGCTACCGGAAAGGAGAAAATAGTATATTTTACTGCTTCTTTTTTAGTGTTTTCCTCTTCGCCCAGCGACGGTATTTCTTTTACTTTAAAGGCATCGGAGATTGTAGGTGCGTATGATTTGACAACATTTACAGTTTCAGTACCTATTTGCTCTTTCTTTTGTGCAAACGAGGATTGAGCGAACAAAAGGAACAAAATCCCCACCCCTGCCCTGCCCGAAGAAAAGGGTGCCATGAATGTTACAAGCGTACTAATAAATGATGTTATTTTTTTATCTTTAAATGTCATGTCTTATTTTTTTACTTCTTTATTTCTAATTCTACATTCTTAACCTTGTGCTTAAACTTCCCAGTCTCCTTTTGCAATAAATTGCGTTTTTCCACCAATTTTAATATCAAAAAGACCCTCTTTCAATTTACCTTCAAAATAAATTTGGGATGATCTGTTTATAAAATCGCCCTGATGATTAATCATTTCAATCTCCGCCGAATGATATTTTAAAAAAAAAGCCTGCAAACATGCACTCGCACTTCCCGTAGCCGCATCTTCTATAAGCTGATTCTCTTCAATACAAAACATCCTGCTGCTCAGCTTTTTTTCTTCTAAACAATAAAAATAAAACGCCCTATGACTGGTTTTGCAATGTTCAATCAGCCAATTATTCATTTTATCCTTATCCAAGATCAACTTGCCTAGAGCCATTTTACTTTTAACAGGAACAATGACAAAAGCGCTTCCCGTGGTCACTTCCTGAATAGGAAAAGTATCATCAAAGTCACCACTGCTTAAGTTACTAAAAGATTCAAAATTCTTCTTTGAGAAAATATTTAGAAACTCGGGTTGAGCAGCCTGCAGCCAAACCAAATCTCCCGATTGATGTACTAGAATTTCACCAATAGGAACCGATAGCGTGATCTTTTCTGGTTTATTATCAAATATTTTATGGATCAAAACCCATGATGTCCCTATAATTGGATGTCCTGCAAACTGCATTTCATGGTCAGCTGTAAAAATCCTAATAGTGGCAACTTTATTCTTTGTGTCAAGCTTTGTGATAAAGGTACTTTCAGCAAAGTTAATTTCTCTCGCAATTTGCTGCATTTGTTCCCCACTCAAGGAGTCAGCACCTAAGAAAACCGCGAGTTGATTGCCCGCATACTTTTTCTCTGCAAATACATCAACGATATAAAAAGATAGGTTCATTCTTTGTTTTTTTGATTTTCAATGATCTAAAAAATTAAGTATTGATTTAGGTCGTTTTTCCAACTTCTAATCAAAGCGCTCTTTATTTTGTTATTGATGAATTTGTTTTAGACTCTTCCGCTTTAATTTTGTCTAGTTCTGTTTGTGCATCTAGGACAACATCTTGAAAATCAGTAAAATTTTGGATTACATTTTCTAAAATATACGTTGCCTGATAACTGTCATTTAATCCATAAAAGTTTTTTGCCATTACCACTAAGCCTTTGGCTCCAAAATACTTATAACTCGCATAGTTTTTGGCTAATTTTTGAACTGCAATATTAGAAGCTTCAAACTTATTGTCTTTATTTTTGAAATAAGCATCATAATACAATGCTTCAGCCGCTAATTCTCCCTTAGCAATTATCATCACTTTAGAATAAGCGGAACGAGCTTTTACTTCATCATCGGTTTGCATGGCTGCTCGTGCAATAATAATTTGTGCATCACTTTTGACGTTATCATCCGTTTTTGGATTCATTAAGACCTTCTCGGCGTAAACCACTGAATTTTGATAATCTTTGTTTTCATAAAAACATTTCATCAAGTTAGATTGTGCATATGTTTTATTATTAGAAACATCGGCTTCATTTTCTAACCGCGACAATACTAAAATTGCTTTGTCATATTCTTTGTTTTTCAGAAAAATCTGTGATAATCTTGACAATGATGGTTCTGTAAATTCACTTCTGGATTGCGAGACAACGAATTCATAATTAGGAATTGATTTACTTTCAGCTCCCTCAGAAAAATACAATTGCGCCAAGTAATAATTAGCCTTCAAAGCATGAATTCCTCTAGAAAATTGACTTAAATAACCATTGAAACCTATAATTGCTTGCTTGGTATTGTTTTGTTGAAATTGCTTTTCGGCTGCTTCAAAAGTATCATTATCCAGTTCCGCATCAGTAACGGCAACAAAATCTAAAGTACGCACCCAAGTTGCATATTCATCTACACGACCTGTGTCTACATAAATCAATCTGGCTGCGGCAACCGCTTGTAATGACTCGGGAGTTCGAGGAAAATCAGCGGTAACTTTCTTAAATTTTACTAATGCCTGCTCATTTTTATCTGAATTAAAATAAATTAAACCCTGACGCAAGATAGATCTTGCAACAAAAGAACTCTTTTTGAATTCTGTGTTGAGTTGTTCGTACGCTTTAATTGCCTGATCATTCTTATTTTCAGCAACATACGTATTTCCAAGTTCGAATAAAGCATCATCTCGATAAACTGATTTTGGATACAATTGTAAAAAAGAATTCAACTCATCGATTTTTCTATCATTTTTAGCTAAAAACCCATAGGAAATTGCTTTTTGAAAATAGGCATAATCCGCATCAACACTTTTAGCGGCTATCACTTTAGAGTACGCATCCATTGCTGGACCGTATTTTGAAGTTACAAAACGACAATCTGCTAAACGCAAATACGAATCATTCAAGCGCACTTTATCTTCAGCTGCTCTTTCAATTTGATTTTCAAAATAATTTCCCGCCTGATCGTACTCTTTCAATTTGAAATAGGCATACGCAATATTGTAATTGTAATTTTTATATTCCGGTGTTTTTGACGCTTGTGCAAAGCCTGCAAATTGCTTAAAACTCAATAAAGCATTTTTAAAATCATTCAAAACATATTCTGTTTCCGCTTTCCAGAAAGCCGCTCTGGCAGTGAAATAAGGATCTTTTTGTTCGTTCATAGATTGGGTAAACATTTTCAATGCTTCCGGATATTTTCCGTCAGTGTACAATTCTAGCCCATTATAAAACGTAACTTTTTGATACGCTAATTTGTTTTCAGGTGATTTGTTTTTTTCTAATATTACTAAAGCCTCCTTGTAGTTTTTAGACGAAATATAGGAATCAATCAAAAGTTTTTCTATCTCAGAACGATTGGCATTATCTGGATATTTATTTAAAAAAGCTTGCAAAACTGCAGGTACACTTTGGTAGGAATTTCCAAGTTCATAGCTCAGTTTAGCATAGTTTAAACTCGCATCCTCTTGAATTGCAGCATCAAAACTCATTTCCGAAGCATTTTTAAAAGCATTCAAAGCTTGTTGTTTTTTATCTGTATTCAAATAGCTTTCACCCAGATGATAGTACGCATTTTGTGCTACAAAATCCTTCCCACCAATGATTTTATTAAACTGAGAAATGGCATTTTCATAATCTTTTTGTTTGTAATACGCATAACCCAATTGATAGAAATCCGTATTATTCCACTTTCCTTTTTTACCTTTATAGGCAACTAAATACGGAATTGCGGTATCGTATTTTTTTAAATTAAAATAGCTTTCGCCAATGATTTTATTTAATTCTGATTTTTCTAAAGGATTTGATTTGGCCATTGCTTTTTCCCCTAAATCAATTGCTTTTTGGAAATTTCCTAATTTAAAATTCATATCGGCTTGATAATACGACAGTTTTTCTTTGTATTTTTCTTCACCGGAAACGGCATCAAAATATTTTGTTGCCTGCTTGTAATCATCTCCTTCATAAGCCATAAATCCCAGATAATATTTGGCTTGCGAACCATATTCAGCTGAATTCACTACTTTATTAAAATAGACAGTGGCCTCTTTTTTATTTTTGGCATTAAAAAAACTATAGCCTTTTTGAAAATTAAATTGATCTTGTTCCTTACTGTTTAAATTCCGTTCATCAACTTTGTTAAACCATTGCAGCGCTTGAGTATAATTCTCCTGACTAAAGTGATACTGTGCCACTTCAATATAAGCTTGATTTTGTTTGACACTTGTAGGATAATCAAAAACAAAGCGTTCCATCATCTCATCAGCATTAGCTTGATTAGTCCGTATGGCGCAATTTGCGACGTAGTATGCACAATCTGATTTTAATTCATCGGTACCGGCAGATTCTTTTACTTTATTAAAAATAATTTGTGCCGATGCATATTGCTCTTCATTAAACAACGAAACCGCTTTATTGAAATCCTTTAAATCGTGGGTATAAATAGTTGATTTTTGTGCCGAAATACTAGCAGCACTAAAACAAAAGAGACTACAGAAGAGCCAAGAAATTTTACGCATTGTGATTTTATTTTAATAATTCAAATGTATTGCATTCTGCTCTCTATAACGAATTGCGATTGGTTTTTATTATCAACATTTTTTACAAACCACTAAGAATCGTACCTTCTTAAACTAAACAGACCAATTATTATACGTTTTGATAACTTAAACTGGGGGTCAAATAACACAACCATAACTGACAACTAGTTTTGGCTTAACATGTAAAAAATATCTTTACTTCAAATCAATTCAAACAAAAAAAGAAAAGAAATGAAAGTAAATTACTATTTTATTTTATTATGCACACTGTGGTTTTTCTCTGGTGAAGCACAAGAAAAAAGCAATTTAAAAGGAATTATCACCGATGAAATAGGTAAACCTCTTATTGGCGCCAGCATCAACATCAGCACATTATCTAAAAACACTATTACTGATGGGTCCGGGAGCTACAGTTTGCAAAATATAAATTTTGGCACCTACACCATTCAAATCGCATACCTTGGTTACGAAAGTCAAAAAATCTCAGTTAGCTTAACTCAAACTGAAACCATCAAAAATTTCACATTAAAAGAAAGTTCTTTTCAATTAGATGGCATTATTGTTACCGCTCAAAAAAGAGAACAATTAAATAAAGATGTTCCCATCGCTATTACCTCTTATGGAGGTAAGTTTATTGAAAATTTAGGAATTGCAGAATATGATGCCTTTTCAGATTATGTTCCTGGATTACAAATCCAAATTCAAAGTGTCAATAATCCAGGTATTGTTATTAGAGGAATTACCAGTGATAGTGGAGATTCACGGGTTGAACCTCGAGTTTCTATTTTTCAAGACGGTGTTTCTATCAGTAAATCGCGAGGTTCTGTAGTAGAATTATATGACATAGAACGTGTTGAGGTACTGAAAGGTCCACAGGGAACACTTTTTGGTAGAGGTGCGCAAATTGGTGCTATGCATATTATTCAAAATAAAGCTAAAAACGAAAAATCAGGTGAACTAAAATTGGGCGCAGGTAATTATAATCAGTTTTCAGTGAATGGGTTTGTAAATACTCCTATTATTAAAGACAAATTATTTGTAAGAGTAGCCGGAATCCTGAGCAAAAGAGATGGTTTTATTGAAAACAGGTCTGGAGGCAACTTGAATGGTAAAGAAACAGTAGCGTTCAGAACTTCTTTAAAATATTTAATCAGTGACAAAACTAGTTTAGATTTAATTGCCAACTGGCAACAAGACACTCCGCCCGGAACTGGTTTCAAAAGTGGGACATTTGCACCTCTTGGAGGAACAACCAATCCTAATACTTTTGCAGATTTAGAACGGGGAACCGAACTAGGAATTGATAGAAAAGTTTTTGGTATTACAGCAATATTGAAATCAGAGATTAACCCTAACTGGGACATGACAGCCACTACAGCTTATAGAGAATTTGATTCGGATGAAGCATTTGATGCCGATGGTACAGCAGCTCCGGCACTATATTTTAGAGAAATTGCCGAAGGAAAACAATTCAGCCAAGAAGTGCGATTTAATTTCAGTGACAAAAATAAATTGTCTGGTTTTATTGGTGCAAATCTATTTTATGAAAAAGGACAACAAGCAGTTCCTTTTGAAGTAAATGAACAAAGTTATTTTGCATTATTAGCAGCCAGAAACTCACTAATTGTTGATGGTGTTCCTACTTTATATCCGAATATTCCAAACGATCCTGCTTTTGGTCCTTTAGCTGGAGCTCCGCTTTTAGCTTTTAATAAAGAAAAATCAACCAATTTTGGCGAAAATTATTCCGGAGATATTTTTGCAGATGCATCGTATGACGTAACGGAGAAATTGAGTCTTACATTAGGGATAAGAGCTACTTTGGAAAACAGTAATGCAGGATTAGAAGTTCAAAATGCGGATCAGCCAGGCGTATTAGGTAATTTTTTAGGCGTTTATCCTAATAATTTATTTGCGGCCACAAATGGAAGAAAAACTGCCAGTGAAACCTTTACCTCTGCCGTTGGACGTTTTGCTGTAAATTATGATGTTACAGATCATATTACTCTTTTTGGAAATGTTGCCAGAGGCAGAAGACCAAATGTAATCAATGTCACAGCAAAAACAGTCGCCATTTTATCAGACGAAACGGTTTGGTCGTATGAATTTGGAGCTAAATCTCTTTTCCTTAGCAACCGATTACAATTTGACATTAACGCTTTTATATACGATTACAGTAATTTTCAAACTACAATTGCAAGGTTAGACGAGCAGGATGGTTTAGTAATTCTTCCTAACGATAGTGGTTCCGCTTCCTCTTTTGGTTTTGAAACCGCAGTACAATATCAGTTTACAAAAAACAGTTCTTTCTTTGCTAATTATGGATACATCGACGCAGCATTTGATGAAACTGACTCAAATGGAAACCAACAACAATTAGCAGGAAATACTTTCCGACTGACTCCTAAACATTCGTTCTCTGTTGGGTTTAATTACAATCCATCAGTCAATACTGCCGTAGATCTTTACCTTAGACCAAGCTATACTTACAAATCGAAAGTGTTTTTTGAAGAAACAAACTTACCTAATATTGCACAAGATGGTTATGGTATTTTGAATATTAGAACAGGTTTAAACATTAGAAAAAAATACGAAATAGGCATATTTATGACTAATGTATTTGATAAAAAGTATATTATTGATGCCGGAAATACGGGTGGTGGTTTTGGAATACCTACTTTTATAGCAGGTGCTCCTCAATTTTATGGGGTACAAATGTCGGTGAAATTTTAAACTCTAAAAAAATGAAAAAAGTAACAAACACGCTACTTGCAGCACTCTGTTTTTGTAGCTCTGTTTTCGGACAACAACAAATTAATACTGTCGAAATAGCAAAATTAGATTCCTATATCGCAGCCAAAGAAGCTAAAATAATGGGAATAAGACCCAATAACGAGGCCGAAATAATGTGGGCTGATGGCTTCCAAAACAAAAAAACTGCTATTGCTTTTGTCTATTTACATGGTTTTGGTGCTAGTCATCGTGAAGGAGAACCAGTTTTAAAAATGCTTTCCGCAAAATATAACGCCAATATTTTCCTGTCGCGTTTAGAGGAACATGGTATAGATCGCGAAAATAGTTTTGAATTTCTTACTCCTGAAAACTACATGGCCTCAGCAAAACAGGCCTTAGAAATTGGAAAAATACTTGGTGAAAAAGTGATTTTAGTAAGCACATCCACTGGAGGAACATTAAGCTTAAAATTGGCCTCAGAAGATCCTAGCATTTCAGGATTAATTCTTTATTCGCCTTTTGTGGACTTATATAATCCCGCTATGTCAGGTATTATTCTGCCTGGCGGTAAAGAAAAGTTCAAAGCAAGCATTGGCGGAGACATCCAAAAACAAAACCGTCCCGTTGAAGAAGCTAAGTATTGGTCTACCAATTACCACATAAATGGTTATGTTTCTTTGATCACCATGCTCAAGCAAAATATGATCAAAACTACTTTTGAGAATATTACATGTCCAGTTTTTTTAGGTTATTACTATAAAAATGAAAAGGAGCAAGACCAGGTAGTTTCCGTTTCTGCGATGCTTAAAATGTATGATTCGCTGGGAACACCCAACCTTGAAAAAACAAAAATAGCTTTTCCAGAAAGTGGCAACCATGTTATTGCTTGTGATTTACGTTCTAAAGATTGGCTGGGAGTGTACGAGGCAACAGTCACTTTTATGGATCAAACACTATTAAAATAAAAAAAATGAATAAAGTTTTAATCACGGCTGCATTAGTCTTTAGCCTTCTTGGTTGTAAAGCAAAGTATGAAAAAAAGATGGTCCAAATGAGTTCTGAAACAAATCAAAGTCACTTCAATTTTGATTTACAAGGACACCGTGGAGCAAGAGGGCTCTATCCAGAAAATTCTATGGTTGCTTTCGCAAAAGCAATCGAATTAGGTGTAAACACGCTAGAATTAGATGTTGTTGTCACTAAAGACGATCAATTACTGGTTTCGCATGATCCTTTTTTCAATCATATAATTTGTTTAGATAGTTTGGGAAAGACCATTAACAAGGAGAACGAACTGCAGCTCAACATCTATAATACCCTTTATTCTCAAGTAAAAGAATACGATTGCGGCAGTATCAACCATTCACAATTTCCGGAGCAGCAAAAAATTAAAGCGTCAAAACCATTACTTTTAGATGTGATCGAACAGTCTGAAATCTTGTCTGAACAAAAAATTAATTATAATATCGAAATAAAAAGTACTCCAGAAGGAGATACAATTTATCACCCAACTCCACAGGTTTTTGCAGATCTGTTTGTTAGCACCATCAAAGGACTTATTCCTTTAGACAGACTAACAATCCAGAGCTTCGATTTTAGAGTATTGCGCTATTTACACGACACCTATCCAGAATACCAACTAGCTGCTCTTGTGTACAAAGGCGATGTAAAAACAAACTTAGATGCTTTAGGTTTTGTTCCAAATAGTTACAGTCCAGAACACTCAATGCTGACACCAGAAATTGTATCCGAATTGCATGCCAAAGGAATGAAAGTTATTCCTTGGACCATCAATGAAACAAGTAGGATGAGTACTCTTTTGAGCTGGGGAGTTGACGGAATTATAACTGATTATCCAGATAGAGGGTTGCTAATTAAGAAATAAAAACTATCCTTTAAAGGTAATGCTTCCCAAAAATTTAAAAAACCGATGTTTCAAACATCGGTTTTTTCAGTAAAAGCAACTATGTCTAAAAAGTAAATAGCACTTACAGGAATTCGAACTTTCTAAATACTCAAAACAAACATCCCGCTTTTCTCGTTATTCTTAATTAATGAAATTCTCTTTAATAGAATAGAATTTATTTTGAATACAACCGTTATCTTGTTACTTTTACCCCATAAACAAACTTTATTATGTCACAATCTGTCCTGTCTTTAAAAAACGTAACCATATTCCAAGAACAAAAAACTATTTTAGCACATGTAAATTTAGAAGTAAACCACGGTGAATTTCTATATATAATAGGAAAAACAGGTTCAGGAAAAAGTAGTTTAATGAAGACGTTATATGGTGATTTACCTTTAAAAGAAGGAGAAGGAAGTATCGTAGACTTTGATTTAGCTACCTTAAAAGAGGCTGATATTCCGTTTTTGAGAAGAAAAATTGGAATCGTTTTTCAAGATTTCAAATTACTACCGGACAGAACCATAAAAGATAACATGTTATTTGTACTGAAAGCCACAGGCTGGACTGATAATGATGAAATGCAACGAAAAATTGATGAAGTGCTCGACAAAGTGGGCATGAAAGAGTTTAGTGCTAAAATGCCACACCAAATTTCAGGAGGAGAACAACAGCGTGTTGCTATCGCCAGAGCTTTGCTGAACGATCCGGAACTAATTCTTGCCGATGAACCTACTGGAAATCTGGATCCGCAAACTAGTGCTGAAGTGCTAGAAGTATTAAAAAGCATTAATGCCAACGGAAAAACGATCATTATGGCCACACACGATTATGCTTTGCTAATGAAATTTCCTTCAAAAACATTGAAATGTGAAGACGAAAGAATTTTTGAAGTAGTACAACAGAGAACTGTGTAATGCTCTCTATTCTTGTTCCAACATACAATTATAATGTATATCCTTTAGCAGTTGAGCTTCATAAACAGTGTTTAGAATGCAATATTGATTTTGAGATTTTATGTCAGGACGATGCTTCTCATTCTCCGCTAAATGTTTTTAACGAAAAAATAAATTTGCTTTCTCATGCCAGTTTTGTCGCATTAAAACAAAACATTGCCCATCGAGAAAATCGAAATTCACTTGCGGAAAAGGCAAAATTTGAATATTTACTTTTTGTAGACGGTGACTCTAATATTCTGAGTTTTGATTACATCAAAAATTACTTATCTAATTTATGTGATTTTGACGTGATTTACGGGGGACGAATACACCCTGACCGATGCCCCTCTGACAATCAAAAACTACGTTGGAAATACGGAAGATTAATCGAGGATAAAACTGCTGAAAAAAGAAAAATAAAACCCTATCATTCCTTACTTTTTAATAATACAATCATTAAAAAAAACTGTTTCAACAGCATAAAATTTGATAAAACTATAAAAAAATACGGTCATGATGACACCCAACTTTCGTTTCAACTAAGTAAATTAAAATCGAAAATAAATCACATCGAAAATCCCGTTGAACATGGAAGTATCGATACAAATTTAGAGTATTTTAATAAAACCAAAGAGTCGTTAGAAAACTTAATCACCCTTCATAGTGAAGCAAAAGTTGATGTTGAATTTGTACGAATGCTTAAACTGTATCATTTTTTACAAGTAACAAAATCAACCTTTATTATTTCAAAAACACATGCCGTTTTTAAAAAATTATTGTTCAAAAACCTAACCGGAAAAAATCCTAATATACTGGTTTATAATCTGTTTAGAGTTGGCTATTTATGTTCTATTGCCCTAAAAAGTAAAACCTAAAATTCCTTTTTGAGTTCAAGAAACAACTGATTCCAAGTTTGCATAATGGCATCTAGATCGTATTTTTTACTCGATAATTTTGCTTTATTTGCCATTTCACCTCGTAACACCTCGTTTGCTATTAAAGTTTCTATTGCTGCTACATAATCAGATTCGTGCCCATTTTCAATTAAAAATCCATCTTCTCTATCAGTGATTATTGCTCTTGGTCCGCAAGGACAATCATAAGCAATACAAGGTAATCCGGAGGCCATTGCCTCAATTAACACCATGCCAAAACCTTCATATCGAGACGTCATCACATAGAACGACGCTTCTAAATATTTTTCGTTGATGTTTTGAATCGGTTCCTGAAAAACAACATTATCTGTAATATTTAAATTCTCAGCCAAAGTTTTTAAATCGAAATTCTTATCTGATTTTCCATAAATTTCTAAGACCCAATCTGGATGTTTCAAAACAATTTTTTTCCAGATTTGCAACAAGCTATCAAAACCCTTTTCATAGGTATGTCGTCCTACCGCAATTGCTTTCTTGTTTTTAAGTTCACTAGATTTTTCGGTTACAAACCACAACGGATTCGGAATAACCATCGTGTTTTTTACATTCCATTCTGCAATACTTTCGTTGGTTACAACTACAAATTGATCGTATTTTTTTATACCCTTTTTTTTGAATTGAAAAATAATATTGGAATACATTGTAGCGAAACTGTTTTTCATACTTCCACTTTCATCAATAAACCTCGAACTGTGCATTTCTAGCACCAAAGGAATTTTATTATTTAGAATAAAAGGAATTAAATAAGCCTTCAAACCATTATCACAAACAATGATAATATCCGGTTTTATGGTCTTAACAGTACTGTTCAATTGCTTACGATAAGTTTTTAAAAAAGAAAGATTCTTTCCTTTTAAAATCATATCCTGAAAAATTATTTTTTCATTAAACGAGTAAAATAAAGGGAAATTACCGCCGTTTTGCGTCAGAATAACAACTTCATAGCCCAGATGCTCAACGAGATAATTAGCTTTGACGGCAATAACTCGCGCAACACCTCCTGCATTATTAATGTTGGGAACTACAAATAGCAACTTCATTATTTTGATTTCAAAAATTCATCAAAATCTCTGATATAATCCTCTTCTTTGAATACATCTGAGGCTAAAACCAAGCATACGGCTCCCGAAGAAAAATTTTGTAGCTCTCGCCAAATTCCTGTGGTAATGAGTAAACCTATATTTGGTTTATTTAACAAAAAACTTTTTTTATTGAAACCGTCCTGAACAACTACCTCAAAACTACCACTCAACGCAATTAAAATTTCTTGTTGCTGAATGTGGGAATGTCCTCCCCTAAAAGCAGTACTAGGCACATCAAAAAGATAATACACCCGCTTGAATTCAAAAGGAATTACATCATTTTGAATGTATGCTAAGTTTCCTCGAACATCGTCTACTACAGGAATTTTTAATAATTGTACGTCTTTAAGAGTTGTTTTCATTTTTTATTATTTCTAAAATCAATTTTTGCCATTGAAGTCCTATAATTTTAACATCAAATTTTTTGATGCTATTAATGCTGTTAGACTTACAATAATAATAAAATTCTTTATCAAAAGCCATTTTATTTAGTGCAGCAATTAGCAGTTTTAAATTTTGATTTTCGACTAAAATTCCGTTTTGTCCATCAATAATAATTTCATTAGGCCCCGAAAAACAGTCAAAAGCCACTACTGGTGTCTCGCAACATAAAGATTCAATAAGAACCATGGGCAATCCTTCAAATAGACTTGATTGAACCAAAAACTTAGCATGTCTAATTATTACATACGGATAATCAATTTGACCCGCTAAATGAATGTATTTTGAAGAAGATGTTTTTTGTATTAATTTTTCTAAATTTTCTAACTCTGGACCGTCTCCAACAATCACCAAATGAATATTGGAGGATAACAAATCAGATAATAGATAAGCTTCAATCAACTTGCAAAACTGTTTCGTGACTGATAATCTACCAACTGCAACAATATATTCAAAATCAAATTCATCTGATTTCTGAGAATTACTCATTGTTTTTATTTCATCGATATCTACAGGATTATAAATTGTTTCTAAATTAGAAAAATTCAGTTCCCTTTCAATCAATTGTTGCTGTCCTTTAGAAACGGTAATTATTTTATTAAAATCCCTAAATATATAGTTTGAGAGTACTTTGTATTTAAATAGATAACTCTCATATCTTCCACTGTGTACAGTTTGTATTTTTGGTAATTTATAAATAAATTTATAAATAAAAAACTCTTGAAAATAAACCACTCTAAATCTAAAATCTATCAGCAAATCAAAATTTTGCTGATTTACATATTTTTTAAATGTAATGAACCGATTTATTTTATTAAATAATCCATTCGATTTGCTTCTAAGCTTCCCTAAATTAAGCAACTTACCACCGTAATTGTAAGTTACTTGGTCAATCATTATTATAGTATGTACCTCAAAATTGTTTTTATGCAAATACTGCGATAACGTTGATAGTACTCGTTCAGCCCCGCCATTACTTAACATATATCCTATTAAGGCTATTTTATATTTTCGGGGAGTTTCGTTCATTTAAATCACTATTTTTGTTCAAATATAATAAACAAAAACTGATTTGAATTCCCATAATCCATTAGTGAGCGTCATTTGTCATTGCTATAATCATGAAAAATTTGTTGCTGATTCTTTGAACTCTATTTTGAATCAAAATTATACAACTATTGAAATAATTATTGTTGATGACTGCAGCACCGATAATTCAGTAGCGGTAATTATTGATTATGTAGCAAAACATCCTGAAATTATATTTATAAGAAATACTCAAAATTTAGGAATAACAAAATCGTTCAACAATACCCTAAAAATTGCCAAAGGGGAATTTATTATTGATCTAGCAACTGATGATATTTTACGTCCGAATTGTATTGCATTACAAGTAGTAACGTTTCAAAATAGTCCCTATAAAAATCTTGCTATCGTCTATGGAAATGCTGAATTAGTAGAGGAAAACGGCAAATTTAAATCCTATTTTTTTGAGGTTGATGCGTCAAAAAAAGTAATTGCTAAAAGACCAACTGGTGCTATTTATGCTACAATAATAACATCTGGCAAGACATTTTGTTCCGTTTCTGGTATGATAAAAAGAGATGTTTATGATACTTTGAACGGATATGATGAAAGACTAGAATATGAAGATTATGATTTTTGGATTAGAGCGTCAAGAAATTATGAAATTGATTTTATTGACGAAATTCTTATTCAAAAAAGAGTCGTCACAGATTCTTTGGAAACTTATTTTTTCAAAAAGAATAACGCTAGAGCAAAAAAAATTAATCATTCAACTCATTTGATTTTAAAGAAAGTAATCCAAATGAACAGAAATAAAACAGAAGATTTAGCTCTTCAAAAAAGATTACATTATGAAATTATACATTGTTGGAAAAATAAAAATTATAGTTTACTATTAAAAAATCTTAGCTTAAGAATGATATTGTCTTGGAGAAAAAATTTCAAAACATATTAAATGAAAAACGCTATTTTTTATAATAATCTCGAAACAAGCAGTTTGTGTGATCTCATTTTGGATCTATAAAACAGCCAACCATTGTTCTAAATTCTCATTTTCCCCTTCCCAATCTCTGGAAATATTTGTTTTAATTAATTTTGCCGGAATACCACCAATAAAGATATTAGAACCAAATGCGGTATAATCTGCAGTACATAAACTACTGGAACCTATCGTACAAAAATCAGGTGTTTTAGTCCCCTGAAGCACTGTCACTCTGCTTGCTGCATAATTGTAATTTCCTATACTAATTGGCGCTGTAATTTTGAACTTTTCACCTGTTATACTGTCCATCATCTGATGAAAATTAGTATCCATAATTTGAGATTCTGATCCAAAACGGGCGTAATCCCCCAATACGACATACTCCATACAAATCAATTTTGCATTGGAAGCCAGCGAAGCCATGTGCCCCAATTCGCAATGCCCGTTCTCTCCTAGGTAAATAAAATAATCCTTCCCCAATTGCACATGACCCTTGAAAACGAGAGTTCCTAGAATTGTAATTTCGGCAATTCCTTTATGAATAGTATTCAGTTCATAGGGTTGTCCAAAACCAATCATGCCGCTTTTGATGGCACCTTCTATTTTGATGGTACCAGTTATTGATGTAAATTTTACTTTTCCATAAAAAAAAACAGGAAGCTGTTTTGCAATAGAATACGGAAATTTTTTGAAATTAAAATATAGCGTTTTGATCCAGTTTACGGAATAATACAGTTGCAACCGGTGATAAAAAGACCTTAATTTTCTATAAATATTCTTAAGTACATCAATCATTCTTTTTCTTAATTATAGCATTGAACACTTCTTTTAATGCGGTCTTTTTATTTATTTCAAATAAAACAAAAACAATCGATATTACCACCATCATTGACATTAAACCATACTTTAAAATTGGATTTGGAACGTATCGAAACACAAAAGTAACAACACACATGAGGATACAAATTAAATAGGTGGTATAAAAATCGCTTTCAAAATAAAACCCATATCTTTTTTTAGTGATTATTTTTAAACCAAAAAAATGAATGAAATAATAAAGCAAAAAACTAATTCCAAGACCTTCTAAACCATAATAGTAATACCCTAATACATTCAAAATAAGCGAAATACTATTAAATACAACAGCAGTTCGCATAAA
Source organism: Flavobacterium sp. W20_MBD1_R3 (assembly GCF_052119725.1). NCBI lineage: Bacteria > Pseudomonadati > Bacteroidota > Flavobacteriia > Flavobacteriales > Flavobacteriaceae > Flavobacterium > Flavobacterium sp. W20_MBD1_R3. The sequence goes on from NZ_JBGQOR010000007.1 coordinate 90,457, forward strand.
TATTTTCGAATCTCCTTTAGCGATCAAAATATAGCCCATTGACCATGAAACGGCACGAAATATCATTGCTATGATTCCAAAACAAACCATCGGAATAATGGAGTTAAATTGTGGGGTGAACATAATTTTTACAATCAGCGGAATGCACGTTAAAAATAAAATTATAATGGGTGTAATAATCAATATCGAAACAAATGATTGCTGAACAACACTATTTCGTACTTTATCGTTATCAGCACTAATTGCGGCTAATCTTGGAAAATAATCAGTACTCATGACTGTGAAAATTATTCCTACATACGAATTCAACAAGGTAAAACCGGCATTATAAAAACCCACTTGTTCTAAACCTCCTAATTTTCCAACGAAAATTTGGATTAAATAAGTGGACAACAACGTCAACAAACCACTTAAAGTCAGTAAAACGCCCAACCGAATGATACTTTTGCCTTCAGTGTTTAGTTGTTCTCTAGAAATTATACTTTTTGGAAAGGGAATTTTTTTTGAATAATAGAAAGAAACTAACACTGCTGATAAGGAAGCTATTATAATTGTGGGAACAATTGCATCAATCCGGTAATAATAGTACAACGGAATTGAGAATAACAATCCTAATCCATTTCCGTAAAGATTTGTTTTGGCTAAAAGCCGCATTTTTCTTAAACCTTGAAAAACAACTAAATGTCCCATCATTACTTGTCTAAAAAGTAATGTGATCGAAATAAAAATAAAGGATAAGGTATGATTAAAATTCCCAAAAGTTAGTTGACTTAGCCATTTAGAGAAGATAATAACAAGAGCACATCCTAAAACACCAGTTAAAATTGCCAGTTTTTTTAGCACTGTAATTACAGCTGTTACAGTATTTAAATCGTCTTTTTTATAGCGACTGGAAAGGTGTTTTATACCACTGGTTTCAATTCCTAAACCCGTGACGCCACCAACAAGATTGACCGTTGAATTCAACAAAGAAAAAATCCCCATTCCTTCCGCGCCAATAAACACAGCAATACATTTAGTCCTAATTATGGCAATAATTATCGTAAAAAACTGAATTCCTCCAAAAAGCGAGGTGGTTTTTAAAATGCGATGATATGACGTTTTACTATCGGACACTTTTTAAAATGTATTTAAAATCGCGATAATATGATCCACTTCTTCCATTGTCAAAATAGGACTTATAGGCAAACTCAAAACCTCATCATGAATTTTCTCTGTAATTGGGAACGACAATGAATTCCATTTAGAAGTCTCAGAGGAAAATGCTTTTTGCAAATGTGGAGGAACTGGGTAATGAATCATCGTTTCAATCCCGTTTTGAAATAAATAAGCCTGTAATTTTTCTCTGTTTTGAGTTCGAATAACAAACAAATGAAAAACAGAATTGAGTTGTTTTGCTTGATTCAATAATAAGGTTGGGAGGATAATTTTATTATTTTTTATTTCAGATAAATAGCGTTTAGCAATTGTTCTTCGACGTTCGTTCTCCGAGTTTAAAAAAGGTAATTTCACATTCAGAAAAGCCGCTTGTAATTCGTCTAATCTAGAATTCATCCCAACATAATCATTGTAATATTTGGTTTCCGACCCATAATTTCGAAGCGATCGGATCACTCTAGCTAATTCAGCATCATTTGTAGTAACAGCACCGGCATCTCCTAATGCACCGAGATTTTTTCCTGGATAAAAACTATACGCTTGGGTTTTGGGTTTTAGGTCCTGAGTGTTATAACTTTCCTCTTCAAAGGAAGCGCCGTGAGCTTGAGCCGAATCTTCAACAACCAGTAAATTATTTGCTATAGCAATTTCATTTACCCTGTCCATTTCAGCTAGTTGTCCATAAAGATGCACGACCAAAATCGCTTTCGTTTTTGAAGTAATTTTTTCCGCAATTAAATTAGGATCCATATTATAGGTTTCCAACTTTGGCTCGACCAAAACAGGAATTAAATCTGCTTGTATGATAGCGAGAATACTGGCAATATAGGTATTTGCCGGAACAATAACTTCGTCGCCTTTGTGCAGTTTTCCTAATTCGATGTAGGCTTTAAAAATGAGCACTAGCGCATCAAAACCATTTCCTGTACCAATGCAATATTTTGTTCGGCAATAGTTGGCAAAACTAGTTTCAAAGGCACTGACTTCATTCCCTAAAATATACCACCCATTTGTTAAAAAATTTTTTAATTTTTCTTGAAAAGCGTTTTCATAGGGCTTGTTTATTTTTTTTAAATCTAAAAACGGTATCATACTAGATTCATTTTATAAAAGTCCTGGCTAAATACGGAACCGCCTAATTCTTCTTTTTGTTTCAAAAGTCCAGCATGAAATCCTTTCTCATTGGTGTCATTAACAATCCCCATATCAAAAAAAAGGGTGCCCAGTTTCTTGTATTTTTCGATCAAGCTAATGAATGCAAAATCCAATGCGCGCAACTCTTCACCTATTTTAGTGGTGGCTCCATATTGTGATTTTACGACTGTTTCTGTTTCAAATACTGTTATTCCGGCAACTATTGCACCATTATAATACACTGAAAACTGTTTGATATTTCGCGGAAACAAAGCCTTTAATTTGGTGATTTCTTGCAACGAATGAACCGGTTTAGCATTATACTTTTCCAGTAATCTTGGCTCTAAAACCAATTTCCAGAAAGAATCCAGCTCTGTTTCCTCGATAAGTTCTAAATCAAGTGCTTCGTTTTTCTTTAAATGTTTTAATTTGCTTTTAGAAATAGTCAAAGGCATTGCTAAATTGATGACTAGATTCATTTCTTTTTTGTAGAGAGAAGCTCCCCTGTTGAGTAAGAAAAACTCCATTTCAGCATTTCCTTTTGAAGGATAAATAAAGGGAATTTGTTTCAAAAAAAAGGTTTCGATACTGCAATCTTTAAAGAAAGACAAAAGACAATCTAAAAGATCTGCAACTTGTTCTCCCTTTATTTTATGGGGATAAACTAAGCCACCGTAAGTAAGACCTTGATGCGAAAAAACAGCATTCGACACTTTGTTTGCGGGCAAAACTGCAAGTAGTTTACCGGCATCAAAAATCAGAAGAGAAAAATCCTCAAAACGATCCTCATGGTATTCCATAAAATCACGATGAAACAAAAAGGTAGCATTTTTGGCTTGACCAATAAAGGAATTCCAAGTGGCATAATCACTTTTCTGATATCGTTTGACGGAATACTTTTTCACGTTTTAATTTTAGACTTTGTGAAAGTAATCATTTTTTATTTATGTTCTATGGTGGGCAAATACCATTTGAATTTTACGGCCATCAGACGAATCAGAATTATAATAATTGAGGTTGTTATATATAAAATATCTTTGGCCAAATTAAATTCCAGCAATATAAAAAACATAATTCCGCCTAGAATGCAAATTGTAGCGTAAATTTCACGTCTAAAAATCACAGGAATATCGTTACATAAAATATCTCGGATAACACCTCCAAAACAAGCGGTAATGGTTCCTAACGCGATGCATACAATTGGATGTAAGCCTATATTTATTCCCTTTTCAAGTCCAATTAATGTAAAAACCCCAAGCCCGATTGTGTCAAATAAAAATAAAGAAGTTCGCAAACGATCAAATTTTTTCCGAAATAAAACAGCAAAAACAACCGCAAAAATTATTGCATAAACATAAACTAAATCAAGCATCCAGCCTACCGGAGTTCGACCAATCATAACATCACGCAACGTACCTCCACCCACAGCGGTCACAAAAGCAACAATAAACACACCAAAGGCATCCATCCTCTTACTCATGGCAGTCAATGCGCCTGAAAGTGCAAAAGCGATCGTTCCAATAATATCTAAAATATGAAACATGAAGTAATTTGGATTAAAAATTAAGAAATAAGCAGGTACGAATTAATGCATCAGTCGCACAAAATTAAAGAAAATTACTGGTGTAAAATAGTTCCTTCAAACTTATCTAAAAAAACTGTCTTTCAATTCAGAAATAATCCATTTTAATTATTTAAAACTGCATTTTCTCGCTGTATCTTTGTTAAATATCTAATAATTAAATTTCAAAATATTTTGAAACAAATCACTTCCATTCAAAATCCGTTCATAAAATCCTTAGTTTTATTGCAAGAAAAAGCAAAAAATCGCAAACAGACGGGCACGTTTTTAATAGAAGGAAAACGGGAAATTTCAATCGCTGTCAAAGGCGGTTACGAAATAGAAACGCTGTTGTTTTTACCGGAAATTTGTTCCGAAGCGGACGCACGACAATTATTTAAAAATGCGGAGTTGGTAGCACTAACTAAAGAAGTCTATCAAAAACTGGCTTATCGAGATACCACTGAAGGTGTTTTGGCTGTAGCCAAAAGTAAATCGTTGCAATTATCCGATTTACAATTATCAGAAAATCCTTTGATTCTTGTGGCCGAAGCACCAGAAAAACCAGGAAACATAGGTGCCTTATTGCGTACTGCAGATGCCGCTAATCTGGATGCAGTGATTATCGCTAATCCAAAAAGCGATTTATACAACCCAAATATTATACGTTCGAGCGTAGGTTGCTTGTTTACAAACCAAATTGCAACTGGCACCACAGCAGAAATTATTTCTTTTTTAAAGGACAGGAAAATCAGTTTTTACTGTGCAACTTTGCAAAACTCTACCGCCTACCACACGCAAGACTATACGACTCCAACGGCATTAGTCGTAGGAACAGAAGCAACAGGGTTGACAGCAACATGGCGAGAAGAAGCAACCCAAAATATTATTATTCCCATGCAGGGTGAAATCGATTCGATGAATGTTTCTGTTGCAGCAGCCATCCTAATTTTTGAAGCTAAAAGACAGCGGGGTTTTTAGATAACTATTTTATTAGATGATCAATTTGGAAACATAATAACTAAATTGAATTTGATGTTTTAAAGTTTCATTGGCACAATAAAAAAAGTAGCGGGACTGCCTATAAAATGAATTCCTGAACTCAAGGATATCCGATTTTATTTAAAGGATATAATATCTAAAAACCAGTAAAACGACGTTTAAATAAAATTGCATATCTACAAACTTATGCCTATTTTTAGAAAATGAACCATGCCGTTATGACAGAAATAGATTTAGAAAAAGAAAATAAGGCTATTGCTCGGGAGTACAAAGAGTTACTTCGAATAAGCTACCAAACATTAAGCGATGAAGACAAAAAACTCATCCGAAAAGCCTTTGATGTTTCCGTAGAAGCCCATAAAGAACAACGCAGAAAATCTGGGGAAGCCTACATTTTTCATCCTATTGCTGTGGCAAAAATTGTTGCTTCAGAAATAGGTTTGGGGGCGACATCAATTGCAGCGGCATTATTACACGATGTGGTTGAAGACACACCCACAACTGTGCAGGATATTGAGCGCTTGTTTAATCCTAAAGTGGCTCAAATCGTAGAGGGACTAACAAAAATATCGCTTGTACAAAGAGATTTAAATGTTTCGATGCAAGCAGAAAATTTTCGTAAGATGATTTTAACGCTCAACGATGATGTACGCGTTATCCTGATAAAACTTGCTGATCGCTTGCACAATATGCAAACCATGGATTCGATGCAAGAATATAAACAAACCAAAATTGCATCTGAAACCTTATATATTTATGCTCCTCTGGCCCACCGATTGGGTCTGTACAACATTAAAACAAAACTAGAAGATTTAGGTTTAAAATATACGGAACCAGCGGTATATAATGAAATAGTCAGTAAAATAAAAGAAACTAAAGAGGAACAGGACGCATATATTGATGCAATTTCAAATGTATTAAAAGCTTCCTTAGATGCTGAAGAAATTGATTATATCATAAAAGGCCGTCCCAAATCAATTTACTCCATCCGGAGAAAGATGCAGGCACAAAACGTAAGTTTTGATGAAGTGTTTGATAAGTTTGCACTGCGAATTGTATACAAATCAACTCCACATGACGAAAAATTCATCGCTTGGAAAATATACTCCATTGTAACAGATCACTACAGACCAAGCCCGAGTAGATTACGCGATTGGATCTCGTCGCCAAAATCAACAGGCTACGAGGCCTTACACATTACCGTAATGGGACCTAAAGGACGCTGGGTAGAAGTTCAGGTCCGCAGCGAACGCATGGATGAAATTGCCGAAAAAGGATACGCTGCCCACTACAAATATAAAAATGGTGCTACTGAAGAAAGTGGCCTAGATGTTTGGCTCAATTTACTAAAGGAAGCCTTAGAAAATTCAGAAACAAATGCTGTAAATTTTGTAGAAGATTTCAAAATGAATTTATATTCAAAAGAAATTTTTGTATTTACTCCAAAAGGAGAAATTAAATCATTGCCAAAAGGAGCTACATCACTTGATTTTGCATTCAGCATTCACTCCGAAATAGGAATTAGAACCAGAGGAACGCGCGTCAATGGTAAATTAGTACCCCTAAATTTCGAATTAAAAAGTGGTGATCAAATTGAAGTGATTACTTCGCAACATCAAAAACCAACGGTCAACTGGCTTGATTACGTAACCACTTCAAGAGCTAAAACAAAGATTAAAAATGTTTTAAATGAAAACACAAAAAAAATAGGTGAAGAAGGAAAAGAGCTGCTTACCAGAAAATTAAAACATTTAAAAATAACGTTGAGCGAACAAGTTATTAATGAGTTAGTCAACTTTTTTAAATTAAAAACAAGTTTAGATTTATTTTACCGAGTGGGGATTGGTGCAATAGAAAACCAACAACTGAAAGATTACGCTTCGCAAAAGAGCAACACGTTCATTAATTTTTTGAAAAATAAAATAAAACGCTCTCCAAGCTCTACATCTGATGAGGAAATTCATAAACCAGTCATTAACAGCAGTTATGACATGCTTGTTTTTGGAAAAGACCACGACAAACTCGATTATAAATTATCGCCTTGTTGTAACCCAATTCCTGGTGATGAAGTATTTGGATTTGTTACTATAAATGAAGGCATTAAAGTGCATAAAAAAGATTGCCCAAACGCCATAGGAATGCAGTCCAACTACGCCTACCGTATCATGTCAGCTAAATGGATTGACTCTTCTCAAGAGGAATTTAAAGCAATGATAAACATTACTGGAATGGATATTTTAGGATTAACAAATCAGTTGACAAAGGTCATTTCGAATAATATGAACGTGAACATACAAAGTATTTCTCTAAGCACAGAGGCAGGTATATTTCATGGACAAATTGCAGTAATTGTTAGAAATAACACGATACTGAAAAAATTAATCAACAATATTAAAAAAATTGACGGAATTGATAAAGTAACGCGAGTGTATAAATCGTAGAAAAGTTAGCCTTTAATTTTCAGAAATGGATTTTCCGTCTGGAAATCAAACAAACTTTAAACTAAACAAACCCGAAACTTTAAACTTTAAACTAAAAATTTTATCTTTGCCAGTATATGACACTCATTTCCACAGATAACAACAAAAACCAAGAAATTGTAAAAAATGTTTTTACAATGTATCTTGAAAAAAAAGGACATCGCAAAACGCCTGAACGTTATGCTATTCTTCAGGAAATTTACGACAGCGAAGAACATTTTGATGTAGAGAATCTTTATATCAAAATGAAAAATAAAAACTACCGTGTCAGCAGGGCAACCCTTTACAATACTATTGAATTATTATTGGACTGTGCTTTAGTGCGCAAACACCAGTTTGGACAAAATCAGGCACATTACGAAAAATCATATTTCGATAAACAGCACGATCACATTATCATGACAGATACTGGCGAGGTAATCGAGTTTTGTGATCCAAGAATTCAAAGTATCAAAAAAACAATTGAAGAAATTTTTGAAATAGAAATAACAAATCACTCTTTATATCTTTATGGTGTAAAGAAAGAAAAAAATAAGTTGGACGAATAAAAGTCCGAAAAATAAAAATTAACTACAAATAACATACAGAATGGCCGTAGATTTATTATTAGGATTACAATGGGGAGATGAAGGAAAAGGAAAAATTGTTGACGTTCTAACTTCTAAATATGATATAATTGCACGATTTCAAGGAGGTCCAAATGCAGGTCACACCTTAGAATTTGACGGAATAAAACATGTTCTTAGAACTATTCCTTCCGGTATTTTTCATAAAACTGCTGTAAACATTATAGGAAACGGAGTTGTAATTGATCCTGTTGTTTTTCAAAAAGAAATTGAAGGTCTTGAGAAATTTAATTTAGATATTAAAAGCAAATTAATCATTTCACGAAAAGCACATTTAATTTTGCCAACCCACCGCTTATTAGACGCGGCTTCAGAAGCATCAAAAGGGAAAGCAAAAATTGGATCCACCTTGAAAGGAATTGGCCCCACGTACATGGACAAAACCGGAAGAAACGGAATACGTGTAGGAGATATTGAGTTAGAAGATTTCGCAGATCGTTACAGAGCTTTAGCTGACAAGCACGAAGCCATGATAAAATTCTATGATGTTGCAATCCAATATAATTTAGAGGAGTTAGAAAAAGAATTTTTTGAAGCCATCGAAGAACTAAAAAAATTAGACTTTATCGATAGTGAAGAATATTTACACCAAGCTCAAAAAGCGGATAAATCAATATTGTGTGAAGGCGCTCAAGGCTCCTTATTAGACGTTGATTTTGGAACATATCCATTTGTAACTTCATCAAATACTACTGCTGCTGGTGCTTGTACTGGTTTAGGGATTGCTCCAAATAAAATCAAGGAAGTATACGGAATTTTCAAAGCGTATGTAACTCGCGTAGGAAGTGGTCCGTTCCCTACAGAACTTTTTGACGAAGATGGTGCTGCAATGGCACGCGTGGGAAATGAATTTGGATCAGTAACCGGAAGACAAAGACGTTGCGGTTGGTTAGACTTAGTAGCACTGAAATATGCAGTTCAAGTAAATGGTGTAACACAATTAATGATGATGAAAGGCGATGTACTTTCCGGATTTGAAACGTTGAAAGTATGTACCGAATACAATTACAAAGGAGCTAATATTTCTCATTTTCCTTACAATATTGAACCAGAAAATGTAACTCCAGTATACCGTAATTTCAAAGGTTGGAAACAAGATTTGACCGGAATGACTATGTACGAAGAATTACCAAAAGAATTAAAAGAATACATTGAATTTATTGAAAAAGAATTAGAAGTTCCTATCAAAATAGTTTCTGTGGGTCCAGACAGAAAGCAGACCATATTGAAATAAGATTACAAACGCTCTGAAAATTCAGAGCGTTTTTTTTTACTTTAAAAAATCAATCCTACCAAATGAAAAATCCAACGATTAAAATACAAAAAACCGAATTGCTTTCAGACAATTGGTATACCTTGAACAAAGTAACTTTTGATTATCAAAAAGAAGATGATTCTTGGATTACTCAAAAAAGAGAAGTTTATGACCGCGGAAATGGAGCTGCCATTTTGCTTTACAACACTCAACAAAAAACAGTTATTCTTACGAGACAGTTTAGATTACCAACGTATTTAAATGGAAATAAAACTGGGATGATGGTTGAAGTTTGTGCAGGACTTCTGGACCAAGATAATCCAGAGCAATGCATCATTAGGGAAACCGAAGAAGAAACAGGATACCGTATTTCTAAAGTACAAAAAGTAATGGAAACCTTCATGTCACCGGGTGCTGTAACTGAAATTTTATACTTATTTGTTGGTGAATACAATGAATCGATGAAAGTAAGTGATGGTGGCGGCGTAGCACATGAAGAAGAAAATATAGATGTTATGGAAATGCCTTTTGAAGAGGCGTATGCAATGATCGAATCGGGTCAAATGCAAGATGCAAAGACAACTATATTATTGCAATACGCCAAAATACACCAGTTGCTTTAAGGAACAGCAGAAGTAATTTTGTTTACCATTTAATTTAATTGATTCAAAAACAAGTAGTTGGACCTATTTAATCTCCTACTAAAAAATGAGTGAAATAATATTTAACATATAAGTCATATAAGAATTAAACCTTAAATGACCTTATGATTGTTTAAGTTACATAAGGCTAACACAATCGAAACTTAAACTTACATGACTTATATGGTAAAAAAAAAAACGCAACATTGTTTTATTCTTCTTGCTTATAATTTTGTAGCAAAGAAAGTAAGAACTTAATCAACATAACATATTAAATTTAAAACCTTACTAACAAATAAGAAAGCAGAATGAAAATAAATTCATTCTGCTTTCTTATTTGAGAGGTTTTTCTAAAAATTCCTATTTATTAGGCTGTGGTGTCATGCGTAAATAGGGCTTAACTCTGTCATAGCCTTTTGGGAATTTAGCCGCAATGTCTTCGTCTTTAATGGCTGGTGAAATTACTACATGATCACCATCTTTCCAATTGGCAGGTGTAGCCACGCTATAGTCAGCAGTCAATTGCAGACTATCAATAACACGCAATAACTCATCAAAATTTCTACCGGTTGACGCTGGATAGGTCAAAGTTAATTTTATTTTTTTGTCTGGTCCAATGATAAAAACGGAACGAACTGTAAAACTTTCACTGGCATTGGGATGAATCATGTCATATAACGCTGCGATATGCTTGTCTTCATCGGCTATTATAGGGAAATCTACGGTGGTATTTTGCGTTTCGTTAATGTCTTTAATCCATTCCATGTGCGAATCGACACCGTCTACGCTCAATGCGATAACTTTAACGTTTCGTTTTTTGAATTCAGGATAATACAATGCGGCTGTTCCTAGCTCAGTGGTACAAACTGGTGTGAAATCAGCAGGATGAGAGAACAAAATACCCCAAGAATTACCAAGCCATTCATAAAATTTTATTTTTCCTTGTGACGTTTCTGCTTCAAAATCAGGAGCAATATCGCCTAATCGTACTGTTGCCATGCTTATTTATTTTATTAATTAGTAACATTGTAAGTTAATCAAATAATGGCTTTCATCAGGAAAAACAAATCTTAAAATTCTACTAATATTTATAAAACTCAGAAAGTGATTTTGAAAAAAAAACCATTAGGAAAGTAAATAAGTAGTTGGACCTATTTAATATCCTACTAAAAATTGAGTGAAATAATATTTAACATATAAGTCATATAAGAATTAAACCTTAAATGACCTTATGATTATTATAGTTTACATAAGGCTAACACAATCGAAACTTAAACTTACATGACTTATATGGTAAAAAAAATGCGATTTTGTTTTATTCTTATTGCCTAGCTCCTATAAAAACATTATTTTTTCTTCAAATTTGGCAAAAAGAAAGCAATACTACCGATCAATGGCAAATACGCACACAAATAATATACATAAGTGATGCTGGTATGATCTGCCAAATTTCCGAGCAAAGCAGAGCCTAAGCCACCCATTCCGAAAGCAAAACCATAGAAAAGTCCAGAAACCATTCCGAGTTTTTTAGGCAACAATTCCTGCGCAAAAACTAGAATAGCAGGAAAAGCGGATGACATGACAGTTCCAATAACAACGGATAGCACTCCGGTCCAAAATAAATCAACAAACGGCAACAGCAATGTAAAAGGTGCTGCTCCCAAAACAGAAAACCAAATGACGTATTTCCTTCCGTATTTATCGCCTATGGGTCCACCAATTAAAGTTCCTACAGCACAAGATGCCAAAAACAAAACCAAGTGAAACTGGGCTTCTTGCACTGACAATCCAAATTTTTCGATTAAATAAAAGGTGAAATAGCTGGACATACTGGCCATATAAAAGAATTTTGAAAATATCAAAACCATCAAAATTCCTACTGATATTGCAATCGTTTTCTGCGATAAATTTGGCAAATTGATCTCGGCTTTTTTTGTACTTCTTAAACTCAGATGATTTTGATACCAAAGGGCAATTCTACTCAAAACAATCAATCCGATTATGGCTATAGCAACAAACCAAATAATGTAATATTGAGAATTAGGAACCACAATTAAAGCAACCAATAATGGTCCGATAGCTGTTCCTGCATTTCCTCCCAACTGAAAAATAGATTGTGCTAAGCCACGCTTTCCGCCAGAGGCCAAAAAAGAGATTCGAGATGCTTCTGGATGAAAAATAGACGAACCAATCCCGACCAAAACAACCGATATTATGATCATTGAAAAGCTGGAAGCGTAGGACAAAACCACAATACCGGATAAGGTAAAAAGCATTCCGAAAATTTGAGAAAAGGGTTTTGGTCTTTTGTCCGTGTAGAGCCCAACGACCGGCTGCAATATAGATGCGGCTAATTGATAGGCCAAGGTAATTAACCCAATTTGGGTGAAGGTTAAATTAAAATTTTCTTTTAAAATAGGATACGCTGCTGGAATAACGGCTTGCAATAAATCATTGAGCAAGTGAGCAAATGCAATAGAAAACAAGACAGGGTATACAGTTTGTTGGGCTATAGCGGTACGATCAATTTGTGTTGCATTATCAGAAGATGAACTCATATTTTTAAGAAAACTGTATTATTAATGCTAATTATAACTTAGCTAAAAGAAGAAAATCCTTCAATTAATTCAAAACATAAGAGGGAAAGCCTTACTATTTGAGATGCTTTTGAGTCTTTTTGATCTAATGACGAAGTGTAACTAAAGTGCCAAAATTAGTCAAAAAATGTGCTTTAATCCGACAAAAAGTTTAAAATTTAGAACAAAATTCATTTCAATGGTGAATTGAAATGAATCTTCTTTTATAAATTTTGTACTCGGCTCTTTGGATAAATTAATAGCAGATTAACAAAGTACTTTGACGCTAATTACTGACTACAATTTAATCTCATTTATGATTAAGCTTTTACTTTATTGGCACCAACTTATAACGATAGCTTCGTTGTGCGGCTCTAAAAATGGTATTAAAACTCTTTATATGTAAAAGTAGCTTTTGGTGTTAATCCCTATCTTTTATCTTTCTTTGGAATTAAATAAAAACTTGAAACATTTTTATTTTAGCGTAGATTTTTAAACCGTTGGTTAAAAACACTCTTAATCAAACTAAAAAATTTTGTTACTAAAAAACATTTGCTTTAGTCCTAATTAAAATGATACCAGACATCAAATAAATTTTGGAAACAAGCATAGCGAATTTCAATTTTATAAATACATTCTCGGTAATTATACTTTCTAGAAACCCGAAGTGAACTATACTATTTTATATAGAAACTTCCGTTTTCAATCTATTTTGATAACCAAGTAAGGAATGAAAATCATCGACATTCGTTAACCATAGCTTAAACTCGTTTCGGTTCCCAAGAAGATAAAATTGATTTCATTTGTGGCAACTACCATAGCATGAAAACGACACTACTGCGATTATCAGATACCGATTTACAAAAAAAACTACAACACCAAGATCAGCTAGCCTTTGAAGTCTTGTTTGATCGGTATTGGAAAAGACTATATTCCTTTGCTTTTAAAATCTACAAAGAAGAAGCCATTTGCGAGGATATTGTTCAGGAAATCTTTATCAGTCTTTGGGAAAAATCTGCCACAACTTCTATTGATAATTTGGAGGGCTACTTACTTCGAGCCGTCAAATACAAAATTGCTAATCACATTCGGGATTTAAAATTTGATTACGGACATCTTGAAATACTCCAAAACATTCCGCATCCTTCTAGAACCGACAAACATTTAGTATATCAAGAATTTGAAGCCGGAATTTTCAAGGAAATCAAAAAATTACCTCCCAGAAGTCAGCAAGTATTAATTCTTAGCCGGTTAGAAAATTACACTAATATTGAAATAGCCCAAAAACTAGGATTATCAGTTCGAACAGTAGAAAAGCACATTAGCGATGGATTAAAATTGCTCAAAATGAAGATTGATCCCTATCAATTCTCCGTTTTTATTACGGGAATGTTGTTACAATGTTAACCAAAGAGAATCGCTGTTAACAAATCTTTAAGACAAGATTGTTCACTACGTAATAAAGGTAAAAGTTGGGACTTATAGTAAAAAGACCTGTTTTGCAAAAAGAAGACTTCATAGCACTCGCTCAAAAATATGCTCAAAATAACTGTTCCTTATCCGAAAAAGAAGCCGTAGAAACCTTTTTCTTAAAACAAATGGAGAAAGAGCAAAATACCATCATTCTTTCCTTGAACGAAGAAAAAAGGAATTCAATACTGCTTAAAATAAATACTAAAATTAATAAACCGAAAGCAAAACTTCGGAATTTATATTATAAAACAGCTGCAATCGCCGCAATTGCTGTTGTACTACTCGGAATTCCTTTTTTGATAACCCAATCAACAACTAAAAATACTGTAACCCAATCAGCTGCCAAAGGGGAAATAAAAAAACTCATTCTACCGGATGGAAGTCTGCTCATACTAAATGCCAACAGTAGCGTAACTTACTTATCCGACTTTGAAAACAACCGAAAACTAAAACTAAAAGGAGAAGCGTATTTTGAAGTAGTAAAAAATCCAAAAAGTCCCTTTACAGTTGAAACAACCCAATTCAACATCAAAGTATTGGGGACTTCATTTACCATTAAAGCTTATCCAAATTACCCAAATACCATTAAGGTTCTTACGGGGAAAGTAGCTGTACACGATAAAGTGAATCCCGATACCAATATTTTGCTGATCAAGAATCAACAACTACTTTTTACAAAAAAACAATTACCGCTACTCACCAACAATTACCAAGAGGATTTCTTGGCTTGGACAAAGAACATTATAGTCCTGAAAAACACAAGTCTTGGCGAAACAGCTGAAATATTAGAAAACAGATTTAATGTCATTATCGATTTTGATAATTCAGAAATAGAACAACTTGGAATAACCGGAAAATTTAAAGATGAAAATATCACTACAATCCTTGAAAGTATTGCGGAAGTAAAACAATTAGAAATCGATTTTCAAACCCCAAATAAAATTTTTATACGAGAAAAACCAAAGAAGTAATTGCTGGAATTCGCTATTAAAATCAAGAATAAGTTGCATTCAGATTGAGATCCTATTAAAAATTAAACACTTAAAAATCATTAAAATGAATTTGAAAATCCAATTTCTTTTTTCCATGAAATTAAAAAAATACCTTTATCTATTAAGTTTCCTCTTTATATTTTCTGAAACCTTCGCTACACCATTAAATGCTACTAATGATGGAGAAGAAAATCTCTCGATCAACCTGAAAGAAGTCCAAATCACAGAGGTATTCGATGTTTTGGAGAAAAAGACTAAGTATACCTTTGTCTTTGACGAAAAAATTTCCGCTTCAAAGCAACGTTTAACTTTATTGGTAAACAAAGAAAGTATGCACACTATTTTAAGTAAAATAACTGCTCAAACAGGCTTTCAATTTCATCGTATCAATAACACTATTTCGGTTACTAAACCCGTTGCTATCCAGCAGCTCATCCGAGGAAAAGTAAATGATTCACAAGGACTTCCTTTACCTGGAGCGACCGTTCTAGAAAAAGGAACTAAAAACAGTACTACAACTGATTTTGACGGAAATTTTAGTTTAAAAACTGCTACTGCTAATGCGCTCTTAGTGGTCTCTTATATGGGTTTTGATGACAAAGAAGTGCCTGCCAGTACTACCTCCTTGCTAATAATTGGCTTAATTGAAAACACCAATGCACTCAATGAAGTTGTGGTAACGGCATTAGGAATTAAAAGACAAGAAAAACAATTAGGTTTTTCGCAACAAACCATTAGCGCTGATAACTTGGCACAAACCGCTCCAAACAACTGGTCATCTGGACTAAAAGGAAAAGTGGCAGGTTTGAATATTGTTTCCTCAGGATCTGGTCCTTTAAACTCGCAACAAATTACCTTAAGAGGAAATAATTCGCTGAATCCTAATGGAAATAATGCTTTAATTGTTGTAGATGGCGTTCCTATTAATAGTAAAATAACTAGTTCAGGATCCGATAGTGCTTATATGGGCAGCGATTCTCCAGTTGATTTTGGAAATGGTATTTCAGATCTTAATATGGATGATATTGAAAATGTAACGGTCTTAAAAGGTCCTGGAGCAACCGCTCTTTATGGAAGTCGCGCAGCGAATGGTGCTTTGATCATTACAACCAAATCAGGTAAAAAAAATAAAGGCCTTGGAATTAGCTATAACACGGGAATTACTTTTGATGTTATTCAGCGCTGGCCAGATTATCAATACGAATACGGTCAGGGTACCGGAAAATCATTTAACAAAAGTGGTGATCCATATTATTCGTATTTAAGTTCTGTCGATGGAAACAATACAGGTTCTACGAGTAGTGCTTGGGGACCAAAATTTAACGGACAATCCTACTTTCAATACGATCCTTTAACAGAAACACAAGGAACTGAAAGAACACCTTGGATTCCTTACAAGAATAATATTAAAGATTTCTGGCGTACAGGAACTACTATAAACAATAACATCACGCTTCAGGGTGGGGACAAAAATGGATCCATGAGAATGTCCATTGGCCATTCAAAAAATGAATGGATTATGCCCAATACCGGATTTGAAAGAGTAACTGCTTCAGTAAATGCCGATTATAAAATATCGGATAAAATTAAAATTGCATCGGTGATCAATTACAACAACAGAGACAGTGATAATTTACCAAGCACGGGTTATAATAATGGCTCTATAGCCTACTTTACGATTTTCCAAAATCCAAATGCTGATCTTGATTGGTACAAACCGATTTGGAGACAAGGTCAAAATCAAATCCAACAACTGCAACCCTTCAGCAGTTACATTGATAATCCTTATTTAATTGCTAATGAAGCAACAAACTCTTTAGCAAGTAATCAAATTGTAGGTAATTTGAACGCTACAATTAAGTTAGCTCCTAATTTAGATCTTTTGTTGAGAACATCCTTAAACACCTATCATCAAGATCGCGAACAAAAAAGACCTTATAGCATCAATCGTTATGCTAAAGGATTTTTTAGAACTCAGGATGTTTTTATGCAAGAAGTAAATTCTGATTTTTTATTCACTTATAAAAATAAACTCTCTAAAGATTTTTCTTTTTCTGCTTCAGCGGGAGGAAATGCCATGAGTTATAAATACCAAAGAATGGATGCTGCCGTTGAAGGCTTGGTCGTTCCCACTGTTTATAAATTAGCAAATGGGGTCAGCAATCCTATCATCAGCGTAAATGACAGTTACAAAAAAGTCAATAGTTTGTACGGACTGTTTTCCTTCTCGTTCAAAGATCAGATTTTCTTAGATGTGACAGGCAGAAACGATTGGTCTAGTACTTTGCCAGAGCAAAACAATTCGTTCTTTTACCCATCTGTAAATACTAGTTTTATTCTTTCTGAAATATTCAACTTACCTAAATCTCTGGAATATTTCAAATACCGATTGTCCCTTGCTCAGGTAGGTAATGATACTGATCCTTACAGAACGAGTAAATACTACGATCAATCTGCTTTTGCAAGTTCAGCAGTAGCGCCGTCAACGTTGTACAATGCTAACTTTAAGCCAGAAATTACGACAAGTATTGAAACTGGTTTTGAAGGGAGATTATTCAAAAACAGAATAAATTTTGATGCAACGGTGTATCAAACAACGACTAAAAACCAAATTATTTCTGTTCCCTTAGACATCACAACTGGATTCAGTTCCGGTATTATGAATTCTGGCGAAGTACGAAATCGAGGAGTTGAACTTACCTTAACCGGAAAAATTATCAATATGGATAAATTTAAATGGTCAACAACTTTAACTTGGTCTAAAAACTGGAATCGCGTTATGGAACTTGCCGATGGTATTCAGGGTCAACAAACCATTGGATCAGGAGGTACAGCTACCTTGATTGCCAAAGAGGGCGGGACAACAACTGCAATATATGGTTATGGTTTTGTACGATCTCCTGATGGACAAATTGTATATGACAATTCAGGCTTACCAGCATATCCGGATGAAATTCAATACATAGGCGATGCAACACCTGATTGGAAAGCCGGTTTGTACAACAGCTTTAAATTTGGAAATTTAGGTTTAAATGTAATGCTTGATGGACAACTTGGAGGAATCATTTATTCTCAAACACATCACAAACTATCTGAAATGGGGAAACTAATGTCGACAATGAAAGGTCGTGAAGAGGGAGTGATTGTAGGTGAAGGAGTGGTATTAAATACAGATGGAACCTATTCTCAAAACACCACTGAAGCATTGACTCCAGACTGGTACGCTCGTTATTATCGAAGAGCCAATATCGAATCCAATGCTTTTGAAGCTTCTTATGTCAAATTGCGAGAAGTAAGTTTGCAATACAGCATCTCTTCTGCTTGGCTTAAAAACACGGGGATTACGAGCTTAGATCTGTCTATTTTTGGTAGAGACCTAGCGGTTCTTTCTGACTTTCCAATTTTTGATCCAGAAACAGCAGCCTTAAATGGAGATACTATTTTACCGGGTATCGAAATGGGCCAAATGCCTACTCCTGCTACCTATGGTTTTAACATAAAAGTGAATTTCTAAACTAATTTTTAAAGATGAAAAAGATAAAAATTTTTACTGCAACTTTAGCCCTAGTTCTGCTAAACTTGGCTTGCACGGGTGATTTTAATGAACTCAATGAAGATCCAAACCGGATTGCCGAAATAAGTCCGGGAACTTTAATTAATCCTATCATTTATGGCCTAGCTACGCACAACGCCACCAGAAGTGCTAATGTTACTTTCGATTTAATGCAGGTTTCATTGCCCTTTCCCAGCGTTTCGGGAGGGTTGCACCGCTATGATTTAAGTCAGGAAATAGGCTATTCCTCTTGGGCAAATTATTACAAATGGCTTAATAATATCAAGGAGATGAAAGCCGCAGCAATACAAGCCGAAGATCGAAATTATGAAGCAATTGCATTGACGTTAAATGCTTTGGTGTATTCTAATCTTACGGATATTTTTGGACCAGTTCCCATGACCGAAGCCGTAAGTGGTGAAGAAGGAAATCTTTATCCTGCATTTGATTCTCAGGAATTGATTTACACCACGATTTTAGCTGATTTAGAGCGAGCCAATACGTTGTACAATACTGCTGCTCCAATGATTTACGCCAGTGATATTCTTTTTCAAAACAACGTCACTAAATGGAAAAAATTTACTAATTCGCTTCAAATGCGTTTGTTGCTGAGAATATCCAATCGTACGGAAACCAAAGCTTTCCAAAAATTGGCTACTATGATTCAAAATCCAACACAATATCCTGTTTTTGAAAACACGGCTGAATCTGCCATACTGAAAGTTACCGGAGTAACTCCTAACGTTTCTCCTTGGGGAAGACCTCAGGATTTTAGTTTAAACGTAAAAATAACTTCTTTTTTTATAGACAATCTAAACACCATGACCGATCCTCGAAGACCAATAATTGCTGGCGTTGCACGTGACATGGACAATGTTTCCATAGGATATAAAGGAATTCCTAGCGCGTATGCTGGTGCTGAATCTCAGTTTGCTTACAATGCTTCTACATTTAATGCTACTCAGATTACAAATCCAATGAACATTTTCTTGATGACTTACGCCGAAGTAGCCTTTATAAAAGCTGAAATGGCACAAAGAGGATTCATATCGGATGCCGAATCGCATTATAAAAAAGGCGTTCAGGCGGCCATGGAACAATTAGGAACCACAACACCTAGTACTTATTTTGAAAATTCATTAGCGGCTTATGATGGCACTTTAGAAAAAATAATGCTTCAAAAATATTATGCGCTTTATTTTATTGATTACCAACAGTGGTTTGAATACCGTAGAACCGGATTTCCTATTCTTCCTACAACAACAGCCATGGAGAATAACGGAATCATGCCTTCTCGTTTTTATTATCCAACAAGTATTCAAATCAACAACCAACAAAATTATCTGAAAGCAGTTGAAATGTTGGGTACGGATGATATCAACACTAAAGTTTGGTGGGACAAATAAATCTTAATTAAAATACATAAACGATGAAAAAATCAATAGTATCAATATGTGCCTTGCTATTTTCAATAGGAATAACAGCACAAAATAATGTTCAGGGCTTTGTTTTTGAAGACCATAATGAGAATGGCAAAAAAGAACGAAATGAAAAAGGAATTGCTAATGTTTCCGTAACCAATGGTCTGCAAGTGGTTCTCACCGATGAAAAAGGCAAGTATATCCTCCCAATAAGTGATGATGCAATTATAGCCGTTATTAAACCTGCCAACTATAAAGTGGGCGTGAATGACAATAATTTACCTCAGTTTTTTTACAATCACAAACCCAAAGGTTCTCCTGAGTCAAAATTTAAAGGAGTGGATCCAACAGGAAAATTGCCTAAATCAGTCGATTTTGGTCTGGTTCCTCAACCAGAAAATCAAGAGTTTACAGCCCTTATTTTTGGAGATCCACAACCGTACACGCAAGCTGAAGTCGATTTCTTTGCGAAAGGAATTGTAGCCGAAGTAGAGGGAATTAAAAATGTTCCCTTTGGTTTGAGTTTAGGCGATTTAGTGGGAAATGATCTCGCGCTTTTCAATCCTTATATTCGAGCGGTAAAAAAAGCGGGGATTCCTTGGTACAATTTACTAGGAAACCACGATCTTAATTTTGATGCTACCACTGATGAAATGGCCGATGAAACCTATGAAGCTCATTTTGGACCAGCTAATTACGCGTTCAATTATGGAAAAGTCCATTTTATCGTAATGGACAATGTGCTCTATCCTGATCCAAGAAATCAAAAAGGATATTGGGGTGGTTTTACACCAAATCAGTTGCAGTTTATTGCCAATGATTTGAAATTGGTTCCAAAAGAGAATTTGATAGTATTAGCATTTCACATTCCATTAAGTGAAACTCAAGGGGATTCATTTAGAGATGCGGATAGAGAGAAACTATTCGAACTTTTGAAAGATTTTCCAAATACGCTTTCTCTTTCTGCACATACCCATATTCAACGCCAAGATTATTTTGGCAAAACCGATGGCTGGTTACAGGAAAAACCGCATCATCATTATAATGTTGGAACCACCTCGGGAGATTGGTACTCGGGAAAACTAAATTCAGATGGAGTTCCGGTTTCAACCATGCGCGATGGAACGCCAAAAGGATATGCTTTTATTAATTTTAAAGGCAATCACTACAGTCTAG
Organism: Flavobacterium sp. W20_MBD1_R3; assembly: GCF_052119725.1. Lineage (NCBI taxonomy): Bacteria > Pseudomonadati > Bacteroidota > Flavobacteriia > Flavobacteriales > Flavobacteriaceae > Flavobacterium > Flavobacterium sp. W20_MBD1_R3. Next base: position 111,505 of record NZ_JBGQOR010000007.1, read on the forward strand.
ATTACAAAGTTGCGGGTAAACCCAAAACCTACCAAATGGAAGTTTTTGCTCCCAAAGTAGTTGAAAAAGGTCGTTCTACCCGATCCGGAATTTATGTCAATTTCTTTATGGGAAGTAAAAATGACACCATAGAATACCGCGTAGACAAAGGAGAATGGAAAACAATGGACTACGTAGAGGAAATAGATCCATCTTATGCAACTGATGTTTATGAATGGGATCTTACAGAAGAATTATTTCCCGGAAGACGCTCGTCAAATCCTATCGAAAGCAAGCATCTTTGGAGAGGAAAAATTCCAACCAATCTTGAAATAGGAATCCATCAAATCGAGATTAAAGCCATCGATCAATTTGGAAAAACCTACACTGACACAACTTCCTACCGTTTAGAGAATCAGAAATAAGTTTTTTTTTTTAAAGGCTCGCTGAAGATTTTTATCCAGGCGAGCCTTTTTTTTTATAAAAATAGTTGCTAGAACTGTAACCAAGTTCTTAAACAGAAGAATATTTTTTTGGAATAAAAAATAAAATCAGCGTCTTTTATCTTCTAAGCAATAAGAATAAAACAATGTCGCATTTTTTTTACCATATAAGTCATGTAAGTTTAAGTTTCGATTATGTTAGCCTTATGTAACTTAAATAATCATAAGGTCATTTAAGGTTTAATTCTTATATGACTTATATGTTAAATATTATTTCACTCATTTGTTAGTATGACATTAAATAGGTCCAACTACTTAAAACAATTCCAACTGAAGCTTTATTCCAGCGGTACACCACTTATTCCAATATAAGAAGACTTACTTTGTTTTCTTTAATTAAAAAGAAACTACACATATTGAACCACAAAATACCAAAATGACAACGTAATAAAGGAGATTGGAATTCCAAAACCTATCATCATACTACTCAATCTAGGTTTTAAACCATGAGTGGATGCTAAAATACAAGCCGTAATCATAGGCGCCATAGCCGACTCTAAAAGGGCAACTTGGATAATTTTAGAATGCTGTTGCAAAATCACTACATACAACACATAAATAAGAGCCGGAGTCAGAATTAATTTATATAAAAGTCCCAACCCTAGAAACTTCCAATGCTGACTTTTCCGTTCAAAACGCAACTGTAAACCAACTGAAAGCAAGGCCAAAGGAGTTACGCCACTTCCCATTTTTTGGAGTAAAATTTGGATATATTCATGAAAATCGACATTAAAAACATTCATTAAACAAGCTACCAAAAAAGTTATAAAAGGTGGAAAAAAAAGAATTTTTTTAGCAATTTGAACACCACTAGGACTTCCTGTAGAATAAACCGTTGCAACCAGAATTCCCAAAGTAGAAAGCACTACAAAAGAACCGGGCTGATCTACTAAAATTGCTGTCTTTAAACCTTCTTCACCATATAGCGCTTCAATTATTGGAAAACCTAAAAAAGACGTATTCCCCAACCCAGCAGTGATAATTAAGCAGCCTGTGAGTTTTTTAGACCATCCAAATTTGCTCCCTAACAAACTAAAAAACAAATAAGAAACTACAAATCCAATCCACGCCACACCAATAGGAAACAACAATTCAGGACTCCATTTTATTTTTGGAATATAATATAAGGCCAAGGCAGGCAAACAAAAATAAATCACAAGCTTGTTTAGCAACTTGTAAACCCGAATAACGGGAAATACTTTTATGTTTTGCAGGACAATACCAAGGAATAAAAAAACAAAAATCAAATTAAAATTATTCATAGTGTCGCAAAGGTATTGACTAATCTGCTATAATAAGGATCCAAAAAATAAAAATAATGATTTACTTCACGTTTAAAAGTACGATAAGGTGCCATTTGATATTTTATGTAAATCTGCGTTCATTCACCTCCTTTTTTCATTAATTTTACTTTCAAAAAAATTGCTTTGTCAAAACAAAAACAATCACATTCTGCCCTTAACGAGAAACCTGGTATTTTATCTCCGGAAAGTATCAGTACTGCTGCCGTGGCACATATTCAGCAATTTAGAAAAATTCAACCTTCAACAAACGAACTGGTTAGCGGAATATTATCGGGAAACATTACGGCCTTAAGTCGTGCTATTACGTTAGTCGAAAGCACGAATACTGGTCATTTGGCGAAAGCCAATCAAGTCATAAATGCCTGTTTGCCTCATGCCAATAAATCCGTCAGAATAGGAATAACAGGAGTTCCGGGCGTAGGAAAAAGCACTTTTATTGAAGCCTTTGGTTTATACCTGACAAGTTTGGGGAAAAAAGTAGCTGTTTTGGCAGTAGACCCAAGCAGCACGATTTCCCACGGAAGTATTTTAGGAGATAAAACCCGAATGGAAGAATTGGTAAAAGACAAAAATGCCTACATACGGCCATCTGCATCAGGAGAAACCTTAGGTGGAGTAGCCCGAAAAACCAGGGAAACCATAACGCTTTGTGAAGCTGGCGGTTTTGATATTATATTGATTGAAACGGTAGGCGTTGGTCAAAGCGAAACCGCCGTACACAGTATGGTAGATTTCTTTTTATTATTAAAAATTACTGGTGCGGGCGATGATTTACAAGGAATAAAAAGAGGTATTATGGAGATGGCAGATACTATTGTTATCAACAAAGCCGATGGAGACAATATCCGGAAAGCGCAATTAGCCAAGCTGGAATTCAAGCGAGCTCTGCACCTTTTTCCAGCCAAAAAATCAGGCTGGATCCCAACCACTTCTACCTGCAGCTCGATAAGTCATGAAGGAATCGCCGAAGTCTGGAAAACAATAGAAGATTTTTTAAAGCTGACAAAAGGAAACCAATCCTTCTTTGATAAAAGAAAAGAACAAAACCAATATTGGATGTTAGAAACCATCAACGAACAATTGAAAACCAATTTTTATAGCAATCCAGAAATTCAAAAATCATTGGATACAACCAAAAAAGCGGTGCAAAACGATGAAATTTCACCTTTTGCAGCCGCTCAAAAATTATTGGAAACCTATTTTAAAAAATAGATTTATTCTTCGTAAAGCTTTATTTCTCTATCGTAAAAGGCATTGGCAAGGACAATTAACCCCTCCATTTCAGCATTTAATTCTCCTTCATCAAGATCTTCAGCTTCCTCGATAAATTCAACTTCATCATCTTTCAGATTAATAATAAACCGGGGATAATCCAAATGGATGATAAAAATATCTTCGGGAAAATCAGTGTTGTCGCCTAGTAAAAATTTTGGTAATTCCATGTTGCTCTAATCGTTAATTTACTTCTTTGTTGAATGTACATTGAAAAAACAAATTAACGATTAAGGATTTGAAAAAACTATTTATCAGACAAAATTATTGGTGTATTTCCTTTACCATTCATAAAAATAATTTTGGTATTGGCAGAAGCAGCTAGTTCTTTTTGCGCTTTGATAGATTCATATTGCAATTGTTTGTCAGACAAACCGGTAGAAATAATCTTTTGATAATCCGCAATACCTTGCGCTTCCACTCGTTTACGTTCTGCTTCTTGTTTTTCTTTTTGAAGAACGAAAATCATTTTTTGAGCATCTTGTTCCGCATTAATTTTACTTTCAATTGTTGTTTTCACAGATGTAGGTAAATTAATATTTCGTATCAATAATTGTTCTAAAACAATTCCTCTTTTCTTGAAATCGGCTTCAATACTTTTGAAAATTCGTTGTTGAAATTCATTTCTTTTTGTTGAATACAACGAAACTGCATCATAGTAAACCGCATTATCCCGGATTCGGGTTCGTGTAACTGGCAAAACAATTTTATCGTTATAATTGACCCCTATTTGTTTTAAAATTACAGGTGCATCTGTAGGAATGATTCGGAATAAGACAGTCAAATCAATAATAACCTCCAATCCATCATTCGATAAAACACGGACAGCATTACCACCGGCAATCGTACTTCCTTCGCTTTTTTCAGAAGCCATGGTATTATTTTGAGTTTGAATATCAAAATAAGTAACATCCATTAGCGGGTTAATAATATTTAAACCACTATTTAAAATATCAGGTTGGACTTCTCCATATAAAGTCTTAACACCCACTTTACCTGCTTCCACTTGTTTAAAAGCCGAGGAAAAAAGACCAAGAAAGATTATTACAAACCCTATTATTCTGGCAATAGTAGCATATTGTGTAAATTGATTTGGACTACTTTTAAGTGAAAAACTTACAATCACTAAAAGAATTCCGAGAATTATAATTAATATCATTTGAAATTATTTATCGTTAGATGCTAATTTACGGCTATTAAAATCGAATACAGAATTTTCAAACAACTTTGGGAGAACTTTAGTCTTTTGGATGTGCAGCGACTAACTTATTTGTTAATCTTACAAAACGAATATATAAAAACAGAGCAGCTGCCGTTAATCCTGCCAAAAGTCCGATCCAAATCCCAACTGCTTTTAGATTTGTATAAATTCCGAGATAGTATGAAATTGGAAAACCAATAACCCAATACGATACAAAGGTAATATACATGGGAATTTTAACGTCTTGCAACCCGCGCAAAGCGCCAAGAACAACAACTTGAACACCATCTGAAATTTGGAAAACAGCGGCTACCAAAAGTAATTTTGATGTGATACTGATAATTTCAGCATTATCCACCATTTGAGCTGAATCAGACATGTTTAGAAACAAATGCGGTAGGTATTTATGAAATGCCACGAAAATAATAGCAAAAATTGTTTCTAAAATGACAGCCAGCAAAAAGATAGAGCGGGCTACAACAATTAATTCTTTATAATCGCTCCTTCCTTTAGTATGACTCACACGGATCATGGCGGCTACACTCAATCCCATGGCAACCATAAATGTAGATGATGATAAGATGAGCGCAATTTGGTTAGCGGCTTGACTGTTTTTTCCAATCGCACCTGAAAGCCAAATAGCAGCGGTAAACAATGTTACTTCAAACAGCATTTGCATCGCAGAAGGTAACCCAAGATCAATGATTTTTTTTAGTACTGATTTACGAATTTCCTTGAAACTAAATTTTTTGAAATATACTTTTAATGCTGCATTTCTCTTGATTAGGTAATGCATAAAAACAACCATCATTATTCTGGAAATTACGGTTCCTAAGGCTGCACCCAAAATCCCTAATTTTGGAAAAAACCAAACTCCGTAAATCAATACATAATTAAAAAATATATGAACCACATTAGCCATGAGTATAGCATACATCGAATACTTAGTTTTTGCTAAACCATCTGCAAATTGTTTGTATCCCTGATAAATAATTACAGGAATCAAAGAAAAAGCAACCCAATCAATATATGGGGCAGCCATATCAGCCACCTCTTTGGGTTGGTGCATCAAATACATGATTTGTTTAGACAAAACGGTCATGATGAATAAAGCGATACCAAGCACGGTACACAAAAGCAAGCCGTGATGAAAAATAGAGCGGACTTTACCCTCTTCTTTTTCCGCATCAGCTTCAGCTACTAAAGGAGTGATAGCCGTTGAAAACCCTATTCCTATAGACAATGCAATAAAAATGAAACTGTTACCAAGTGATACCGCAGCCAGCTCCGTAGAACCTAATTTTCCAACCATAAAATTATCAACAATTCCTATTAAGGTATGTCCCAACATTCCTAAAATGATAGGATAGGCTAATTTTATATTATAAGAAAACTCTTTGAAGTACTGAGATAAATTCACTTTTTGCTTTTTTGTTGGCAAATATAATTAGATGCTTTTAATTGTGTCGATACTATTCGATTTATAAATGTTATTTTTTTGTGCAAACGAACAAGAAACTAGTAATTCTATAACATTACAGAATAATTATATAACTTTTTCAGTAGGTTTATTTCTACTTTTGCGCAGTTATTTTATAGGGTTGAAACCAACCTTAAATAGCAAATAAATTAAAAAATATTTATATGAAAATCGCAGGAAAAATTAAAATCGCGTTTGCAATTACAATCACAATGATGTTTGCAGGCAATGTTCAAGCACAAGAAACTAACACAGTAGCAGATTACGATCAAGGATTTCGTTTAGGAGTTGGTGCAAATGCTGGATATTCAGTAAATGACCCATACAAATTAGCACTTGGAGCAGACGTAAGAGGACAATATGATCTATCTAAGATATACTCTTTGACGTTGACTACAGGTTACACTAATTTATTTGTAAGCAAAGCTGATACGTTTCCTGGTCAAACAGAAGGAAAAGATTTAGGTATTATTCCAGCTAAAGCGGGTTTCAAAGCTTTTATTTGGAAAGACCAATTTTACGTTATGGGAGAAGCTGGTGCAGCATTTGCAGTAAGTAATGTAGACAATACCAGAGACAAAACTTCTTTATTGTTATCTCCAAGTATAGGTTATGCTACTAAATTCATAGATATTTCTTTGAACTATACTCACTACAATCATTTTGATCGTTTAAACAGTAACGGTTCTTTAGGTAGAGGAGTTGGACAAGTTGGTGTACGTTTAGCTTATGGTTTCAAACTATAATCCAAAAAAAATTCCAAAAAAAATGCGCTGAAATTCAGCGCATTTTTTTTTTGGTTTATTCTTTCTTCAACATGTCTTTATACATTTCAAAATTAGCTTTTACTTTTTCATCTAATTGTGGTTCTTTAATATCAGTCCGTTTTTGCATTTCTTCCCAAATAATTTTGGCCACTATATAACGCGCCATTTCCTTATCATCAGCAGGAATGATATACCAAGGCGCATTTTCAGTTGCCGTTGCATTGATCGCCTCCTCATAATATTGCATATATGCATCCCAATGCTCACGCTCTTTCAAATCTCCCGCCGAAAATTTCCAGTGGTGCTCTACCTCTTCTAATCTTCGCAGCAAGCGTTTGCGTTGCTCTTCCTTACTCATGTGAAAGTAAAACTTCAAAATAATAGTGCCGTTTTGCGTGATGTGTTTTTCAAAATTATTAATTTGCTCTAACCGATTGTCCCAAAACGCTGCTGGTATATCAGCAACTTTTTCTATTCCCGGCAAATTTTCATTCAGAATATATTCCGGATGCACGCGTGTAACCAAAACATTTTCATAATGTGTTCTGTTAAAAACCGCAAATTTCCCCTTTTCTGGCAAAGCCAAATAATGTCGCCACAAATAATCGTGCTCCAGTTCTGTTGAAGTGGGTGTTTTAAAACTATGCACCACAACCCCACGCGGATTAAATTCCTTAAAAACTTCGCGAATCAAGCTATCCTTGCCCGATGTATCCATACCTTGCAAACAAATCAAAACACCATACCTGTTGTGCGCATACATCACATCCTGCAACTCACTCAATTTCGCCTGCACCTTATCCAGTTTTTCCTCTTTGGCATCATCACTGGAATCATTGAACAAGTTGGTAGGGATTTTGGCCAAATCAATTTTGCCAATCACTTTAAAATCATCGGGATTTATTGACTTCATAACAAATAATTTATCTTTGTTTTTCAAATATAATAAATTATTAGCAGCATTTTCCAGCTATTCGTTGCAATATTTTATTATTTTAAGGAAAAATAATAAAAGGATTTTCACTACAAACAAAGTTCACTGAACTCCTATGAAAATAGAAATTAGGTGAAGTAATCTGGGCTAGGCATCCCTTTAAAAAACATAAATATGGAAAAATTTACACTCGAATTACTATTTCAAATCATCGGCATTGGTTCCGCATCGGGACTTATTTACAAAGACAATTCCCTACTGATTATTGGGGACAACAGCGGTTACCTTTATGAATACCACATCTATTCTCAGGATTTAAAACGCCATCCGTTGCTAGAAAATCCCACCGAAAACACACCCAAAAAAGACAAAGCTGATTTTGAATCCATCACTCATTTTGGCAATAGTATCTATGTTTTTGGTTCTGGTTCCACCGAAAAAAGGAACAAAATGATACAGGTTAGCTCCAGCCATAAAAAGGTGATTGCCTCAAATGACATTACTAATTTGTATGCAGTCCTGCAAAGTTTTGGAGCGATACAACCCGAAGATTTCAACATCGAAGGCGCCATCTACAATGGTGAAAATTGGTTTTTATTGAATCGCGGCAACGGAAGTTCCAACAAGAATGTGCTTTTTACCATTGAAGGCAAGAACCTCACTGATGATTTTGCTATTCTATCAAACGAATACAAACTTCCAAAAATACAAGGAGTCCGAAGCAGTTTTACCGATGGAATTTTAGTCGATAACCACATTTATTTTTTGGCGACAGCCGAAGACACCGAATCTACTTATGATGATGGCGAAGTTTTAGGAAGTCTTATTGGGAGCATCAATCTGAAAACCATGAAAATCGATTTCACTCAAAAAATAAGCAGTACCCACAAATTTGAAGGATTGACTTTATATTCTAATTCTGAACAAAAAATAGAATTCCTACTCTGTGAAGATAAAGACACTGAAGTTCTAGAAACGGATATTTTCAAATTGACTTTGGACAAAAAATGAAATCAACTTTGATTAAAAAATCTTTATTTCATCCAAAATAACAGAACGTTAAATTTAGATTAAATAGAAAATCAAAATAGATTTCAAACGTAAAACGCACTACTTTTACAGTAAACTGAGCCTTTTTATTGGCTCAAAATAAATTAAAAAATGACAGATTTAAAAAATAAAAATGCTCTAATCACTGGCGCAGGAAAAGGAATTGGAAAAGCAATCGCTTTGGCCTTAGCCAAAGAAGGAGTAAATGTAATTTTAGTAGCAAGAACGCAAGAAGAAATAGAAAGTGTAGCTGCAAAAGTGCGTTCATTACGCGTAAAAGCACTCGCAATAACCGCTGATGTTGCTGATATAAATTCAGTAAACGCCGCTGTGGAACAAGCTTTGGCTGAATTTGGAACTATTGACATTTTGATCAACAATGCAGGAATAGCCGCTTTTGGCAAATTCTTAGAATTAGAACCTACGGACTGGGAACGCATCATTCAGGTAAACTTAATGGGAACCTATTATGTAACGCGTGCCGTTTTGCCCAATATGATCGAAAGACAAACCGGGGATATTATCAACATTTCTTCTACAGCGGGATTGAGTGGTAATGCATTGACAAGCGCTTACAGTGCTTCAAAATTTGCCGTTTTAGGATTAACAGAATCGTTAATGCAGGAAGTGCGCAAGCATAATATTCGCGTAACGGCCTTAACCCCAAGTACCGTTGCCACTGAAATGGCCAAAGATTTAAAACTGACTGACGGGAATCCGGAGAAAGTTATGCAGGCAGAAGATATGGCCGAATTAATAATTGCGCAACTCAAACTAAACCGACGCGTGTTTATCAAAAACAGCAGTATTTGGTCTACGAATCCGTAAATTTTTTAAACATATAAGTCATTTAAGTTTTTTAAACCATTAAGGGATTTAAGATTAAAAGATAAAACCATTAAGAAATTAAGTTTTATTAAGTTTTGTTCTTAATTTTCTTAATCTCTTAATGGTTTTTTAATCTTTTGCTAATAAAACTTTTATATTAAAAACTTAAATGACTTACATGTTTTAAAACTATACCATAGTTGTAACAAAATCCATTCGCACACTACCGTCTTCATCGATTTTAGTCAAATTGATTTCGTGCAACGTATTCACTAATTCTGGATTCCAAGGTGTTTTTACTTTCACATAGTTTTCAGTAAATCCGTGAATATAGCCTTCTTTGTTTTCACTTTCGAACAAAACCGTTCTGTTACTTCCCAATTGGCTTTCATAAAAAGCACGGCGCTTTTTTACTGATAAACTGCGCATCATTTTGCTGCGTTTTGCACGAACATTGGCTGGAACGATACCAGACATTTCTGCTGCTTCGGTATTATCACGTTCTGAATAGGTGAATACATGCAAATACGAGATATCCATATTATTCACAAAATGATAGGTTTCCAGAAAATGTTCGTCTGTTTCACCAGGAAAACCTACAATCACATCCACACCTATACAAGCGTGCGGCATTACTTCCCGGATTTTATTTACCCTTTCAGTATAAATTTCACGTTGGTAACGACGCTTCATTAATTTCAATATATCATTGCTTCCCGATTGCAGCGGAATATGAAAATGCGGTACAAATGTTCTGCTTTTTGATACGAATTCTATCGTTTCATTTTTCAATAAATTGGGTTCTATAGACGAAATTCGCAATCTCTCAATCCCCTCGACTTTGTCTAATTCCTGAACTAATTCCAGGAAAGTGTGTTCGTGTTTTTTATTTCCAAATTCCCCTTTTCCATAATCACCAATATTTACTCCAGTGAGCACAATTTCCTTGATATTTTGTTTCGAAATTTCAGAAGCATTTTTCAGTACATTTTCCAGTTCATCGCTTCTTGAAATCCCTCGTGCTAACGGAATAGTACAATACGTACATTTATAATCACAACCATCTTGAACTTTCAAGAAAGCACGTGTTCTATCTCCTATGGAATAACTACCCACATAAAAATCAGCTTCAGAAATTTCACAGGAATGTACTTCGCCAAAATCATTTTTAGACAAATCATTGATATAATCAGTCAATTTAAATTTTTCAGTTGCACCAAGAACCAAATCCACTCCATCAACAGCGGCTAATTCTTCCGGTTTCAATTGCGCGTAGCAACCTACCGCCGCAACAAAGGCTTTGTTGTTTAATTTCATTGCTTTGCGCACGACTTGCTTGAACTGCTTATCCGCGTTTTCAGTTACAGAGCAGGTGTTGATCACATACATATCAGCCACTTCCTCAAAACCTACCCGATCAAAACCCTCGTCTTGAATGGTACGGGCAATGGTTGAAGTTTCTGAAAAATTCAGTTTACATCCAAGTGTATAAAAAGCAACTTTTTTTCTTTCTGTCATAAAATTTGTTCAAAATCTAATGTTTCTGCTTCATGATAATCCCCTCTAGAATATCTTTAAAGCAGGGTGCAAATTTACACACAATAATCAACAATTTGAAACTGATATTTAATTATATTTGTAATTGTTCCAATAAAACATGTGCCTTGCAGTCCGTTTAAATTCACTAAGATAGTCGTAAACTATTTTCTTCAGAAAGCAACAAAATAATTTTAAATGACACAGAAACTGAATCTATTTGTAACAGCAAAAAATTAAAAATCTTCCTAACAAATCAATTAAAAGCAGAATTTTTCCTTCTAATGTGTTCGACTTTCAGCAAATAAAAAATAAAATAATTAATGCGATTATTTCCAAAAATTCTTATTCTCGTTTTTGTTCTTATCCAGATTTCTTGTTCCAAAAAAACGAAAGAAAACAAGGATCATCTTGTTTTTCGGTACAATGAAAGCTCCAATATTACCTCGCTAGACCCAGCTTTCTCCAAAGTACAATCTAATATCTGGGCTTGTAATCATCTCTTTAACGGATTAGTACAACTTGATGACAGTTTAAACATTCAACCTGACCTAGCAAAATCTTGGACTATAGCTGCTGACGGAATAACCTATTCCTTTCTTTTGCGAAACGACATCTATTTTCACAAACACGTTCTATTTGGCAAAGACAGCACCAGAGCGGTAAAAGCGCAGGATTTTGAATATAGTCTTCATCGTTTGCTTGATGAAAAAGTGGCTTCTCCCGGCGGCTGGGTATTGCAAAACGTAAAACATTTCAAAGCAAAAAACGATAGTATTTTTGAAGTGCAACTCATCAAACCCTTTCCTGCCTTTTTAGGTTTAATGGCCATGAAATATGCATCTGTTGTTCCTAAAGAAATTGTTGCGCATTATGGAGCTGATTTTCGTTCGAATCCAATAGGCACCGGTCCTTTCCAATTCAAATTGTGGGAGGAAAATGTAAAATTAGTACTTCGGAAAAACCCGATTTATTTTGAAAAAGACAAAAAAGGTATCCAACTTCCATATCTGGAAGCGGTAGCAATCACCTTTTTACCCGACAAACAAAGTGGTTTTTTGCAATTTATTCAAGGTAAATTAGATTTTACTTCCGGTCTGGATCCTTCGTATAAAGACGAAATTCTAACTCAAAAAGGAGCGTTACAACCCAAATATAAAAACACTATTAATCTGATAAGCGGACCCTATTTAAACACGGAATATCTTGGTTTTAGAATGGATGGCAGTGACAAAGCCATTCTTGATAAACGCATTCGCCAAGCAATGAACTATGGCTTTGATCGCCAAAAAATGATTACCTATTTGCGAAATAATATGGGAACACCGGCCATAAATGGAATAATCCCAACAGGGCTACCTAGTTTCAACAAGGCGAAAGGATATGATTACGAAATTGACAAAGCAAAAAAATTAGTGCAAGAATACAAGAAAGATACGGGTGATCAAAATCCACAAATTACCTTAAGCACTAATGCCTCTTATGTAGATATTGGAGAATATTTGCAGCGAGAGTGGCAAAAAATTGGCTTGAATGTTCAGGTCGACATTAGTCCGCCTTCAACTTTGCGCCAAGCTATTTCTACCGGAAAAGTATCTTTTTTTAGGGCTAGCTGGATTGCTGATTATCCAGATGCCGAAAATTATCTTTCGCTATTTTACAGTAAAAACTTTTCGCCAAATGGTCCCAATTATACCCATTTCAAAAGCGATGCCTTTGATGCCCTTTATGAACAAGCGTTCAAAGAAACGGATAACGACAAGCGTTATGCTTTGTATCAAAAAATGGACCTAATAATCATCGATGAAGCACCGATAATTCCTTTATTTTATGATAAAGTAGCACGATTTACCAGAAAAGAAGTACACGGATTAGGAATCAATCCTCTGAATTTATTACAGTTAAAAAATGTTTGGAAAAATTAACTCGCAACAAAAATTCCTTTACTTAAACCTAAAAATCCTTGTCAACACTCAAATTGACAAGGCTTTTTGGGTTTTAAACAGCGAAATAAAACGCAGTTAATTTAAAATAAAACGTCTGACCACTTCCGCAACACCGTGATTATTGTTGGACGCAACAATAACATCGCCTGTATCGCGCAGTTCTGGATCTACATTATCAACCCAAACGCCCAATCCAGCATATTGAATCATTGTCAAGTCGTTTCCAGCATTTCCAACAGCTATAATTTCACTTTGAAGAATATTTAGTTTTTCTGCTAAAAACTTGATACTCGTTCCTTTATCAATTCCGTTTTGAGCTACTTCAAGAAAGAAAGGTTTTGACATGCTGACACTAAGATCTGGCATCACAGCTTTCAAATCTTTCTCTACTTCTTTAAGATAACTTGGCTCTTCAAGCAAAATACATTTCACAGCTGAAGATTGAACTTCCTCTTTGAAACTTACCACTTTATTGTGTTCTAAACCAGTGATATTTTTTTCGATTTCGATATATTCAGAATCCGTTTCGCTTACAATTTTTCCATTGACATAAGTAATAATGTGCGTATTACTTTTTACACTATAATCGTATAATTCATGGACTTGCTTTTGTGTCAACGTTTGCTCAAAAATAATTTTATCTTCTTTTAAATCGGTAATGACAGCGCCATTGTAAGAAATAATATACGAATTGTCTAATTGTAATTCTTTGGCGTAAGCAATCATTGCAGGAGTTGGTCGACCAGAAGCCAGAATTACATAAACCCCGAGTTCTAATGCCTTAGCCAACATCTCTTTATTTTCTTTTGAAATAGTATGGTCATCAGTCAACAAAGTGTCGTCCATGTCCAAAACCAGCATTTTATATTTCATTTTTATTATTTAAAGGTAGTAATTTTAATTACCGTAGATTTACAAATTACCTTTGCAATTTGACTGAATTCTGATGCGTATCAAAAATTTCAAGAATACGAATTTCCGTTTCAGATTGAAATTTCTAAATAACTTTATAATGTTGAACAATCATTCTTCTGTAAGGTTCACCTAAGAATTCATCTAGTCGATATTGTTCAACAAAAAGAATATTTTTACTTTGAAGTACTAGATCTATGATATCGTTTCTCCCCCCTTAAGGAGATTTTAACTTGATGAATTCAACTATTAATTTCAAATCGGCTTTGGCTTGATTATCCCGAAGGATGATAATTGGCTTTTGCCTATTACCACCTCTCGATTTCTTTTTCTAAATCTTCATTAGTTGTATATTTCCCCGATGAAATTCGTTCATCAGCCTCTTTTACCATAGTAACGTATTCTTCCTTATCAACTGGATAACCACTTATAGTATGAGCAACAACTTCTTGATCTAAAACAGCTTTAGGCGCAATTATTTTTTTTAGTTTACTTTCATCGTTAATATGAAGTAACCAATCCATTAATTCTATTTTTTTTGCAGCTAAATAGTTGGACCTATTTAATGTCATACTAAAAAAGGAGTGAAATAATATTTAACATATAAGTCATATAAGAATTAAACCTTAAATGACCTTATGATTGTTTAAGTTACACAAGGCTAATACAATCTAAACTTAAACTTACATGACTTATATGGTAAAAAAAATGCAACATTGTTTTATTCTTATTGCTTATGTCCATCTTAAAAAGATATTTGAATAACAAATATACTCATTTAAATACTCATTCTGAATTCTTCAATAACTGGGTTTACTTTTGAAAACTCGGTTTCCTGAACAAATAATTCAACCGCTAAATCTGAATTTCCAAATCCTCCCAATCGCGCTGATTGTATATTGTTTTTCACAACCACACTTACACCAATCGCTTCAATTTTTTCTTGTAACGCCATTGCTAAAATTTCACTTCCCGAAAACACTTTCATTAATCCCATTTTACTCTTTATTTAATTATTTAATACCGTTCTCATCGTCTTATAATTCCTCAAAATCATCTGTTTCATCTATTTCTAAGACATCATCTTCATCCTCGTCTTGCTCCTCATCCTCTTCGTCAAAATCGAATTCAAAAGGTTCCTCAAGCATTTTTTCTGCTAGAACTTCTATTCGTTCTGTGAATTGTTCCGAAAAAATAATACGCTGCGTTCTGACGATACTATTCGAAATACGCATAATTTTTGTTTCATGACGCAATTTCAAAATTGGATCTGCATCATCCAAAACAAACATTTTTAATCGGTTTACATTGAATCCTGCTGTTGTAAACATTTCGCTTAACTTATTCGGAGTACCAATCAAAACGTCAATTCCGCTAGAAATATAATTTTTATCATATTCCATATCGCCTTTGTCATGAACACCATACACTTCTAAATTAGAATTTTTTCCGTATTTTTCAAAAAGTGATTCCATTTCTAACACTCTAGCTTTGTCCTCAACAATAATCAAAGCTCTAGGTGATTCCTCAGTTGCACCTGCCAATTTCTGAATTACATTTAGCACAATTGTAGTCGATTTTCCGCTTCCCTTTGGTGCAATAACAATACAATCCGCACCACTTTTTAGTGTCGAAAATGTTTCTTTTTGCATCGCATTAGCTTCGGTTAAACCGTTTTCAATTAAGGCTTGTTGTAACTCCGCATTTATTTTTTTTAGTTTCATTTTTATTGTTTTTTACACGAAGATTCACCAAATAAAAAAAGATTCACGAAGATTTAATTAAAAAATTACTTTGTGTTTCTTTGCGTCAACTTTGTGAATCTTTGCGAAATAAATTATTTACTTGCGAACAGCTTCACATCATTTTCGGAAATTTCGCTTCCGCCAAGGATAATCAAACGCTCAACAACATTTCGTAATTCTCGGATATTCCCTGTCCAATCATATTCTTTCAGCAAATTAATCGCTGCTGCGGAGAATTTTTTGACCGCATTTCCTTGTTCCGAAGCAATTTTATCAGCAAAATGAGCAATTAACATCGGGATATCATCTCGTCTTTCATTTAAGGCAGGAACTTTGATTAAAATTACAGCCAAACGATGGTATAAATCTTCCCGAAAACGCCCTTCGGCAATTTCAGTTTTCAAATCTTTATTCGTTGCCGCTACAACGCGAACATCCACTTTGATATCTTTATCTGCTCCCACTCTTGTAATCATGCTTTCTTGTAAAGCACGTAATACTTTAGCTTGAGCCGAAAGACTCATATCTCCAATTTCATCCAGAAAAATAGTTCCTTTATCGGCTGCTTCAAATTTCCCTGCGCGGTCCTTCACGGCAGATGTAAACGCTCCTTTTACGTGACCGAATAGTTCGCTTTCGATCAATTCTGATGGAATCGCAGCGCAATTCACTTCGATTAAAGGGAAATTAGCGCGTTCGCTTTTCTCATGTAATTGATGTGCTACCAATTCTTTTCCGGTCCCGTTTGGTCCTGTGATTAAAACTCTGGCTTCAGTTTGTGCTACTTTTTCAATCATCATTTTAATATGATTGATCGCTTCGCTTTCGCCTATCATTTCGTAGTTTTTACTGACTTTTTTCTTCAGAATTTTATTCTCTACTACGAGTTGTTTTTTATCCAAAGCATTTCGAACCGTATTCAACAATCGGTTTAAATCAGGTGGTTTTGAGATGTAATCAAATGCTCCTAAACGCATCGTGTTAATTGCAGTTTCCATATCGCCATGACCAGAAATCATTACCATCGGGATTTCGGGTTTAATCTTTTTGACTGCTTCTAGTACCTCAACACCATCCATTCTGGGCATTTTGATATCGCACAAAACTAAGTCGTAATCGTTGTTTTTTATTTTTTCAAAACCAATTACGCCATCCTCGGCTTCTTCAACCTGATAAGTGTCGTTTTCCTCTGAAAGTATTTTCGTGAGAACTCGTCGAATTGCGGCTTCGTCCTCTATAATTAGTATTTTAGACATAAGAATTTAAAATTATGCATTGGGGTTAAAAAAATGAACATCTCTTTGTGGAAAGGGAATAATTATATTGTTGATTCTAAATTGTTTGTCAATTTCAAATCGTAAATCGCTTTTTATTCTTAAAACCGTAAAAGCATCATCTACAAAAAAGTATACAGCAAAATCAAGCGATGAATCTCCAAAATTTTCAAACATAACAATGGGCTCATAATCATTTAAGGTACCCGAAATGTTTTTCGCACAGGAAATTAAAAGTTGCTTTACCAACTCTGTATCCGACCCATACGCCACTCCTACAGCTACACTATCCCGAACTACATTGCTGTTTTGGGTCCAATTGAATAAAATATCAGACAAAAATTTATGATTTGGAATAATCATAACACGCTGATTTTGGGTTAATGCTCTAGTTGAACGCAGGCTTATTTTTTCGATTCGACATACCTTTCCATCCGTCTCGATAATATCGCCAACCTTTAGTGATTGCTCTAAAATAATTAAAATACCTGAAATTAAATCTTGAAAAAGTTGTTGCAATGCAAAACCTAACCCAAGAAAAATAGCTGCTGAAGCTGTTAGCAGCACACTAATATTAACCCCCGACGCATTCAGCGTAAACATGATTACAAACAAATACACTAGATATTGAACAAATTGAAAAATACTAATGAATTTATTTTGATCCTCAATTGGTATATTTCGTGTTATTACTTTTCTGATAAATTTTAAGACGTAACCCGTTGCGATAAAAGCAATTACTAATGCGATAACAGCCCCTACAGTTAGATTTACATCTTTGGTTTTAATTAAACTTAAACCAAACAAATCAATGATTTTGTTTATAATTTCCATCTTAATACTTTAACCATTTATACAATTCTGTCCAACTTGGTTTTTTGCCATACATGAGTATTCCTATGCGGTATATTTTTGCGGCAAACCAAACGACACAAAAGAAGCTTCCAAATAATAACGTTACTGATATTGCAATTTGCCACAAAGGTACACCAAACGGAATTCGCATCAGCATAACGATTGGTGAAGTAAGCGGAATCATTGAAAAAACAACAGCAACTGTACCATGTGGATCATTGATCACAGTAAAAAAACCAACGTAAACACTTAACATTAACGGCATAATAATTGGCAACAAAAATTGTTGTGAATCTGTTTGATTGTCTACAGCAGCACCAATTGCCGCATAAAAAGAACTGTATAGAAAATAACCGCCAATGAAATAAATTACAAAGCCACCAAGAATACTTGCAATCGGTAAATTCCATAATTCCTTAATATACATTTGGGCAGCTCCACTCATTTCTTGCTGTGCAGTTTGCATCATTTCTGGCGAAATACTTGCGGCTGGTCCAACATTTACACCAAAAAACACAGAGGCTGTAAACAATAACGACAATCCAATTATTGCCCAAATAAGAAATTGCAATAATCCTGCTAATGAAGTTCCTATGATTTTCCCCATCATCAATTGAAATGGTTTCACTGAGGAAATTATAATTTCTACAATTCGGCTTGTTTTTTCTTCGATGACACTTCGCATAACCATATTGCCGTAGATAATAATAAACATCATAATTAGATATCCAAATGCGCCGCCAATCCCAATTTTGATTTCGTTAAGCCCTTTAACACTCTCTTCACCAGAGGCTTTTGTCAAGCTGATATTCACTTTTGCCTGAGCATTTTTGATAGCCAGCGTATCTAAATTTGCTTTTTCCAAATTACTTTTAGTCAGTTTATTTGCAATTACATCCTGAACATTTTCAATAAAAGAAATACTGGGACTACTGTTTGAAATAAACTGGATTTTACTTTCAAAATCTTTGGTATTATCTGCTTTTGGAATGAATAACAAACCTTCGTAGCTTTCATTTGTAATACTGTCTTTGAGAAATTTTAAATCTATCACAGACAAATCAAGGTATTTGTATGCGTTATTTTTTTTGTTTTGTGATGTAAATTCATTTACAAACATCCCTGATTCATCATGAATTGCTATTCGTTTAGTCTCTGCTTTCATGGAACTCAAATACGCTACAAAAACAGCGATTCCAACAAATAATAATGGACTTAAGAAAGTCATCACAATAAAAGATTTATTGCGTACCTTAGAAATGAACTCTCTTTTTATAATTAATGATATGATGCTCATTTTAGATTATTAGATTAGCCCTCAACTGCCCGAAGGAGTAATTATGACAAGGGAATTTATTTATTTGAATTATTCGCACCTTAGTTTTAAGACTACTTTATTGTTCTCGCTCTTGGGGTTAGGAACCACTTACTGTTTGAATAAAAATATCATTCACACTTGGTATTTTTTCTACAAAATGCGTTATTTGACCGCACTGGGTCAAGATATTCAATAATTCATTTGGTGTGGCATTCCCTAGTTGTATTTCCAGTTTTAATTCATTGTTTAATGATTTGAAATAAGCTGGACCAACAGTAAATTTCTGAGTAATTGCGTACATCAAACCTTCTATGTTATCCGATAAAATACCTACTTCAAAACTATTGGTCTTGAACTGTCTTTTTACATCGTCTAGTTTTCCTTCAATCAGTTTATTGGATTTATCAATCAACGCAATATGATCGCATAATTCTTCCACACTTTCCATACGGTGTGTGGAGAAAATTATAGTTGCACCTTGTTCTCGTAACGCTAGAATTTCATCTTTTATAATATTAGCATTTACGGGATCAAAACCCGAAAAAGGTTCATCAAAAATCAACAGTTTTGGCTTGTGCAACACACATACTACAAACTGAATTTTCTGTGCCATTCCTTTAGAAAGTTCTTGAATTTTCTTGTTCCACCAACCTTGAATTTCAAATTTCTCAAACCAATACTCCAACTGTTTTTTAGCTTCAGCCTTTGAAAGTCCTTTCATTTGCGCTAAATACAAGCACTGTTCACCCACTTTCATTGTGTTGTACAATCCTCTTTCTTCTGGTAAATAACCTATATACTGCACGTGTTTGGGCTGCAGTTTTTCTCCATCAAGAATAACTTCACCGCTATCCGGTAATGTAATTTGATTTATGATCCGGATTAATGATGTTTTTCCAGCTCCATTTGGACCTAAAAGTCCATATATACTTCCCTTTGGAACCAGCAACGAAACCTCGTTCAGTGCAACATAATCACCGTATCGCTTCACGATTTTATTAACCTCAAGTAAATTATTCATGCTTGCTTTTTAGTTGGTGTAAAAGTAAAATAATTAGTGCCAAAATACTTAAAATAGTTTGATATATGTAACATTTACTTTTTAGTGTTCCCATATCATGCCGGCGTGTATTGATTGGTGTTTGTTAGCAGCATGCCAATTGGTAGTAGTGATTAAATAAAAAACCCATCCTTATCGTAACAAGGATGGGAAATGTATTTTTTAAATCAGTGGGACCTACTAATGTTTAGTTTGCAGTTATTTAGACGAAATCAACTATATCTAAATACAGTTTATTTTACGAGTTTATTGTTATGAAAACATGTCTTTGACTTTCTCAAAAAACGATTTGTCTGATTTTTCCGGATTGGGAATAAAATTCTCGTCACTAATATTTTTTTCGAAAAATTGTCTTTGATCTTTGTTCAATGTTTTTGGCGTCCAAACATTTACATGTACTAATAAATCACCGTTTCCATACCCATTGATACTAGGAATTCCTTTGCCTTTCAATCTCAAAATTTTACCAGATTGAATTCCTTCTTCTAGTTTAATTCTCACCTTACCGTTTATCGCTTCTATGTCTTTCGAAATTCCAAGAACCGCTTCAGCAATACTGATGTATAAATCGTAGTGTAAATTTTCTCCTTCGCGTTTCAAGAATTCATGCTCTAGCTCTTCAATAGCAACAATTAAATCACCCGGAATACTGTTTCCCGGAGCATCGTTCCCTTTATTAGAAACTTTTAACTGCATACCGTCTACTACACCCGCAGGAATTTTTATAGAAACCGTTTCATCTTCAAGAATCATTCCTTGTGAATCTGCTTCTGATGGTTTTTTATCTAAAATTTGTCCTGAACCACCACAAGTAGGACATGTAGATGCTGATTGCATTCTGCCCAAAATTGTATTGGTAACGCGCATCACTTGTCCTTGACCGTTACACGTAGAACACGTTTTGTAACTGACTCCGGGCGCTTGAACCTTACGTTTTACTTTTACTTTTTTCTCCACACCATTGGCTACTTCTTCCAGAGTCAATTTTACCTTGATGCGTAAGTTGCTTCCTTTGGCACGACGAACACCTCCGCCCCCGCCATTGAAACCACCAAAACCACCTCCAAAAATATCACCAAACTGACTGAAAATGTCATCCATATTCATTCCGCCATGGCTGCCACCACCAAATCCGCCAGATCCACCTGAACCGTCAAAAGCTTGGTGACCATATTGGTCATATTTAGCTTTTTTCTGAGGGTCGCTCAAGACTTCATACGCTTCCGCAGCTAGTTTGAACTTATCCTCTGCCGATTTGTCTCCAGGATTTTTGTCGGGATGGTATTGCAATGCGTTTTTTCGATATGCTTTTTTAATTTCAGCAGCATCAGCACTTTTAGAAATGCCTAATATTTCGTAAAAATCTTTTTTCATTTTTATTTTTTGTTTTGTAGAGACGTGCTCTTGTTGAGACGCACTGTAGTGTGTCTCAACCAAAATGCGTCTCTACCACACGTGGTATCAAAGATATTATTAATTCAGAATTTAATTACTGCCCAATAACCACTTTTGGAAAACGAATAATTTTGTCTCCTAATTTGTATCCTTTCTCCAGAACATCAACAATTTTACCTTTCATTTTGTCTGAAGATGCTGGGATTTGCGTAATTGCTTCGGCAAAATCAGCATCAAATACATCTCCTGATTTTACTTCTACTTGTTCTAATCCTTTAGCAACTAGGGTATTTTTTAATTTCTCATGAATCAGCTCCACTCCTTTAAGAAGCACTTCATCTTCTGATTTGCTGATCTCAGCGATAGCTCTGTCAAAATCATCTAATACCGGCAACATTGCTAATATAACCTCTTGGTTAGCCGTTTTGAATAATTCAATACGCTCTTTAGTTGTTCTGCGTTTGTAATTTTCAAATTCAGCAAATAATCGTAAATATTTATCTTTCTCTTTGGCTAAGTCTTGCGTCAATTGCTCTTCTACACTTAATTCCTCAACAATGATTTGCTCTTCGTTGGCATTATTCTCTAATGTCGACTCATCTAATTCTTGATCGATTTCTGTATTTTCGGTAGTCATAGTACTCATATTTTTAAAAATATTCTTAAACTTCATTTTTATTCTTTTTTGGATTGCAAAAGTACTGCCAATTCTTTTAAAATGTCAAATTGTCATCTTTTATCAGAATCAATTAAATACTTGTACTATTTTTAAATAATAACTGTTATTTCGTCCAACACAAAACCTACCTATTTGTTCTTTTTTCGCAAAAAACAAGTCTGCTAAATAAAATCTGACGCTGTAATTTCTCCTTTGTCGAAAAGAGGAAAACAGAAACTCTTAAAATTTTAAGATTATTTTAAGATTTTCTTGATTATGTTTTTTTAGTTTTGTCAAAATTTTTTATTTAGAACACTTTGTAGATAGTAAAAAACCAACGATTTTATTCTAAACAATTATTAATTCACTGTTACCTGATACTAAAAAAAAGCTTCGTTTACTAAAACGGAGCTTTTTTTATATCGTTACTCTTAGCAGTGCAGCAAGGCTTGTTGTAAACTTTCATAATCCAAAGCAGTTTGTTCGCCGGTGATTAGATTTTTAAGTACATACGTATTCGAAGTCATTTCCGCTTCGCCTACAATGACTGCAAAGGGAATGCCTCGTTTGTCCGCATGCTGAAACTGTTTGGCCACTTTGGCATTATCCGGATACAATTCTGCCTTTACCCCTTCAGCTCTTAATTTTTTGATGGCTTGCAATCCATAAAAAGCTTCTGTATCACCATAATTAATAAACAATGCTCTTGAAGTTTCCGCTACGGTTTGCGGGAATAAATTTAATTCTTCGATCACCAAATAAATGCGATCTAATCCAAAAGAAATTCCAACGCCACTCATGTTTTTTAGTCCAAAAATCCCAGTCAAATCATCATATCTTCCTCCCCCACCGATGGACCCCATCGAAACTGATTTTGGTGGAGCCACTTCAAAAATAGCACCGGTATAATAATTCAATCCTCGGGCCAAGGTTACATCTAAGTCTAAAATTGAATTGCTCAACTCCAATTTTGTTACATTTTCACAAATGAAACGCAATTCGTCCACGCCTTTCATTCCTTCCTCTGATTGGGCAAGCAAAACCGAAAGCTGGTTTATTTTCTCTGAAATAGTTCCTGTAAAATTAAATAATGGCTGTACTTTCAGAATCGCATCTTCCGAAATTCCTTTCTCTACCATTTCTTTCTTCACGCCGTCCTCGCCTATTTTGTCGAGTTTATCCAGCGCTACCGTGAAATCAATTAATTTATCTGATGCACCAATCACCTCGGCGATTCCCGATAATATTTTTCGGTTATTGATTTTGATGGTTACCCCTTCTAATCCCAAGGCCGAAAAAACAGTATCATATAATTGTACTAATTCCACTTCCTGCCACAACGACTTAGAACCTACCACATCTGCATCACATTGAAAAAACTCTCTGAAGCGTCCTTTTTGTGGGCGATCAGCCCTCCAAACGGGTTGGATTTGATATCTTTTGAACGGAAATTCAATCTCGTTTTGGTGTTGTACCACATAGCGGGCAAACGGAACGGTTAAGTCATATCGCAATGCTTTCTCGGAAATGCTTGCCGTTAATTTAGTACTGTCTTTATTTTCCAGATGTGTAGCGTTGGCTTTCGCCAAATAATCTCCGGAATTCAAAATTTTAAAAATCAAACGATCACCTTCTTCTCCGTATTTTCCCATTAGGGTTTCGGAGTTTTCAAATGAAGGCGTTTCTATGGGTTGAAAACCAAATTTCTCGAAGTTGCTTTTTATGATTTGGATGATATAGTTTCGTTTTGCCACCTCAGTTGGTGAAAAATCTCTGGTTCCTTTTGGAATACTCGGTTTTGATGCCATTTTAATTAATTACAAATTACGAAATACGAATATCAAAAAACAAAATCGATTTATTCAAAATCGTAATGGCTACTTTGAAAATCGTAATTCTCTCTGCAAATATCCTGATTTTAAAATAAAAAAAATTAGAAATTTCCAATTATCTCAAATTCCTTCTTTTGGTCTTTATTATCAGAAACTCGTTTCAAAAAATCTTTAAGCTCATTAGTCAAAGGCAATTGATTTTGATTGTTCCAAAAAGTTGCCGAATAAGGAAATTTAGCTTTAAAAACATCCTTATCAACAGCAAAATTGGATTCTACTTTTTCATTAGTAATAGAATTGGTTGTAAAATAATCCATTGTTAAGTTGTAATTAAATGACTCATCGCTATTTTTATCAGCCAATACTTCTACTTGTGCATTTAGTTTTGCTAAATTGAGATAATATTTATTTACTGTACTGTTTTTGTTGTATGTGACGAGTTTTTCGTATCGTGTGGTCCTATATTGTGTACTCGAAAGCTTAAATTTCTTAAAAGGTATTACTTCAGGATTGTCGTACATTGTTATGAAAAATTCGACAATTGCGTAATCATTCCTATTAATAATAAAATACCCTTTGCTAATTTGCCCCAAAACATTTTTCTGTTTGGCTTCAAATAAAAATTTTCTAAAATCAAAATCATTACAATCCACCTCGGTAAAAATATTTTGATCTAACGCTGGATAGAATCCACCAAAAAATTCTGTAAAATCTGGAAAGGCAAAATCAATCTGCTTCTTTTTTTCAAAAAAACTAGTTTTCCTCATATTTAAAACTTCGATCTCACTAAAATTTTTGGGTAATGAATTTTTACCCCTTTTGGCGTGAATATCCTGTAACACGACGATGCTGTTCCCTTTTTTGAGTACATTTCTTAAAAAAAAGTTTGATGTATACTTTGCACTATAATTGTCTACCATTTTAGCATAGACTTTTTTAATAAACGATTCATTATTAGCCACAACAACTTCCTTTAGTTCAAAGGCTTTGGCTTCCATAAAGATAGTGTCGTGACTTTCTATTCTTTCAAAGGTAGTTTTCAGAGAATTATAGCCCAGTAAATTAAAATTAATTTCGTTTTGCCCAGAAATAAACACAAATAATCCCTCTTGATTTGTTGTAGAATTGTCTTTATCATTGTAAATACTAACATTTTCTAAAGGTACTTTTGTTGTTTTATCAGCAATCATTTTAGTGATTTTAAAATTCTGGGAGTGCCCAACATTGCTAAAAAAAAGAATGTAGAAAAAAGCAAAAAAAATATTATTCATTACAATTAATTATAAGTTAAGGTTTTCAAAAAAATATTTCATCAAAATGAAAATTTCGATTTTATCCCACCAAATATATTCATTCGAAATAAATATTCTATCTTATAAAGCAAAATTGTAACAAAATTTGTATTTTCGTGTCAAACGTGTATGATGTTAAAATTATTCAAAGAAAATATTCGGATCGCACTAGGTTCCATCCGAACACAATTGTTGCGAACGGTGCTTACAGTGATGATTATCGCTATTGGGATCACGGCATTAGTTAGTATTCTGACGGTTGTTTCGGCACTTGAAAACACTATTTCCTCTGATTTTGCATCGATGGGAGCCAATACTTTCAATATAAAACAATACGAAAACACCACTCGAAATCGTGGCGGTGACGAGCGTGAAATAATTAACCCCATCATCTCTTATCCAGAAGCCGTTGCTTTTAAGAATAAATACAACTATCCTTTTACGGAAACATCGCTTTCTTTTACAGCGACCTCAGCCCAAGAAGTCAAATATGAAGCTACAAAGACGGATCCTGAAAATGCAATTCTTGGCGTAGATGAATTTTTTGTTACCAATTCTGGATTAGAAACTAGTGCCGGCCGAAACTTTACGAGATTTGACGTTGACAACAATGCCTATGTGTGCATTGTAGGATCTGATTTTGAGAAAGGATTACTGAAAGATATCAATCCCATTGATAAAATAATATCCATCCGAGGGGCTAAATTCAAGGTTATCGGAGTTTTGAAAGAGAAAGGATCCACGTTTGGGAACAGTCAGGATTTACGGGTTTTGATTCCCATACAGCTGGCGCGCTCCTTATTTACAGCACCTAGCATCAATTACACCGTTAGTGTGATGGTTGGCAAAAAAGAATTATTAGAACAAGCCATTGATAATGCGAATAGTACGATGCGCCGCGTTCGTAAACTGAGCCCCGTTGAGGACAATAATTTTGGAGTCGTGCGCAGTGATGACCTGATCAACCGAATCCTTGGAATCACCAAATACCTGGGACTGGCATCCTGGCTCATTGGTATCATCACCGTTCTGGGATCTTCGATCGCGTTGATGAACATCATGATCGTTTCGGTTACAGAACGCACCAGGGAAATTGGAGTCCGAAAAGCGTTGGGGGCCAAGAAAACCACTATTGCCGTTCAGTTTTTTATAGAAACACTGCTGATTGGTCAAATGGGCGGATTAGTGGGAATTATTTTTGGAATCCTGATCGGATTTGGTATTGCAACAGCCATGGATTTTGTATTCGTAATTCCGTGGGGAGCAATTATGGCGGCGTTTATCACCAGTTTCATTGTAGCAATTGCCTCCGGTTTATATCCCGCAATCAAAGCCGCTGTACTCGACCCTATTGAGGCCTTGCGATACGAATAATGTACCGTTTTCATCGCCATTGAAACCAACCCAATTCCTTTTCCGTGACAATTTGGGCGTGACCCCAGTACAAAAAAGGGGCTCACTTATGCTGCGTGCTAGTTGCCCCTTTACGTACTGCGGTCGGGTCATCCGCGTTACAAGGTAACCAGCTGCTACCCCTCACGCAAACCGTCTAAAAACAAATCTTTCACATCAAAGAACAAACAAAAGCTGGGTTCGATTGTTTTATTCCTCGCAGTGACAACTGATCATTCTGTCATTACCGTAAATATCCTTGCGCAATTCGATGTTTTTGAAGTTCATTCTTTCCAGTAAATCAACCATTTCTTTGCCCAAATACTGATTGATTTCAAAGTACAACTTTCCGTTTGGCCGCAAGTTTTTTTGAGCCAATTCCGCTATTTTTTTGTAAAAAATCAACGCGTCAGTATCTTCGACAAAAAGTGCCAAATGAGGTTCATTATCCAAAACATTTTTCTTGATTTCCTCTTTTTCTAAATTGCGAACATAAGGCGGATTCGATACGATAATATCAAATTGTTGATCTAACCCTTCGACCACGCTCAGGGAAACCACTTCAAGAATATTCTGATTGATAAAAGTAACATTCACAGCATTATTCTGCGCGTTTTTTTGGGCTGTAGCCAACGCTTTTTCAGAAACATCAATTGCAAAAACCTGTGCAAATGGCAGATTTTTCGCTAATGAAATAGCAATACAACCGCTGCCTGTTCCAATATCCAAAACACGTATCTTTTGACTTTCGCCTTTTGACTTTTGACTTTCTAAAATCCATTCGACCAATTCTTCAGTTTCTGGTCTTGGAATCAAAACAGTATCATTGACTTCAAAATCCAATCCGTAAAAACTCGTCTTTCCTAAAAGATATTGAATTGGAATTTCCTGTTTCAATTGTTCCAAAATCGAATTCCAAACGACAAGTTCGGCCTCCGAAAAAACCAAATCAGGATGCAACGCCATGTCTATTCTTTTCAGTTGATGCTTTTCTTCTAAAATTAAATAGAAAAAACTCTCCGCTTCACCAACATCATAAATTGGAGTCAGCTCCTCGATAAATTGGGCTCTGTATGCTTTAATTTTAAAGGTGCTGTTTTTCATTTATGATTTATAATTTTTTGAGCATCCAAATCGGACAACTGCTGTGACCGGTATTTCCCATAGGAGACTCCAGATATTCAAAACCTACTTTCTTATACAGTTTTTGGGCGTCAAGCATAAATGGCATGGTTTCGAGATAACATTTTTCAAAACCAAAACCCTTGGCACTTTCTAAACATTTCGCCATCATTTCGCTTCCTAATCCCAGCCCTCTAGTTTCCGGCAGAAAATACATTTTTTGAAGTTCGCAAATGGTCTCTACTCCATTTTCAAGAGGGGCAACCCCGGCAGAACCTATGATTTTTCCATCCTTTTCTAAAACAAAATATACTGATTTTGGCTTATTGTATTCCTCAAACATCAAATCTAAATAGGGATCTTCATAAGCCGTCCCTACTTTTGGGATGTTCATTTCGTCAAAAACGGAACGAATCAATTGCGCAACAGCAGTATTGTCTTCTTTTTTAATTTTTCTAATGTGGTACTTTTCCATGTTATTTCCGAAACTAATTTTTGTCGCAAAAGTATTAATTGTTTGTTGTTATTTTCAAAAGTATTACAACAATTCCCGCCGCAGAACATCAAAATTGGGCTACTATTCAAAAAGCATTACTTTTGCATTGTGAAAATACATGAAAAATATATCAAAAGGTGCATCGAATTAGCCAAAAACGGTCTTGGAACTACTTACCCAAATCCTCTGGTAGGCAGTGTGATTGTTTACGATGGTAAAATCATTGGCGAAGGCTGGCATCAAAAAGCAGGAGAACCTCACGCCGAAGTCAATGCAGTGAATTCCGTTAAAGACAAATCATTGTTAAAAAAAGCAACTATTTATGTGAGCTTAGAACCCTGCAGTCATTTTGGCAAAACCCCGCCTTGTTGTGATTTAATTATTGCCAATAAAATTCCGAACGTGGTTATAGGAACCGTAGATTCCAACGTAAAAGTAGCAGGAAACGGAATCAAAAAGCTGATGGAAGCCGGAACAAATGTTACCGTTGGGGTTCTGGAAGCGGAATGTAACGAACTTAATAAAAGATTTTTTACATTTCATGAAAAGAAAAGGCCTTATATAATCCTAAAATGGGCCGAAAGCCAAGACGGTTTCATCGCGCCACTGGAACGATCCGAAAATAAACCCGTTTGGATTACCAATCCTTACTCTAGACAAATGGTACACAAATGGCGCACTGAGGAGCAGGCTATTTTGGTGGGAACACAAACCGTTGTTGATGATAACCCAAAACTAAATGCCCGAGATTGGTATGGAAACGATCCTATCCGAATTGTTTTAGACCGAAGCAACCGCATTCCAAAAAATAGTCATATTCTTGACAATCAAGTTAAAACTATGCTATTTTCCGAATTTAGAATGGGTGTTGAAAAAGAAAATGTTATCTTTGAAACAATCGATTTTAAAAAAAACAGAGCTGAACAAGTCCTTCAGTCGCTGTACAAACAGCAAATACAATCCGTTATTATTGAAGGCGGAAGACAAACACTGCAAACTTTTATCGATGCCAATCTATGGGATGAAGCCCGAATATTTATTGGAAACATCCAATTTGAAACCGGAATCAGAGCTCCTGTTTTCGTTCATAAACAGTTCAGCAAACAGTGCATTGGTACAGACGAACTTCTAATTCACAGAAACCATGATTAACACTATTATTTTTGATTTTGGAGATGTTTTTATCAATCTAGATAAACAAGCCACCAGTACTGCTTTCAAAAAATTGGGCTTGAAGGAATGGAATGCGGACTTAGATCAATTGAGCACCGCGTTTGAAACCGGTAAAGTTTCTCGTGAGGATTTTCTTCTTGGCATTCAAAAGCACATTCCAGAAGCAAGTATAAAAGAAATTTTAGCAGCATGGAATGCTATTTTGCTAGATTTCCCTTTGTATCGATTGGAATTTTTGCAAATGCTTTCCCAAAAATATCGTTTGTTTTTGTTATCCAATACAGATGCCATTCACATTGAAACATTCGAACAGACCAATGGGATTTCTTTTTACAGGGATTTTTATCAATGTTTTGAAAAAGTCTATTTTTCGTTTGAGCTAGGCTTAAAAAAACCCAATCCCGAAGCTTTCCTTCATGTAATCAACAACCATGAGTTAGCGCCTAAGCGAACATTATTTGTAGATGATAAAAAAGAAAATACGGATGCCGCACTCGCATTGGGATTCGAGGTTTGGAATTTACAAGTGGGCAAAGAAGATGTTATTCATTTATTAGACAAAAAAATACTTTGACCGTAGGCCCTAAAAGCGACATCAATTATCAAATTTCACTCTTTTTTTTACATTTACATTGGAAGATACTTATAACACTATTGAAGATCCTTCAATAGAGCTGCTGTTAAAAGAAAAAAACAGCAAATTTTTTGGCTATGCCTACCCCATTCAATCGGAAGACGAAGTAAAGCCAATCATCGAAATACTGCGAAAACAACATCCCCATGCCGGCCATTTTTGTTATGCCTATCAAATAGGCACTCAAGAAGTGAGTTATAGAGCAAATGATGATGGAGAGCCAAGTCATAGTGCTGGCATGCCTATTTACGGCCAAATTCAGTCGTTTTCAGTCACTAATGTTTTACTGGTTGTTGTAAGGATCTTTGGCGGCGTAAAGTTAGGTGTAGGAGGTTTGATTACCGCTTACAAGACAACGGCACAATTAGTACTTGAAAGCTGCGAAATTGTTGAAAAAACAATCGACATCCATTTTAGCATTTCCTTTGATTACCAAAATATGAATAAAGTAATGCGAGTAATCAAGGAAAAAAAATTAGAAATTGTATCTCAAGAGATGGAAATAAATGAGATTACCGCACTTCCGATAGGTAAAATCGAGCTGAAAACCCGAAAAAAAAATGCCGAAATGGTATTCGACATTTTCAATTCGATGTTCGAAATCGGTATAAATCGGCTCTAATTATGATCCAAAATGGCTTCTTTTATACTTTATTCCATTGTTTTAAACAATTCTAAAATATAATCTGGCGGAGCTATTGGCCGACCCGTTTTTAAGGACACAAAAACCAGAATAAATTGGGCAGTTGTTAATAACTCATCAGATTCATTATATATAGCACAATCAAATTCTATCTTAACGGAGCTCTGACTTTTGAAAACCGTGTGAACCGTTAACAACTCATCATACCGCGCTGATTTTTTATAATTTATATTCATAGAAACAATAGGAAGTGCTATGCCGCTTTCCTCCATGATCTTATAGGAGATCCCTTTGTTTCTAAGCCATTCCACCCTTCCTATCTCAAAATAAGGGATATAATTCCCGTGATATACAACCCCCATTTGGTCGGTTTCAGAGTAGCGTACCCTAACTTCTATTTGATGATCTTTCATTACTTATGTATTAAAAATTTGAAATTTAAAAAGCCTCTTACAACAATAATTCGTGAAATTTTAACCCCATATATTTTTTTTTACAGAAATTTGTTCACATATTTGTTACCCCGATAAATAATAGTAAAACACCTTTTTTTTAGTAAGATAATAATTACCAATTAAAAACAATTTAAAAGAATATATGAACAAAACTGCTCAATCAGTATGGGAAAACTGTTTGTCTTTCATAAAAGACAACATCCAAGACCAAGCGTACAAAACTTGGTTCGAACCAATCAAATCAGTTGAACTTACCGATAACGCATTATATATTCAAGTTCCTAGCAAATTTTTCTATGAATGGTTAGAAGAGCACTATGTAAAATTACTAAAAGTGGCTCTTACTAAAGAACTTGGAAAAAATGCTAAGTTACTTTATAAAATCAGAATGGAAAACACTTATGGCAATAAACAACCGTTTACAGAACAGTTGCCAAGTGCTAATAGAGTTCCAATGAAACCGCAGGAAGTTGATGCTCCATTTAAAAACTTAAACCCGGAATTAAAAAATCCATTCGTAATCCCAGGAATCCGTAACCTAAAAATTGAATCACAACTGAATGCTAATTACAGTTTTGACAATTTTCTAGAAGGAGATTCAAATCGATTGGCTCGTTCTGCCGGTATGGCTGTGGCCAATAAACCTGGGGGAACCTCATTTAACCCGTTGCTTATTTTTGGTGGAGTTGGTCTTGGAAAAACGCACTTGGCGCATGCCATTGGCGTAGAGATAAAAGACAAATACCCTGAAAAAACTGTTTTATACATTTCTGCTGAAATTTTTACACAACAATACATTGATTCGGTTAAGAAAAATAACCGGAATGATTTCATTCATTTCTATCAGTTAATTGATGTTTTAATTATTGATGATGTGCAATTCCTTTCTGGTAAATCAGGAACTCAGGATGTGTTCTTCCATATTTTTAATTATTTACATCAAAACGGCAAACAAGTCATCTTGACTTCGGATAAAGCGCCAGTTGACATGCAAGATATTGAGCAACGCTTACTTTCTCGTTTCAAATGGGGATTATCCGCTGAATTGCACCAACCGGATTATGAAACTAGAATCTCGATCCTTAAAAATATATTGTACAGAGATGGTGTCGAAATCCCAGAAGAAATCATTGAGTACGTAGCCCGCAACATTAAATCGAATGTAAGGGAACTAGAAGGAGCTATCATCTCATTGATTGCGCAATCCTCTTTTAACAAAAAAGAAGTAACGCTGGAACTTGCAAAAAGTGTCGTTGAAAAATTTGTAAAAAATGTAAAACGAGAAATTTCTATCGATTACATCCAGAAAATTGTATCGGATTATTTCCAATTGGATTTAGAAACCCTACAATCAAAAACCAGAAAAAGACACGTGGTGCAAGCCCGACAGTTAGCAATGTTTTTCGCTAAGAAATTCACGAAAGCATCATTGGCTAATATTGGCTCTCAAATTGGAGACCGCGATCATGCAACAGTATTACACGCCTGTAAAACGGTTGACAATTTAGTAGCGACTGATAAGCAATTCAAAAAGTTTGTCGAAGATATCAATAAAAAATTAACGCTATAAACCCAGCATGTCCACAAAAATTTTAATGGTTTGTTTGGGAAATATTTGCCGTTCCCCACT
Source organism: Flavobacterium sp. W20_MBD1_R3 (assembly GCF_052119725.1). Lineage (NCBI taxonomy): Bacteria > Pseudomonadati > Bacteroidota > Flavobacteriia > Flavobacteriales > Flavobacteriaceae > Flavobacterium > Flavobacterium sp. W20_MBD1_R3. The sequence continues at coordinate 144,191 of NZ_JBGQOR010000007.1, forward strand.
AGCCGAAGGTATATTAGCCTCGAAACTTCCTAAAGATAAGTTCATCGTAGACTCGGCAGGAACCGGTTCTTGGCACATTGGCCATGCACCTGACGAGCGTTCTATTGCGGTTGCAAAAAAAAATCAGATCCAGATTTCACATCAAAAAGGAAGACAATTCAGCACAACTGATTTTGACAATTTTGATTACATCTACGTAATGGATAATTCTAATTACACTAATGTCATCGCACTTGCTCAAAACCAGCAACAATCAGATAAAGTCAAGCTGATTTTGAATGAATTATTTCCAGATGAAAATGTTGATGTTCCCGATCCCTATTTTGGTTTAACCAACGGATTTGAGATCGTTTACAACATGCTTGATGAAGTTTGTGCCGTTATTGCTAAAAAACTAGTCGAGAAACATCTTTAATTTTTAAAGTAAGTTGTCTTACACTCATTATTACCAATTCCTTACCACACCCCACTGAGGAACAACAAACACAGTTATGAAATCAAATTCAGTTTTTGGAAAACTCTATCTAATTCCCACCACTATGGGAGATTGTGATCCTTTGGATGTTTTGCCGCAAACCATAAAAAGAAGTATTGATCTCATTGATTATTATATTGTTGAAAACGATAAAACTGCCCGTAAATCGATCAAAAGTGTTAGTCCCGAGAAAAAACAATCTGAGTTAAAACTTTTTGTTTTGAACAAACACACTGAAATCAAAGAGCATTTAGACTTTATACAACCGTTGCTGGAAGGTCACAACATGGGTTTAATGAGCGAAGCCGGATGCCCCGGAGTTGCTGATCCAGGTGCTGTGATTGTCAAGTTAGCTCACGAAAAAGGTATTCAAGTGATTCCTTTAGTAGGTCCTTCTTCTATTCTATTGGCAATGATGGCCTCTGGAATGAATGGACAAAGCTTTACTTTTCATGGCTATTTGCCTATTGAAAAAGACGAAAAGAAAGCCAGTTTTAAAACCTTAGAAAGAGTTTCTTTTGAAAAAAACCAGTCTCAGATTTTCATTGAAACTCCATATCGCAATAATAAATTACTAGAGGATTTGATTCAAACATTGCATCCTGAAACACACTTGTGTATTGCGACGGATATTACATTACCGACAGAATACATCAAAACTAAAAAAATTGCGGCCTGGAAAAAAGAATCTATCGATTTGCACAAGCGCCCAACCATTTTTATTATCCACAAAATGTAGTGCGACCTGATCCGTTTAGAGGTTGTGATCCCGAATTTATTTTTAAATTTACAAGCCGCAAAAACAATACCGAAAACACAGATTTTAAACTTTAAAAAATACAACTAATTTTCTTATTTACCTTGTAATCAATTGATATAAAGTATTTTATAGTTTTATTTATTTTAAAAAATAATGCCTATCCATTCTGTTTTTGAGTATTAAAATGGATTTTCCTGCTAAAAAGATTCTAGGAAATAAGCACTCCTCTTAACACTATTTACAAAAAAATTAACCGCGCCACTTCTAAAAAAGGGCTACATTTACTATTGCCCAAGATCTATTTTTGAACACAAATTCAAGAAACAAAACCTGCTACTGTTTTGAAAATTATTGAATAAATACCTTTAAAAAAACAAAAGGGGAAGAAAATAGCAAACCTTACTAAATTTATTTAATCAATAATAAACGTGTATTAAATTTAAATTTAAAGGAAAATATCATGAAAGCAATTAGTATCGTTTTACTTTTTTTAAGTAGTATCACAGCATCTTTTTCTCAGGATAAAGCAAGTACATCCACGAAAGGGAGCATTAGGATGGAAGAACTACCAGCCGTTGTTATTAAGAGTGCAGGGAAAGATTTTTCTGTGTACCTACCCGATAGAAATCCAGACCCAACGGTGAGAGAAATTGAAGACCAATTTATCGCTTACGATTTAGGGAGAGATTATGAAGGTTTTGAAAGTTATTTAGTCATTATGGAAACCGCCAAAGGCTCCTTGACTGCAACCTATAATCAAAACGGAAAACTAACTAGTGTGGTTGAAAATTACAAAGATATCAAACTTCCCACAGCGGTTATTTACTCCATTTACAAGTCATTTCCGGGTTGGCAAATTATAAATGATAAATATTTATATGAACAAAAAGAAGGAGATGTGGTTAAAAAAGAATACAACATCCGAATAAAAAAGGAGAAAGAAATTCGCAAATTAGTGGTTTCGCCTTTTGGTGAAATCATTAAAGAAAAGTAAAAATCCAGTTTTTGAAAAGAAAGCTGCCTTTTTGGTGGCTTTTTTTATTATGTAAGCTCGTTGTCTGCTGAGCGGACTACAATTTGAAAACAATAGCACACGGATAAAACGGATTAAGTGCATTTGCGCTAATCAAATACCTCTATACTTTCTAAGTGATAGAATTGCAAATGGTGTACTGCCGGTATAATATAAAAGTATTCAATTGTTATAGACAATAGCAGTCTGCCGACAGCCAAATTGAAAACATCATCTTTATTAGAACATGTTTCGAAATTTAAATATAAAAATCTACTTTAAATTTTTACAATTAGTATCATCCGTATACCAATCCTAATTTTATATGACTATTCGTTACTACTACCATTGCGTTTTATTTTATCCTTTCGACGAAGGAGAAATCACATCAGTTGCTCTCGTTAAGTGATTTCTACCGTTGGTCGCAATGACAAAATAGTTAAATTTCATTCGTAAGATGTAGTTTGGTACAAGTAATGAACAACCATATAATTTTATATACTTGTCCCTTAAGATTCTCAGGTAACTGTTTTTATCGGAAAGCAATAAAAAGGAATCCTTTGTAGTAGTGAATATAGGTCCTAATTTGCAAAATTTGTCTCCGCTTTTATGTTGGATACTACCCAGAAAAAATACTGTTTCTAAAGAACGAAAGCTAAGCTTTTAGAAGTGTTCTCCACGCTTCATTGCGAGCCAACGGCTGAAAATTTATATGTTTAAGACTATTGCTTGCCTGTATACCGGACTATTTCAACATCAAAACACTCTACTTTATTTTTTCAATAAAGGAAAAAACAGATACATAGCAAAATAATTTGCTTTGGCATTTGCCGAAAAGATTTAATAGAAAGTATTGGTAATCATTATGAACGCTCCGATAATTTGTATTTATTATGCGTGCATACTATGTAATTTTACTATATTTACTTTCTAAAACATACAAAAAATGAGCTACACAGATAAAATGTTACGAGATGATGCCTTAAAAGGCAAAGTAATTGTTGTAACCGGGGGCGGCAGCGGTTTAGGAAAGGCGATGACTAAATATTTTTTGGAATTGGGTGCGCAAGTTGCCATTACTTCCAGAGATTTAGAAAAACTACAAAATACTGCTGCAGAACTGGAAGCAGAAACCGGTGGAAAATGTTTACCAATTCAGTGCGATGTGCGACATTACGCAGAAGTAGAAAACATGTTGCAAGCAGTTTTGAAAGCTTTTGGGAAAGTTGATGTTTTGCTTAATAATGCCGCCGGAAATTTTATTTCACCAACCGAAAGATTGTCTGCTAATGCTTTTGACACTGTGATTGATATTGTTTTAAAAGGGACCAAAAACTGTACGCTTGCCTTTGGAAAACATTGGATTGACAGCAAGCAGCAGTCGTCTACCATTTTGAATATCGTGACCACTTACGCTTGGACTGGTTCCGCTTATGTAGTTCCTAGTGCTACTGCAAAAGCTGGCGTTCTGGCCATGACACGAAGTCTTGCTGTAGAATGGGCAAAATACGGAATTCGTTCTAATGCAATTGCTCCGGGACCCTTCCCTACTAAAGGCGCATGGGACCGATTGCTACCGGGAGATTTAGCCGAGAAATTTGATATGGCCAAAAAAGTACCGCTGAAACGCGTAGGTGATCATCAAGAATTAGCCAATTTAGCGGCTTATTTAGTGTCTGATTTTTCAGCGTATGTCAATGGTGAAGTTGTTGTTATTGATGGTGGCGAATGGCTTAAAGGTGCTGGACAATTCAATATTCTTGAAGCAATACCAGAAGAACTTTGGGATCAATTAGAGCTGTTGATTAAAGCAAAGAAAAATAAATAATCCTATTCTCGACTTATAACTTCAAAAAGAGATGTAAGTAGTTGCACCTATTTAATGTCATAGTAAAAAAGGAGTGAAATAATATTTAACATATAAGTCACATAAGAATTATACCTTAAATGACCTTATGATTGTTTAAGTTACACAAGGCTAACACAATCGAAACTTAAACTTATATGACTTATATGTTAAAAAAAATGTAACATTGTTTTATTCTTATTGCAAAATTTAAGCTACCTTAACCATCACTTCGAATACTTTAGAACAGTAATCTGAAAGCGTTACTGTTCTAAATTGTATCGAACGACGGGCAAAACGCAGGGCTTTTCGATACATCCTAGCAATTTTCTATCGCAAATTCCTACTCAACTCGAACTGACGAATTGGTAATTTAATGACATTGACTATCAAAAAACGAAGTCGAAAGTTCAAAAATCATAAAATCAAACCAATTTAGTCGGATCTTGAGATCAATTAATTACTCATTTATCTCCTTTAAAAACACTTGCTCTGCACTAATTTTAACTTGCACTGACTCTCGCTAATCCCGCAAAAGACCGAACAATTAAAAGAGAAATATTGTCATGTACACAAATACTCATTTATTGATTCTACAAACTGATTGGTCACCTCATAAAATGTGTATTTACTGATTGGCTTCCTATAATTTGCGCTATCCTCCAATCGCAAAACCAATTACTTTTTTGCTACCTTTGCAAAATGTTTTCATTATTCAAATCCAAGCCCGTCTTAAAGGACCTGATTCCGGACCATCACATAGACATTCACTCTCATCTTTTACCAGGAATTGATGATGGTGCCAAAACGATTGAAGATACCTTGCGACTAACGCGCGCACTAGAAGGTATTGGAATTTCCGAATTCATAACAACTCCTCACATCATTCAACATGTTTGGGATAACACACATGAACAAATTCTTGCTAAGAAAGCAGCTACAGCAGCTGCACTGGAGGAGAATCACATTACGGCTCCGTTTCGTGCAGCAGCAGAGTATTTGATGGACGATCAATTTGTCCGACTTTTTCAATCCGGTGAACTATTGACGTTAAAGGATAAGTATGTACTTGTTGAAATGTCATATATCAATGCGCCCATCCAGCTGTATTCTATCCTTTTTGATCTGCAGGTTGCAGGCTATATTCCCGTTTTAGCTCATCCCGAGCGCTATCTTTTTTACCACAATAATTTTAATGAATACACAAAACTTCAAAGAGCAGGCTGCTTATTCCAGTTAAATCTACTGTCTGTTGTGGGGTATTACGGGGCTGGTATCACTAAAATAGCAGAGCAGTTACTGCAAAAGGGTATGTACACTTATGTAGGATCTGATGTACATCACGACAACCACATTGCGGCTTTTAACCAAAAAGTACAGCTAAAAGACATAATACCACTGAAAGAAGCTATTGCCAATAATCAATTTTTTAAATTCGGAGAATGATTTTTCGCAGGGAATATCTGCTGATTACGCTTTTTTATATGAGTGCAACGCTTTGAACGAATTTTTTCAATGCTACTTTTATCCGTTATAAAAAATTTTATGGCAATGTACAGAAAGTTGTTTATTTGAACAAATTAGCTTTTAATAATTGGTGTTTTAGTTTATAAAAAGTATGGTTTTGAGTAGAGCTTCGAACATCGGAACTTATCTCTCTGGTTTATTGCTTTGAAATGACAACAAAAAAGAAGATTGGCCACGGATGACGAGGATTAAACGGATTTTCGCTGTTCGTTAGTCAGTGCTTACTTCTCTCTTTATTCATTATTCTTTCTCTTTGTTCTTTTCTCTTCTCACATCTCACTTCTCACTTTCCAAAATAAAGAAATCAATGATCACAAAAAAAAGGTATCTAATGAAAAAATTTCATTAGATACCTTTTTTGAAAGTGTTTGCTCGACTGTTACATTTTGAATATTCTTTTGTACCAAGGGTCTTTTTCTACTTTGGATCCGTAGCCGTAGCCGTAACCGTAGCCTTTAGTCGAATCGGTGTCGTTGAGCAACAGACACATGTTTGGCAATTTCTGCTCTCGGTACAGCGTGTTTGCTATGTTTAGCATTCGTTTTTCTAAGAAATTTGCTCGTGCAACATAAATGAAACAATCTGCATGCTTCGCAATTAATAATGTATCGGTGACAAGACTCACCGGAGCGGTATCGACAATTATATAATCGTACTGATTTTTTAATGTTTCAAAAAGCGTATCTACTTTCTTATTCATCAATAACTCTGCTGGGTTTGGAGGAATTACACCGGCTGGCAATATATAAAAATTCTCATACCCGTCATATTTCACGATTAGATCTTCCAACACTAAATCTTTAGCCGACAAATAATTAGTAACCCCACGATCCGGAAGACTCAAATACTCATCTAGCCTAGGATTCCTAATATCCATTCCTATTAACAAGACTTTCTTGCCTGACAATGCGAAAGTAGCGGCCAGATTTGCAGACACAAAGGTCTTTCCCTCTTTAGGAAAAGTAGAGGTTAAAAAAATGGTTTTAGCCTGATCCTCAGGCACCTTACTGACCATGAATTCTAAGTTGGTACGAATGATTCTCAATGCTTCGGCTGAGCTAGTGCGGCTTTCTGCCTTTATAATTTCTGAAGGAGTGTTAGAAGTTGGCACATCCCCTATAAATGGTATCAGTGTTTTTCCTTCCAGATCCAAACGGCTTTTAATTTTTGTATCTAATAAATCCATCAGGTAAATAATTCCAAAAGGGACTAAAAGTCCCAACAGGAAAGCACCTAGATAAATGATATTCTTTTTTGGTGCTACAGGAACATCAGATCCTTTAGCAGCATCAACTACTCTTGCATTCGCTTCTGTTGCCGACATTAAAATAGCGGTTTCTTCTCTCTTTTGTAACAAATACAAATACAACTCTTCTTTTACTTTTTGTTGTCTGGCAATGACTCTAAACTGACGCTCTTGGACTGGTATTTTTCCAATCTTACGATTCAAAAGTCCTTCCTGACTGTTCAAATCTCTTTTTTGAATATTTAAATTTGACTGCATTCGCGTCAGACTGGCGGCAACATTTGACTTTAAGGAGGACAGCTGCTGCTCCATTTTGATCACCGTAGGATTCAATTCAGTTGCTGATTTTAAAATTCGGTTCCGATCCAACACCAGTTGGTTATAAGATCCAATTAAATCCGTGGCTTCCCCACTTACGATATTGGTAGGCAACAAGTCCGATTGTTTGCTTTTTTTTATAAAATCCAGCATCGAACCAATCACATTGAGTTGGATCTCTGTTTCAACTCCCCTTTTATCGTATTCATTAGACCCTTCAATAAAAAGTTTTGCTTCGGTTTCAATGTCCGTTAATTGATTACTGTTTTTAAATTGCTCCACATTTTGTTCCACCCCGTCCAGTTCATCGGTAATCAAAGCCAATCGGTTCGCTATAAATTTAGATGTATTTTCAGAGATAAAATTTTTATCGGCAGCAGCTTCTTCATTGTAATTTTGAACCAGATTATCTAGGAAGTACTCCGCTTTTTCAAGCACCGGATCTACAATAGAAAGCTCGACAATACTGCTGGTTTTACTAAGAGGTGCCACGCTTAATCTCGCTCTAAAACTAGCCGCTACGTTTTCTAAGGGGCTGATCAAAATAGTAATCGGTTTATCATTTGTACTAAAGGCGCGTGTATTTGACAATGCTTTATTAATAACCAGCGTCCCAAATTTTGTTGCTATTTGCTGACCATACCGATATGCGTTTGCATCGGGCTGTAGAATATTTCCTTGTCCAGACAGGTCTTCTAACTTAAATGCAGTGGCTGAAACTGCTGTATATTGATAAGATCGTCTCGTGGTATAAAAATCTGGTTTTTGTTCTATAAAAGTCACCATGATCGGTGAATTTTTAAAAAGGTCGGTATTGAGAATCTTGCCTTCGACAACAAAAGCAATATTGAGGTTCATTTTACGAACGGTATTTTCGATTAAAGTTCTGGATTTTAGAATTTCAATTTCGTTATCCAGATTACTTTTACCACCACCAATTCCCATGTCGGCAAAAGCAGCTAACTCAGAAGACAATCCCCCTTTTTTCTCATCTTTCACTAATATGGTGGTGGAGGCTCGGTACTGCGGAACAGTATATCGTAAATAGACATAAGCGAAAGACAAACTGATGAAGGCTCCTAATACAAACCATTTCCAATGCGATGCATATTGCTCTATAATAGCTCTGATTTGAAAATCTTGATCTGAATTATCGTTTAATAAATTATTTTCCATGAAAGCGCTTTATTTTGAAGTAGTAATTATAAGTGTCGCTAAGGCAACCAAGATAGAAGTTATCGAGAAAATGATACTGGTACTTGGTCCTATTGCCGATCCATTTATTTTGTTCTGGTTGGGCTCTACATAAACCACATCATTCTGAGCCAAATAATAAAAGGGAGAATTCATAAAGCCTACTTTAGTAATATCAACTCTGTTGTACGATTTAACACCATCGATTTCTCGTATAACCAATATATTGTTTCGTTTACCATAAACAGTCAAATCCTTAGCCAACGTCAGAGCTTCAACTAAGGTAACACGTTCTGACACTATTGCAAAGGTTCCGGGAGCAGTAACTTCCCCTTGCACAGATACTTTAAAATTCATGATGCGCAAATTAACAATAGGACTTTTAATATAGTTTCCTATCTGATCCTGTAATTTGCTTAGAAAATCTGATCGGGTTAATCCGCTTACTTTTAATTTTCCTAAAATCGGAAATTGTATATACCCTTGGGCATCCACTAAATACAATAGTGAACTTTGTTGTCCCACAGCATCAGGTCTAGCTGCAGAAGCAACGTTAGCCATTGCTAAATTGAACGGCATGGCTATTTCAGGATCTTCCGCTGACACTAGTATCATTAGCAGATCATCGGGTTGTATTTTAATTTCATAGGAATTTGATTTTTCCTGAGTTCCCAAATTATCAACATCTTGGTAATAAATCATGTCTTTTTTTGAAGCACAAGAAAACAATACTGCTAAAAAGAAAAAAGGGATTAATTTTTTGAATACGAAAAAATATTTCATCTATTTTATTTTTTTTGGGAGCAAATATAACCATTCACCCGTTGGGTATAATTAGTTTTCTGTACTATTTTTTTATAGTTGTCGTAATTTGAATAAAAAACATCGTAAAGAAGACTGTAACTGATGGTTAGGAGGTTAATTGGTTAAATGTTTAATCGGTTAACTGGTTAATTGGTTAACTGGTTAATTGGTTAGTTTGTTTTTTCGAAGAATTACATTTTTCGCCAACAAGCCGTTTGGCATAGTAGTTTTGTATTATAATTTTCGTCACTTTGAGTGCGAAGCGTATCGAGAAGTTACATTCCGTTTTAACTCACAAAAAATACTCGAACTGAGGGTTAGGTGGTTAATCGGTTAAATGGTTAATCGGTTAACTGGTTAATTGGTTAATTGGTTAATTGTTTAGTTTGTTTGTTCGAACAGTTACATTATTCACTAATAAGCCGTTTGGTGTAGTAGTTTTGTATTATAATTTTCGTCACTTTGAGTGCGAAGCATATCGAGAAGTTACATTTCGTTTTAACTCACAAAAAACACTCGAACTAAGGGCTAGGTGGTTAGGTTGTTAGGTTGTTAGGTGTTTAATTGATTAACTGGTTAATTGTTCAAAAAAAAGAAAACTTTATGGTTTTGAGCGGATAAGAAAGGTAAAAAAGAGACGTTTTAGACTTTACTTATCTTGATGACTTACTGGTTTATAAGTATCTACTGGAATTTGATCCTGCTGTTTAAAAAACACAAGTATTATAGTTCGCTTTCCACAGAAGGAACAGTCAAGGGCTCCTCTTGTTTGTCTAACACTTCATAAGCAGAATTCATACTTTTAAATTCAGGTACAATCTTTTTCATTTGGGCCACCATAGACTCATTGGCAAACAAATTAGCAATGCTGATTAATTCATCAACATCAGTGTGCAGATTTTCAAACTCTTCCTGAATTTCCTGTGCAATCATGATTTTAGCATGGTGCGTAGGAATCGATTTAGAGGTATCGTTGAGCAATTCTTCGTATAATTTCTCTCCGGGGCGTAGACCCACAATTTGTATTTTAATATCTTTTTCTGGAATGAATCCTGCTAGTTTGATCATCTTTCGAGCCAAATCCATAATTTTAACCGGTTTCCCCATGTCAAAAATATAGATTTCCCCGCCATTTCCCATTGCACCGGCTTCCAACACTAATTGACAGGCCTCCGGGATTGTCATAAAATACCGAATAATATCTTTATGGGTGATGGTCAGCGGCCCTCCTTCGGCAATTTGCTTTGTAAACAACGGCACAACAGAACCATTAGATCCTAATACGTTTCCAAAACGTGTTGTAATAAATTTGGTCGCTGCGGAACCTTTCTCCAACTGATCTTTCAGCTGCAAGGACTGCACATACTTTTCGGCTATTCGCTTGCTTGCTCCCATCACATTACTGGGATTTACGGCCTTATCTGTGGAGACCATCACAAATTTCTTCACGTTGTAGCGACAGGACAAATCAGCTAAATTCTTGGTTCCTTCAATATTAGTAAAAATAGCCTGACAGGGATTTTCTTCCATCAACGGTACATGTTTGTAGGCTGCGGCATGAAAGACCACATGCGGACGGTAGGATTTGAAGATCTCCTCCATCGCCTCGCGGTTTCTGACATCCCCGATCACTGTGCGTATTTTGGCTGTGGTATTGATGCTTTCGGTTTCCAGTTTTAAGTGATGCAACGGGGTCTCCGCCTGATCCAGAATAATAATTTTCTTAGGATTAAAAACTAATATTTGGCGGACGATTTCACTTCCTATAGATCCTGCCGCACCGCTGATCAGAATAACTTTGTCTTTGAGTTGTTTTGAGATGCCTTTGTTGTCCAGCACTATTGGTTTTCTTTCCAGTAAATCTTCAATCTGAATGGTTTTTACTTTTTGAGAAATTTCTTTTTGATTTTCCCAATCGGAGATCAAAGGGACGGTAAATACTTTGTAATTGTATTCTAAACACTGATCTACGATGATAATTTGTTCTTCTTTGGACAAACTTTTATCGGCTATAATGACACTTTCAGCACCTACAGAGCGCATTAGAGTAGGCAGCTTTTTCTTTTGGATCAAAATTGGCAGATTCAACATCCGTTTAGAGGAATTTTGATTGTTCTTATCGACAAATCCTACAATTTTAAAACGGCTGGGGGTTTCAAATTTTAAGGCATTGGCAACCGATATTGCGTTGGCATCGGTACCAAATATTATAGTTCGTATTAATTTATTAGTGTTTTTTTCTGAAAAATATAACTCAAAGGTTTGCTTCACCACTACTCGGTATAAAAATAACCCACAAAAAGACAGCACTAAATTGATAAAAAGAGCCGTGTTCAGGAATGCTTTCTCTTTAAAAAACACTTCAAACAGAAAATTACCAATAAAAAAGATAATCAAAACCGACATTTGCGAAAACAATAATTTCACCGCATCAATATTAGAAGAGTGCCTGATGATCCCGGAGTATGTTCGGAACAGCCAAAAGAAAAACAGATTCGTTCCAAAAAAACTAAAAAGTAAAATTACACTGTGGGTCGTAATAATGTAATTCATTCCTATTCCTTTGAATATCAAAAAAGTAAAAATAAACGAAGTGGTAAGAACCATAAAATCAATCATGACTATAATCCATCGGGGTAAATACGCCAAATTGTGCATGTTTAGTCTTCGATTTATTCTTGAAAAAGAATCAGAAATAAACTGAGCTACATTTTTGTTTATATCAGCATTCAAAATTGGTTGGTTTTAGGTTTTGGATTTTAAACCAAATTATTTTCAAATATACAAAAATAAAACATTTTCTTATTCTTAAGTGTTATTGGTGTAGAAAAAAAGAAGTGAATGGCGTTTTGGTGCGTAGTTAAAAGAAGAGTAGATCCGTTTAAACCGCGGCATCTGTGGCTACTAGTTCGTGGTGAAAAGTGGAAAGTAAGAAGAAGAAGAAGAAGAAGAAGAGTAGATCCGTTTATTCCGTAACAGTATAGCCTACCAGTGATTGGCAAAAAAAAGTAAAAATTTAGATATTCTTACCAAAAACAGCTTGCTGTAACTAAATAAACTCATTGCCCCCAATAAATTCCTTGCAAGCTGTTTGGTAAGAGGAACTCCAAATCTGTTGCGAATGTAAAATGTAAAGATTGAAGTATTAATTTTTACATTATAATTTCAAAAAATATACTAATAATTTAAATTTTGAGTTGGTGGAGGAGAAAAGGGAAAAAATAAATTCGTTTAATCCGCGTCATCTGTGGCCAAACCTTTTAAAAAATAGACAAAGAAATAACAGCTTTCACGATTAGTGGCTTAAATAATTATATTGCTGGATTTTGATGCAATAAACCATTATGAATTTGCCGGCCATAATTTTTGTTCGCAGACGTAAAGCCTTCACGATTACAAGCCTGAACGGAAAAGTTAAACCGCAGATTCGCAAATTTTTTATAATTCTATGGTTTTAACTTGCGAATCGGTGGCAACTATTTTTAGAAGTTAAAGCAAAATACACTTAAGCGCATCGTTTTAAACTCTCTCTGAGACCAATAAATTCAGTAAGGCACTCTTTATTCTATCCCGGTCTTCGTTGGTTAGGTTAGAGCCTGAAGGCAGACACAGTCCATTTTCAAAAAGTTCTTCAGCCACTGTAGTCCCGTAGAATGCGTATTTTTCAAAAACGGGTTGCAAGTGCATCGGTTTCCACAACGGTCGGCACTCGATGTTTTCAACTTCTAGTGCCAATCGAATAGTTTCTCTGGTTATTCCGTTGGTTTTTTTAGGATCTACTAAAATTGCACTCAGCCAATAATTAGCAAAATAGTCGGCATTCGGTGCCGTAAACACTGTAACCCCCGGAATTTCTTTAAAAATTGTGGCATAGAAATCGTGCATTAGTCTGCGTTGGTTCACATGATCATCCAATACTTCCATTTGGCCCCGACCAATACCGGCACAAATATTACTCATGCGGTAATTGTAGCCTATTTCGCTATGCTGGTAATGCGGTGCAGCATCACGCGATTGTGTAGCAAAAAAAATGGCTTTTTCTTTAAGGGCTGCCGTAGGCGTCACAATTGCGCCACCTCCTGAGGTTGTGATGATTTTATTGCCATTAAAAGACAATACACCAATATCGCCAAAAGTTCCACACTTTTGTCCTTTGAAACTGCTTCCTAAAGCTTCGGCGCTGTCTTCTAGTATGGGTATTTGGTACGCATCGGCAACGGCACGAACTGCTTCAATTTGGTACGGAACGCCATATAAATGCACGGCTATAATGGCTTTGGGTTTGGTTCCTTTGGCTATTTCACACACGATGGCTTCCTCGAGCGCTATCGGACATAGGTTCCAAGTCTCCCATTCGCTATCAATAAATACGGGCGTAGCACCTTGGTATAAAATAGGATTTGCCGAGGCGGAAAACGTCATGCTCTGACACAGTACGACATCGCCTGCTTGCACGCCTAACAGCACAAGTCCTAAGTGAATGGCTGCTGTTCCGGAGCTCAAAGCACCAACGGCAGCATCATTGCCCAAATAGGTTTCCAGATCCTGTTCCATGCCCGTAACATTTGGTCCTAACGGAGCTACCCAATTGGTATCAAAAGCTTCCTGTACATATTTTTGTTCGGTTCCGCCCATGTGTGGGGAAGAAAGCCATATTTTTGAATTATTCATGTTCTATGTTGTATTTTATAATTTTACCTGGATTTCCTACCACTACTGCATAATCCGGAACGTCACTAATAACCACTGCTCCGGCTCCTATGGTTGCCCATTTCCCAATTTTGATTCCTTGAATTATTACAGCTCCTATGCCTATGTGGGTTCCCTCACCTACTGTAACGTCTCCTGCTAAGGCCGCCTGGGGAGAAATGTGTACAAAACTACTTATTTTGCATTCGTGTTCAATCACTGCTGCTGTATTAATGATGCAATGCTGCCCAATAACTGCATCTGGATTTATTACAGCCCCTGCCATGATAACGGTACCCTCGCCAATAAAAGCATGGTTTGATACTATAGCTCTGGTATGAACAGCGATAGGATATTGAGCTAATAACTGGTTAACAATTTTTTTTCTGGTGCTATTATCTCCCACAGAAACAATAACTTGCTTATCTGAAAAGGTTTGAAATATTTTTGTGTTGTAAACAGGAATAGTAAAAATATCATCATGCTTGGGATGGTCATCTACTATTCCTTCAATCGTTAAATCTGGTGTAGAAGCGATAATGTCAATTATAACTTTGCAGTGCCCGCTGGCGCCAAATAAATACATATTAATTTCCTTTAAATGGTTCTGTTGTAGCTGTGTTTACCGTATTTATACCCTCGCGAACAAGTACTTTTTTGAAGGTTAGAAAAAATATTCTAGCATCCAAATTAAACGAAAGGTGCTTTACATACCACACATCCAATTCAAATTTCTGTTCCCAGCTGATTGCATTGCGGCCATTGACTTGGGCCCATCCCGTAATCCCAGGCTTCACGTCATGCCGTCTTTGTTGTACTGAATTGTACAGCGGTAAATATTCGGGTAGTAGTGGTCTTGGGCCTATCAGGCTCATTTCTCCTTTCAGTACGTTCAGCAGTTGCGGGATTTCATCCAAAGAGGTTTTGCGCACAAAAACCCCTATTTTAGTCAGCCTATCCTTATCCGGCAATAGGACTCCATCATCGTCTTTTTTATCATTCATCGTTTTGAACTTGATGATATTAAAGAGTTGGCCCTTTTTGCCAGGACGTTGTTGAAAGAAAAAGGGTTTTCCATTGTTGGCGAAATACAGGCCAACGGTAACGGCAATGAATATTGGCGCCAATAGCAACAGTCCGATTACTGCTCCGACCCCGTCGATGGTTCTTTTGAAATAGGATTTGTACATGAAGCTACTGCGATTTTTTTTTAACGATACAAAAATAGCAGTTATTTATGAGTTTGTATATCTGTGGGCTCATTTATTTGACTGTTGGGCAATAAGATGTAGTTAGAACGTCCTAAAAACAGGGTTGTAATCGTTTTTACCAGTTTACTTTGCTGAAGGTATAGGGTTTTGTTTTTTCTTGTTTTACATTTTGGCACTGGTCGGTGTTGGTCTCTGCCGTACTTTGCTGCTGTATGGGGTTATTTTGGGTTTTTCTTTTAGCAGCATTTTTATTTTCAAATTCGTCAGTGGCCTGCATGGCATAATTGAGTTCTTCCGACTTCACATTATAGTATTGACAAAAGTCCCCAATGGTAATAGGCTGGAACGCTTTTTTGAGAAAGTGTTTTCTCAATTCGCCCATCATCTTGAAACTCTGGCGCTCTTTTTTGCCAAAAAAGTTTTGGATGTCTCTTGCTTTTACGACTTGTCTGCTTGTTGTCATCATTGCTCCTTCTTGTTGTTTCTTATCTTAGGTATGAATGCGGTCTTTTGTAATTATTTTTCAAAATTAGTTGGTATTCGTTTGGAAGCCCCGCTTAAATTGGAGAGTTTACTAAATGGAATCAGAGAGTTTACTCCCCATTTTTGTTAATTGCTTATTATGAGGTGTTTAGATATTGGAGTGCGGGGGGGGACCCCTTGCCCCCTAAAGGGGGAATGGATTGCGGATGTTGAGGGGGTGGTGTGGTTCCAATTGAGTGTGGATGGGACGCGGATTTGACGGATTGAGCGGATTGGCGCGGATTTTTTTGTTTTGTTCGTGTCTTGGTGGTGTGGAGTAACCGTCACTTCGAGTAATTTTGAATAGTAATGCGAAAGCTTTACTGTTTAAAATTGTATCGAGAAGTCTTTAAAACACAAGTGTTCTCGATACTTCGCAGCAATTTTCTATCGTAAATTACGGCTCAACTCGAACTGACGAATTCTTTACTTAATGACATTGTGCTCGAGATGAGAATGGTTCTTGCCCTACCCCTTGCCCTACCCCCTTGCCCCCTAAAGGGGGAATGGATTGCGGATGTTGAGGGGGTGGTGTGGTTCCAATTGAGTGTGGATGGGACG
>NZ_JBGQOR010000008.1:0-151243 GCF_052119725.1 Flavobacterium sp. W20_MBD1_R3
GAATGGGGTTTTTTGTTTTTTATCTCTTCGAAGGCTTCGCAAAATATAGCATCAATCGCTTCAATCCCAAAACCTATGGGCAGCCATAATTAGGCGAATTACTGTGTTACCCGAGTCTAGTCTGCTACTAAATTCCAATCTTTATAGACGACCTGCCCAGTTTCTTCAATGAACCACCTTCTGCGTGGGATATGAAGATCTACTTGGTGTGCGCGAATTGAAAAATCTTGAACGGCTATTTCATCAAAAAATCCTTTAGGGCTTAATTTATTTGTAGATACTCTTTAGGAATCGAATTAATTTCTTTTAAACACAAATGAAGTTTTTCTTCTGCTTTTTTATAAGAAGTCAAATCAAAATAATCCACAATAATCTCTGGTATTACTATTTTGATAAGTTCGCTATACGAATCTTGCATGCGTTTTATTTTAAAATGCAAAGGCCGAAATTTAATATTTCCCTATAACTTTTTGTCTTGATTCGTTTTTTTGCCATTGTAGTCAAACATAATCGAATGTAGAATTCCTATTTTAAGCCAAAATTTATTTTATCTACAAGCCAATTAGTCATCGGTTATTTGGTGTGGTGGCAAGTATTGCAAGCTCTTTTATAATCTTTTCGAATTTAACTTGTAGTAGAGCTAGAATTTTATACATACTACTTTTCAATTGATGATTTTTTCGTATTCTATTCGCAAAAGCCTGATCACTATTAAATTGTTTAGCAAATTTTATAGGTCTTGACTATTAAATATTTTTATTTTTTGCATGCCTCTTATAAATTTCCTTATATTATTTTCAATAGTGACTTTGGGATATTTTACATTTATAACACGCAATCGTTTTAGATTGTATTCTAGTAAAAAGTGATTATATAATTTTTTAATAATCGATATAGTAGATATTTGGGATAAGTATAATATGTTTATCGGTATAAGTACTATTTGTTTTTGCTATCAGTTAATTTTTAATCAATATTTTAGTGATTAATCAATTTAAATATATATTTTTAGATTTTAAATTTACACTCTTTTTTTTTAATTATAACCATTTTATTTGGTCACAACTTGCAGCTTATGAGGAAAAAAATACTTTTATTTTTACTATTTCATTCATTATTTAGTTTTAGTTCAAGAGCCGAGAATTTAAATATTAATGTAGTAGTCCATGATTTTGATTTGAAATTAATTTCGTGTTCTATTTCGTTGGAAACTAATATTAATCGGATAAAGAAAATTAATTATCTACAGAATTTAAAAGCAGTAGTTGCATTACCACCTCCTAATACTATCGCAGGGAGTACATGCGGTGATGGATTGAATTCAGTACAAGTTAATATTTCTGCTTTTGGATCTAATGGTACAGAAACCATTGAATGGTATACATCTCAAACGGCTGGTATACCAATTTACACGGGTAATGTTTATAGTCCTAACATCAATACCACTCGTACTTATTATGTGCAAAGTAGATTAGGGGCTGATGTTAGTATTCGCGTGCCTGTCGTCGCTTCTGTTTACGTTATTCCTCCTGATGTTACTCTGGCTGTTTCCCCTGCTCATTATGGTTCGTTGACTTTATGTCTAGGAACAGCAGTAACTTTCACTGCTACTGGTGGTGGTGATTTGTTTGAGTTTTCAGTAGACGGGGTCGTAAAACAAAGTATGTCAACAAATAAAGTGTTTGTTACTAATACATTAACAGACGGTCAAGTTGTTAGGGTAAGAACAAGATATGCTGTAAGTTTTGATGGTAATGTTACAGAAAAAGCATGGGGCACAGGGTCATTAGAAGATAATTTTCTTAGTGCTCCATTGTCTGCTGGCGCATCTACAGGATATATTAATTCATTAAAAATAAGCCCTACAGAAGATAAATTAACATTTGGTGTACTAGGGAAAGTGCTCAGTAACAGAAGAATTTTAGTCTTTTTGGATACTAAAGCTGGTGGATTTAATGTTACTGATTACGGTGATGAAAATGGGACAATACCTTTGGTTAATGCATTTAATTTCTTTAACAATACTCTTAGTTTTTTTGACTCTTATTTTCAGGCAGATTATTGTTTAGCTATTGGAACGGATTTAGGTGAAAGTAATTATACTGCAGATTTAATTGAATTAAAAACAGGTACTTCAATTAAGACTAATATAAGTACCGTTGCAACAGGAAGCCCCTCTTCAGTGATGGGAGTGAACAAAAACAACACTGGTATTAATGATTATAGTTTGGGCTTTGAAGTTGAAATTTTAAAATCTCTTATCGGTTATACCACAGGTGATATTAAATTCTTCGCTATGACTATGGCTGATCAAGATGAAACAAATTATTTGGTTACAAATTCTTTTTTAAGTCCTGAAAGAACCAGTAATTTAGATTATGGCAATGGTGCTATAGATTTTAATGTTAAAGATTCGAATCCAGTCGTAGTTGCTTCATCTGCATTAACACCTTGTTATGCTGAAGCAAATATTACTATGAGTTTTGTTGAAAACCCTTCGATTGCTACCGTTGGAGGAAATCAGTCTAAATGTATTTTAACCAGCGATTCTTTGGGAGGGAATACCCCAGCTGTTGGTACAGGTTCTTGGTCTAAAAAATCCGGTCCTGGTGACGTTACGTTTAGTGATATTACAAATGGATCTTCAACAGCAACAGTTAATGCTGAGGGTATTTATGTGTTTACTTGGACGATTTCAAATGGTCAGTGTACTCCTTCAACCGCTGATATCACTGTAGATTACAAAATAACTCTTCCCCCTGTTGTTGTTTCTATAACTCAGCCAACTTGTGCAGATAATTCAGGTAGTGTTGTATTGAATGACTTGCCTTCGGTTGGTAATTGGACAATCACTCCATCCATAGGTAGTCCTGTTACAGGATCGGGAAGTAGTTATGAATTCAGTAATTTAACAGCATCCACAACTTATACGTTTACTGTAACGGGTTTAAATAATTGCCCTTCGGTTCCATCAGCTGCTGTGACAATTAATGCGATTCCACTTCCTCCAGTAGTTCCAGCAACGGCTAGCGTAGTGCAACCAACTTGTGCAATCCCATCAGGAGGTATTTCCATCACGGCACAATCTGGAGTTGAATACAGTTTGGATGGTACAACGTATCAATCTTCGAATACTTTTTCAGGATTGGCTCCAAATAATTATACTTTGTATGTAAGAAACACAGCAGATAATACTTGTGTTACGCCTTCATCATCTGTAATTACCATTAACGCGGTTCCACTTCCTCCAATTGTTCCGATAACGGCTAGCGTAGTGCAACCAACTTGTGCGACTCCATCTGGAAGTATTTCCATCGCGACGCAAACAGGAGTAGAATATAGTTTAGATGGAACAACGTACCAATCTTCGAATACCTTTTCAGGATTGGCTCCAAATAATTATACGTTGTATGTAAGAAACACAGCGGATAATACGTGTGTTACACCTTCATCATCACTAATTACAATTAATGCGGTTCCACTTCCTCCGGTGGTTCCAACAACGGCGAGCGTAGTGCAACCAACTTGTGCAACTCCATCAGGAAGTATTTCCATCACGAAGCAATCGGGAGTAGAATACAGTTTGGATGGCACAACGTATCAATCTTCGAATACTTTTTCAGGATTGACATCAAATAATTATACTATGTATGTAAGAAACACAGCAGATAATACGTGTGTTACGCCTTCTTCATCAGTAATTACAATTAATGCGGTTCCGCTTCCTCCAGTAGTTCCGACAACGGCTAGCGTAGTGCAACCAACTTGTGCAATACCATCGGGAAGTATTTCCATCACGACACAATCGGGAGTAGAATACAGTTTGGATGGTACAACGTATCAATCTTCAAATACTTTTTCAGGATTGGCTCCAAATAATTATACTTTGTATGCAAGAAACACAGCGGATAATACGTGTGTTACACCTTCATCATCTGTAATTATAATTAATGCAGTTCCACTTCCTCCAGTTGTTCCGACAACGGCTAATGTAGTGCAACCAACTTGTGCAATACCATCGGGAAGCATTTCCATCACGACACAAACAGGAGTAGAATACAGTTTGGATGGCACAACGTATCAATCTTCGAATACTTTTTCAGGATTGGCTCCAAATAATTATACTTTGTATGTAAGAAACACAGCGGATAATACGTGTGTTACGCCTTCATCATTAGTAATTACGATTAATGCTATTCCACTTCCTCCAGTTGTTCCGACAACAGCTAGCGTAGTGCAACCAACTTGCGCGACTCCATCAGGAAGTATTTCAATTGCTACACAATCAGGAGTAGAATATAGTTTGGATGGCACAACGTATAAATCGTCGAATGCCTTTTCAGGATTGGCTCCAAATAATTATACGTTGTATGTAAGAAACACAGCAGATAATACGTGTGTTACACCTTCATCTGCTGCAATTACAATTAATGCGGTTCCACTTCCTCCAATTGTTCCGACAACGGCTAGCGTAGTGCAACCAACTTGTGCAATCCCATCAGGAAGTATTTCCATCACAACACAATCGGGAGTAGAATACAGTTTGGATGGAACAACATATCAATCTTCGAATACTTTTTCAGGATTGACACCAAATAATTATACTTTGTATGTAAGAAACACAGCAGATAATACGTGTGTTACGCCTTCTTCATCAGTAATTACAATTAATGCTATTCCGCTTCCTCCAGTTGTTCCGACAACGGCTAGCGTAGTGCAACCAACTTGTGCAATTCCATCCGGAAGTATTTCCATCACGACACAATCGGGAGTAGAATACAGTTTGGATGGAACAACATATCAATCTTCGAATACTTTTTCAGGATTGGCTCCAAATAATTATACTCTGTACGTAAGAAACACAGCAGATAATACGTGTGTTACGCCTTCGTTATCAGTAATTACCATTAATGCGGTTCCACTTCCTCCGATTGTTCCGACAACGGCGAGCGTGGTGCAACCAACTTGCGCGACTCCATCAGGAAGTATTTCCATCACAACACAATCGGGAGTAGAATACAGCTTGGATGGCACAACATATCAATCTTCGAATACATTTTCAGGATTGGCTCCAAATAATTATACTTGGTATGTGAGAAACACAGCAGATAATACGTGTGTTACGCCTTCATCAGCAGTTATCACAATTAATGCTATTTCACTTCCTCCAATTGTTCCGACAACGGCGAGCGTGGTGCAACCAACTTGTGCAACTCCATCAGGAAGTATTTCCATCACGACACAATCGGGAGTTGAATACAGTTTGGATGGCACAACATATCAATCTTCGAATACTTTTTCAGGATTGGCTCCAAATAACTATACTTTGTATGTAAGAAACACAGCGGATAATACTTGTGTTACACCTTCATCTGCTGCAATTACAATTAATGCGGTTCCACTTCCACCAATTGTTCCGACAACGGTTAGCGTAGTGCAACCAACTTGTGCGACTCCATCAGGAAGTATTTCCATCACAACACAATCGGGAGTAGAATACAGTTTGGATGGTACAACGTATCAATCTTCGAATACTTTTTCAGGATTGCCTCCAAATAATTATACTTTGTATGTAAGAAATACAGTGGATAATACGTGTGCAGCTCAATCAGTATCAACAATTACTATTAAAGCTATTCCACTTCCTCCTGTCGTACCAACAACGGTTAGCGTGGTGCAACCAACTTGCGCGACTCCATCAGGAAGTATTTCCATTTCCACACAATCGGGAGTAGAATACAGTTTGGATGGAACAACATATCAATCTTCGAATATCTTTTCAGGATTGGCTCCAAATACTTATACTTTGTATGTAAGAAACACAGCGGATAATACTTGTGTAACGCCTTCATCTGTTGCAATTACAATTAATGCTATTCCACTTCCTCCAATTGTTCCGACAACGGCTAGCGTGGTGCAACCTACTTGTGCGATTCCATCGGGAAGTATTTCCATCACGACGCAATCGGGAGTTGAATACAGTTTGGATGGTACTACGTATCAATCTTCGAATACTTTTTCAGGATTGGTTCCAAATAATTATACTTTGTATGTAAGAAACACAGCAGATAATACTTGTGTTACACCTTCATCTGCTGCAATTACAATTAATGCTATTCCACTTCCTCCAATTGTTCCGACAACGGCTAGCGTAGTGCAACCAACTTGTGCGACTCCATCAGGAAGTATTGCAATAACAACACAACTTGGCGTAGAGTACAGTTTGAACGGGGTAACGTACCAATCTTCGAATACTTTTTCAGGATTGGTTCCAAATAATTACACATTGTATGTAAGAAATACAGTGGATAATACTTGTGCAGCTCAATCGGTATCAGTAATTATTATTAATGCTATTCCACTTCTTCCTGTCGTACCAACTGCGACAACTGTGATTCAACCAACTTGTGCGATTCCTTCGGGAACTATTACCATAGTTGCTCAATCTGGAGTTGAGTATAGTTTGAATGGTTCAACCTATCAAACCTCAAATACATTTTCAGGATTAGCACCAAATAATTACCTATTGTATGTTAGAAATATTGCTGACAATACATGTTCTGTTATAAGTATGGCGGGTGTAACTGTTAATCCACTTCCGTTATTGCCGTCAACTCCAACTTTGGTACAAGTTACACAACCAACTTGCTTGGTACGTTCTGGAAGTATTACAATTAGTACACAAGCAGATGTTCAATACAGTATAGGTAGTGGTTATCAAAACAGTCCTGTTTTTAATAATTTGGCTTCAGGTAAATACATCATGAGTGTACGATTTACTGCTAGTATTGCGTGTATAACTGTCGGTTCTGAAATAACTATAAATGCGATTCCTCCACAAATACAATTTGAAACGATAGGTGACTGTGAAAATAAGGAATATATTTTAACAGCAAATCCTATGTCAAGTTCATACGATTCAAATGAGGTTTCTTATCAATGGAAAGATAAAGATGGAAATCTTGTTGGAACAAATTCAAATGTTTTAAATGTTACTGACGTCATCGCTTCAACTCCTACTGGAGAAATAGTTTTTCCTGCAGTCTATTCGCTCACAGTGACTTCTGTAGCTACAGGTTGTGAAACATCTGCGAATGTGATAGTTGAATCTGCTTATTGTAATATTCAAAAAGGAATTTCTCCAGATGGAAACGGTTCAAATGATTTCTTCGATTTAAGTTTGATGGACGTCAAAAAACTGGAAATATTTAACAGATACGGTATTAAGGTTTATAGTCAGCAGAATTATACAGACCAATGGAAAGGCCAGTCAAATAAAGGAGAAGATCTTCCAGGTGCTACTTATTATTATGTGATTGAATTTAATAGCGGCGAGCCAAAAACAGGTTGGATTTATTTGATTAGAGAAAAACAGTAATTAATGTATTTATTAGTCCACAGCAATTTTTAGTCGACTCATAAACTGAAAAATATATAGATATGAACAAAATACTATTGATGTCGCTTTTAACACTCTTCACTTGTATAGATGTAAAAGCACAACAAGATCCACATTATACTCAATATATGTATAATATGAATGTTATCAATCCAGCCTATGCAGGTTCAAAAGAGAACCTCTCTCTAGGACTTTTATATAGAAAACAATGGGTTAATATTGAAGGTTCTCCAGCTTCATTTACTTTTTCTGGCCATGCTCCAGCGGGTAAAAATGTTGGAATTGGTATCTCTTTTATTTCAGATAAAATAGGACCGGTAACTGAGCAAAACGTATTTGGAGATTTCTCCTATACATTGAAATTAGGAGATACGCAGCGATTGGCATTTGGTCTAAAAGCTGGAGTTTCTTTCCATAAAGTGGGACTTAGAGATATTCAATCGAGCTTGCCGGACCCAACAGAAGGTATCTTTGGAGAAGATATTAATGACACTTCACTGAATTTAGGGACAGGTTTGTTTTATTATACAGACAAATATTATGTGGCATTATCACTTCCTAATATGTTAAAAGCAGCGCATTTAGATTATAACGGGCGTGAATATGGCTCAGATGTATCGCATTATTTTTTAACGGCAGGTTATGTTTTTGATGTTAATTATGAACTGAAATTTAAGCCTTCATTTATGCTGAAATCAGCCTTTGATGTGACTCCCTCCTTAGACTTGTCAGCTAATTTTTTATATCAGGAAAAGTTCGAGATTGGGGCAACATACAGATTGCAAGACAGTTTTGGCGGAATGATTAATTTTGCAGTGACTCCAGAATTAAGAATCGGATACGCTTATGATCATATCGTTTCGGATTTAAAAGTTACTGCGCCTTCGTCACATGAATTCATATTGTTATATGATTTATTTGAATCGAAAAAAGTGTCCCGTTCCCCTAGATTTTTCTAAAATTTAATTACTCAACGTAATGAAAAAAAATACAATATTATTGTTTTTTGTGTTAGCGAGTTTTTCACTTTGCGCACAAAATAAAGAGACTAAGAATGCTGATAAATTATTTGAAAGCTACGATTATGTTGAAGCGGCCAAAGAATATATCGAATTAGTCGAAAAAGGGAATTCCGATGCCTATTTGAGCAAACAACTCGGCGATAGTTATTTTTATATGCAAAATACTACAGAATCTGAAAGGTGGTATGCTAAAGCGATACAATCGCAGCAAGATGCGGAAACCTATTATAGATATGCTCAAATGCTTAAATCTAACGGTAAATATGCAGAATCAAATGCACAAATGAAAGCATTTTCTAAGGTTGCGCCTAATGATCAGCGGGCAATTACGTTTAATAAAAATCCAAATTACCAAATGGATTTAAATGCTATAGAAAAACGATTTGACGTCAATAGAATTGCAGTGAATTCAGAACGGTCTGATTTTGGTGCCGTTCTTTATAGCGATGCTCTTTATTTTGCAAGTGCCAGAAATGAAAGTAACAAACTATACGGTTGGAATAACGAACCGTATTTGGATATTTACCAATCTACTTATAATGCTGATGGGAGTTACTCAGAACCAATTCCTGTTAATGAATTAAATAGTAGGTTTCATGAAGGTCCGTTGACTATGACTAAAGACGGTACAGTTGTTTACTTTTCAAGTGAAAGTTTCAAGGATAAATTATTTGAAAAAGATAAAACACATAAGCTAAAGTTTGGTCAAGTCAATCTTTATAAAGCAGTGAAAGAAAATGGGAAATGGAGCAACATAATCCCGTTACCATTCAATAGTAAAAGTTATTCTACGGGCAATCCATCGGTAGATAAAGAGGGTAAAGTCCTTTATTTTGCTTCTAATATGCCTGGCTCTTTAGGGGGAACTGACATTTGGAAAGTAATGGTGAACAATGATGGAACATTTGGAATACCAGAAAATTTGGGAAGTAAAATCAACACAATGGGTGATGAGAATTTTCCTTTTGTAACAGATGATTCTATTTTGTACTTTTCATCAAATGGACTAACGGGTTTTGGAGGTTTAGATGTTTTTTCGGTGGATTTAAATAAAGATTTGGAACCCAATAATCTTGGAAAACCAGTAAATACGGAGAAAGATGATTTCGCTTTTACTTTTAATACAGATAAAAATTTAGGATATGTTTCCAGTAACCGTTCCGGTAAAGATCATATTTATAGCGCGACTCCAATCTGTAATGCTCAAATTTTTGTTGCGGTTAAAAATGCTAAAACAGGTGAATTATTAGAAAATTCCAGAGTTGTTATTTTGGATGCCAACAAAACTATTTTAGAAACCCAAATATCTGACAGTAGTGGTGAAGTTCTATATAACGCAGAATGTAAAAAGCCGTATACGTTAGAAGTTTATAAAGACGGCTATATTACTAAATCATTTTCTACCTCAAGTATTCAGGGCAAAATGAGTATCGAAGCTACATTAGAGCCTATTGATGTTATTGTTACAGAAACAGAAATCATACTAAATCCTATTTATTTTTATTCTAATAAAAGCGATATTACAGATCGTGGTGCAGTAGAACTTGATAAATTGGTTTATGTTATGTCGCAAAACGATGCAATTAAAATTCATGTAAAAGCGCATACTGATTCCAGAGGAACGAATGAATATAATTTAGATTTATCCGAGAGAAGAGCGCAATCTACTGGTGCATATATTATTTCTAAAGGTATCAATTCGATTAGGATTTTAGGAACCGGATACGGTGAATCACTACCAAAAATTGATTGTCAAGATAAGTGCACTGAATTAGAATATGCCTTAAACAGACGATCTGAGTTTATGATTGTAAAATAATGTACTTGATTTTAAGTATACAAAAAACAGGATGCTTATTGGCATCCTGTTTTTGTTTAATGTGATATTATTTTTTTTATCTAACCGTGGATAGTTTCTTGTTTACCATAGTTTGTGATAATCGAGGTTTCAAATTCGATCCATTCCTTCCAGCGTTTGTCTACATCTATATTGTCAGCATATTTGCGTGCAAATCCCAGAAAAGTAGTGTAATGCCCCGCTTCGGAAATCATTAAATCTCTATAGAAAGTAGCCAATTCAACATCTTTTATGTTTTCTGATAAAACTTTAAATCGTTCACAGCTTCTGGCTTCAATCATTGCAGAAAACAACAATCGGTCACAAAGTGCATCTTTTCGGCTGCCATCTTTTTTCATGAATTTAAAAAGTTCATTTACATAATGATCTTTCCTTTCTCTGCCTAAGGTCAATCCTTTGCTTTTTATTAAATTATGAACCAATTGCAAATGGTCTAATTCTTCTTTTGCAATGATTAACATTTCGGTCACTAATTCCTCATGTTCCGAATTATAAGTAACTAAACTTATCGCATTAGAAGCAGCTTTTTGCTCGCACCAAGCATGATCCGTTAATATTTCTTCTATATTTGATTCAACTATATTTACCCAACGTGGGTCTGTGGCTAATTTTAATCCTAACATGATGATGAAATTTATTTGCTACAAAATTAGTGTTTTATAATCTATTTTTGGTTCTAATGACCGTATTGAACTCAAAATAGCATTATTTTGCAAATGAAATTTTATAATAATATGAATCAAGTTCAAAAGCTTTTAATTATCGGTTTTGTATGGCCAGAGCCTAATTCGTCAGCAGCAGGAGGAAGGATGATGCAACTGATTTCACTTTTTAAAGCGCAAGGTTTTAGTATTATGTTTGCCAGTCCAGCGCAAGACAGCGATTTCATGGTTGATTTAGGTGAATATGTAGTTGATAAAAAATCTATAGAACTTAATAATTCTAGTTTTGATGTTTTTATAAAAGAACTGAATCCGGATGTGGTTTTGTTTGACCGTTTTATGATGGAAGAACAATTTGGTTGGCGCGTTGCCGAAAATTGTCCTGATGCGTTACGATTATTGGATACTGAAGACTTACATTGTTTGCGTTTGGCTCGTCAGAAAGCTTTCAAAGAAAACCGTTCTTTTATTGCAACCGATTTATTTGTTGAAGACGTCGCCAAACGGGAAATTGCCAGTATTTTGCGTTGTGATTTGTCTTTGATGATTTCAGAATTTGAGATGGAACTACTAGAATCTACTTTTAAAATTGATAAATCCTTATTATATTATTTACCTTTTTTATTGGAGCCAATTGACGATACTGAAATTCAGGAATTACCAATTTTCGAAGATCGGAAAGACTTTATTTTTATCGGAAATTTTCTTCATGAGCCTAATTGGAATGCCGTTCAATATTTAAAAGATACAATTTGGCCTATGATTAAAAAACGTTTGCCAGAAGCCGTTTTGAATGTTTATGGTGCTTATCCCTCGCAAAAAGTAATGCAACTGCATAATAAGAAAGAAGGCTTTTTGATTAAGGGCCGAGCTATTGATGCGCAAGAAGTAGTTAAGCAAGCACGAGTGGTTTTGGCTCCTTTGCGTTTTGGTGCAGGGATTAAAGGAAAATTATTGGAAGCGATGCAATGCGGAACGCCAAGTGTTACGACTTTCATTGGTTCAGAATCCATGCATGGTGATTTGCCTTGGAATGGTTTTAGTACGGATGATGTAGCTGATTTTGTATATAGCGCAATACATTTGTATCAAGACAAAACAATTTGGCTTGAAGCCCAACAAAATGGATTGGAAATTATCAATCAACGCTATTTAAAAGTTTTGTTCGAGAGTAATTTTAGTGTTAAAATAGAATTTTTACGCTCTAATTTACCGCAGCATCGATTGAATAATTTTATGGGTTCCATGTTACAACACCATACTTTAAAAAGCACAAAATATATGTCGCGTTGGATTGAGGAGAAGAACAAATAAAAAATCCCGTCAAGTTTTAGAAACAAGACGGGATTTGTATTTTAAGAACCGAGTTATTATGCAAGCATCGTAACTGGGTTTTCTATAAATTGTTTCAATGTTTGTAAAAATTGAGCTCCCGTTGCGCCATCAATTGTTCTGTGGTCGCAAGCTAAAGATAACATCATTGTATTTCCTACAACAATTTGGCCATTTTTCACCACTGGTTTTTCTACAATAGCTCCTACGGATAAGATAGCAGAATTTGGTTGGTTAATGATAGAGTTGAATTCAGTAATACCAAACATTCCAAGATTAGAAACTGTAAAAGTACTTCCTTCCATTTCTGTAGGTAATAATTTTTTGTTTTTAGCTCTTCCTGCAAGATCTCTTACGCTTCCGCCAATTTGAGATAAACTCATAGCATCTGTAAAACGTAATACTGGAACTACTAATCCGTCTTCGACCGCTACAGCAACCCCAATATTCACATGATGGTTAATAAGAATTGAGTCTTCTCTCCATTGTGAATTCACTTTTGGATGTTTTTTCAAAGCCATTGCACACGCTTTGATCACCATATCGTTAAACGATACTTTTGTGTCCGGAACGCTGTTAATGATGACTCTTGATTTCATTGCTTCATCCATAGCCACTTCTATAACTAAGTTGTAATGTGGAGCTGTGAATAAAGACTCTGCTAAACGTTTGGCTATGATTTTTCGCATTTGCGAATTCTTGATTTCTTCTGTGAAAACTTCTCCTGCCGGTACAAATGGTTTTGTAGCAGCTGCAGTTTCTGTTTTCGCTGGGGCAGTTGCAGTTGCTGGTGCAGCAGCAGCAGCTTGTGGGGTAAAGTTTTCAATATCGCTTTTTACAATACGTCCGTTTTCACCAGAACCTTTTACTTGAGTCAATTGAATTCCTTTATCACTTGCAATTTTCTTTGCTAATGGTGATGCTAAAATTCGTTGACCATCAGTTGATGCTTCCTGAGCAACTGGTTCTGCTGTTTTTTCTGTCGGAGTAACTTTTTTTTCTTCCTCTTTTTCTTCCTCTTTTTCGACTTTTGGAGCTGCTTCTGGCGCTCCTCCAGTTTTATAATTTTCAGCAACTCCGCTAATATCCGTACCTGCTGGTCCGATAATTGCTAAAAGGCTGTCTACTGGTGCTGAATTTCCTTCCTCGATTCCGATATACAATAAAGATCCTTCATTGAAAGATTCGAATTCCATTGTTGCTTTGTCTGTCTCGATTTCAGCAAGGATGTCACCTTCGGCAACTGCATCGCCTACTTTTTTTAACCAGGTAGCCACGGTACCTTCGGTCATGGTGTCGCTTAAACGAGGCATAGTGACAACTATGACTCCTTCTGGTAAAGCGGCAGATTTGGGTTTTGTTTCTTGTTTTTCAGCTTCAGGAGTTGCTTCCGCTGTTTCTTCAGTATCTTTTGATTCTTCTTTTTCCTTTGGAGCAGCATCATCTGTTTTTCCAGCGATTAAAGCAGAAACATCTTCGCCTTCATCTCCTATAATTGCTAATAGAGAATCTACCGGTGCCGTGTCTCCTTCCGGAATGCCTATGTATAAGAGCGTTCCTTCATTGAAGGATTCGAATTCCATTGTAGCTTTGTCCGTTTCAATTTCGGCAAGGATATCTCCTTCGCTGATTTTATCACCTACTTTTTTAATCCAAGTTGCTACCGTCCCTTCGGTCATTGTATCGCTCAAACGAGGCATTGTAATTATTGTTGCCATAATTTATTTATAATTTATGAGGTAAAAATGGATAGTTTTCTTGATCGTATACTACATCGTAAAGTTGTTGAATTTCTGGATAATCAGATTCTTCTGCAAATTTTACACATTCTTCTACTAAACTTTTTACTCTCTTTTCTATTGCTCCAATTTCTTCATCGGTAGCGTATTCCTTCTCTTTAATTATATCTAAAACTTGCGTTATAGGATCTATTTTTTTGTATTCTTCTACTTCTTCTTTCGAACGATATAATTGTGCATCTGACATCGAGTGGCCTCTGTATCGGTACGTTTTCATCTCCAGAAAAGTAGGTCCGTCCCCACGACGAGCTCTGTCAATTGCTTCTGTCATTGCTTCAGCAACTTTTACGGGATTCATTCCATCAACTGGTCCACAAGGCATTTCGTATCCTAAACCAAGTTTCCAAATATCAGTATGATTGGCTGTTCTTTCTACAGAAGTTCCCATTGCATATCCATTGTTCTCCACAATAAACACAACTGGAAGTTTCCATAACATCGCCATGTTGAAGGCTTCATGTAATGACCCTTGTCGAGCTGCACCATCGCCAAAATACGTTAAGGTTACCCCGCCTGTTTCAAAATATTTATCTGCAAACGCTAATCCTGCACCTACGGGAATTTGTCCGCCTACAATCCCGTGACCACCATAAAAACGGTGTTCTTTTGAGAAAATATGCATTGAGCCTCCCATTCCTTTTGATGTTCCGGTAACTTTTCCTAAAAGTTCTGCCATCACACGTCTAGGATCAACCCCCATACCTATTGGCTGAACGTGATTTCTGTAAGCCGTGATCATTTTGTCTTTTGTCAAATCCATAGCGTGCAATGCACCAGCTAAAACTGCTTCTTGACCATTGTATAAATGCAAAAAACCTCTAACTTTTTGTTGAATATATAATGCTGCGAGTTTGTCCTCAAACTTTCTCCAAAGCAGCATCTCTTCATACCAATTTAAATATACTTCTTTTGTAACTTCTTTCATCTGAATTTTTCTTTTGCTAAAGTGTTATTGTATTATCAATGTGTACCTATAACGCAAAATAGTTTCCTCCCACAAATTTGCGCCCCGAAAGGGTCGGGATGCAAAAATAAGACATTCCAACTTAGAACTAAAATTTAATAGCTAGTTTTTAAATATTTTACAAATATTTTTTGTCGAACATAAAAGGGAGTAGATTTTTTAGGGATTCTGATTTGTAAATTGAACCAACTTCTCCCATGAAATAGATTTCAATTGGGAATTCTTGTCGGATTTCATATTCTGCTATAGATTGTCTGCAAGAACCACAAGGCGGTATGGGGGTTGATGTCGTATTCGTATCTGAGGCGGCGGTAATTGCCATTTTCAAAATTTTTGCATCTGGATAGACTGCGCCTGCATGGAAAACTGCTACCCGCTCTGCACAAAGTCCAGATGGATAAGCGGCATTTTCTTGGTTTGAACCTAAAACTATTTTACCGTTATCTAAAAGAAGGGCTGCGCCTACTCTGAATTTCGAATATGGTGCGTAAGCATTTTTTCTAACTTCAACAGCTTGTTCCATCAAATTCTGAATGTCAGTAGGTAAATCTTTGATCGCATCAAATGCTTGGAATTGTGTGGTAATTGATATTTCTTTCATAATTATGTAAAGGAAAAAAAATCCAAACTTCATC
The DNA here is from genome assembly GCF_052119725.1 of Flavobacterium sp. W20_MBD1_R3. Taxonomy (NCBI): domain Bacteria; kingdom Pseudomonadati; phylum Bacteroidota; class Flavobacteriia; order Flavobacteriales; family Flavobacteriaceae; genus Flavobacterium; species Flavobacterium sp. W20_MBD1_R3. The sequence continues at coordinate 15,672 of NZ_JBGQOR010000008.1, forward strand.
GCGAGCCTTCGAGATTGAAATTTGGATTGTTATTTGTGGATTTAATTTAAATTTAATATTCTTCGTATTTGTCTCCAAAATTGAAGGTCAGTGAAAAACGAAGGGTGTTTTCTAATGGGTTTTTTACTTTTGAAGCTGAGAATAAATAAGAGACATCTACTTTGACTACATTGTATTTGAAACCTGCTCCAAGAGATAAAAATTGTCTAGCCCCTTTCAACGGACTTTCGTGAAAATATCCTAAGCGCATTGCAAAAGAATCTTGGTATAAATATTCGGCACCTACCGCATACGTTACTTCTTTTACTTCTTCTCCAAATCCATCAGGCGCATCACCAAATGATTTGAAAACACCGGATGTCCAGCCAATAGAACGGTAATTATCATTGTTTTGATTGCGTTCTTCGGGCGTTACTGTGCCATCACTATTCAAATCTGGATTCTGAGGAGTTGGAACTAATAATTTATTAAATTCAACATTTAGGGAAACCTTGTTGTAATCGTCTAAAATAAAGTCAAAACCAGTTCCTACTTTTAAATTAGCGGGTAAAAAATTATTGTTAAAATCATCATTGTCATAACTAATCTTTGGACCTAGATTTTGAATGTTAAATCCAGCTCTCCATCTTCCGTTGAATTCGTTATACGCCAATTCTTCAGACTGATAAAAACCGGCTACATCTACAGCAAAAGAACTTGCAGATGTGGCGTCATTATTTTCAGAAGCAACTTTTAAATTAGAATTTATGAATCTTCCTGCAATTGCCATCGAGAATTTCTCACTTAATTTTAAGGAGTAAGAACCGTCAACAGCAAATTCATTAGGGGATACGGTAGGAAAGGCTTCTGTAGGTTCGCCTGTTTTGCGTAAAGGAATTTCGCCCCATCCAAAATAACGAATGCTTCCCGCAAAAGCACTTCGATCATTCAGTTTTTGATAATAGGTCAGTTGTGCTAATGCGATATCATTTGCCAGATCAGCAAGGTATGGCGTGTAACTTATTGAAAACCCTTGCGCATCTGTAGCAAATGCATATTTAGCCGGATTCCATTGTTGGGAAAAAGCATCTGCTGATGTGGCAACTCCCATATCTCCCATACCTGCAGCTCTTGCATCGGCAGCGACTAATAAAAATGGAACCCCAGGGTTTATGACCCTACTCTCCTGAGCCTTTGCAAAGGAAATCATTAATAAAAGAGTAAAAATCAGTATTGTTTTTTTCATTATCTCAGAAGGTTTGTTAAACAAATATAGTATTTAATTAAAGGATTACAAGTTTTTCATATTTTTCGGATTTCTTGTTGGTCAGGCTTGATTTCACAGTAAGTTTGTATATATAAACGCCTTTTCCTATTCGGTCTCCAAAATCATCTTTGCCATCCCAAGTGATTTCTTTGGATAAAAAACCATCTGTCGTGACGATTTGATTCCTTGTCCAAACTATTTTTCCTGTTATTGTCATTACCTGAACCTGTACTTCTAATGGTTCAAATGGTCTGTTGTGCGTAAACCAAAACTCCGTATAACTTACGAATGGATTGGGGTAATTTAACACATGCGTTAGTGTTATCGCATCATCACCCACCACGATAAATTGAATTTCGGTAGTTATCGGATTGTTGTATACATCCCATGCTTTGAATGTGATAGTATGCAGTCCTGGGGCTAGATTGCGCAACGGAAACCGAAGTGTTCCGCTTGTATAATCATCTAGTTTGGTCTGGTAATAGTCATTCAACACAAAAGGATTGCTAACATCCCCATCTAAAACAGCAACAATATCATGGCCTATTCCGCTGGCTGTATTTATGCCGTTTTCATCTTCAAGAAACGCAACAAGAAATGGGGATTCATTTGTTATTCCGCCAGAAACAAAAGTTTCGTCATTCATGTATAACTTCACAGTTGGACTAATATTGTCGGTGGCTGCATTTTCGTTAATTCCGCCTATTTTTATAGTGCTGTCATATCCAGTTTCGTTTTGTAATATCTCATTTTTTTTGGCATAAAAGCTAATTCTTCCGTTTGCCAAAGGGATTCTGATGTCTCGCGGAACAACAAAGCTAAATTCAAATTCGCCATTTTTAACAGATGCATTTCCTCTAAAAATGGTTTCTCCTAAAACATTAAAATTCATGACAGGACTATTTCCATCATTATTATAGGTTGCTCTTGAAATGGTTTTGTCAAATATAGTGGTAGAAACTTCACCATTATAGTTAGTCAAAGGATTGTTGTTCTCATCGGTAATTTCGCCGGTCAACTTGATTTTAGATAGTGATTTGAAATCCTCAATACTTTGAGTAACGGCAATGTCATTCACTTTTGTTAATCTAATTTTTGGTCTGGGAACCGCAAGCATTAATGCGGGATCACCAATGTAAAAGACCACGTTGGTTGCCGAGTTTGGATTGTTATTTTTGGAAATTCTAAGTGCTTCTGCAATTGTAGTGTATTGGTTTGAGCCATACGACAACAGGTTTTTAGTAAAAGTGTCATTGAAATTTTCGGCGCTAAATTGACCTATAGAGCGAATTGTTGTAATCATGGCTATTGCTCCGCCTTTTGGGTTCCAGTATGTATATTCCCCGGCAGTGGGTCTGAAGGGATTATCAAAGCGTGAAAATTCACAGGTAATAGTGATGAATAATGGATATTTGAATTGATTGCTTAAATTTTGGCCATCTGATTTTTCCCAAATTCGCTCGCTTGATAAACCATCTTCGCCGCCATGTCCTAAATAATTAAACACTAAAGCGCCTTTTTCGAAGGCATTAAAGAAATCGGTTCGTGCTTTAGGATATCTGGATCCTCCGGCTGTGGCTTCCTGAACATAGGAATCCAACAGAATTTTATTGACATTCAAAAAAGGTTTTTCAGTAGTAATGGTGTTTGCCAATGAATTTTGTCTTTTTTGCAAAGTGGCATCAGAGGCAATATCTGAATCATCGGAAATTAAAACAAAATTATTTCTCCAGCTTCCGTAGGACTTTAGATCATGGTATTCAAGCACTTTATTCACCATTTCGTCTGCCTGCTTGGCATCGTTCACGAGCATTCGGCCTACTGCAATATCGATTCCGCCAAAATAGGAAATTATATTTCCTTCAGAAGGATCCATTAATCCAAAAAAGTCATCGGAGGCAAAAGAAGATTCTCCTGTTGTGCTGCTGTTTAAGGAATGATATATTGGTACAATATTAGAATTATTGATGATTCTATTTTTAAAATCATAGGATGCATCTCCAAAAAGATTAACAAATTGTATTCTTTTTTGAGATGTTGAAGCATTTTCATAAATATATTTAATACAGTTCCTTATGGCAGCCACATCTTGTTTACCTGACGAGAATTCATGATAAATCAATTCTAAGGGAATTACTTTTACATTTAAATTAGAATAATTGCGGTGAAAAGTAGCTAGTTTTTCAGCTTGAGAAACTAAAAAAGCAGGTGAAATAATTACATAATCGATGTCCTGAAATTGACCCAAACTGTTTTTGAACAAGGTTCCTTTTATGTTTTGATTGGGTACTGTTGACTTGCTCTCTTTTAAAGGGTTGTAATAATCTGAAGCATCTACTGCAACATATTTTTTGAGTTCACCCAAACTCGCTTTAAAATTGATCGTACTCTGACGTTCATTCTCGATTTTAGTTGTGTTGTAGCTGTCGGTAACATCCCATATTTGGTTTATTCCACCTGCATTGGAAATGACATAATTGACAATTCCGGTATTTGCAATGGATTGATCGTATTGAAAATGAAACTGTTTCCCGTAACCTTGCAGTTTTCTTTTAGCAATAAGCTTAATGTTATCTAGAAAACCTTTAGAACCGGGAACGCCGTTGTTGTTGTATTTGAGTTTTATTTTGACTGATTCAGCTCCGGTGAAAGATGTGTTTTGAGGTAAAGCACCCAAAACGAATTCGGTTTCTGAATTATTGCTCAGCGCGGGAAACGAGATGTTTCCGGCTGAAATTCCATTTGCAGTCACAGTAAGTGAAGTAGGTGTAAAGGCGGCTGATGCTGCTGTCAACATAATTTTAACGGGTGATGTAGTATCAAAATTAGGGAAGGTAAAGTCAAATTCCTGCTCGTTTTTAACCTCAAATGATTCTCCAAACCATTGGCGTCCCAATCGGGCAATATTTATAAGGTCCACTTCATGGTGCTGGTGATCATCAAAGGAGGTTAAGGTCAAAGTACTGTTTCCGGCAGGTTGACTTATAGGTGTCATTCTTTTTCCATCGGCACCTTGTGTTGATATGTAGTAATACGATTTTGTATCATATAAGTTAAGGTGTGTTTTGCTTTCCTCATTCCAAGTGTCAACTCCCTCGCCATAAAAAAGAATGTAATCGTCATTGTTGAAAACGCCATCACTTTCGCCATCTATTTGAATTGCATTTTCTGTTAAATCAGTTGGATAATATACGTTGTTTGATAGCGGTACCATTCTCCCACCATTACCATAAATTTTTATTTTTCGAGGGTCAATGGCGTTAACATCAAGGCCAAGTTGTTGCAGGAAGTTTTTAGAGATTTTATAAACACCTGATTTTTCGATGTAAAAGCGAAACCATGTACCGGTCGCTAAAACAGAATTAGAAACGCTGCTAGATATCTTGCGGGATTGTGAAATTCGAGAAGTGTTGCTCTCTACTGTGTATGAAAAGGATTTGATTCGTTTAAATCCAAAAGCATCTTTAATAATAGGTGTTAGTTCAATAAATGCACTCGTAAGATCTCTCGAATTGCGAATTTGTAATGACGAATTTGGAGTTTGCGGAAGGTTAATGGCATCTAAGTCTCCAAGTTCAGACGAGGTTATCGATTCGTAAATTATATTTGTCAGTTGAATTTTTCCTTCATCAAAAGAAATAGCGGCGTTTATTTTTAAAGTAAAAAGCAACGTTTTATTGGAAGCATTATAATGAAAACTGCTTCCTGTAAAAGTGGGAATCATGACTTTGAAATCGCCGTAATACATTTCTTTTTTTTCGGTCCAATCAATGGAGACATCGCCTTTGATTTGGGCAAAAGAAACAAATGGAATCAGGGCTAAGCAAGTCAAAATGATTTTTCTCATTATTTTTTTAACGTGATTAATAGACGGTTATTATTTATCCGTAAAAATAAATCATTTCATGTAATACTAAATAATAAATATTATAAATTTGCGTTTACAGATAAGAATTAATGTTGAAATTTGTTTTTTAAAAATAGTACAAAGAACGATGTTGATTAATTGATAATTATTACATTGCGTCACTAAAATTATTACCCCTTAAAGAGTATGAAAGCAAACAGAATTATGGGTTTAAGATTGTTAATATCAATCCTGTTTATTATTGGTTTTTCAAGTTGCAGTAAAAAATCCAGTTCCAAAAACACTTCAAGAGCGACGGGTTGGAATATGGACAGTAAAAAAGGTTCAAGCAATAAAAAGCAAGAAGCGGGACCAGGTTTGGTTTTTGTGGAAGGCGGAACTTTTACCATGGGTAGAGTTCAAGACGACGTGATGCACGATTGGAATAATTCCCCAACCCAGCAACATGTTCAGTCTTTTTATATGGATGAAACGGAAGTTACCAATTCAATGTATCTTGATTATTTAGATTGGTTGAAAAATGTTTATCCGCCAACAGAAGAAAATTACAAAAATATATATGAAGGTGCTTCGCCAGACACGCTAGTTTGGAGAAACAGATTGGGATACAACGAAACAATGACCAATAATTACTTAAGACATCCTTCTTATGCAGAATATCCCGTGGTTGGGGTCAATTGGATTCAAGCGGTTGAATTTAGTTATTGGAGAACCCAACGGGTAAATGAAGCAATGTTAGAAAAGAACGGTTACCTCAAAAAAAATGCAAAAACACTGGATGTAACAGCTGACAGTAATTTTGATACAGAGACATACTTAAATTCTCCTACTTTAGCTTACGGAGGAAATGAAGATATTGTGTTAAAAGGAGGAAAAGGAGCAAGAAAAAATCCAAAAACAGCAAAAGACGGTTCAGTTGTAGAAGCCAAAAATGTTTATGCACAACGCTCTTCAGGAATTCTTCTTCCTGAATATAGACTTCCTACCGAGGCCGAATGGGAGTATGCAGCAGCAGCAGATGTAGGACAAAGAGAGTATAACATATATAAAGGGCAGAAAAAATACCCGTGGTCAGGCGGTTACACACGTTCTGGTAAAAGACAAAGCAAGGGAGATCAATTGGCCAATTTCAAGCAAGGAAATGGAGATTATGGAGGAATTGCAGGCTGGTCTGATGACGGTGCTGATATTACTAATGAAGTTAAGCAATATCCAGCTAATGATTTTGGATTGTATGACATGGCAGGAAACGTAGCAGAATGGGTTTTAGATGTCTACAGGCCAGTTATTGATAATGAAGCGAACGATTTTAATTATTTTAGAGGAAATAAATACACTAAAAATAAAATTGGTCCTGATGGTAAAGTGGCGATTGTTACTACAGACAATATGAAATTTGATACGCTGAGCAACGGAAAAATTATTGCTAGAAACTTTCCTGGACAAATAGCACAAGTGCCAGTAGACGAACAAGAGACTTATTTGAGACAAAATTTCAACAAAAGTGACAATACTAATTATAGAGACGGTGACAAACAATCAACCAGATATTATGACTTTGGAAACTCAGAAGTTGCTGATGAAGAAGGCAAACAAGATAGAAAAATGTATAATTCTCCAAAACACAATGTTACTACTGATAGTTTAGGGAATATGGTTAGAAAGTATGATAAATCCAGTAGTAGAACAACTTTGATAAATGATGATGTTAGAGTTTATAAAGGAGGGTCGTGGAGAGATAGAGCATATTGGTTAGATCCTGCACAAAGAAGGTACTTTCCACAAGATATGGCAACGGATTATATTGGTTTCAGATGCGCAATGTCAAGAGTAGGTGCAAAGGCAAATGAAAAAAGGTCAGCTAGAAATTAAAATTTTATACAAATACAAATAAAAGCCCTTTGATTAGGGCTTTTATTTTTTTAAATCGTTTCAACATGGATATTAATTACATTCATAATTTGTTTTTAAAATGCAGCTCAGTTTCAATAGATACCCGAAAAATTGAAACAAATTCGTTATTTGTTGCCATAAAAGGGGAACGTTTTGATGCTAATACATTCGCTAGAGAGGCTCTAGAAAAAGGCGCTTCCTATGTAATAATTGATGATGAATCATACTTTATTGATCAAAGAACTATTTTGGTACAGGACAGTTTAACAACGCTGCAGAATCTGGCAAAATTTCATCGTGAATATTTGAAATTGCCAATAATTGCACTTACGGGAAGTAACGGAAAAACAACAACTAAAGAACTTATCAATGTTGTTCTTTCTAAAAAATTCAATACTAAAGCTACTGTTGGAAACTTCAATAACCACATTGGTGTTCCATTGACATTGCTTTCTTTTACCTCAGAAACTGAAATTGGAATAGTTGAAATGGGAGCAAATCACAAAAAAGAAATTGAATTTCTGTGTGAATTGGCAACACCTGATTACGGATATATCACTAATTTTGGCAAAGCCCATTTAGAAGGTTTTGGTGGTGTTGAAGGAGTTATTGAGGGCAAAAGTGAAATGTATAATTTCCTTTCGGCAAATGATAAACTCGCTTTTATTAATTTAGAAGATCCAATTCAGGTTGAGAAATCAATAGCGTTCAAGAATTACTCTTTTGGAATAAATAAAACTAATGCTGATGTTACTATTACATCAGTTAAAGCAAATCCATTTGTTGAGGTACAATATTCTAATGTGACTATTTCAACGCAATTAATAGGGCTATATAATGCGAATAACATCAACGCGGCGCTGACTATAGGGAAATATTTTAATGTTGATGATGTCGCAATAAAAGAAGCTTTAGAGAGCTATGTTCCTGAAAATAACAGATCGCAGTTGTTGACAAAAGGAACTAACCAAATCATACTGGACGCCTACAACGCAAATCCGAGCAGTATGGCTGTTGCAATTGAAAATTTCCTGCAGTTAGATAATTCTAATAAAGTTATGATTTTGGGTGACATGTTTGAACTTGGAGATGAAAGTTTAACAGAGCACAAAGCAATTGTTACTATGTTATCCGAGAATGAAAATGTAATGTGTTATTTTATTGGGTTTGCATTTTATACCAATAAACTTGAAAAAAGTAACTTCTTGTTTTATAAGACATTTGAGGAATTTTCGAATAATTTTTCAAAAACTAATATAAATAATTCCTCAATTTTGATCAAGGGTTCTCGAGGAATGGCCTTAGAACGGACTTTAGAATTTATGTCGTAAATCTATTAAATTATTTTAGCTACAAATGGCATCACAATTTATTTTGATGGCATTTTTAGTTAGGTCAAATATTCATCAGAAATTCAGTCAAATTTTCTTTTTTATCATTTGGGTTTGTTTCTTTAGATGCAGATTTCTGGCTTAATTCGAAATAAATCAGGCTAACTTTTTCAAAATTAATTGTTCTTTATTTTGTTCCTAAAAATAAACTAAATTGCACCGCTATTAAATCATTATTTAATTTATCAGAAAATAAGCACATGCTAAAAAATATTTTGGATAATAAGGAATCCTACCAACCGGGTTTGTCAATAGATTGTGTGATTTTTGGATTTCATGATAACCAACTAAAAGTATTATTGATCAAAACAAGATACAGCGACAAATGGGCTTTGCCAGGGGGTTTTGTACCCATGAATGAAGATATTGACCAAGCTGCTGTCACAGTTTTACATGGTAGAACAGGATTGAAAGGAATTTTTCTGAGGCAGTTTTCTACTTTTGGATCAGCCAAGAGGTGTAATGTAGATGTTAGTAATGCTGTTTTGGATTTTTACGGAATACCTTTAGAGGAAGGAAAATGGTTTGCCAGTCGTTTTGTAACGGTGGGATATTATGCTCTAGTTGATTTTTTACAAACGGTTCCACAGCCTGAAGGCAAAAATGAAATTGTAGAGTGGATTGATCACAATGCAGTACCGGATTTGGTTTTGGACCACAAGGAAATTTTAGACAAAGCATTAGAAACACTTAGGATGGAATTAAATTTAATGCCGGTAGGTTATAATTTACTCCCTGAAAAATTTACTATTCCGGAATTACAAAAATTATACGAAACCATATTAGGCAGAAAACTGGACCGTAGAAATTTTTTACGTAAAATAACGGCAATCGGGATTTTAATAAAGTTGGATGAGAAGAAAAGTAATGTCGCGCATAAAGCGCCTAATTTGTATAGTTTTGATAAAGAAAAATACGAGGAAGTCGTTAAGAACGGGCTGACGCAGGGCTGGTAAAAGACATAATTTAAATCAATTGGTAGAATAAATTAGACCACGATTGCAGTCATTTTTACTAATACGAATAATTATCAAAACATAATATCTTTAGAAGAAAAGCTGCTTCAAAATCTAGGATATTTATTTTTTGGGGGTAAAACGATAGTGTTTCGAAAAAAGACAATTTAAAACCAGTAAAATGCTACTTCAAGAAATTAAAAATGGTTTTAAGTATGATCAAAGTGGATTGTTTTTGTAATGTTTGTAGTTTTATAAATTAGTTAAAAGCACTTCTGGAGTTGTTTAGTTTGTTTATTTACTATCGGTTCAGGCCCAATATTATATAGAGAATCCTCATAAACCTTGATTTATGAGGATTCTTTTATTTATTTCGTATGCTAATAGTTGCTAACTATTCCTTACGCATTTGCCGTTGTTACTTCTTTATCTATTTTTCCAATTAATCCTGCTAATACTTTTCCCGGCCCAACTTCAGTAAATAAAGTTGCACCATCCTTGATCATTTGCTGTACGGATTGTGTCCATTTTACTGGAGCTGTCAATTGAATTATTAGGTTTTTCTTGATTTCGGCCGGATCTGAAACGGCGCTTGCCGTTACGTTTTGATATACAGGACAAGTGGGAGTAGAGAAAGTTGTTGCTTCTATTGCGGCGGCCAGTTCTTCTCGCGCCGGCTCCATCATAGGCGAGTGAAAAGCACCACCAACGGGCAGTATCAATGCGCGTTTCGCTCCCGCTACTTTCATGGCTTCGCAGGCTGTTTCGACTGCTGATGTTTCCCCTGAAATCACTAATTGTCCTGGGCAGTTATAATTTGCAGCTACAACAATTCCATTAATTGAAGCGCAAACTTCTTCGACAATATGATCAGCCAATCCTAATACGGCTGCCATAGTTGATGGTTTTATTTCGCAGGCTTTTTGCATGGCTAAAGCTCTTTGAGAAACTAATTTTAATCCGTCTTCAAAAGACAAAGTGCCATTGGCTACTAAAGCCGAGAATTCACCTAAAGAATGTCCGGCTACCATTTCTGGTTTGAAATCCTTGCCTAATGTTTGTGCTAAAATCACAGAATGCAAGAAAACGGCTGGTTGCGTCACTTTAGTTTCTTTTAATTCCTCGGCTGTTCCGTCAAACATGATGTCTGTGATGCGGAAACCTAAAATTGCGTTGGCCTTTTCGAATAATTCTTTTGCAAGAGCAGAATTTTCATATAAGTCTTTACCCATTCCTGTGAATTGTGCCCCCTGACCTGGAAATACGTATGCTTTCATGTGTCTAATTTAAAGATTGAAAAATAAAAAGATTGAAAAATCAGTTTCAATCGAGATGCAAAAATACTGTTTTTTACTGTATTGCAAATTAGGTTGGTATTTTCTTTATAATTAAACTTTCTTGTAACATTTGGTACTATTAAAGACTAATCTTTAAAACTTAATACTATGAAAAAGATTTTCTTAATAGCTTTATTACTCCTTTTTGGGTTTGTATTGTTTTATAGCAACCTTCCGGTACTTAATTATGGATTTACGGGTTTTGCTTTTATTTTGTTGCTTTTAGTAATTCTGGCGATTGTATTTTCTCTTGGATTGACAGTTTCGCAGCAAGCAAAAGAAGTAAAGCTTAGCTCTAAGCCGAACAAGATTTTAGTCGTTTTAGCAGGGGTGCTTTTGGTGTATTGCTTGGTGCTTCCTTTTGTAACTAGCCTAAAAATGTTCCGAAGCGATTTGTATCAAAAATTAATAGGGGAAGTGGCCAATGGAGGAAAAATTGAAAATCATATTGCGCCGATTTCTATTGATGAAATCCGTGTGGTTGATGAGAATTTAGCCAATCTATTGGGCGAAAAAGTATTAGGGTCTCAGCCAGCTTTAGGGAGTCAAGTTGAATTGGGAGAGTTTTTTATTCAAAAAGTTAACAATGACTTGTATTGGGTAGCCCCTTTACTGCATTCTGGTTTTTTTAAATGGATGAACAACAAAGAAGGAACCGCGGGTTACGTGATGGTGTCCGCTACTAACGAGAGAGATGTAAAATTAGTTCAGCAAATTGAAGGAAAGGATGTAAAGATTAAGTACCAACAAGAAGCTTATTTTGGGAGTAATATCGAAAGGCATTTATACATAAATGGCTATGCCACTGTTGGATTATTTGATTATAGTTTTGAAATTAACGATAAAGGAAATCCGTTTTGGGTAGTAACTAAGTATTTGAAAAAAATTGGATTCAGCGGAAATGAGGCAGTAGGGGTCGTCGTTGTTGATGCGCAAACGGGCACCATCTCTGAATATTCCATAAAAGACACACCGCAATGGATTGACAGAATCCAACCCATCGCTTTTGTAGAAGACCAATTGAATGATTGGGGAGAATATGTGCATGGATATTGGAATTTTTCTAATGCAAATAAACTTCAAATTACAGAAGGATTAACGTTAGTTTATGGTCAAGATAATAAATCGTATTGGTACACGGGATTGACATCTGTGGGGAAAGATGAGTCTGCCGTAGGTTTTGTTTTGGTGGACACCAGAACAAAAGAAACTACTTTTTACAAGCAAGGCGGAGCAACAGAATATGCTGCACAAAGTTCAGCGCAAGGAAAGGTTCAAGAAAAAGGATATCGCGCGTCATTACCTATACCGTACAACATCAATAACATTCCAACTTATGTAATGACCCTGAAAGATGAAGGTGGATTGGTAAAAATGTTTGCTATGGTTGCTATCTCAGATTACACAATTGTAGGAGTGGGTAATACGTTGCGAGAAACATTGACCTCGTTTAAAAACGTCTACAATATGGCTGATAATAAAATAAATCCCAATAGTGTTTCCAATAAAAAAGCGATTAAAACTACAGTCACCAGAATTGAGAACGATGTAAAAAACGGAAATAGTTTTTATTATTTTAAGGTTAAAGATTATCCAAATATATTTGTAGGCTCCTCTCAAATATCGAGTCAGCTTCCAATAACTATGGTTGGGGACACCGTGAAAATTTCTTTTGATATAGATCTGGAGGAGATCGTTGATGTCTCCACCTTTGACAATATAAGTTTGAAGAAATCCAAGTAATACAAAAACCTTTTAAGCTAATTAAGAGGGCTTGCCATTGAGTACAAAGTAAGCAGTATTTTCTTGCTTTGTAACTTCTGTTTTTTTTTAATTGATTGATCAGTAGTTGCATATTCGTTACAATATTCATGAGTCATTTGAATCAGAGTTTTTGATGGATTTGGAAACGGATACTATAGACGTATTAGTTGGTTTGTTTTTGAAACATATCTCGCATACGAAGAGCCATTTTTTCGACAAGAAAAAATGCAGTAGCAATAGTGGTTACTAATGAGATTGTAAACCAGTCTAGTAAACCTCTTAAGCCAAAAGGGAGAAATTGGAGAACCAGCGTTTGGCTGCTCAAAAAAAAGCTCCATCTTAAATAGAATGGAGTTTTGTTAGTTTATTTTTCTTTCTTTTCTGGGAGCAATTTAAAGGAAGTCGCCTTAAATCGACCGTCAACTACTTTGCCCACAACTTCTGCTTTTCGTATGCTACTACAAAAACCGTTATTAGCATGTGCATCACCGTGGGAGTCAATGGATGTGCCATCGACAAGATAGGGTTTTCCATCAATTCTAACGGCTAGTTCACATCCGTATCCTTCCATACCAAACTGGCATTGTCCGCAGGAAGCTTCGATCGTTTCAGGTTTTGGCGCTTCTTTTTTATCTTGCGCATTTGCTAGTGTCGTTGCAAATAAAAGAGATAAGTATAATAGCTTTTTCATAATAATTTTTGCTGGTGCTAATGTACTCGTTTTTTACATAGAATAATTTTTAAACATATAAATCCATAATAATCTGGAAAGCCGAATATTTATAGAGGACATTACAACAATCACTGCGGCAATAATAGGAATTATTCGTAAATCAAAATTTTCAGCAAAGAAAAACTGAGCAATGCTAAAGGTGGCAATACTTTGCGCGACTGTCAGGCCATAATTCACATACATGGCACCGTAAAAGTAGCCGGGTTCTTTTTCGAATTTATTATGACAATGAGGACAATATTCATTCATTTTAGGAAATCCAAAATGTAAGAAAATATTTTTTTCTTTGAAGACTTTGCCTTTAAGACAGTGAGGACAATCATTATTCAGGATGTGTTTGATCGAATTTGACATCGTTAGTATTTTTATCAAAGGTATTTCTTATTCTTTTCCTAGATGTTTTCTATCTTCGCTATTTATAGCATAATAAAGACATTTATTTCAAAATGAGAAAATATCCTATTTATAATATTCAGCGGTTTAACTGTAATTCAGTGAACAGTAATTTGTATATTAACACCTTCAAAAATCACCTAATTGATCATCATTTTATCGAGGGCCCGCACCGACATAATTCATATGTTTTGTTATTTTTCACCAAAGGTTCGGGGATACATGAAATAGATTTTGACGTATTTTCGATTCAGCCGGGAAGTATGTTTTTCTTTCAACCCGGGCAAATGCATCATTGGAATTTATCGGATGATGTAGAAGGCTTTGTGATTTTTTATTCGCAGGAGATTTACAATCTTTATTTTGGACAAAAGGCTGTTGGGGATTATCCCTTTTATTCTTCGTTGGACAATAAGCCTGAAATGCTTTTTGACTTGGCTGAATCGAAAGCGATTCTCCCTTATTTTGAGGGCTTGATATCAGAAACCGATAACAACTACCTGTTAAAGCAGGATAAAATTATGAACCTTTTGGATGTTATTCACATTGAAATTACCAGAAAGTACAATGAAACCTATTTCCATGAGGCGCATTCTTATAATGTGAAAATTAAAAATTTTGAATTGCTTTTAGAACAAAACTTTAAAACAGAAAAAGCACCTTCTTTCTATGCATCAAAGCTTACGATTACGTTAAAACACTTGAATAGGATTTGCAATGAAATCCTGCAAAAAACAACTACCGAAGTAATTACAGACAGAATTATTCTTGAAGCCAAACGCATGTTAATGGATAAAGAACTGACAGTTAATGAGATTGCAACGAAATTGGGATTCGATGATTATTCTTATTTTACACGGTTGTTTAAAAAAAAATCAGGAATAACTCCAACGAACTTTCGAGTCAGTAAAAAGTGAGTCAGGGAGCTGTTTGATGACAGTTTAAAATGGAATAAAAAAAAGATAGCCACGAATTTCATTACAATGAAAACGGATTAGTTCGTGACTATTTGTGGCAAAAATATAGCCTATCTTATTGTGAAATGCAATTATGAATGCACGGTAACCAACCTTGCTGCACTCTTTGCTTTTTCTACTACTTCTTCAATAGGGGTTTCCAGAGTATCATGGACTAACGCCACACCCATTCTTCGGTACGGTCTTGAAGTTGGTTTACCAAAAATTCTAAAATCAGTTTTGGGTAAAGCAGCAATTTTTTCGATACCGGCATACGTTGGGTTTGTGGCGTTTCTTGAAGCTGAAATAACGGCGCTCGCTCCGGCTTTTTCTAAGGTGATCTCGAAAATAGGCAAACTCAAAATCGCTCGCAAATGCAATTCGAATTCATTGAAATTTTGTGTTCCGGCTAAGGTTACCATTCCGGTATCATGCGGCCGAGGCGATAATTCAGAAAAATAAACACCATCATCAGTTAAGAAAAATTCGACTCCAAAAAGTCCTGCGCCACCCAACGCCTCAGTTACCTGCTCAGCCATGTCTTGCGCTTCGTATAAATCCTTGTCAGATATTCTGGCGGGCTGCCAGCTTTCCTGATAATCGCCACGTTCTTGGCGGTGACCTATTGGCGCACAAAAAAGAGTGGGATTGTTATTTTGAACTACGGTTAATAAAGTAATCTCCGAATTGAATTTTACAAAGGCTTCAACGATAACTTCTACCACATCACCGCGGGAACCTTCAACTGCATAATTCCATGCTTTTTCGATATCGGCTTCGGTTTTTATGGTAGATTGTCCTTTTCCAGAGGAAGACATTAATGGTTTTACCACGCAGGGCATTCCTACGGCTTTGACGCCTAATTGTAATTCCTCGGCAGTGGTGGCGTAGCGATAATTGGCTGTTTTTAACCCTAATTCTTTGGATGCCAAATCACGAATTGCTCTTCTATTCATCGTGAAGTTTGCTGCTTTGGCTGATGGAACCACGGTGATGCCTTGCTTTTCGTAATCATAAAAACGTTCTGTTCGTATTGCCTCAATTTCTGGAACAATGAAATCAGGGTTGTGTTTTGCGACGATTCGGTCTAATGCTTCACCGTCCAGCATATTGATGACTTCAAAATCATGAGCAACTTGCATTGCCGGAGCATTTTCATAACTGTCAACCGCAATTATGGTTTGCCCGATGCGTTGGGCAGCAATTGTAAATTCTTTTCCTAATTCGCCTGATCCGAGAAGTAGTATTTTCATGTGTATAGTATTAGGTATTGCTAAGGACAGCTCGACAGCTTTACGTACTTTGAGAAATGTAGTTAAAATTCTTTTATTTCTGCTATGATTACAAAGTTCCTATAAATTATTTGGGAATTCTAATTCGGAGAAAGGTTTTTTGAGATAATTATATCCAAATAAAAACGGCGATTGAAAAGGAAGGATTCGATTGATTTTTTTTTTTTTTTTTTTTCTTACTTTTGTCTGCGGACACAACCGGAACGCCAGTGATAGCTAGGTTTTTCTAATTTTGGATATACCTCTACTTTATTGGAACCTGAAATTGAGTATTAAATTAAAGATAATAAAGGTTAAGGTTGGGAATCTGTCGAAAGTTTTCCAATTTTTTTTTCATCTATTATAATGAATCGATAAATGAGATAAAACGAAGTGAAATGCAATACTCTATCAAAAGTGTTCAAAACTACATCTTCAATAAAATAAGTTCCAATAGCGGCAAAAATATCGTTAAAAATTAAAGCAAATGCACCAAAAAAGTAAAAGTACGCTTTTTTATCCCCAAATTTCCCTAGATATATAACTGCTGTAACACCTAGAAATACAGCGACTATCACATTAAAAATTAAAATGATGTTGAGGAAATTGTCGTCAATGGCAGACATTAAAAAACATAAGATTGCTATTAAAAATACACAATTTATGACTAATATAAAAAGTGAAAATCCCTGTGGGATGGTATAAAGTTTTTCAGTTTTGATTGAATTGTTTCCTAAATTTATTAGTGCTAAATAACAAAAGAAGGATGCTACGAATGCGGTTCTGTACAGAGGTATTGCATCTTCCCAAAACAAAAGTAATATTTCATTTAAATAAAAGAAAAAAACATATAAATAATAATTTAGAGTAAGTTTCTCAAAATTACTTTTTACGGCATAAATTATAAAAGTTGGAATTATAAAAGGTTTAATATAAATCACATGTGACGGATCATAAAAAACTCCAGCACAAAAATAGACTATTAAGAGAGTAATAGGTATAAATAGTAATGATCTTCTATTATTGATTGTGTACATAAATGTTAAGTTTGACGACATTGTTGATAGCGTTTCTCCCCGCTGCTGTCCACGATTTTTTCTATTTAGTTTGTTTTAATGCTACTTTTTGGTTGTCAATAAATAATCTTCAGCTTACAAAAAAGAAACCTGAAATATTTGTTTTAATATTCAGCTTTTCTCCTACCTTGTTAATTAGATTTCCATTCATATTACTGGGTGTAATAAAACTTAATTGTTCATCTTGTAATTCATTATTTACATAAAATTTTTCACCACTAAACCGATTATTAGTTATTTTTATTTCGGTTTCTTCGTATTTGGCAATCCATGCACTTTTCATTGCTTACTATTTTTTTGATTTTGTTTGCAGGCACGAGCGGGACGCTAGCGCTAGCGGGGGTCCCAATAACCAAAGTCCCCAAAGCCAAGATTCTCTGGGCCAAATAAATCCGAACAAACCGCCGGCAACTAGGAACGCTCCAAAAGTAATCAACAGTGCTTCCTGTGAAGTAAGGTAGAAAGTACCCATTCCGTATAGTACAGCTAGAATGTATTGGAATTGAAAAGAGCCTTTTTTCATTTATATTTTTTGCATTATGTATTGAAAAGGAGTAGGGTCAGATTAGAAAGTTTGTGTTATCTTATAAATCGTCAGGTCACTTAGTTGTTCCAAAGAATATGGTAGTAAAATAATTTTCTGTATTCACAATTTAGAAATTTGCTAGATCAAATAGAATTATTTAATGCGCCCCGCTGATTGCAAAGGAGACATATCCAGCAGTTAGGTATTTTGTCAAGGCCACCTTTGCTGCCTCAGCGATGAATATGTTTTTATACAATTCGGCCCCATCAACACCTCTGAGATTCATCGTCTGCCCGCAAAGAACAAAATGTACCCCAACTTTTTGCATCTGATTTATCAAATCAGCATTGGGATTCGAACAGTTGAATTTTTTCTCATAGGCTGCGCTATTTAAAACGGATAAAATAGCAGCTGAATGCACAATTACAACAGATTTTAGGTTTTTTGGCTGAATGCCGGCCGCCGCATGTAGATTTAAGATCCGTGCAATTTCCTCCAGCCCTTCGTTTGGTTTGTTAACCATGCCTGTGGCCGTACCGTTTTGGGTAAGGTCAAAAAGTAACTTGTATACCGTATTGGCTTCGGGTTTATCAGTTACATTTTTTACCGGTATTACGCCAGTCCACTTGGATCCTTTTATTAATGGATATTCTAATACTGCAATAAAAGGATCCATTTTAGCCGCTGCGCTTTCACGAGCCGCTGTTTGTGCATTGGAGAAAAGTGAAGAAAGAATGAAACAGAGTGGCAACAAATAGTTTTTTATGAATTTCATTTTAAAAGGTTTTTTGAAGAATTGAATAGGTTAGCAAATGATACAACTGAATTTTAAATTACTACTGCTAAGATAGTTTTTTACCGCAAAGAATCACTTTTTTTGTTTCTATTGGATTAGCTGTGTAGTCGGGAGGCTATCGTAACTTAAATAATTGGTTGTTTGTTTTGGAATGCTGCGGAAAGATAGGATTGTCTAACCCTTGAATTTAATCCTCCGCTAGCAAGAGCGCAATGTCATTAAGTTAAGGCTTCATTCAGTTATTTTAAAATAGAAGGCCCATCAGCGAACGACTTTTGGTCCTCCCATGTTTTAAAGGAATAGCCAAAAGTGTACATATCCGAATCGGAACGGATTCCGTGATTTTGAAATAAACTCCAGGTACCTCCAAGTGCTGCCCTTGTTTCTAAAATAACATAGGTTTTGTCTGGATTTTTACGGGGCAAATGACAGGCAGCGCCTATGCCGGATCGTCCTGCTCCTATTATGATATTATCGGTTTGCTTTTTATTCGTGTTTTTATTTTAGAATTAAATGCTGTTGCAAAATACAAAAAACATCATAGGATTTTCTTAAATAGTGGTGTTTTAAAGTGATAGGAAAACCTTTTGAAAGTGAAAAGGAATTGAATCTTGTGAAACTAGAGCTTCAAAACTTATTTGTGAATCACCACATCAATCTTTTTTATCTTGCTGTTCTGTTTGATTTTGATTTCCGTGAATCATGTTGTCTCCCACGTTCATTCCGTTTGACATTCCGATCATAAAAGCAGTAATGATTAGCATAATTTTTCTTTTTGCCCAAAGAAGAGGGCTTTTGGATTTCTCCAAATGGGATTTGTTAGTGTGTTTATACATTTTGTAAATGATAAATGATTAGATATTTGGTATCATCTTTATGCATGGAATTGCATAAATGCGAAGAAAGAAATTTCTAGGCTGTGTATAAACTTTTATAGGAGTTTCGGGAAGTAATCATCTCATTTATGAAGATGTGTTGCATTGCAAATAACTTTACTTTTTGATAAAGCAGTGTCTGTAATTTTAGAAGAACCGGAATTTGAAGACTGTAACTATCTTGAAAGTGTAGGAAGGCTAACTGAAATAGGAATGAAGTTTTTTCAGCCGAATTTATCGTATTGAATGCATATAATTTCGAACCCTTACCGTTTAATTCTCTTCTTAGAATTACGTTCGAGAATTGATAATAATCTGCTGAATTTGATGGAGAATCTAAAGTACCGTCATTCACCATCAGGCCAAAAGCCAGAAAGAGTGAAAGGAGATATTTAAAATACGTTGTCATCTATTTCGTTTAATTACTACTGTGTTGCATAACGAGACTAGTTTTCGTTAGATTTTTGTGGCTAAAATAATATTTGTTTTTAGATTAGGACTATGGTATAGATTCGAGTTCTTGGTTGATTTCTTTCGAATCATTATATTCCATCCAAGATTTTATTCTTCCGATATACATTTTTAAGTAATTTTCAGTTAGAAATATATTGGACCAATCAAATCGTTGCGAATGTACGCCAAGATAAAAAATCCAAATGGCTGCTCCGGCATCAGGAATCATTTTTATTTCTTCTTCGGAGAGTGTTCTTATGCTTTGATATCCACTTAAAAAACTTTGAACTTTTAGTTCGTATTCGTCTTTGTTGGTTTCAATATGGAACAGTTGTTTGCAGAAATAAGCAACATCAAATATTAACAGGCCGTTTCCACAAAAATCAAAATCAAAAATGGTTGCTTCGTTTTGGTCTGTAACGTTCATATTGTCATACCAAATATCCAAATGAACAATTCCTTTTGTGACCTTTGTGAAGTCTATTTCTTCAAAGTTTTTGCTTATTTTTTTACTTTGCTTTTTTACGAATTGCATTTCCGTTAGTGACTCAGAAAAATGGCTTTTGGCATATTCATACGGCAATTGAACCAAGGTTTCCGCATCGTAATCGATACGCTCAATACTTTTGCCGGCAGTTATTGTGTGGATTTTTGCAATGAGTGAACCAATAGAAAAACAAGTTGCTGCATTCATGAATCGTGTTTTTTCTCCTTCGGCAAAGGAGAAAAGTACGGCGTGACGCATTCCTTCTGGTGCGTTTATGTCTTGTATGAATTCGCCTTTTTTGTCTGCAATAGGAAAAGAGATGCTGATATTATTTTCTTTTAGAAGAAGCAACAGCTTGATTTCTTACTCGATTTGGGATCTAGAACGCCAGTTGTAAAAGTAAACCCGCAATACATATTTTGTTTTGTTGTCCGTAATAAAATAGGTGTGATTTATCCCTGTTCGAAACAATTGGCACGTACAGTTTTTATTCAGATTGTATTGTTCTGAAATAAAATGCCCTAATGCTGTGGCTGAAAGTGTTGAGGTTGTAACGTGGAATTGTGTCATTTTTATTAATTGAATGCGCGGATTACAAAGCTACGTTATCCTTTAGATTTGCAAAATAGAATCGATAATAAATATGCTAAATTTTGGATTGGTAATGGAGTTTGTTGTTTGTAAGATGATTTTTTAAAAAGAGTAAAGTCAAAGGTATTTGCGCAGTATTAATAAGAAATTTATTCTTTGAAGAATACTTTTGGGTTCACAAGTGGCACCTTATCATTAGCTTTTGGATTTGTTCTTTGAAAAATCATCTTGTTTTAAAAAAAAGAACTTATTTGTGGTAGCTGCTAGTTCTGAACTGATTACAATTTGCGGATGCAATAGAGACTATTTTTATTGGAAGGTTTTTAGGTTTGACTTTGTGCATCTCAAAAATAGCACTATTTTTGCACCCGAAACAATTAAAATGGCCCGTTCGTCTATCGGTTAGGACGCATGGTTTTCATCCATGTAAGAGCGGTTCGATTCCGCTACGGGCTACAACTCATAAACAATTATCTTAAAAAGCCTCGAAAAGAAATTTTTGAGGCTTTTTTTATTGTGGGTTTTGTCTTTGCCTATTGTAGATGAGATAATAGTCAGAGACGTTTGCGCAGCATTTATGATCAATTTATTTTTTAAATGAACACTTTGTGGAGTAAAGTATTAATCAACAGTTCCACATTTAAAATTTTCATGTTCTATATTTAATTTTTTAAACATCATTTCGAAGTCCTGTATTTTAGTATTATATTCTGTTTTTCCGTATTTGAGGTAAATAGTTGTTTTTAAGTCACCTCTGATTATAAATTTCTTTTTATATGGTTTGCATTTCCTTCCATAAAATTTCATGTAAATTCTATTATCGACAATGTCTTTAGGATTAATATAAAAAATGTCAATTCCATCAAAATCAGTACAACATTTTGCTTCGATTCTTTTATTGCCGGAGTATATTTCAGTAAATGTTCCAATTAAAGTGTCTTTAGTGTTTTTCTCAACAGTTAATAAATCAACTCTGAAGTTCTTTTTTATGTTTTCAGTTTGCCCGATTATAGATAGACTAAAAAGCAAGAATAATATGTAAATAATCTTTTCCATTTCAACTGTTTTACAACTTATTATTTTCCTCCGCTATCGCGAGCGTCCCGCTCGTGCCCACTATCAAAATCAATTCAAATCAATTTCTAAAATCGTTTGGTCATTGTTTCCATAATTTCTTGCACTGCTATACTTCCAATCTATTGGATCAGTTATAAAGCCAGATTCTATGGGATTGTAA
This sequence comes from Flavobacterium sp. W20_MBD1_R3, assembly GCF_052119725.1. NCBI lineage: Bacteria > Pseudomonadati > Bacteroidota > Flavobacteriia > Flavobacteriales > Flavobacteriaceae > Flavobacterium > Flavobacterium sp. W20_MBD1_R3. The sequence goes on from NZ_JBGQOR010000008.1 coordinate 37,521, forward strand.
TGTATATATTCAAGTTTTTGTTCAAAAACCTTTAAAGACCAAATTTCTATTGGATGATTATCTTGTTGCCAAAATTGTCTATTCGTCACATTACTATTCTTTTTACCTGCTCGTTCCATCATCCAGAGCATCCATTCTCTTCGGCTTTCTTGAGTATTTTCTTCAATTGTTTGGAGCATTTTTTTTGATGTAAATCCTTTGAAATCTCTCATCAATCCTGAAGGATCGCCATTTCCGGAACGAAATATTAAATGAATATGGCTTGGCATAATGCAATACCCGTAAATTTCCATTGCTTTATTTTTTCTGCAAAAGTCTAATGATTCAATAATATTCCCAAAATATGCATCTCTTGTAAATACATCTATCCAATTTACTGTGGCAAAGCTTACGAAATAAGCTCCATTACTTTCTCCGAATATATATTTTGTGCTCATAGATTTAGCTTTTTGTTTTTCTAACTCTTGTTTGCGGGCACGAGCGGAGTTTAGATTGGTTGGCTTACGCTTGCGCGAGCGTCCCGCTCGTGTCACGTATGCAATTTGTTCTTTTGTTTTTCGTGATTTTGTTTGCGGGCACGAGCGGGACGCTCGCGCTAGCCTTTAGATTTGTTCTTTAAATAAACACTTTGCGGAGCTAGAGGCTAGCTTTGTTAACCACAGTTATTTTGCGATACTATCACCTCTGTCTTGTGTGTAAATTTCGAATTTATTTTTCAAGGATTTAAGATAGCCTTCAATGTCAGGAAATAATGTTGCAGAAGAAATATTCATGCTAAATAAATCTCTTATAATTTCTGCTTTCCATTCATGCTTAATTTTTATTTTATAATATGGGTTTGGATTTTCTAAACTTGATAAAAATTCATAGTTTGATTTTAAGTTTTCTTCAAAACTATTATTTATATCTCCTTGACATAGAAAAGCCCCGTTCTGCTGAATCATTCTGTCAAATAGAAAAAATGGTTGAACTAGTTCTACAAATTTTCTTTGCTCACTACCTAAAACTAATACTTTGAATACATCATCATTACTTATTCCGTCGGTTTTTTTTAAATTGTTCATTTCATCACTTCCATCATCATATTTTGTTCCAAACAGATAGTTTGTTGTGGATAATAATTCGAAGGAGTTTATTGCATATATTGAACCATCGTTTTCTGAATTGTTTGCCGCAAAAAAAGCTGCAACATATGGTGACGTGGAAAAATCTAGTAATCTGGTAGGGCTTCCATAATGTTGCAATAATGATAAAACTTGAAAATCACTTTGTGTATTAAATTTTTCAGAATAAAGATGTGGATTTCTTTTAAAATGTATAATGCAAAATTGCTCGAAAAGATATTTTTGGTTGGGTAATTCTGTATTAAATGATACTCTGTCAATTGCAGATTCCAACTTCCATTTATAATCAGTTTGACCTCTAAAAATCCAATTTGAATTGAAAGAAGATAGGAAATTTTTTAGTTCTCTCCAACTTTTGAAATTTCGTTCTTTATACATTTTTTTTAAATTATGGCTAACTTGTATTAATATGCAACAAACGCAAGTCTATGCACTTAAATATGGGTAGATTGGTGAAGGTTTGTATGACATTATATTTCAAATATATAAAAATATACTTATAAAATAGAATTTATGGTTTAATAGGTTCGTCTTGTAATCTGGATTTTGCGTGAAGGATGGCAGTGAAAATCCTTTTATGAAGCGCAGCGGAATAAAAGATTGCAACGAACAGCCTGACCCAAAGTTGCAAGGAGGAACGACGAAGCAATCTGTAGGGACACGCCCAAATTATTTTCCTTTTCCATCCTGTGATTTTGTCAAATAACTGCCTAAAATTCAAAATGGTAAAATACTTGTTTGGGTTGTAAAAATTTTATAATTTTGCAGTCCAATTTTATTATGTAAATTAAAGAAGAAGATGGATATCAAAAGAGTAGCAATAGACGCTGTGACCGAAACAATTGTAATGACTGTTGTTCACATGGATTACAAAGGACAAGTTGCAAAAAGAATAAATGAAAAAATGCCTTTGGCAACTGTTAAAGGATTTAGAAAAGGAGCGGTGCCTAAAGATCTTGTTGAAAAACAATACGGGAAAGCGATCAAACAAGAAGAAGTTCAGAAAGTTGTTGATTTGGCTTTGGAGCGTTTCGTTCAATCAGAACGATTAAACCTTCTTGGAACGCCACTTGCTAACGTAAACGAAGACTTTGATTGGAGTGCTGAAGAATTGGTTTTTGAATATGAAATAGGATTGGTTCCTAATTTCGAATTGGATCTTGAAGCTAAAAACGACATCGTGAAATATGTGGTTACAGCTGACGACAAATTAATAGAAGGCCAGTTGGAAAGAATCCAAAAACAATTTGGAACTGCAATTCCTCAAGAAGTTGTTGCTGCAGATTCAGATGTAACAGGAACTTTCACTAACGAAGAGAAAGGAATTAATAACGCTACCACTATTGCTGCTGATCTTTTCAAAGACAAAGCGACTTTTGACTTGTTCATAGGTAAAAAAGTAGGTGATGTAGTGACTGTAAATACGAAAGGTTTATTTGAAGACGACCACCAATTGATGGACGTGATGAAAGTAAGTCATGATGACGTTCACGGTTTAGAGGTTGATGTAAACTTCACAATCGAAGCAATCAACACTGCTGAATTAGCGGAATTGAACCAAGATTTGTTTGACAAATTGTTTGGTGCTGGAACTGTTTCTTCACTTGAAGAATTGAAAGCGAAGATCAAAGAAGATGCTGAGACGCAATTTGCAACTCAAGCAGACCAAAAATTATTAGGTGATGTAACGGAATTTTTGATCGAAAGTACAAAATTTGATTTACCTACTGAATTCCTAAAAAAATGGTTGCAAACTGTAGGGGAGAAAAAATTATCTCCTGAGGAAGCTGAAGTAGAGTATGCACGTTCTGAAAAAGGATTGCGTTTTCAATTGATCGAAGGTAGAGCGATGGCTCAATCGGATATCAAAATCACTTTTGAAGATTTGAAAACATTCACTACAAAAAATATCCGTCAACAAATGGCGCAATTCGGGCAAACGAATCCTACTGACGAAGAAGTTCAAGGAATTGTAGCTAGAGTTTTGTCTAACCAAGACGAAGTAAAAAGACTTTCTGACCAAGTTGTTGCAGAGAAATTATTGGAATTGTTCAAAGAAAAAGCAAATCCTACCACTAAAGAAGTAACCTATGACGAATTTATTGCTGCTTCTTACGGAGAATAAATAGTGGTTTGTACTGTCGTAAAGTTGAAAGTCAAAAGCCCTAAGAGCGCAAGAGATTATTAAAATTTTATGAATTTATTACAGATACTAAACAATAAAAAATAAGTATATTTGAGCGTCAGAAAATATTTTTCTGGCGCTTTTTTGTTTTCTGATCGTTCAGGAGCTAATCCAGCTATCCGTTACAAGTTTTTTTATGGCCTCCTTTTTTGTTTGGCAAAAAAAGAGCTTCCTGTGGTCGCTTTTTTTTACCAACAAAAAATAGTCAGCCATTGCAAAAAGCTTTTCACTGCTATCTGGGCTAGAAATAAGACATATTGACATTATTTAGAATTAGGTATGACCTTTGCATTAAAGGAAACAGACAAGGTAAAATGTAAAACTTAGAATAAAAAAATATGAACTACGGTAAAGAATTTAAAAAATTTGCTACAAAGGACCACGGTGTAAACTCCATGTATTACGATAAAATCGTAGGTGCAATGACTCCTAAAAACATGACTCCCTATATCATTGAAGAACGTCAGTTGAATATTTCACAATTAGACGTTTTCTCCAGATTGATGATGGATAGAATTATATTCCTTGGAACAGGAATTGATGACCAAATTGCAAACATCGTTCAAGCACAGTTGTTGTTTCTTGAAAGCGCCGATGCTTCTAAGGACATTCAGATTTACTTGAATTCTCCAGGAGGAAGCGTTTACGCAGGATTGGGGATTTATGACACGATGCAATACATCAAACCAGATGTAGCAACAATTTGTACAGGAATGGCAGCTTCTATGGGAGCGGTATTATTATGTGCAGGAGCAGCAGGAAAACGTTCGGCATTGCCACATTCAAGAGTAATGATTCATCAACCATCAGGAGGAGCACAAGGAGTTGCTACTGATATGGAAATCAACTTACGTGAAATGTTGAAACTGAAAGATGAATTATACAAAATTATCTCTCACCACTCCGGACAAACTTTCGATAAAGTTCATACTGATAGCGAACGTGATTATTGGATGATTGCTGAAGAAGCAAAAGCATACGGAATGATTGATGAGGTTTTAATAAGAGGATAAAAATAGTTACAAGTTTAAGGTTTAAGGTTTAAGGTTGCTTCGGGAACTTTAAACCTTAAACCTTTGACTTTAAACAAAAAAAGAATGGCAAAAGTAGTATTAGAGTGTTCGTTTTGTGGAAGAAAAAAACCGGAAACCAACTTATTGATTGCTGGTATTAATGCACATATTTGTGATAAATGTATCGAGCAAGCACACGGAATTGTTTTAGAAGAATTGAAATCCAGCGGAAGTTCCAAGCTGGCTGCAGATTTGGTTTTGAAAAAACCAAAAGAAATCAGAGCGTTCCTGGATCAATATGTAATTGGACAGGACCAAACTAAAAAAGTAATGGCAGTGGCGGTTTACAATCACTACAAACGTTTGATGCAACAGCAACTAGACGATGAAGTTGAGATTGAAAAAAGTAACATCATCATGGTGGGACAAACAGGAACAGGAAAAACATTGGTGGCTAAAACTATTGCAAAAATGTTGGATGTGCCTTTAGCTATTGTTGATGCGACTGTTCTTACAGAAGCTGGTTATGTTGGGGAAGATGTCGAAAGTATTTTGACGCGTCTTTTGCAAGCTGCTGATTATGATGTTGCCAAAGCAGAACGCGGAATTGTATTCATTGACGAAATAGATAAAATTGCACGTAAAAGTGACAACCCGTCTATTACTCGTGACGTTTCCGGTGAAGGAGTGCAACAAGCATTATTGAAATTATTGGAAGGAACCGTTGTGAATGTACCACCAAAAGGAGGACGCAAGCACCCGGATCAAAAATTTGTTGAGGTCAATACACAAAATATTTTGTTTATCGCCGGTGGTGCTTTTGATGGAATCGAACGTATCATTTCAAAACGATTGAACCGTCAGGCCGTGGGGTATTCGACTTCAAAAAATGTGGATAACATTGACAAAGACAATTTGTTGCAATACATTATCCCAAAGGATATCAAAGATTTTGGATTGATTCCGGAGATTATTGGTCGTTTGCCAGTTTTGACACACATGGATCCTTTAGACAGAGAAACCTTGCGTGCAATTTTGACACAGCCTAAAAATGCGTTGATCAAACAATACGAGAAATTGTTTTTGATGGATGAGGTAGCCTTCACCATCACAGACGAGGCTTTAGATTTTATTGTGGATAAAGCATTAGAATACAAATTAGGAGCTCGTGGATTGCGTTCTTTATGCGAAGCTGTTTTAACCGATGCGATGTATGAACTGCCAAGTTCGGATGATAAAATATTAGAAATTGACGTAGCTTATGCTAAAGAAACGTTGAATAAAAATTTATTGAAGCGTTTGGAGATAGCATCGTAAAAATACATTTTTCTTAAAAATATAAACCTGTTCATTCATTTGAACAGGTTTTTTTATGGGTAAATTACACTATTTGTTATTGTTTGAAAAAAGGAGTATTATTTTTTTTTATCTACTTCAGAATGCCGATTTTTGTCTATTCTTAATCATATAAACATAGCATGCATACAGACGAAATAGAAGTAATTTTACTAAAAGTTTCAGGTCAGGACAAACCCGGAGTTACTGCTGGTTTAACATCCATTTTGGCGACTTACGATGCCATTATTTTGGATATTGGTCAAGCAGATATCCATGATACGCTTTCTCTAGGTATTTTATTTGAAATAAAAGCGGGATCCTCTTCAGGGCCTGTTCTAAAAGATTTATTGTTTAAGGCCTATGAGCTGGGCGTGAAAGTGAAGTTTATACCAATTTCTATTGCTGATTATGAAATATGGGTCAAAGCGCAACGCAAACAGCGCTACACTATAAATGTTTTAGGAGAAACGCTGACCGCGGTTCAATTAGCGGCTGTAACCAAAATACTGTCCAACCAAAATTTGAATATTGACGCCATCAAAAGATTAACGGGGCGGGTATCTATTCTTGATAAAGAAGAATTTCCGCGTTCTTGCATACAATTGTCGGTTACAGGAACTATTGTAGATAAAACTTTTATGACCGCTAGTTTTATGGAAATTTCCAGAACATTGGATGTGGATATTTCGTTTCAAGAAGACAATATGTATCGCAGAAACCGCCGTTTGGTGTGTTTTGATATGGATTCGACCTTGATTCAAACCGAGGTGATTGATGAATTGGCTGATTTAGCCGGTGTTGGTGAGCAAGTTCGGGCCATTACAGAATCAGCGATGAACGGTGAAATTGATTTTAGCGAAAGCTTCAAGCAACGGATGGCTTTGTTAGAAGGGTTGAGCGAGGAGGTGCTGCAAAATGTTGCTGAAAATCTGCCCATTACAAAAGGAGCGCATCGCCTGATGAAAGCCTTGAAATATTACGGGTATAAAACAGCTATTTTGTCCGGAGGGTTTACCTTTTTTGGAAAATACCTGCAAAAGGAATTAGGAATTGATTATGTTCATGCCAATGAATTGGAAATTAAAAACGGGAAATTGACAGGTAATTATCTTGGCGAAATTGTTGATGGTAAAAAGAAAGCAGAATACCTTCGGGCCATTGCCGATAAAGAAGGCATTCACATTAATCAAACTATTGCAGTTGGTGATGGTGCCAATGATTTACCAATGTTGAATTTGGCAGGTTTAGGAATTGCTTTTCATGCTAAACCTACGGTAAAAGAAAAAGCAGAAAGTTCTATTTCCAGCTTAGGACTCGACGGTGTTTTATACCTTTTAGGATACCACGACAGGCATATTGATATGATGGAGGAGGAGTAAATAGTTCAATAATTATAAAAAGAGGCTATCTATAAAGTGATTTTGGATAGCTTTTTTATGCTTTAACGGTAAACACTTTTTCAGGTTTTTCCTGTGTTTGTTTTTCGGGAGATTTACAAATTCCTCTGGCACCACAACTCATTCTGTGTGGTCCGCAGGAATTCAAGATAAAAAGTGTTATCAAGATGTAGAAGGTATTTTTCATCTTATCATTTTATACGGTTTGAAACTGCATACTCTTCAACTGCTCTAAATAATCTCTTTGGTTGGATAATCTTGGAATTTTATGTTGTCCACCCAATTTGTCTCTATCTTTTAACCAATCATAAAACAAGTTTTTTCGCGCTACATTGATTACTAACTGATTTAATGTCATGTTGTTGTAACGTTTCGCTTCGTAATCCGAGTTTAAGGATTGTATCGCTTCATCTAATGCTTTCTGGAATTGTGATACATCAGCAGGAGGGTTTTTAAATTCAATCATCCATTCATGGGCACCTTTTTCTTTGCCTTCCATGAATATAGGAGCAACCGTGTAATCAACTACTTCCGTGTGGGTTAGTTTGCACGCTTTGGCAATAGCCTGATCGGTATTTTCGACCATTAATTCTTCGCCAAAAACATTAATATGATGCTTGGTTCTCCCCGTAACCCGTATCCGGTACGGATTCAATGAGGTGAAACGAACGGTGTCACCTATCAAATAACGCCACAAACCAGAATTAGTGGTTATGACCAAAGCATAATTTTTGAATAATTCTACATCTGCCAGTCGAATTACTTTTTGATCGGGAGTCCCAAAAGTATCCATTGGAATGAATTCATAGAAAATTCCGTAATCCAACATCAATAATAAATCACTGGAATAATTTAAATCCTGAATGGCAAAAAAGCCTTCGGAAGCATTGTATATTTCGTAATATTTGAAATCTTTTTTAGGGAGTATTTTTTTGTATTGTTCGCGGTATGGTTCAAAATTCACACCACCATGAAAGTAAACTTCTAAGTTTGGCCAAAGATCAAATAAATTTCCTTTTCCTGTTTCTTCTAATGTTTTATTCATCAAAACTAGCATCCACGAGGGAACTCCAGCAAAACTGGTTACATTTTCGTTTTTTGTTTCGTTTATAATTGCGGCAATTTTAGTTTCCCATTCGCTCATCAAGGAAATTTTGTTGCTAGGTGTACTGCTGTATTCCGCCCAAATAGGCATGTTTTCGATTAATATCGCGGATAAATCTCCAAAGAAAGTATTGTTGTCTTGATAAATTTGAGAGCTTCCGCCAAGACGCAGGCTTTTTCCAAGAAACAGTTCTGAATCTTCATTGTTATTCAAATACAAACACAATAAATCTTTAGTCCCTTTATAATGACATCCTTCCAGGGCTTCGCTGCTCACGGGTATGAATTTGCTTTTGGCATTTGTGGTTCCACTGGATTTAGCAAACCATTTTATCGGTGTTTCCCAAAAAACATTCTGTTCACATTTGCGGGTTCTCTCAATCAATGGTTGTAATTCTTCGTAAGTAGAGATCGGAATTCTTTCGGCAAAAGTAGCGTAGGATTGAATCGAAGCATACTCATATTGCTTGCCTAAAACTGTATTTTTAGAGGACTGAATTAAATTCATGAGCAATTCTTCCTGAACTTCATTTGGATATTTCAGAAAAAGTTCAATCTGATGAATTCTTTGTTTTAGAACCCAAGAGGCAAACGAATTGATTATGGTTAGCGGCATTTTTAAATTATGAATTATGAATTATGAGTTATAACTTTACCAAAAATAACAAAATTAGTTTAACTAGATGCCTTAAACGGGAAACTTTAATCACAATGACATACGAGGGTGTACTTAAAAAAATGCAAACTGAATTTGGAAATCCAATTCAATATTATTTAGTTTTTGAAAATAGTTTTTTAAATGTGAATCAACTACTCAATAAAGAATTGGAAATCAATTTTGTGGGATATCAATGTTTGAATTGTGGCAAGAAGAAAAAAATATTTCGTCAAGGATTTTGTTACGATTGTTTCTATTCTAGCGCAGCTGTTGGAAATTGGATTATGAAACCGGAATTGAGTACTGCCCATCTTGGAATTCAGGATAGGGATTTAGCGTATGAAGAAAAAGTGCAATTGCAACCGCATATTGTATATTTAGCGTTGTCCAGCGAAGTCAAAGTAGGTGTAACACGAAAAACACAAATGCCAACCCGATGGATTGATCAGGGCGCAACCCAAGCAATTTCCATTGTAGAGGTTCCTAATAGATACTTAGCCGGAATTACGGAGGTGGCGCTGAAACATCATTATGCCGATAAAACCAATTGGAGAAAAATGCTGACTAACAACGTGGAGCAAATTGACTTAATTGCCGAACGATTGAAAGTTGAGAATCTTATTCCAACTGAAGTTCAGGAATATTTTTATTCGCAAAAAAACGATTTGTATGAAATGCACTTCCCCGTTTTGCACTATCCAACTAAAGTGAACAGTTTGAGCTTAGATAAAACACCACATTTTCAGGGAAAACTTACCGGAATAAAAGGGCAATACCTGCTTTTTGAAGACGGAACAGTCTTTAATATCCGTGGATCAGAAGGATATATAGTGACAATTGCAGTTTAAGTAATATGACTTTGGGCGTATCCTTTTTTTAAAATAAAAATTTTAAAAAAAGGTCAGGCTGTCCGCTGTATCTTTTATTCCGCTGCGCTACATAAAAGGATGCCGCTACCATCCTTTACGCACGTGAAACTATGCAACTACATCATTTTGAAATAATTACAAATAACATACATAATATTACTAGCCCCAAAAAAAAAGAGGAATTCTATCACCTAAAATTCCTCTTTTTTATATTTTGTAAAGTTGCTTTAGTTCACTTTTGTCGTATCTGCCGCTTTACTTTTCTTATTAAACAATCCGTTTAGTAATGCTGCAGCCTTAGATTTTACTTCTTGCTTTATTGCAGGAGTAGCCGTTGTTGTAGTATCACTTGGTTTCTTGTTTTTATTGATATAATCCGTCAAAGCCGACGTTCCTTGTTTTACCAGTCTGTCCTTTTGCTGGTTTACTAATTGAGTGGTCAATTTAGTTACCGCGCTATTAATATCAGTTGTGATTTTTGGATTTGTAAAATTACCCACCAATACCGCATTTATAGGAAAGCTTTCTAATTTAGCAGCATCAGCAGCTGATAATTTTGCTATCAATGCATTTGCCTCTGAACCTAAATATTTCGCGGGAACATCAAATTTTAGATTGTAATTCATACTTTGGTCAAAACCGTGCGTTCCGCCAATAGTGGCTTTGATGTCTTTGTACTTGATGTCAAATGGTTTTACATTTACTTTTCCATCTTTGAATGTGATTGCCGCTTTCAAATCATTCAAATTGATTTTACTCACATCAATGAATTTCAAGTTAGCACCTAAAGCAGTCAGTAAAGTCGAATTAGTTGAGTTTACTGTCGTAGAAAGCAGTTGACCTAACAAATCTCCAGTAAGTGTTTTTAAGTTAGGCGTTAGAGCTGTTGCATCAAGGTTTCCGTTCAATTTTATGCTTGAATTTAATTTTCCGTTGATGATTCCTGCTAGTGGAGCAATTTTTTTCAACAGATCAAGTTGGGTAAACGACTGTGCAATATCAACTTGATTTAATTTTAAATCCATATTAAAAACAGGCGTTTTTCCTTTTGTGGAAACAGCGCCATTTACTCCAATTGTTCCTCCAAAAATAGATGTTTTTACATTTTCTAAAGTCACTTTCTCGTCATTTACGATTAGTTTTCCTGAAACATCTTTCAGAGTCAAATTGTCATATAATACCGTAGTTGCTTTGGCGGTAAGCGTACAATTTAAGAAAGCAGGAATCTTCATAGTATCTGCTTTTTTAGTTGTCGTTTTAGTGGTTTCGCCAGTTGTCATAAAATCATCAACGGCCAATTGTTTAGAATTCATGTTGAAGTTTCCTTTCAATTCTTGGTTTCTAAATATAAATCCGTAAAAATTCTCTAAAACTCCCGTTACACTAATATCGCTTTTTCCGGTAGTGGCATTCAGTTCTTTCAAATTGATTTGACTGGGATTAAACTGAACCAACGCATTGCTGATGTTCATTGTTTTACCATTCTCATCCTCATAGTTGAAACCGGATAAACTCATGGTTCCCGCATTATTGATATTTTGGTACTGACTTTTCTCTACTGATTGCATATCAAATTTTGTAGTCACATCAGCATTTAAAATCCCTGATAATGGCTTGTCTAGCTTTATTGGATACGCTTGAGAAAGATTGGCTAAGTTGATAGTTCCTTTTAAAGCGGCATCAACAATCGCATTTTGTGTGATGTTTCTAATATTTGCTTTAGCATTAAAAACATCTTGATCAATTTTGAAAGAGAGCTTGTCCAAATTAACGTAGGTATCATTTAGAATTCCTGTTTCGTTGATGATTTTAGTGTCAATAACAATGTTTTGAACGGTCTTAGGCAAGTTAGGATACTTAAAAGAGGCGTTATTTGAAGCAATTTTAATGTTGAATTTTGGCACCGTTGTCTCAGAATACAGTCCTTTTGCAAATCCTGCCACAGTAAAATCTCCAGTTGTTTTCACGTTGTCCAAACTTGCGGCATACGCTGCAGGAATAATACCTAAGAAGTTTTTGAAAGAAGAAGTTGGTGTTTTAAATTTCAAATCATATTCTTGTCCGGATTCCACCATTTGAATAAATCCATCAAATTCTAGCGGCAATTGATTGATCAACGCCTTGTTTTCTTTAAAAGTGTATTTGCTTTTTTCTAAATCAATTCCCAAAACTGCGTCTAAAGTCAAGGCAACATCATTCATATAATTAACTTTGTCCATGTCTAGCGTAATTTTAGCAGTTGACTTGGTAACTAAATCTAATTTTTGTGCTGCAAAATCTCCTACACCTTCATGATTAATGCTGTCAATTACCATTTTGATTTTCGATTTTTCGTCAAAGTAGCGAAACTTGAAATTTTCAATTGAATAATTCTTGATCGTTAGCGATAAAGGATCACTTTTACCAGCCTTTTCTGTTTCTTTATTTTTTATGGCGATATCATAATTCCCGATTCTATCTTTATTAAAAATGATATTAATCAATCCGTTTTTTGAAGTAATTCCGTCAATATTGATGGCTTCCTCTTTTCCTTTGAATAATTCTTTGATAGACATTTTCAAATCTAATTCGCCTAGTGAAACTAAAGTATCGCCTTCAAAAGGTGCTTTGTTCACAATAACGAGTTGATCCAGCGAAACATTTGCATTTGGAAAACTTTTGATTAAACTTAAATCTACAGCTGAAAAAGTAACTGTAGCATCCACTTTTTCATTGATAGCTTCGGCAATTTTAGCTTTTATTTGATCCTCAAAAAAGTAAGGAATAGTAAATAAAGCGACCAAAAATAGGATAATCAGGATTCCAATAATTTTTAAAATTGTTTTTAGCATAATTCGATTCTCTTTAGATTTATAAGTTAAGCAAAAATGGTGCCTTCTACAACTTTTACAAAAATAGTGTTTTTATAATGTAGTATTTTCTGAGTTTTTTTCAACTACTAAGTGGTTGGACCTATTTAATATCATACTAAAAAAGGAGTGAAATAATATTTAACATATAAGTCATATAAGAATTAAACCTTAAATGACCTTATAATTGTTATAGTTACATCAGGCTAACACAATCGAAACTTAAACTCACATGACTTATATGGTAAAAAAATGCAACATTGTTTTATTCTTATTGCTTAATTTAATTTTTGATGAAAAAAAATCCGTTTAAATAATTGATTAAACGGATTTTTCAGTGAATTTTATATAGCTCTTAATGCATGTTAATTTCAAACGGCATGATGGCTTGAATGCCTTTTCGTGCTTTCAGTTTTTTTATTTCTTGCATGATACGATAATTTTCCTCACCAATTTCTTCTTTTATGAAATCAGCTTTTGATTGGGCAAAAGGAAGATTAGCTAAAATATCATCAAAATTTTTCTCATATTCCGGATAATTTTGCGTGCTGTAACTTTTTGTTTTTGCTAAAGCAGCGGCATTAATAATAGCGTCATCTAAACCGCCAATTTTATCTACAAGTCCAATTTTCAGTGCTTCAGCACCAGTCCAAACTCTGCCTTGAGCAATAGCATCTACCTGTGCAAATGTCATTTTTCGCCCCTGTGCTACGTGTGTGACAAAGGTTTTGTAAATGTGTTCTACCCCTTCTAAAGTAACAGCTCTGAATTTTTCATCTAATGGTACAAACGGGCTGTAGTTAGCTGAATTGTCATGTGTCATCACTTGTTCTGTGTATATTCCTATTTTAGTAGCTAATGGTGTAAAATTTGGTAATATTCCAAAAACCCCAATAGAACCGGTAATTGTGTTCTTTTCTGCAAAAATAGTATTGGCGTTACAAGCAATGTAGTATCCGCCTGAAGCGGCATAATTCCCCATAGAAACGACTACTGGTTTTACTTTTTTAGTTAATTCAACTTCTCTCCAGATCAGGTCTGAGGTCAATGCGCTTCCGCCGGGACTGTCAATACGAAGTACAATTGCTTTTACGTTTTTATTTTTTCTGGCTTCTTGCAAAGAGCGGCGCATTGAACCTTCACCAATAACGTTTACGTCACCTTCTCCTCCTAGGATTTCTCCTTGGGCATAAATAATGGCAATTTCGTCTTTGCTGTCGAAAGTTTTGGATGTTGTTGCTATTTTTTGCGCATAATCTACAATAGAGACCTTATTGTATGCCTCGTCATTATCTACCTTAAGTGCTTTCTTTATCGCGTTGTGATACACATCTTCGTAGGCAATGATGTCTACTAATTTTTGGGATTTTGCCATTTCAGGAGTTCGAGCAAGAAGACCGTTGGCGATTTCATTCAATTTAGTTATTGATATATTTCTGCTTTTAGAAATGTCAGCGGTGATCGAACTCCAAACTGAATTTAATAATGCTGTAGTTTGTTCTCTGTTGGCATCGCTCATTTTATTTTCTAAAAATGGCTCAACAGCGCTTTTGTATTTTCCGTGACGAATTACTTCCATTTTCAATCCTGATTTTTCCTGAAAATCTTTAAAAAACATAATCTCAGATGACAATCCCTTGAAATCCATTTCTCCAACCGGATTGATGTAAATAGGACTAGCAACAGAATTCAGGTAATATTCCTTTTGAGAATAGGCATTGGCATAAGCCATAACGAATTTTCCTGATTTTTTAAAGCTTTCCAGTGCATCTCTCAGTGCTTTGCTTTGTGCCATGCCTAGTGATGACGCATTGTTTAGGATAGAAATCCCTTTGATGTCCTTGTCTGTTTTAGCTTCCTCGACAGCATTAATAATATCTGTTAAACCTACTTTCTTGTTTTCTGAAAAAATGGACATCCACGGATCTTTGTACTTTCCCGCGTAATCGTAGGTAATACTTTCTAGATTTAATTCAATAACAGAATTGTTTTTTACCGTCACTCCTTCAGATTCACCACCAAAAATAGCTCCAACGAGAATTATTCCAAAAAAGAACAGCATAAAAAAAACAAAAAGACCTATGATGGTTGCTAATACGTTTCCTAAAAATTTCATAATTATATTTTTTTAATAAGTCGCAAAAAGATTAAAAATGTTACAAACAATTGCTTGAGAAATATCTAAGTTTTATTGTCAAAACAGTGTGCAAATATATTGCTAATTTTAAAATTGTTTTAGTTAATTTGCATGGAATTATGAAATCACAACATCAGATTATTTTATCGTTAGGGAGCAATCAGGGCAATCGCTTAGAAAATATTGAGCGTTGCTTGCAATTGATACATCAGGAAATTGGAACAGTGATCAAAGTTTCTAAATTATATGAGTCGCCGGCTTGGGGTTTTACAAGTGATGCTTTTTATAATTGTGCGCTGGTTTTACATACTTTTTCCTCTGCGCACAAAATTTTGGCTCAGGTTTTGAAAATCGAAAAACGCTTAGGTCGTTTGCGTAATAAATCAAATCAATACCAGTCGCGTACAATTGACATTGATTTGATTGCTTTTGATTCAGAAATTATTGCTACCGAAAAACTCCAAATTCCACATCCTTTGATGCAAAACAGGAATTTTGTTTTGTTGCCAATTCAAGATTTGAAGTTAGACTGGCAACATCCCATTCTTCAAAAAAATATTTCGGAATTAGTGGCTTTGTCTCCTGATGAAAGTGTTTGTACAATTATTCAAGATTTAAGTAATCCATTACAGAGTATTCCACTGGAACAATTTAATTATGTTGCTTTCGAAGGAAATATTGGAGCAGGAAAAACAACTTTGGCCACAAAAATTTCCGAGGATTTTAATGCAAAAACTGTATTAGAGCGTTTTGCTGACAACCCTTTTTTACCTAAATTTTACAAAGATCAAAACCGATACGCATTTCCGCTTGAAATGTCATTTCTTGCGGATAGATACCAGCAATTGTCGGATGATTTAGCGCAATTTGATTTGTTTAAAGACTTCCTGGTGGCTGATTACCATATTTTTAAGTCTTTAATTTTTGCCAAAATAACTTTGGCTGAAGACGAATACCGTTTGTACCGAAATCTTTTTGATATCATTTATAGAGAAATGCCAAAACCAGATTTGTATGTTTATTTATATCAAAATTCAGAAAGGCTTTTACAAAATATTAAAAAACGCGGTCGAAGTTACGAACAAAATATTCCAGCCGAATATTTGGACAAAATCAATAGCGGTTATCTGGATTATATTAAATCACAAACTGATTTGAATGTTTTAATTATTGACGTTTCGGATCGAGATTTCGTGAAAAACCAAGCGGATTATTTATATATTTTAGATGAAATCCAAAAGAAGATTAAGGCTTAAAATTTATAAATTATCTTTTTAATGAAAAGTGACCTTTTTTTTCTCTGCCATCTTCCAGTTTTAGAGTGAACCAATAATCATCTGCAGGTAAGGGGATTCCGTTAAAAGTGCCATCCCAACCCAAACTTGCAGCGGGAATCCACTGTTTTATTAGTTTTCCGTATCTGTCATAAATATAGATGATGGATTTTGAATTAAAAGTTTCATTCACCCCTTTTATACTCCAATAATCATTTTGGCCATCGCCGTTTGGCGTGAAAAATTTTGGCACACCTACAATTACAATTTCTTGATAAACAGGGCCACATCCATTCTTGTCATTTATATAAACAATATGAATTCCGGCGGGAACACTGGTAAAGACGTTGGAGTCTTGCCAAAATCCATTGGGTTCATCAATGCTGTATTCATAACTTCCTGATCCGTTTACGTTGACTGTTACAGTATTTGCATCAGTTAAATCTTCAATATTGACAGCGCTAATGGTTGCACTACTTGATGCGGTGACAGTTATGGTTCTTATTCTGCTACAACCTGAATTGTTTATTACTTCAACGGTGTAAACTCCTATGATATTTACGGCTAAAGTTGGTGAATTAGTACCTGTATTTATTCCATCTCTTGTCCATATATAATCATAATCAATCGTTGGCGAACCGTCCGTTATCCCAGCATCAAGAGTTACAAAAAAAGTTGAAAGATTTAAACATACCAATTGATTGGAAAGACCGTCTAGATTTAAGTCAATATTTGGAACAGGATGAACAACAAATTTTAATATCGTCGATGCAGTGCAAGTTGTATTTATTGGATTTTCAACAATTGCAGTAATGTTTTGAGTACTCGTTATAAAGGGATTAGGCAAAGGGCTTGGTAAAAGGACATTATTTTGGTCATAATATTTGATAATCATTCCTGCTTGTCCGCCAAGAATGGTGGTTTCGAATGATGAGGTGTCAAAGGCAAACTTACCATCTTGATTTATTGGGTTCGCTTCGTCATCACAAGCTGTTATCAAAGATGTAGGAACAGAAAATGCTTTTGAAGAAGCATCTACGACAAAATTTATAATAGTTTCGTCAAAACATTGTTGCAGCGTATTATTAGTTACCACTGCTGTAATAGTTTGCGAAGTGGAAAGAAAATTTACCGGAAATGGACTCGCGATCATAACTCCATTAGCATCTTTCAAAGGATTATTGGCTTGATCGAAATAAGTAACCGCTACGTTGTTTTGTCCTTGTAATAAATCAGATTCCAATGAAGAAGTGTTGAATGTAAATATTCCATCGTTGTTGTCGTCGCATTGTCTAGGAATGATAACTGTATTAGCAACTGGTAAAGCTTGAACATTTAAAGTTAGATACGGGCCTAGACCATAACAGGCATTATCTAAGTCACTGTCAATCCGTATCCAGATATCTTGAGAATTAGGGTAACCAATATTTCTATAATTCGAAATATCTGTAATTACATTAGTTTCTGCCAAGGCATCCGCTTCGTTTTTGTAGTAATTGATAGTGTAAGTATCCGAAGTAGGCAAAAGATTTTGTAGTTCGGCTCTAGACGTTGTCATATCGAAAGTAGTGATTCCATCTCTTTTGTTGTTATTTTCGTTATTATTTCCGTTGACATCCAAAAAGTCATCACAAATGGGAGGAAAAGTAATTTTGTAGTTTGGACTAATGTTCGTAGCGGGAACTTTCAAAGTGATTTTTGCAACACTATAACAACCTGTTATTTTGTTACTGACTCTCGACCAAATATCCATTACTGTTGGAGTTGTATTTTCAAAAGCCAATTCATTTAAAATCAAATCAGCTGGAACGGCATTATTTGCTCCGTTTAGCGAAGTATAATAAGTAAAATTTTCATTAGTAGAGTTTGCTGAAATTTCAGTGTTATTTACGGTTAAATTAAAAAATGTCTTTCCGTTAACAATTAAGTCGGTGTCACATTGAATGATTTCGACGTCTTTTACTATCGGTAATGGATTGATGATTACTGATATTTCAGATCTCGGTCCTTCACATCCAGTAGCTGTGATGGTTTGACTTACGTAATATTTTGTTGTGCCTACAGTGGCTGTCGATGGAGTGGGACTTGTTGCGCGTGATGTTCCGCCTGTAGGAATTGTGTACCAATTAAGAGAAGAATTAGCCGAAGCAGTTGCTGTTATAGGAATGGCCGTTTCGTTATGACAATAGACAATGTCACTTACTATTGGAGCCGTCGGTAATGGATTTACAATTACAATGATTTCAGCTCTTGGTCCTTCACAACCTGTAGAAGTTATGGTTTGACTCACATAGTATTTTGTTGACCCTAAAGTTGTAGTAGAAGGGGTCGAGCTTGTTGGGCTAGATGTACCACCCAGAGCTGTTGTGTACCAATTTAAAGTACAATTTGCAGAAGCTGTTGCTACTAAAGGTACAGCAGTTTCATCACTGCAATAGTTTTTATTACTAACAATTGGTGCAGTAGGCAATGGATTTACAGTTACTATAATTGCAGCTCGAGGACTTTCGCAACCGTTTACTGTGTTCGTCTGGCTTACATAATAAGTGGTGGAGCCTGCAACTGTTGTAATGGGTGTAGGACTTGTAGTTGAAGCAACTCCTCCATTTGGCAAAGTGTACCATTTTAAAAAGCAGTCTGTCGAGGCGGTTGCAGCTAAAGGAATAGCTGGTGCACTCAGGCAATATAGAACGGGGGTTATAGAAGATGTTGCGATTTGAGGTAAACTAGGCAAAGCTTTTATAGTGGCGACAATTTCAGTCCTTGGACCATTTGGGCAACTTCCATTTGAGGCATCAACATAATAAGAAGTTGTAGTGGAAAGAGTGGGTGTTGTAAATGAATTTCCTGTAAATAGTTTTGTTCCTCCAGTTGGAGTGGCATACCAATTCACGGCACCATTAGTTGCAGTTGCTTGCAGGGTAACAACTCCCGATCCACAAATAGAACTGGAAGTTTTGTTGGTTATTTGAGGAATTGTAATTGTCGTACTTGCCGATATTTGAAGAGTTGGATCTCCAGGCATTCCGCCATATTCTACAATATATCCTTTAGGTTGGTAATCTCCACTTTCATCACCGTTTAATTTTAAGTCATTCCAAGAGCCAAGTATTCCTACACCGGAAGCAGTAATGTGAGCATAGTTTTCATTTCCAGACTGGTTGGGTTCGTTCTTATTCCAATAGGCAAAATTTGGTGTTGTTCCATTAACTCCGCCATTCCAAAAAACAACTCCGTTTCCAGCATTTGCCAAACCTTCAGGACCTGTAACCCATTTCCAAACCCCTTCATTCTGAAAGTCACTACCCCCAATCCATCCCGCTCCTTTAGCTTGCTCTCCAGAAATTTGTACTTCTTCTAACGAAGAAATTGTGGCGAGATATCCTTTTAAACCATAATAATTAAGTGCTTTTGCCGCTGATCTTGCCGCAGTCCAACTAATCCCTATTTCAGGAACAAATTGGTAATAGTGACCTGTAGATGGAAGATAATTGGCCTGGCCAATTGTAATAGCAAAGTTTCTAGTTCCCGAAGGATTCGAAGATGAATTGCTGTATACAATATCTTTTATGGCTGCTTCAAAATCTGTGTAGGGAATTTTTACGCCTGTCGGACTGTATAGCATGAGTTTACCTGCAACTGAATCCCAAGCAGTAATTATTTTTGGATGTGCCGCTGAATTAGAAAGTGTTAAATTATCTTGATTAGAAACATATCCCGCAGCTATTTGAATGTAAATAGCATCGGTATCGGGTTCAGCAGGGTCGCTTGTTATGGAAATAGTTTTTACAATTTTTAAGGATGTTCCCGCACAGTAGGTTTGATTTCCTGTTGCGGTAATTACGGGTGGGGTAATTGTAGCTAAGGTTTTGCTGCAATCTTCAGAATAACGGGCGGCGGCATCTTTTTTAGAAGGATCCCAAGAATTTGAGACTGCTTCATTATCTACTTGAATACAACTTAGATTTGGATTATTAAATGCATTTAAAGCAAATAAATCGCTATTGTTGCCGTTCTTTAAATTTAGGCTAGTAAGTTCATTCCAACTACAAATTAGGTAACTCATAAGGGAGTTTTTGCTGATATCTAAACTTGTTAATTGATTTTGAAAACAAGACAAGTAGGTCAGTTTGGTATTTCTTGTAAGATCTAAATTGGTTAAGTTGTTACCCCAACAATTTAATTGAGTTAATGAGATGTTGTTAGTTACATCTAAACTCGATAATCTATTGCGGGAACACTCTAAAGAAGTCAAACTTACAAAATCTTGTATTCCGGTTAGATTAGTGATATCGTTAGCCGAAATGTCCAAGCTCGTAATTCCGCTTATATTAGCAGTAAGTACTTTCCCATCAATAACACCGCTATCAATGCCTTTATTAATCAGTGCACTTTCAAAATTCACATCTGGAATCAAAGTATTTTGGGCACAGCAAAAAAAAACAGAGAATAGTGTAATAAGAGGGTATAGCTTTTTCATAAAATGATAGAAAAAAATTGAAAAAATCAATTTAAAATAAACTTACAGATTCCAATTCATCTTTTTAAACAAATCCCAAACCACAATTCCAGCACTTACGGAAATATTCAAGGAATGTTTGGTTCCTAATTGTGGAATTTCGATACAGCCATCGCATAAAGCAACAGCTTCTTGTGCTACGCCAAATACTTCGTTACCAAAAACCAGAGCATATTTTTTGTCTTTTTCAACAATGAAATCTTGAAGAAAAACAGCGCTTTGAACCTGTTCTATGGCAAGCACGGTTACGTTTTCTTTTTTCAAATTTTCAATGACTTCGAGTACATTTTTATTATGTTCCCAAGCCACAGTTTTTGTGGCGCCAAGAGCAGTTTTATGGATTTCCTTGTTTGGAGGTGTAGCAGTAATACCACACAAGTATATTTTTTCAATTAGAAATGCATCGGCAGTTCTAAAAACAGAACCAATATTATGCAAGCTGCGAATATCATCCAGTACTAAAATAAGGGGTGTTTTTTCAGATTGTCTAAAAGCCTCAATAGATTTCCGATCTAGTTCGCTGTTTTCAAGCTTTCTCATATTTGTGAATTATTCAAAAAAAAAGCTTCCGAAATGAATGGAAGCTTTTTGTGTATTTAATTATAAATTTAGCTTTTTGATGAACCAACTGCTAAAACATTTCCTTTTATCGTAAGTGTTTTACTTGGTACAACTGCATTAGTTGTCAAAGTAACGGTTTTTGTAAAAGCTTGGCCTGCTCTTGAAGTATCATATTTAACTCCAATAACACCTTGTGCACCTGGAGCAATTGGTGCTTTTGGATACGTTGGTACAGTGCAGCCACAAGAACCTTGGGCATTAGTAATGATCAATGGTTTGTTTCCATTATTCGTGAAAACAAATTCACGACGACCATCAGAATTGTACGCAACGGTGCCGTAATCAATAGTCTCAGTAACGAAAACCATTCCTGCGCCATTTACTTTTGCAAGTGTGCTGGTCGCTTTTGTTTTTTTTGATGTTTCTTGTGCGTTAGAAGTGGTTATTCCTAAAACAACTAGTAAAGCTAAGGTAATTATCTTTTTCATGTGTATTTCAATTTAATAGAGTTACAAAACTAAAAAAAAATTAGAAAATACACTCTAAATATTTCTTAAAAAAAAGGTTAATTTTTTGAGGAGGTTATTTATTTGTTTTAAAATCTATAAATTCGCTAATATATTTTTCATTTTTTAAACATAAAACCATTGGCATCTAAAGATAAAGTAGTTAGGGAAACACCATTAATGAAACAGTACAATGAGATCAAAAGGAAGTATCCTGATGCTTGTTTGCTATTTCGTGTAGGCGATTTTTATGAAACATTTGGAGAAGATGCTGTTCGTGCCTCTAAAATATTAGGAATCGTGTTGACCAAGCGTGGAGCCGGTTCGGAGACAGAAACTGCCCTCGCCGGTTTTCCGCATCATTCCTTGAATACGTATTTGCCTAAATTAGTCAAAGCGGGACTTCGTGTAGCAATTTGTGACCAACTTGAAGATCCTAAAATGACTAAAAGCATCGTAAAGCGCGGTGTTACAGAGCTTGTAACTCCCGGAGTTTCTATGAATGATGAGGTTTTGCAATCAAAAACTAATAATTTTTTAGCATCTGTTTTCTTTGCTAATAAATCTATAGGAATTTCCTTTCTAGATGTTTCTACTGGAGAATTTTTGACAGCTCAGGGGAATGCTGAATATATTGATAAACTGTTGCAAAATTTTAATCCAAGTGAAGTTTTGATTCCTAAAAACAGTAAGAATGATTTTAGGGAAATTTTCGGGGACGATTATCACAGTTTTTATTTGGAGGACTGGGTTTATAAGGAAGATTACGCATTTGAAACCCTAACTAAGCATTTTCAGACGGTTTCTTTGAAAGGTTTTGGAATCGAAGAATTGAAAGAAGGAATTATTGCTTCTGGAGCCATTTTATATTATTTATCCGAAACACAGCATAATAAAGTACAACACATTACAGCAATTCAGCGCATTGCCGAAGATGCTTATGTTTGGATGGATCGATTCACCATTCGCAATCTAGAACTATATCACAGTTATAATCCAAATGCAGTGACGCTGCTGGATGTGATTGATAAAACGCTTTCGCCAATGGGCGGTCGTTTGCTGAAACGTTGGTTGGCGTTACCACTAAAAGACAGTCACAAGATTCAAAGTCGACACCAAGTGGTTTCTTATTTAAAAGAGAACCAAGGCGTTTTGAAAAATATCCAAAATCAAATCAAGCAAATTTCTGATTTGGAACGACTGATTTCGAAAATTGCAGCCGGAAAAGTGTCGCCTCGCGAAGTAGTCTATCTAAAAGAATCATTAGAGGCTATTATTCCAATAAAAACTTTGGCATTAGAAAGTCCGCAAGAAGCCGTAAAAGTAATCGGTGATAGTTTGCACAGTTGCGAATTGCTGCGGGAGAAAATCAAAACTGTTTTAAATCAAGATGCGCCTGTGGCTATTGCCAAAGGAAATGCGATTGCCAAGGGAATCAATGCCGAATTAGATGATTTACGGGCAATATCAACTTCTGGGAAAGAATTTCTAGAAGGAATCGAAAAACGAGAATCACAACTGACGGGAATTTCTTCGTTGAAAATTTCCTTTAATAACGTTTTTGGGTATTATATCGAAGTCAGAAACATGCATAAGGATAAAGTTCCAACAGAATGGATTCGAAAGCAGACTTTAGTCAACGCGGAACGTTATATTACCGAAGAATTAAAAGAATACGAAACTAAAATTCTAGGTGCTGAAGAGAAAATCCACAAAATAGAAGTAGAATTATTCGAGCAATTAGTCAGTTGGATTGCTACGTATATCAAGCCAGTTCAAATGAATGCTAATTTGGTGGCGCAACTGGATTGTTTGTGTTCTTTCACGCAGTTAGCTATCGAAAATAAATATGTTTGTCCTGAGCTTGATGAAACATTTGAACTGGAAATTAAAAACGGAAGACATCCTGTTATCGAAAAACAGTTAGCGGTTGGGATGCCTTATATTGCCAATGATATTTTCTTGGATAGAGAAACACAGCAACTAATTATGATTACGGGTCCAAATATGTCTGGAAAGTCGGCTATTTTGCGACAAACAGCTTTGATTGTACTCTTGTGTCAAATGGGAAGTTTTGTTCCGGCAGAAAGTGTTAGAATGGGAATTGTGGATAAAATATTTACTAGAGTAGGAGCGAGTGATAATATTTCGATGGGAGAATCTACTTTCATGGTTGAAATGAACGAGACGGCTTCTATCTTAAACAATATTTCCGATAGGAGTTTAGTGCTTTTAGACGAAATTGGAAGAGGAACAAGCACCTATGATGGGATTTCCATCGCATGGGCTATTGCCGAGTTTTTGCACGAACATCCTTCAAAACCTAAGACCTTGTTTGCAACGCATTACCACGAGTTGAATGAAATGAGTGAGTCTCTACCCAGAATTCAGAATTACAATGTGGCTGTCAAAGAATTGAAAGATACCGTACTTTTTATTCGGAAATTGGTAAAAGGCGGAAGTGCGCATAGTTTTGGAATACATGTGGCGAAGATGGCCGGAATGCCTCAAATTGTAATTTTGAAAGCGCAAAAGCTTTTAAAGAAATTAGAAAAGAATCATTCCAGCGATGCGCTGAATGGCATCAAAGCTGCGAAGGATGAGATGCAAATGAGTTTCTTTAATTTGGACGATCCATTATTGGAGGAAATCAAGGAAGAGATCTTAAATCTGGATATAAATACCATCACGCCAATGGAAGCATTGATGAAATTGAATGAAATTAAAAGAATGTTGACTAGAAAATAATTTATTTTGTTTTAAAGTTTGGGTTATCAGAACATTAACTTTAATCTGTAATTTTTTTATAAAAAAGGCTTGTGTAATTCAATAAATGTCCTAAATTTGCATCCGCAATACAGAACAAGTATCGCGGTTCTTTCTAAGAATTGAAAATGCGAAAATAGCTCAGTTGGTAGAGCGCGACCTTGCCAAGGTCGAGGTCGCGGGTTCGAGCCCCGTTTTTCGCTCTGACACCACATAATGCTCGGATGGTGAAATTGGTAGACACGCTGGACTTAAAATCCAGTGAACAGCAATGTTCGTGCGGGTTCAAGTCCCGCTCTGAGTACTAAAGCCTCTTCAATTGAAGAGGCTTTTTTTTGTTTTAATAGTTTTCAAGAAATGACTAAATCTGTTGAAACTAGTATTTACTCCTTTTTTATGATTTGTAATTTGAATTGTTTGTTAATTTAATAGACTATGGGTGCTTTTGTAATTAGTAAAAGATATAATGACCAATATAAGTTTGTTTTTACATCCAGAAAGGGCAAGGTTGTTTTTACAAGTTTGAGTTATGAACTTAAATTTGAGTGTGAAGAAGCTATTGAAAGATTTAAAACAGATATTGAGTCGGCAAGTTTTTTAAAGTTTAAATCCTCTGGTGGGAAATATTATTTTAAATTAATAGTAGGAGATAATCACTTTGCAACGAGCAGAAAGTATACCACTTCATTGCGTTTGCAAAAAGGAATCGATGAAATTGTTCGCTTTGGATCAATATCAGAAATATTAGATTTCTCAGCAAACGATTTTATATTTTTTGATTAATTTTTTTTTGATAGTAAATAAAAAGAGAGTCGCAGCACCTAGCTTACGACTCTCTTTTTTATTTTTAAACAATAGCGAATCTTACTTTAGAACTAAATACCTTTAATATTCCGAAACCTTTTCAAATAAAAACAAAAAAAAAGCTACGCAATGCGTAGCTTATTTTTTTTCTGTAATTTAAAAATTACTGAACTTCTGGAGTAACTGCAGTTGTGTCAGTAACAATAGTTGTAGAGTCTGTAACTACAGCAACAGTGTCAAGAACTACAGCAGTAGTGTCTACAGCTACAGTTTCTTCAGCAGCAGCGTCAGCTTTTTTACATGATACAACAGTCAATACAGCAACAGCAGCTAAACTTAAAAATACTTTTTTCATCTTAATTTAATATAAAAGGTTAATTATTAATTCGGGGCAAAGATATAAATTTTTTAATATGTAAAATATTTTTTTATTTTTTTTTTAAAAAATATTATTTTTTGACAACCCAGGTTTAAATTACAAAGAGTATGCCAGTTTAAGCAAACAATTAAGGAATGTTTAATAACAGCATTTAACGTCTGTTTATAGCCTATTTTTTCTTTATGTTTTTCTTTGTCAAGGGTTTAATTTTTTTTGGGTGCACTAATTTTAATTCACTGATTAGGTTTTTTGCACCTGCATATTTGTCCATAATAAACAATACGTAACGGATATCTACCATGATGTTTCTGCAAATACTAGGGTCGTAATAAATATCACTCATAGTTCCCTCCCAAGCTCTGTCAAAATTGAGTCCAATTAGGTTTCCATTTGCGTCAACTGCAGGACTTCCTGAATTGCCTCCTGTAGTATGATTAGTACCAATAAAGCAAACTGGCATTTTGCCGTTTTCGCCATATTGTCCATAATCTTTGGTGTTGTATAAGTCCACTAATTTTTTAGGAACATCAAATTCATAATCTCCGGGGATGTATTTTTCCATTACGCCGTCTAAATAGGTAATTGGGGTATAAACAGTTGCATCTTTAGGCTCATATCCTTTTACTTTTCCGTAGGTTACTCGTAATGTGCTGTTGGCATCAGGAAATATGCGGTTTTCTGTATTCAATTCTAATTGGGCTTTCATGTATGTGCGTTGTAAAGCAGTAATCCTTAAGTTAATTTCATCGTATTTTGGTGCAACTTCTGTCGCATATTTATCGGCTAATTCTTTTACTAGAAGGAATCCAGGATCATTATTTAAATTTGCTAAAACAGTTCGTGCGTCACCGGCAAGCAGTTCTTTTAAGCCCGCATAACTCTGAAGTTTAGATTTGGTATAAATTTCTGTCGTTAAATTTTTCGAATTCAAATTCACTAATTTTTCTGGTAAAAATTGTTTTGGAGATTTTTCTGCATATAATTCGATCAATTGCTCAAAAACTTTTTCATCAACCGTCGCATTAAAATTTTTGTAAAAACTAGCCATTCCGCTTATTAAGTTGTTTTTGCGGTCTGTAAACGACTGTTCTCCTTTGCTTTTGAAAACTTGTTCTAATTGGTACAATCGGTAGCCTACACTCAGCAATTCGGTATTGCGCTGTACCACTTCCGTAAAATAGTCTCTAGCTACTGCGTAAGGCGCGATTTCTACGTAATTTTTGTCAAATTCAGATAGAAGCGTACCATACTCTTTTTCTTTGCCCGCTTTTATTATTTTTTGTTGAAATAATTTTTCAGATTCTCTTTTTACCGCAACAGCATTTGATTTTTTTAATCCTTGTGTTTCTCCAATCCATTTTTTCCAATAATTGGCGATACTCGCATATTTTGAAGCATATTGAATTTTAATTGCATTGTCTTTTCGCATAAACCCATCAGCAACTTTTAGCGCTTTGTCTCTGATTTCTATTTTGGCAGGATTCAATTCGTTTGCAATTTGTTCAATGGCAACAGCAGGTAAATATTCGTTTGTTTTTCCCGGGTATCCAAAAACCAATGTAAAATCATCTTCGGCTACGCCATCAAGCGAAATCGGCAAGAAATGTTTGGGAGTGTATGGAACATTGTCTTTTGAATAAGCAGCCGGATGATTATTTTTATCGGCATAAATTCTAAACAATGAAAAATCTCCGGTGTGACGTGGCCAAACCCAATTGTCAGTATCGGAACCAAATTTTCCAATTGCAGTAGGTGGAGCTCCTACTAAACGTACATCGGTAAAGGTTTCCGTCACAAAAAGCATATATTGATTTCCTTCGTAAAAGGTACGAATTTTATTTTCCTGCCAATTTTCCTTTGGCAATGAACTTGATAAGGCTGTAATATTCTCTTGAATTTTATTCTGTTTTTCGGCTTCATTGCTAAGGGAAGTGGTTCCTTCTAGAACTTGTGTTGTTACATCCTCAATTTTCACCATGAAAGTAACGGTCAAGCCATCGTTTGGCAGTTCTTCTTCCATTTTGTAAGCCCAAAACCCATCGGTCAGGTAATCATGATCAACGGTTGAATGCGATTGAATTTGTGAATATCCACAATGATGATTGGTTAAAATCAATCCTTTTGCAGAGATAACTTCAGCGGTACAACCTCCGTTAAAATGTGGAACCGCATCTTTCATGCTCGACTGATTCACATCATAAATGTCCTTGACAGACATTTTCATGCCTAGATTTTTCATTTCGGTTTCATTCATTCCTTTGAGCAGCGAAGGAATCCACATGCCGCCTTGCTGGGCTTGCGTCTGAATGAAAAATAGTAATAAGAATAATTTTAAAAATTTCATGATATTAAATTTAGAGTGTAATTTTATTTGATTTTGTACTTCATCAATTGCCTTTTGTGAGATTCGAAACCGCTGGCAAGATACAATTTTTGTGCTTTTTCATTGTTCGGCTCCACTTCCAGATAAATCTGTTTTAACAATAATTGGTAACTTTCATTTTTAATAAACGAAATGGCTTCCTTGCCAATTCCTTGTCCTCGTGCTTTTTCGGTTACGTACAATTCATCTAAAAAAGCAATTCTTCCTTGGTATTCAAAACTAAAAACGAATGTCAAAATAATGTATCCTACAATTTCATGGTCGGATACAATCAGCCAAGCTTTTCCCAGATTATCATGGGAAATAAATTCTTGAAATAAAGTTTTGGATACGTCAATGGAAATGGGATAATTATCGATAGCATAAAATTTCTGCATCATTAAAACGATGGTGTCGATATCAGTAGCAGTAATTAGTTTGAATTTAATCATTCACGATGTTTTTTAAAATAATAGCAGTAGCACCCTTGTTCATTTTTACAAAAGTGCTGCACATGTGTCCCTTTTCGTTGCGGATGTCATCATTTCGAATCAGGTTTTCCAGCGCTTCGTTTAATTCTTTTTGATTGGCAACCGACACACAGGCGTCCATGTTGACCAGTGCAGTTGCTTCTGCAAAATGGGAATAGTTGGGACCAATAAGGATAGGAACACCAAAAGTTGCGGGTTCCAATACATTGTGAACTCCGGGATTCCCAAAACCGCCACCCACATAAGCAATATCCGCATAACTGTATATTTTTGTCAAAATACCAATTGTATCAATAATAAAAACATCGAAATCAGCCAATTGCTTTCCTTCTTTTGCAGAGAATAAAACAGTTTTTTTGGTGATGCTGTTTTTTAATTGTTGAATTTGTTCCTCTTTAATATTATGTGGCGCAATTATAAACTTAATGTTGAAAGTGTTTGAATTAAT
This sequence comes from Flavobacterium sp. W20_MBD1_R3, assembly GCF_052119725.1. Taxonomy (NCBI): domain Bacteria; kingdom Pseudomonadati; phylum Bacteroidota; class Flavobacteriia; order Flavobacteriales; family Flavobacteriaceae; genus Flavobacterium; species Flavobacterium sp. W20_MBD1_R3. The sequence continues at coordinate 66,305 of NZ_JBGQOR010000008.1, forward strand.
AAAATTAACTAACAAATCTTCATCTTTTGGCCATGAACTTCCCACGACAATAATCAATGTGTTGTCTTTAAAATCAGAAATAAAATCGAGTGAATTGTCTTTTTCTAAAATTGAGCCCACTCGGTCAAAACGGGTGTCTCCGGAAACGGCAACATTGGTTTTATCTAACTGCTGCAGTAGTTTTTTGGAAGTTTCATTTTGAACAAAAAAGTACGTGAAGGCATCCAGAGCTTCTCTGTAAAAACCACCGTACCATTTAAAAAACAGTTGATTCTTTCTAAGAATTCCAGAAATCAGGTAAGTTTTAGTATTTGATTTTTTGAGTTCAAATAAATAATTGGGCCAGTATTCATATTTGATAAAAAATACCAAATCCGGATGAATGAGTTTTAAAAATTGTTGGGCATTTTTCTTGGTATCCAAAGGCAAATACACCGTAACATCAGCAACAGTATTATTTTTGCGAACTTCATAACCTGAAGGGGAGAAAAAAGTTAATACGATTTTATGCGTGGGAAATTGTTCTTTAATCTTTTCAATCACCGGTAAGCCTTGCTCGTATTCACCCAAAGAAGCGGCATGAAACCAGATTGTTTTGTCAGTAGGTTTTATTTTTTGTTCCAAAACAGGAAAAACTACTTTCCTGCCATCTACAAAAAGTTTCATTTTTGGACTGAAAAGCGCAGTGATTTTTAAAAAAAACCCAGCAAGATGAACCATTAAATTATATATAAAAAGCATCATTGAAATTTTGTGGCTAAAATACGTTTTCTTTATTTTAATTTCTTCCGCAGTAATATTTAAATTTTGACGACAGGAACTTACTTTTTATTTCATTGGAATATTATCTTTTTTTACTGTGGGTTGCATTGGTTTCAACTCATAAATAACTATTTTTGTTCTTCGTTTTAAGAAAGTATTTACTTCATTTAGAATAAGTAATCTTTTGAACATTAAACAAAAATTGCAATGAAAAAAATCCAAATGGTTGACTTAAAAAGTCAATATGAAAAAATAAAAGACAGCGTTAATATTTCTATTCAGGAAGTTTTAGATACTAACACTTATATTAATGGACCTCAAGTTCATCAATTTCAGAAATCATTAGAAGAATATTTGGACGTAAAACATGTAATTCCATGTGCTAATGGAACCGATGCGCTACAAATTGCGATGATGGGACTGGATTTGAAACCAGGAGATGAGGTAATCACAGCTGATTTTACTTTTGCCGCAACAGTAGAAGTGATTGCTTTATTACAATTGACACCCGTTTTAGTCGACGTCAATTTATACAACATGAACATTTCCATTGAAGGAATTAGAAAAGCGATTACGTCAAAAACAAAAGCAATTGTTCCGGTACACTTGTTTGGTCGTGCTGCCAACATGGAGGCTATTATGGCCATCGCCAAAGAATTTAATCTATATGTGATTGAAGATAATGCACAAGCGATTGGCGCCAACTGTAAGTTTTCAGATGGTACTAAAAAGAAAGCGGGAACGATTGGACATGTAGGAGCGACTTCTTTTTTTCCTTCTAAGAATCTAGGATGTTATGGAGACGGTGGAGCGATTTTTACCAATGATGATGCTTTGGCACACAAACTTCGCGGTATTGTAAATCACGGAATGTACGAACGCTACCATCATGATGTTGTAGGTGTAAATTCTCGTTTAGACAGTATTCAGGCAGCGGTTTTGAACGCTAAGTTGCCTTTGTTAGATGAATATGGAAGAGCCAGACAAGATGCAGCCAGAAAATATTCAGCAGCTTTTGAAGGGCATAAAAATATAGTTGCACCAAGCATTTGTGATATCTGCGACTGTCACGTTTTTCATCAATATACATTGCGAATAATTGATGCTGACAGGAATGGTTTGATGCAACATTTACTGGACAAAGGAATTCCATGTGCTATTTATTACCCAATTCCGTTGCATTCGCAAAAAGCATACGCTGATTCCCGTTACAAAGAAGAAGATTTCCCGGTAACCAATCAATTAGTTACGGAAGTACTTTCGTTGCCGATGCATACCGAATTAGATGACGAGCAAATTAAGTTTATTACGGATTCGGTTTTAGAATATTTAGGATAATTTTAGTAGAGACGCGGTTTATCGCGTCTTTTTTATAAACGACAACACGCAATAAATCGCGTTTGTACAAAACAAGAAATCATGAAAATATTAGTCACAGGAGGGTTGGGTTTCATAGGATCTCATACCGTGGTAGAATTGCAAAACGAAGGATTTGAAGTTATTGTTGTCGATAATTTATCAAATACTTCTTTGACTGTTTTGGACGGAATCCAAAATATTACTGGAAAGATCCCAGCTTTCGAAAAATTAGATTTACGCGAAAAAGAGAAGGTACAGGATTTTTTCAAAAGGCATCATGATATTTCGGGCGTTATTCATTTTGCAGCTTCAAAAGCAGTGGGCGAAAGTGTAGAAAATCCGTTATTGTATTATGAAAATAATATCAGTGCATTGATTTATGTTTTGCAGGAATTGCAGCAAAAACCGGAGGCTAACTTTATTTTCAGTTCTTCTTGTACGGTTTATGGTCAAGCCGAAACCATGCCAATAACGGAGAATGCATCGATTCAAACAGCCATGTCTCCTTATGGAAACACGAAGCAAATAGGAGAGGAGATCATTACTGATACTGCAAAAGTTACTAATATCAATGCTATTTTATTGCGCTATTTTAATCCAATTGGAGCGCATCCTTCTACTGAAATTGGAGAATTACCTATTGGAGTTCCTCAAAATTTAGTCCCTTTTATTACCCAAACCGGTTTTGGATTGCGAAAAGAGCTTTCGGTTTATGGAGATGATTATCCAACTCAGGATGGAACGGCAGTGCGCGATTATATTCACGTAGTAGATTTGGCGAAAGCCCATGTAATTGCTTTGCAACGCTTACTGAATAAAAAAAATACGAACAAAGTAGAAACTTTTAATCTGGGAACGGGAACGGGAAGCTCGGTTTTAGAAGTCATTCATTCTTTCGAAAAAGTGAGCGGTAAAAAACTGCCTTATAAAATTGTAGGCCGCAGAGAAGGTGATATTACTTCGGCTTACGCCAATACGGATAAAGCGAATGATATTTTGGGATGGAAAGCGCAGTCTACGCTCGAAGAAGCGATGGCAAGTGCCTGGAAATGGGAACAGAAAATTAGAAAATAAAAAAAGAATCTCTTTTTAAAATCATAAAAAAACCTCCAAAATCAAATGACTTTGGAGGTTTCTAATTTTTAGTGGGCAATGAGGGGTTTGTTTACGAATCATTTCATGTTGGTTAAAAAAGATAGCATTACAATTTAAATGGGCTTTAATTTCATCCTAAAAGTTTAAAGACTATTCTTTTGTAACAAATTTATCTTCAGGTCTATATATTGCAACTGAAGTTCGTTTTTTAACACCTCATATTGTGCTGAAATAAATTGATTTTTCACCGAAGAATATAAAATAGCTTCCACTTTTCCGCTTTCAAATTTGGCTTGGGCAGTAGCCAAAGACGCTTTAGCATAAGACTGTTTTTCGTTCAATTTATCCTGAAACTGCCTATAATTTTTTTTGTTTTTATGCTCTAATTCAATTTGATTGCGCAAGACTTGTTTTGTCTTTTCAATAACCAACTTTGATTTTTCACTTTCTACTTTTGAAGCACTAAATTTTTTAGTATTCCTAAATCCATTGAAAATCGGAATTGTCAATTGCATCCCAATCTGATGGCTTTTATTAGCTTCTAGTTGCGTAAAAAAAGCATCCGTGTTTGAATTTATCTGATTCAATGTTTTATAATAAAAAGAGGAAAACCCATAATAGGCTGTAAGCATCGGTAAATTAAGAGCACGTTCTACACGAATCGATTTCAAACTGTTTTCGTATTGGAGTTCCGCAAGCTTTATTTTAGGATTATAGATTCCTAGATCTAAATCTTCAGTGTCTCTTTCGTTAAAATAAGACTCCAATACAATTGCATCCGAAAGACTCGCATCGCTAACATTTATCAATTGGAATAATTCCATTTTTTTAATAGCATACAATTGTTCGGTTTCTAAATTTCGGTTCTCTTCCTCCGAGAAACTCAATTGCATATCATACAAATCACTTTGTGGCTTACTGCCAATGGATACCTCTTTTGTTACTCTGTCCAAATTAAAAGTGGCTTGCACAAATTGCTCTTCTTGAATTTTTGATAACTCCTGAGTGTAAAGTGCCTGATAATAGCTTTCTAAAATTTGTAATTTATATTCGTTTTCAACCACTTCTTTCTCGGCTTTGGCCTGCTCAATATTGAGTTTATCCTTTTGAGCATTTGCAAACGCGCCGAAATCAATTAAATTAGTTCTGGCATTGAGATAGAAATTATCACTTTGAAAATTGGAACTTACCCTCGCATTCGTCGCGGGATCAATGGTGGAACCAAAAATATAACCTTGTTGTCCATTTAAATCGATAGTAGGCAATATTCGATTTAAAACCGAATTTTGTGATTTTTCTGTTCTTTTTATTTCCAGCTGTCTGATTTTTATTTCAATAGTATTCTGCAAACCGGTTTCCATACAGCGGCTTAGCGACCAAGAAGTTTCCTGAGCACTTGCCAAAGCACAAAAGGTAAAAAAGACAACGGTTAAAACGATTTTTTTATTCATATTTTAAATATTTCAAAACATCTGTTTTTGTTGCTTGATAGGCTCTTGACAAAACGATGATTAACGTTAAAACCAATAATATTATAAAACCAAAAAGGAATGGAAACAAGGTCATTTCAATTCTAAAAGCAAAATTCTCTAACCACATATTCAATAAATAATAGGTAGGAAACAAAGCAATTAAAAAACCAATGATGCAATACAAAATATATTGTTTGGACAATTCTTTCAATAGCACATTGGTTTCTGCACCAAGGGTTTTCCGAATCGCTATTTCTTTCATCCTACTTTGTATCGAATAAGAAGCCAAAGCAAACAAGCCAAAAAGAGCAATGCCAATCACCACGAAATTCAGTAATGAAAAAAGGTTCTTTTGTTTTACATAGGTTTCATAGGTTCTAGCATATTGTTTGTCTACAAAATCATATTCGAATGGATACTCTTGATCTACATTTTCTTTCCAAAATTCCTCTATTTTTGCTAAAGTTTGTCCAGAGTTATTTGCATTAATTTTTACATAGATATTGTTCAAATTTCCTAACAGCCAATCATTAGTTTTCAAATGAAAGAAAACCATAGGAGGAACTTTTGATTGCGGACTCAACAAATTAAAATCTTTGACAACCCCTATTATTTTTAGCTTTTTACCTTGCCAAAGCACCGTTTTACCAATAGGATTTTTCTCTTTCATCATGCTCAATGCTGTTTCATTTACTAGTAATGAATTGATACTATCCGAGGCTAGCTTTTCAGAAATATTTCTTCCTTCTTTGATTTTAATTTGCATCATATCGAGCATATTGTAATCTATAGCTAGGTTTTGAGCCTGAATAATTTCTCCATTATAAGAAAAGCTGCTGCTAAGATCATTTCCTCCGCCAAACTTAAAAGTTCCTGCTGAAATTTGTTTAACGCCTTGAATTTTTGCGATTTCAAATTTGATAGTTTGATATTTTTTAAAGATCAATTCATTTGCTTTTTGACTCGTGATAATATCCTTTGATTTAAACCATTTGATAGCGATTACTTGATCGCCAGCGAATCCTAAATCTTTCGTAGCTAAATAAGTGACCTGATCATAAACAATATAAGAACCGACAATAAAAAAACTAGCAATAGCAAATTGAATTATCAACATTCCGTTGCGCATCCAAACACCACTTTTGCTTCTCCCAAAATTACCTTTTAGTACTTTTAAAGTCTCAAAATTAGCCACATATACCGCAGGGAAAACTCCTGCAACACTTACAGTAATAATAAAAATTAAAATAAGCTGGATGTAAAACTGACTTCCGTATATGATTAATTCTTTGTCTAAAAATTCATTGTAAAACGGCAAACTCAATTCTACAATTACTAAAGCTAGAAATATCGAAAACAGGGTGATTAGTATAGCTTCAAAAACAAATTGAAAAACTATATTGGTTTTGGAGGCTCCAATGATTTTACGAACACCGACTTCTTTAGCTCTTTTTATAGCATTGGCTGTAGCCAAATTGATATAATTTGCGATAGAAAGAATACTAATAAGTATGGATAATCCTAGCATTATCAATAAGAATTGATAATTTCCTTTTCCTTCCGGCATTCCCGGCACTATAGCATGCAATCGAATGGTGCTTAATGGGTTGAGAACTGATTTTATGGAACCGTTACTTTGTATAGATTCTTCGACCGAGATTCCATCTGATTTTGCGTCTTTTAGTGTTTTATTTTGATAATATAAAACATTAATTTTTTTGGTTAATTCTTCTACTTTATTTGGATCTTTTAATTTTATCATCAAATGATAATAAAAATTGCCCCAATAATCTTTATCTTCTAAAAGCTGCTTTTTCATCTGGTTAATCACAATATTTGGATTAATAGAGGAATTTCCGGGAACTTTGTAAACCGCAGTCACGGTTAAAATAGTATTTCCGTAATTTATTGGTTTGCCAATTGGATTTCCTTCTTTAAAAAATAATTTAGCCGTTTCTTGATTCATCGCTACACTATTCTCTTTTAGTAAAGCAGTACTTAAGTTTCCAGCTACTCTTTCAAAAGGGAATAGTTCAAAGAAATCGTTTTGAGTATTTAGCGTTTTATTTATAAAGTGTTTTTTTTCTTTGTATTTAAAAAAATCCGCATGATACCCGTCGTGATAAACCACATTTGCTACGTTCGGTTCGTCTTTTAAATAGGTTTCTAAAGTGACAGGATTGTAAGGCCAAATTACATTTTTCCCTATATCAGTGAAAACTTTAAATACTTTGTCTTTTTCAGGATTCCATTGATCATAGCTTTGTTCATCATTCCAATACAGAATAGCAAAAATCAATCCTGCTATTCCTATGGCTAATCCTAAAATATTCAAAGCCGAAAATAGCTTCTCTTTTTTGAGATGAAATAAAAATATTCGTGTCCAATTTTTTAGCATGGTTATTCGTATTTTAAGTAATGCAAAACATTAACTCTGGTTGCGTTATACGCTTTTGAAAGTACTATTAGGATTGTTAAACTTAGCAAGATTAGGAAGCCAATTACAAAAGGAATAAGTGAAATTGAAATCCGGAAGGCAAAATTTTCAAGCCACAGATTCAATAAATAATAGGTAGGAAACAAAGCAATTAAAAAACCAATGATGCAATACAAAATATATTGCTTGGATAATTCTTTCAATAGCACATTGGTTTCTGCACCAAGGGTTTTCCGAATCGCTATTTCTTTCATCCGACTTTGTATCGAATAGGAAGCCAAAGCAAACAAGCCAAAAAGAGCAATGCATATTACCACGAAATTCAGTAATGAAAAAAGGTTCTTTTGTTTTACATAGGTTTCATATGTTCTAGCATATTGTTTATCAACGAAATCATATTTAAATGGGGTTTCGGTATCTATAGTTGTCCAAAATTTCTCGATATCTGCAATCGTATTTTCTATGTCGTCTGATTTTAGTTTTACGAAAACCTTGTCTATATTTTGAGTTACATCTACCGTTTTAAGATGATAAAAGCACATTGGCGGGACTTCAACTTCGGGACTCAATAAATTAAAATCTTTAATGACTCCTATTATTTTTAACCTTCGTTCTTTAACAATAATTTCTTGTCCAATTGGCTCTTTTATCCTCATTAATTTTTGAGCTGTTTCATTAATTAGTACAGAAGTAATGGTGTCAGAAGCGTATTTTTTATCAAGTCCCCTACCTTTTATGACTTTAATTTTCATCATTTCGAGCAAATCGTAATCTACCGCAATTGTTCGTCCTTTAAAAAGCTCTTCTTTATACAATACTCCACCTAATGAATCGTCTGAACCATCGAATGAAACCAGACCTGTGGAAGATTGTTCAACTCCTTTTATTTTAGCCAATTCTTGTTTAATGGTAGTGTATTTGTTGTAAATATTTTGTCCAACATTTTCTACTTCATAGTCTGAATTTGGAAGGTTTAAGGATATAGCGATCACCTGATCTCCGTTAAAACCAAGGTCTTTATTGCTTAGGTAATTGACTTGCTGATAAACAATATGTGATCCGATAATAAAAAAAGTGGCAATTGCAAACTGAAAAACCAACATTCCGTTGCGCAACCAAACCCCGTTTTTACTTCTGCCAAAATTTCCTTTCAGAACTTTTAAAGTTTCAAAATTAGCAACATAAACCGCTGGAAATATTCCAGCAACCAAAACGATAATGATGAAAATTAGAATTAATTGCGAATAAAATTGACTGCCCAAGATCATTAAGTTTTTGCCTAAAAAATCATTGTAATACGGCAACGCCAATTCTACAACGACTAATGCCAATAAAATAGAAAATGAACTTATGAGAATAGTCTCAAAAATGAATTGTGTAATAATATTACCTCTTGATGCGCCCACAATTTTGCGTACACTTACTTCTTTGGCCCGTTTTATGGCATTGGCTGTTGCCAAATTAATATAATTGACAATCGATAAAATGAGAATTAAAATGGATAGCCCCATCATAATTAACAAAAACTGATAACTGCCTCGCCCTTCCGGATAACCATCTGTTATCGAATGTAATCTCGCTTCTGAAAGTGGTTCTATAACTACATTAAAATAACCTATTTTCTTAGCCATTTCCTCGGGAGTAAACCCCTCCAGCTTAGCTATTCTTTCAATGAAATCGCCATTATACATTCTTTCCAAGCTCTTTCGAGTATTCTCAATTTTTGACGAATCTTTAACTTTTAAAAGTAATTTAAGGACAAAAGGAGATGTTGTATTCCCACTCATCCATTCTTTCATTTTATTCATCACGACATCTGGAGCAATTGAGGAATTCCCTGGAATATGATACACAGCGCGTACCACAAACATTTGATCCAAACATGTTATTTGTTTTCCAATTGGATTTTCGTTGCCAAAAACTCGTTTAGCAATAACATCTGAAATAGCAGCACTTGAATCATCTTTTAATGCCGAAACAGCATCTCCCTTAATAATTTCGAATGGAAAAAGCGAAAAGAAATCAGCTTCAACATTGATAATTTTATCAACTATTTCTTTCTTGCCTTTGTAGATAATTTTATCCTTTTGATACCAGCTGTCAGCATAAACGATCTTTTCTACATTAGGGTCTTTATCTAAAATAGGTTTTAGGAATAAAGCACAATCTGAAAAAACGGGCATTCCTGTTAACTCTACTAAAACCTGATGCACTTTGTCTTTTTCAGGATTCCATTGATCATAATTCTGCTCATCATTCCAATACAGAGTAGCAAAAATTAATCCTGCTATTCCTATTGACAATCCTAAAATATTCAAAGCCGAAAACAGTTTCTCTTTTTTGAGATGGTATAAAAATATTCGTATCCAATTTTTTAGCATGACTTTATTTTTTTAATTCGGTTACCAATACATCTACATTTCGCTTATTACTTTTTTCCGAAAGGATCATTCCGTCTTTCATCAAGATGGTTTTTTGAGAAAAGGAAGCATCATGATCCGAATGCGTTACCATCAAAATAGTAGCGCCGTTGGCATGTAAATCGGTCAATAATTCCATGACTTCATTTCCGTTTTTACTGTCCAAATTTCCAGTAGGCTCATCCGCTAGAATAATTTTAGGATCATTAATTAAGGCTCTGGCAATAGCCACTCTTTGTTGTTGTCCTCCAGAAAGTTGTTGTGGATAATGTTTAATTCGGTGAGAAATACCTAATCTTTCCGAGATTTTTTCTACTTTTTTCTTTCGTTCCGATGCCGAAACACCATTATAGATAAGTGGTAATTCGATATTATCGTAAACCGATAATTCATCAATTAAATTAAAATTCTGGAAGATAAAGCCAATATTCTGTTTTCTTATTTTGGATTTCTCCGACTCTTTTAAACCAAAAATTTCTTGATTCAACAAAGTATAACTCCCGTCTGAGCCACTGTCTAAAAGTCCTACAATATTTAATAAGGTCGATTTTCCACTTCCGGATTGTCCCATAATAGCTATAAATTCACCTTGATTGATGCTGATCGAAACGGCACTGAGTGCTTTGGTTTCTACTTCTTCTGTTCTAAAGATTTTTGAAAGATTTTTGAGCTGTATCATATCTTGTTATTTTTTATTACTGTTATTCTAAATTTAATATTTCGGTGTCTACATAATCCTTATAAGAGGAAGTTATAACTTTCTCTCCTGCTTTTAATCCTACCAGAACCTCATAATACAACGGATTTTCTCTGCCGAGTTTTATGACTCTGCGTTCTGCTTTATTTCCATTGACTACAAAAATCCATTTGCTGGCTGTTTCTTGATAAAAACTCCCTTTTGAAAGTACCATTATTTTTGAGCTTTCAGATAAATTCAATCGTACACTAAAACTCAATCCCTGTTGTAATTTCAAACTTTCAGAAGAGCTAAAATTCAATTCGACAACAAATCGTCCACTTTTTATTTCTGGAATGACTTTAGTAATTTGAACATGGATTGGTTTTCCATTAAAATCGACTGTTCCTTTTTGACCTTCGGTAATTTTGTTCAAATAGAACTCATCCACATCGGCAAGCAATTTGTAGCCTTTCATAACATCAATTGTCCCAATACTTAGGCCTTGTGCGTAGGTTTTCCCTAAGATAGGTTCAAAAGAAGTAAGTCTTCCTGAAAGCGGGGCTGAGATTAAAAAATGCTGCTTGTTTGTTCTTAAAATTCCCAAACTTTTATCCATGAAAGCAATTGATTGATTGAGTTGTCCAATTTGGATTTGATTTGCCCGTTTCTCTTTGGTAACACTTTCCTTGATGATTTTCATTCTTTCTTTTTGGAAACGTAAATTTTCTACTGTTTTTTCCCATTCATTTTTGGAAAGGATTTCTTGCTCAAATAATTTCTTATTTAAATCGTATAAATTTTTAGAATCCAGATAATCGTGTTCTATTGCAATTAAATCTTTGGCCAAATTCAATTCCTGATTTCTTAAATCTAATTTTGATTTGTTCAAATTATTGATTTGTTCGATAATTGCCGTTTCTTGTTGCATATAATTCAACTCAGTATTGGGATTATACAGTCGGGCCAAAGCTTGTCCTTTTTTCACCATCGCACCATTTTCAACATAAATTTCTTGAACAGCACCGCCTTCTGTAATATTAATCAATATAGAATTCAATGGTGTTACTTTTGCCTGAAACACGATAAAATCTTCAAAGAAATTATTCTCGACTATTTTAATAGTAATTTCTGCTCTTTTTACATTCAGACTCCTTTTTTTAGTTACTGAAGAATAAACCAAAAAGCCCAAAATCAAAAAAAGGGACAATGCCATGAATAGATACTTATTTTTGTTATTTTTACGAGGAAGGATGGTGTCCATTGTTATTATTTTCAAGTGTATAAAGCAATATCGTGCCGAAAATTTAAAACTTGCAATCACCTGATTTTGAAATATTTTATTTTTAATACAAATTTCAGGTGTTCAGTAATGAACACCTTTTGTCCAAAACCGAACAGTTAATGAAGAAGACAAACGCAAGCATTTTGGTGATTGACGATCAGGAAGACATCCTTTTTGCTGCTAAGATGCTGCTTAAAAAACATTTTGAGAACATTTATACACTCACCAATCCAAAAAATATAGTTGAATTATTGTCAAAAAGCACCATCGACGTGGTTTTACTCGACATGAATTACAGAATAGGTTTTGAGGACGGTAGAGAAGGTTTGTATTTACTAAAAGAAATAAAAACCCTTTCGCCAAAAACCATTGTTATTTTGATGACCGCTTTTGGCAAAGTAGAAACGGCTGTTGAAGGATTAAAATCAGGGGCTTTTGATTATATTTTAAAGCCTTGGGACAACGAAAAATTGCTCAGTATTGTTGGACAAGCGGTTAGTAAATCTCGCAAAGAACAAAAGAAACTAATCAATAGTTCCACTACTGACGATTTCTTTATTGGCAATTCAGAAGTTATAAAAAAGGCTTATATACTGGCTGATAAAGTAGCAATAACGGATGCCAATGTTTTAATCCTTGGAGAAAATGGCACCGGTAAATTTGTTTTGGCACATCACATCTATCTTCAATCCGAAAGAAAAAATAATGCTTTTATTCCCGTTGATTTAGGTTCCTTGAATGCCAATATTTTCGAAAGCGAATTATTTGGTTATGCCAAAGGGGCTTTTACCGATGCCAAAACAGATACTCCGGGACGTTTTGAATTGGCTGAAAATGGAACTATTTTTTTGGATGAAATTGGAAATGTACCACTGCATCTGCAATCTAAACTGTTGCAAGTTATCCAAACCAAAACTGTAACACGATTGGGCGAATCCAAAGCTAGACCTTTGAATGTTCGCATTATTACTGCCACCAACTTGAATTTGAAGCAAGAAGTCGCCGACAAAAACTTTAGGGAGGATTTGTATTATCGCATCAATACTATGGAAATTATTTTGCCACCATTGCGGGAACGCAACGAAGACAAAATCCCGTTAGCTCTCTATCTTTTAAGTAAAATGAGTGCTAAATACAACCGAAACGAAATCACTTTTGAAGAAAAAGTATTAGAAAAAATTGAAAATCATGCATGGAACGGTAACATTCGGGAAATGGAAAACCGGATAGAACGTGCCGTAATTCTTTGTGAGAACAATCGCATAACGGTTTCTGACTTAGATTTGGAACAAATTACTACATACGAAGAAAACCAAGAAGATATTCAACTTTCGGCCATCGAAAAATCAGCCGTCGAAAAGATCCTCTTGAAAAACAATAACAATATCAGTAAAACGGCTGAGGAATTGGGTTTGTCAAGAGGTGCATTATACCGAAGAATTGATAAATATAACATCAGCACCAACTAATATGTTTAAATCTTGGAAAATATACCATCTCCTTTTTGTCAGATTGCTATTTATTATTTTGACTGCGGGAATTTCTTTCTACCTTTTCCAAAGAGGGTTGGTTTTTACAGCTTTTTTTGGTGCCCTTGTCATTTTTACACTGCTTGTTGAAATGTATTTTTATGTAAAACAGGCCTTTTTACTTTACGACAGAACGATTACTTCTATTTTGCAAAATGATTTTACCTCGGACTTTTCAAAGCATAAATCCTATAAAAATTATTCGAACTTATTTAAATTGTATCAAAATCTAAAAAACAAACAAAATGAAGAGGTTTCAAAAGACATCATTTACCATTCAATTTTAAATAATATTGAAACGGGTATTATTATTCTGCAAAAGCAAGGAAACGATTGGAATATATTTTTGATGAATAATTATTTCTCCAAACATTTTAATGTTCCAAAAGTTTCCAAATGGAAGTATCTTAAAAATCAGTTGCCTTCTTTGTGTGAAGTTATCGAGAAACAGAATTTTCAGGAAATTAAAGCTGCATTAGAGATCCGTGTGAATCAACAAGACCGACAAACATTTGTGCTGCAGACTTCCAGAAGTGAAATTTTCAATCAGGATTATTTTATTATTTTACTCGATTCAATTCAAAATGTCATCGAGAAAAAAGAGAAAGAGGCTTGGGTCAATCTGATGAAGGTCATCTCTCATGAATTATTAAATTCAATTACTCCCATTCGGTCACTATCCCAGAATCTGCAGGATTTAGTTCAGCAGGAAACCATTTCATTAGAGGATATCGAGGATATGAAAAGCAGTGTTGCCACAATGCTAAGACGAAGCGATCATTTACAGCAATTTGTAGAAAGCTACCGCAAAATAGCCATGTTGCCGTCGCCCAAAAAAGAAAAAATAGAACTATCAAAACTAATTGAAAATAGTTTGCAAGTCATGATTCCTCTCTTTCAAGAAGAACAAATAGATGTCGCAAACAAGATAGCTTTCAAGCTACTGCTCAATGTTGACCCGCAACAAATGGAGCAAGTGCTCCTTAATCTTTTGACTAATTGCATCTATGCATTAAAGGAAACTGAAAAAAAGCACATCGTAATTTCGGCAGAAGTTAAAGAAAAAAGAACTTTTATTCGGATAAGTGATTCGGGAAATGGTATTGAAAAAGAAATAGAAACAAAAATATTCCTTCCCTTTTTCACTACTAGAAAAGAAGGTGCTGGGATAGGTTTAACGTTATCTAAAAGTATAGTCGAAGCGCACGGAGGATATCTGGCGTATCAAAATGACGGGCTAGAAACCACTTTTGTGATTTGTCTTGTCGACAATTAATTTCTTGTTTTGGAGAAGTCCTAAGGAAAAAAATAAGGCATAAAAAAACCCCATTATTTCTAATGGAGTTTTTTGTGGGCAATGAGGGGTTCGAACCCCCGACCCCCTCGGTGTAAACGAGGTGCTCTGAACCAGCTGAGCTAATTGCCCTAAACAATTTGGTTACTTTCGTTTCTGTTATTGCGTCTGCAAATATACGCTACTTTTCTAGATTTGCAAGTAAAAAGTAAAGAAATTATAAAATTTCTGCCACGACAAAGGTGCTTCCTCCAATGTATACAAAATCAGTTTTTGCTGCATTTTCAATCGATTTTTGATAAGCTTCTGAAACAGAATTGTATACTTCGCCTTTGAGGTCGAAAGTGGCTGCTTTTTGTCTTAAAATTTCAGCATCCAGTCCCCTAGGAATATTGGGTTTGCAGAAATAATAGATTGCTTTTTTAGGGAATAAAGGCAGGATTTCATCTAAATCTTTGTCATTGACTACTCCTAAAACAATATGTAAAGTATTAAAACCTTCTTTTTGTATTTGCTTTAAAACAATTTCCAGTCCATTTTTATTGTGTGCTGTGTCACAAATAACTTTTGGAAATTCTCTTAATTGTTGCCATCTTCCTTGCAGTCCGGTATTTTTTACTACATTTAATAGCCCCGATTTTATATTTTTACGAGTGATTTTAAAATCGTTCTGACTTTTTAAAACGGTAATAGTTTGTAATACTGTTTTTTTATTATGAATTTGATAATCGCCAATTAAATCAGAAGGATAAGTTTCTGAAATTAAATCAGCAGCAAAATAGATTTCCGAATTGCATTCTTTGGCTTTGTCCAAAAAAACAGGTTGGGTGTCATGAGTATATTCTCCTATGATAACAGGAATATTGGGTTTAACAATTCCTGCTTTTTCAAAAGCGATGGCATCTAATGTATTGCCTAAAAATTGCGTGTGATCTAATCCTATATTGGTAATAACGGATACTAATGGTGTAATGATATTGGTTGCATCTAATCGTCCGCCCATGCCAACTTCAATAATGGCAATGTCTACTTTTTCTTTGGCGAAATAATCGAAAGCCAATCCAACGGTCATTTCGAAAAAACTCATGTCATTCGATTCGAAAAAATTTTTATGCTCATTGATGAAATCAGTCACAAATTCTTCAGGAATATCTTTTCCGTTAATCTTGATACGTTCTCTAAAATCTTTTAGATGGGGTGAAGTGTACAGTCCTACTTTATAACCTGCCTCCTGAAGAATAGATGCTAACATGTGTGAAGTGGACCCTTTTCCGTTGGTTCCCGCTACATGAATACATTTTAGTTTGTCTTGAGGATTGCCAAGATGTTTTACCAGTAAATAGGCATTGGTTAAATCTTTTTTATAGGCTGATGCACCCTGAAGTTGATACATCGGAAGTTGGTTAAACATCCAGTTTGTTGTTTCCTGATAATTCATTTATAAAGGATAAGGACTAAAAAAGATTATTGAGTCAATTTGAAGTTGTATATTATTTTTCCGGTTTGTTTGTCTGGAGCAGCATTGTCTGATTGCCATTTGGTATTCATAGCAGCAATTTTAGCTTGATCTAATAGACATTTTGCCGTATTTGTAGTGCCTTTTACGCCTGGATTAGCACTAATGACTTTGCCATTTCGATCTACTGAAATTTGAACGACTACGGTTCCCTGTTCTTCGCACAGATAATCCGGCTGCGGCATATTGAGTGCTTTTCTGTTCCCTAATTGGTAATTTCCATTTCCGGTGCCGCTTCCAGAACCATTGCCGTAACCACTACCTGTTCCTACTCCTGATCCTGAACCTGATCCAGTTCCTGAACCCCCATTGCCATTATAGCCTCTTGCGTTTGGATCGCCATTAAGTTTTCCTTTGTTTCCTGCTGTTCTGTCGTTTCCATCACCTGATTTATTAGAGCTGTTCAGGATACTGGATAACGCATCCGAGGTTGATCGAGAAGGGCGTGGTGCTTGCTTTACAATTGGCTTTGGGTTGATTACTTTAGAATTGTTTTTTGTTTGCGAAATCACTGGCGCTTCTGCGGTTTCCTGAGTCAAAACTTTTTCTACTTGAGTAACGGTCTGAACCGGAACTGTTTTTGATTTTGGTGTAACCAAATCTTTAGATTGATAATTTTTGCCGGAACCTACTTCGCTGTTGCCAAAATTTATTGCAATTTCTCCGCCGCCTCCGCCACCTTCTAACTCTTCGGGTTTTGGATCAACAGTAAGTTTTATAAATAGCAATAACAGGAACAAGAGTATAAATAATACGCTTGTTATTGTGAATGATTTTTTTTCGTATTCGGTTTCTAAAATTTTCATCGGTATTCTATTTTTTTTAGCCCAGATGGAAGTGACAGCTTGAAGGATTTGAAATTTTATTTTTTTACTCTAAAATTGCGACCAAAGGAAGCGCATTTTTGAATGTTAAAAATAAGTTTCAAGACTGAAAGTTATAACGAACAGCTGGAATAGCTTCTGAAAAAACTATTTTGGGCTTACCGCCAAGACAACTTTAAATTTATTTCGGTAGGCGATATCCATGACACTCACGGCTCTTTCTATTGGTACACCTTCTTCTACATGCAAAAGTATGGTGGGATCCGTTTGATTATCCAGCATAGTTTTTAGCTTTTCTTCTAATGTGTTTTCAGCAAATTTATCTTTATCGATGAAATATTCCAATTTGTTATTGACACTTACCGAAACGTTTTTTACTTCTTCTGATTTACCAGATGATTTTGGTAAAACTAAATCCAACGCATTGTTAGAAACGATGGTTGTTGATGCTATCATGAAAAAGATGAGCAACAAAAATACGATATCGGTCATGGACGACATATTGAATTCTGCCGAAACTTTATTTCTTCCTCTTAAGTTCATAGGGGTTACGTTGGTTCGTTTAATAAATCTAGAAATTCAACTACATTGGCTTCCATTTGGTTGACAATTTTATCCGTTTTGGTTACCAAATGATTGTAACCTACGTAAGCAACAATTCCTACAATCAAACCAACAACTGTGGTCATCATTGCAGTGTAAATTCCTTCGGATAAAGTGCTCATTTCGATTTTATTGCTGCCGCTTTCGGCCATTTTATGAAAAGCAATAACCATACCCACAACGGTTCCTAAAAATCCGGTCATTGGACCAGCTCCCGAAATGGTCGCTAACATGCTTACATTTTTCTCTAATTTGTAAATTTCTAGTTTTCCTGCATTTTCGATTGCAGTATGAATATCAGCCAATGGTTTTCCTATTCTGGAAATTCCTTTTTCAATCAATCGTGCCACTGGAGAATTGGTTTGAGCACAAAGGATTTTGGCTGCATCAATTTTGCCTCCGGAGATGTTGCTTTTAATTTTATTCATGAAATTAACATCTATTTTTGAAGCCGAATTGATGGCCATAAGTCTTTCAAAATACAGATATATAGCAAAAAAAAGCATAATAAAAATGACGGTCATGATAGTTTGTCCTGCAAGTCCACCACTAAAAACGATATCCATTACAGACATTTCGGGTTTTACGGGAACTTGAGATATAGCTTGCGCAGCAACAGCTGTTGAATCGATTTGAAGAAATGGGATCATTAAATGGAAGTATTAGTATTAAAGATAAATTATAGTTCAAATAGGTTTGACTTATTAAAAAACGTGGAAATTTACTAAAAATTGTTAAGAGTAAAAAAGGAACTGTGATAATATAATGAGGTTGTTTTTTTGTGTTGAAAACAGAACTGGGATTAAGTCAGTTTTTTATAATCTGCTTAATCCCAGTTTCGATAAATAAAGAATGCTATTTTATGTTTAAGTAAGTTGCTTCAATGCGATTTCAAAAGCAGTGGCACTAATATTTGTTTTACTTGGGTTTAAAGCGTGTGCTTTTTCAATTGCTTTTTTGATGATTTCCGAAGTGTCTTGGAAGATAGCTTCATCGGTCATTTGTACTTTCTTTTCCATGAAGTAAGCAAAAACACGAGCCATACCACAATTAGAAATAAAGTCAGGAATCAAACTTACTTTGTGATCTACATCTTCCATAATTGGACCAAAAAAGATTTCCTTGTCAGCAAAAGGAACATTCGCACCACAAGAAATTACTTCAAGGCCATTAGTAATTAAGCTGTCAATTTGCGATTGAGTGACCAATCTGGAAGCGGCACATGGAGTGAATATTTCAGCACCAATGGTCCATATTTTTTGATTGATTTCTTCAAAAGGAATCATGTTTTTAGCAACCAGTTTGTTTCCGTCTTTGGCAAGAAATAATGCTCTAATTTCCTCGAAAGAAAATCCTTCTTCGTTGATTAATCCACCATCTCTATCGATAATACCAATTACTTTAGCACCCATTTCGGCTAAGTAAAAAGCTGCGGCCGAACCTACATTTCCAAAACCTTGTACGATTGCTTTCTTGCCTTTTACATCTCCACCATAAATCGTGTAATAATTGCGAACAGCTTCGGCAACGCCATAACCGGTTATCATATCGGCTACCGTATATTTTCTGGAAACATCAGGGGAGAATCTTGGATTTTCAATCACTTTCACCACACCTTGACGCAATTGCCCAATTCTATTGATTTTATCCGCTTCTGTAGGTTTAAAGTGACCGTTAAAAACTCCTTCTTGCGGATGCCAAACACCACATTCTTCCGTCATTGGAATCACTTCGTGAATTTCATCTACATTCAAATCACCTCCAGTTCCGTAATAACTTTTTAATAATGGGGAAACTGCCTTATACCAACGCTGCAAAACACCTTTTTTTCTTGGATCATTTGGGTCAAAATTAATTCCAGATTTAGCGCCGCCAATTGCAGGTCCAGAAACCGAAAATTTCACTTCCATGGTTTTTGCCAAAGACAAAACTTCATTGATATCCAACCCTTTTCTCATACGAGTTCCTCCACCGGCAGCACCACCACGAAGCGAATTGATGACTGTCCATCCTTCGGCTTCCGTTTCAGCATCTTTCCAATGGAAAACTATCTCAGGTTCTTTATTTTCGAATTTCTTTAATAAATCTTTCATTTGTTGCGATATATTTAATTTATGCAAATATAAAAAATTGAATAATGCGAAATATCTATTTTTAATTTTATTTTGGAGAATAAATAGTTCCTGAACTGTGATTTATTTTTGCACCTGTAACACTCTTCAAAACATTGATTTCCCCGCGTAATTTTAAAACGCCGAGTAATGCAAAAATCAATGCTTCTTTGAATTCCAGGATTTTAGCTGAAGGAATTATGATTTTCATTTCGGGTAAATGATATTGAATTCTCTCGATAAGAAAATCATTGTAAGCACCTCCGCCAGTTATAAATAGGCTTCCGTTTTTATTTGGCAAAGCCAAAGCAATTTGCAAAGCCACGTGTTCCGTAAAAGTGTGTAGTTTGTTTTCAATAGGAATCTGATAGTTTTCGATCAAAGGCAAAATAGTTTCTTTTACAAATTCGAAACCTAATGATTTAGGATGTTTCTTTTGGTAGTAATCCAAAGCATTTAATTCATTTAGCAAATCTTCATTACAAATTCCAGTTTTTGAAATTTTACCTTTGTCATCATAATCCAATCCCAGTTGATTGGCATAAAAATTCAAAACGGTATTTACAGCCGAAATATCAAAGGCAATCCTTTCGTTGTTTTGTTCAAAAGATACATTCGAAAAACCACCTAAATTCATACAATAATCGTATTCAGAAAATAGAATTCGGTCGCCAATAGGAACCAAAGGCGCACCCTGACCGCCCAATTGAACATCTTGAACTCTAAAATCACAAACTACGGTTTGGTTGATTAAAGTCGCGATTTTTGGCAAATTACCAATTTGAAGCGTGAATCCGTTTTGGGGTTGGTGCAGAATAGTGTGGCCATGGGAACAAACGGCATCGAGATTTTTTATAGCGTATTTTTCAATAAAACTTGAAA
Organism: Flavobacterium sp. W20_MBD1_R3; assembly: GCF_052119725.1. Taxonomy (NCBI): domain Bacteria; kingdom Pseudomonadati; phylum Bacteroidota; class Flavobacteriia; order Flavobacteriales; family Flavobacteriaceae; genus Flavobacterium; species Flavobacterium sp. W20_MBD1_R3. Next base: position 86,570 of record NZ_JBGQOR010000008.1, read on the forward strand.
TAATCGTAGCTAAAAGTTGTGTGTAGTCATAATTCAGTTTTTCGAGTTGCCCTTCAGAAAAATCGACGGCTATTTTTAATTTGTTTAACCAATCATTTGGATAAGAAATAGTTTCAGATTCCAGTATTTTAAATTCCCATTTATTATTTTTTACAGTAAAGACAATGTGTGCCAAATCTACGCCGTCCAGCGAAGTTCCGGACATGACTCCTATAATAGTATACTTTTCTTTAAACATAGGCTAAATTTACGAAATCGTTTGAAATCTGATATATAATAATTACTTTTGAGCACAAATTTAAAAACACTTAATTTACAATAAAAATATGGATTTTAATCTAACCGAAGAACATTTAATGATTCAGCAAGCCGCTAAAGATTTTGCTGTAGCAGAATTATTACCAGGTGTTATTGAACGTGATGAACATTCAAAATTCCCAACGGAGCAAGTGAAAATGATGGGCGATTTAGGTTTTATGGGAATGATGGTAGATCCAAAATACGGAGGATCTGGTTTAGACAGTATTTCCTACGTCCTGGCCATGACAGAAATTGCTAAAGTTGATGCCTCAGCGGCTGTAATCATGTCAGTGAATAATTCTTTGGTTTGTGCAGGTCTCGAAAAATATTGCAATGAAGAGCAAAAAATGAAATATTTAGTTCCGCTTGCAAAAGGAGAAGTGATTGGCGCTTTTTGTTTATCAGAGCCCGAAGCGGGAAGTGACGCGACTTCGCAAAAAACGACAGCGATAGACAAAGGCGATCATTATTTATTAAACGGTACAAAAAACTGGATTACTAACGGCTCAACGGCATCTACTTATTTAGTTATAGCTCAAACGGATATTGAAAAAGGACACAAAGGGATCAATGCTTTTATTGTTGAGAAAGGTTGGCCTGGATTTGATATTGGACCAAAAGAAAGAAAAATGGGAATCCGTGGAAGCGATACGCATTCGTTAATGTTTTCGGATGTTAAAGTTCCTAAAGAAAATAGAATTGGTGATGATGGATTTGGATTTGCTTTTGCAATGAATGTGTTAAACGGCGGAAGAATTGGAATTGCGTCACAAGCCTTAGGTATCGCAACTGGAGCTTATGAAATTGCTTTGAAATATTCGCATGAGAGAAAAGCATTTGGAAAAGAAATTTTCAATCATCAGGCAATTGCTTTCAAACTGGCTGATATGTATGTGAAAGTAACTGCCGCAAAATTATTGATAATGAAAGCTGCTTGCGAAAAAGATGAGGGTAAGGATATTGCGCATTCTGGTGCGATGGCAAAATTATACGCCTCTGAAATTGCTTTAGAAGTGGCTAATGAAGCCGTGCAAATTCACGGTGGAAATGGTTATGTTGCTGAATATCATGTGGAACGTATGATGCGTGATTCTAAAATTACTCAAATTTATGAAGGTACTTCTGAAATACAACGAATTGTAATTTCAAGAGGATTAGTTTCGTAAATAAACTAAAAATAGTTGTTTAAGCCCTTTCTAATTTCGGTTAGAAAGGGTTTTGTTTTTTTAATACATTTACGAAAATAAATTTCTATGTACGAGGATTTAAAATATTGGTATTTGCGTGATCACAAATTATTCAGAACATTGAGTTTTGGACAAATTAGACAATTGTGTATTGTTACTGGTTTTAAAAAAGCGCAGAAAGGCGAAATTATTTATTTTTCTTCATCGGATTTACCAAAAATTTTTCTTCTAAAAAAGGGAAACATAAAGATTGTGGCAATTGATGAAGACGGAAACGAAACAGTTAAAGATATTATTCAAAAAGGTGATTTATTTGGAGAACTGACTTTGGAGTCCGATAATCAGTCTAATGAATATGCAAAAGTGCTTTCAGATGATGTGGCCATTTGCAGTTTTCTAATGTCGGATTTTGAAGACTTATTGTTACGGAACCCAAGTCTGGCTTTGTCCTATACCAAGTTTGTCGGGCTTAAAATGAAACGCATTAAGAATAGTTATGCAAATCTAATTTCAAAAGATGCAAAAACAAGATTGTTTCAGTTCCTAAAAGATTGGGCGGACAACGAAGGTGTAAGAACTGAAAACACTGTTGTTATTGAGAATTATTTGACCCAAAATGATATGGCACAGATTATTTGTACTTCCAGACAAACTGCCACTCAATTACTAAATGAAATGGAGACTAATGGCACTATTACTTACAGCAGGAAAGAAATTATTATTACAGACATTCGTAAATTATAATTATTTTACAGTAACTGTAATATAGCTGACAAATCATTTCGAAATAGCATAGTAGTTTTACAACTTAAAAATGTAACACTATGAAAAATATAATTTGTTTGGTTTTGTTTGCAATTGGATTGTCTGTTCACGCTCAAAATGATTTGCCAAAACAGGCGACAGAAATCGCTCCATTACTCATTGGAGAAAAAATCCCTAATCTCACTTTAAAATCTGTTGAAAATACAGCTGTTAATCTATCGGAATTAATCAGTGAGAAAAGAACTGTTTTGGTTTTTTACCGTGGCGGCTGGTGCCCATATTGTAACCTGCATTTAGCTGCCTTAGCGGAAGCCGAAAAAGAATTACTGGATTTAGAGTATCAAATTATTGCTATAAGTCCGGATGCTCCAAAAAACTTGCAAGTTACAGATGAAAAAGAAAAATTAAATTATCTGTTATTGTCTGACAGTACAGGCGAATTGTCCAAAGCTGTTGGAATTGCTTTTGAAGCTCCTGAAAATTATAAGTCCTTAATTACTAAAGGTTCTGATGGCATGAATACTTCTTTTTTACCCGTTCCGGCGGTTTTTATTTTGAATACAAATGCAGAAATAGAGTTTGAGCACATTACACCGAACTATAAAAACAGAATTTCAAATGATTTGTTGATTGCTGTCGCAAAATCTTTAAATAAATAAACATGAAAAAGCTACTGTTTATTCTAACTGTATTGTGCACTTTTTCTGTCTTTTCGCAAAAAGATAGTAAACGTGTAACTCATTTTAATATTGAAAAAAATATTGCTATTCAAGGATATGATCCGGTAGCTTATTTTAAACAAGGGAAAGCTGTCAAAGGGAAAAAAGAAATAGCAGCAACGCATGAGGGAGTGGTTTATTATTTTTCTATGGCAGTTAATAAAGAATATTTCTTGAAGAATCCTTCAAAATTTGAACCGCAATATGGTGGTTGGTGTGCCTTTGCAATGGGAGATTCTAATGAAAAAGTTTCGGTAAATCCGGAAACTTTCAAAATTATTAATGGGAAGTTGTATTTGTATTACAATGCTTTCTTTAATAATACATTGAAAAGCTGGAACAAGAATGAATCTGGATTGATGATGAAGGCTGATGCAAATTGGAATAAAATAGTTAAATAAAAAAAATAGAAATCATGAAACTATCTCTGTTTTTCTGGATACTACGAATTGTTGTAGCTGTGATTTTAGTGCAAACACTGTACTTTAAATTCACAGCAAGTGAAGAATCTGTTTATGTTTTTTCGAGTTTGGGAATTGAACCTTACGGAAGAATTGGAATAGGAATTGCGGAGTTGATTACAGCAATTTTGATTTTGATTCCCAGAACTTCATTATTTGGCGCTGTAATGGGTTGTGGGGTCATGCTTGGTGCGATTTTTGCTCATCTGTTCGTGCTTGGTATCGAAGTGAAAAATGATGGTGGCACACTTTTTATTTTGGCACTAATTACCTTTCTTTGTTGTCTTATTTTAGTTTTTAAGGAGAGAACTAGATTGATAAATTTATTGAATTAAAACTTAAATATGTTAATACCTTCTATTAATAATAGCTTAAACGAGTTAATTGATTTGATGAATCAATTGTCTCAAACAGAATATTCAAATTCTTGTGCGGAGTTAAGTAATGCTACTATTGGCGAGCATACCAGACATATTATTGAGATGTTTCAATGCTTGGAGAATCAATATGATTCAGGTGTTGTTAATTATGATAAAAGAAAGCGAAACACGCGTATTCAAACGGACACGGCTTTTGCCATTGAAAATATATTATTGATTCAACACAATCTAGATAAAAAAAATAAAAATATCGAGTTGTTACAAATCATTGATGGTGAAGAAATCCGAATTGAAAGCAACTACTTTAGAGAATTATTGTATAATTTAGAGCATTGCATTCACCATCAAGCGCTTATAAAAGTAGCTATTTTGCAATGTGAAACGGTTACAATTGATCCTAATTTTGGTGTTGCACGCTCCACTATAGAATATAGAAATCAATGTGCACAGTAAGTTTTGTAGCAACGAATGATAAAATTATCATTACTTCCAATCGGGATGAAAAAACAGTAAGACCAAGTGCAATACCACCAAGGAATTATACCGTAAACGGTAAAAATCTTATTTTTCCAAAGGATTCAAAAGCAGGAGGAACGTGGTTTGTAGCTAATGCAGAGGCAACAATTTTGGTACTGCTAAATGGCGCCGATGAAAAGCATGAAGTACAGCTTCCGTATCGAAAAAGCCGTGGCTTGATTGTTTTAGACATGATCAGTAGCTTATCGCCAAAGGATTTCTGGAATGAAATTGATTTGGACAACATAGAACCTTTTACATTAGTTTTATTTCAAAACAACGCTCTTTTTCAATTGCGCTGGAACGGAAAAGAAAAGAGGACAACTCCTTTGGATATACATCAAAATCATATTTGGTCTTCATCGACTTTGTATTCTTCATCGATTCGTGAAAAGCGTGCCGACTGGTTTCATACTTTTATGAATCAAAATCCTGAAATAACGGAATCAAAAATGCACGATTTTCATCGCTACACCGAAGAAGAAAATGATGAAAACGGTTTGGTTATCAATAGAAATGACGAAATGAAAACTTTAAGTATCACACAAGCGGTTATTGAAAAAAATAAAGTGGCTATATTGCATTACGATTTGATTGCGCAACAGGATTTTTCGACCTCATTTATCACCATTTAAAGAAAATACTGTGAAACTATTTCTTCATAAAATTACGCATTGGGAATACTGGCCTTTCCAGATTGTTTATATTCCTATTTATTTTCTATGGTCCTATTATTCAATCAAGGCAAAATCTATTTTTTTCTTTAATGCGTCAAATCCAACCATAAAAAATGGTGGCTTTATGATGGAGTCCAAAAAAGAAATCTATAATTTGATTCCGCAACACTATTACCCAAAAACGGAATTAATAAAAGAAGGAACTGCTCTTCAAGAAATTTTAAATACTATTCAAGTATCAAAAATAAAATATCCTTTGATTGCAAAACCAGATATTGGACTGCGAGGATCTGGAGTCAAAAAAATTAACGCCGTTCAGGATTTAAAAGAATATGCTGAAAAAGCAAATTTCGATTATGTAATCCAGGATTTAATTCCATTTGATAATGAAGTTGGAATTTTTTATGTGCGTTATCCTCATGAAATAGCGGGCAGAATTACCGGAATAGTTTCAAAAGAATTTTTGATTATTACCGGAAATGGATTCTCTACCGTTGAGGAATTAATCAAAGAAAATCCGCGATACGAATTGCAATTAAAGGTTTTGAAACAGGAATACGGAAAAAAACTACTTGATATTCTTCCAAAAGGAGAAAAATTGAATTTGGTACCTTATGGGAATCATGCACGCGGGGCAAAATTCATTGATGGAAGTCATTGGATAACACCAAAATTGACACAAACCATTAACGAAATGTGTCTGCAAATTCCGGGTTTTTATTTTGGCAGATTGGATGTGATGTATAATTCTATAGCAGAATTAGAGCAAGGATTAAATTTTTCAGTCGTCGAACTTAATGGTGCTGCAAGTGAACCCACCCACATTTACGATCCAAAGCATTCTTTGTTTTTTGCATGGAAAGAACTTGCGCGTCACATTACCTTTATGTATGAAATAAGTGTGGCAAACCATAAAAATGGTGCTCCGTATTTACTTCATAAAGACGGTATGAGAGAATACAGAATGCATCTGGAACAGAGCAGTAAAATTGTAAATTTCTAAAATTATGAAGGCATTAAAGAACATTTTTGTTGGTTTTTTAGTGAGCTATATTGGTTCCATACCGTTGGGATATTTGAACGTTGTTGGTTTTGAAATTTTTTCAAAGTTAGGAATGAACAGCTTGGTGTTCTTTTTATTGGGAGTCATCAGTGTGGAGATGTTTGTGATTTATTTTACTTTAATTTTTGCAAAGCAATTGGTCAACAACAAAAAATTAATGAAGATTATTGATTTTTTTGCCATTTTATTTCTGTTGATTATAGGGTACTCTTTTTATGCCAGTGCGAATCAAACGATGGAACAGCAAGGTCTCTTGGAAAAGTATGCAATGTATTCTCCGTTTTTAATAGGTATTTTTTTGAGTGGTATAAATTTTCTTCAAGTACCATTTTGGACCGGTTGGAATCTGTATTTGGTCAATGGGAATTATATTTCTATTGTAAATAAACTCAAACTGTATTATATTGCAGGGACTTTAATTGGTACATTCGCTGGAATGTTGAGTTTAGTTTTGATATTAAACACCTTGGCTCAAAACACAACTAGCTTTTCAAAATATGTAATTCCTATTGTGATTCCGCTATTTTTTGTTGTTTTAGCTTTTTTTCAAATGGTTAAAGTGTACAAAAAATACTATCGAGAAAAAGTCTGAATATAAAAGTTAATGTAAATCATATCATTTTACTAACCAAAAATCCGCTTTAATTATGAAAAAAGTTTTTCTGTTACTTCCATTTCTTTTCTTGTGCTGCAAACCAATTTCTTCGGCTATGGATGATACAGCTACAAGTCAACCACTGTCAATTGCGTATAAAGTAAAAGAAACTGATGTCGCTAAAACATTGAAATATTTAGCTTCGGATGAATTAGAAGGAAGAGAAACCGGAAAAGCAGGAATGGTAAAAGCTGCGGATTATTTAGAACAATTTTTTAAGGACAACAACGTAAAACCGTATTTTAAATCGTATCGTGATACTTTATCCACTTTTAAGGAAACGGCTTTTAATGTTGTAGGTTTTGTTAAAGGAAATGACCCGGTTTTAAAAAATGAATTTATAATTCTAAGTGCACATTACGATCATATAGGTTTCGATGAAAAAGGGGTTAACGGTGATTTTATAAACAATGGTGCTAATGATGATGCATCTGGAACAACTGCAGTTGCTGAAATGGCAAAGTATTTCAGTGCTGCCAAAAATAATAAACGCAGTATTCTTTTTGTATTTTTTACAGGAGAAGAAAAAGGCTTGCTGGGTTCTAAACATTTAGCCAAAAAACTCAAAGCACAAGATTTTAAATTGTATGCCCAGTTCAACATTGAAATGATTGGTGTGCCAATGAAAAGAGATTATCTAGCTTATATTACCGGTTTTGATAAGTCGAACATGGCAGGTAAAATCAACGAATATACAGGAAAAAACACGATTGGTTTTCTTCCAAAAGAAGCCGAATATAAATTATTTTATAGGTCAGACAACTACTCTTTTTACGAACTTTTCAAAGTTCCTTGCCAATCTGTGAGTACGTTTGATTTTGAGAACTTTGAATTTTACCACCATGTTTCAGATGATTTCAGTGCTATGGATATTCCGCACATGACTTCTTTCATTCAGGAATTACTCCCAGCTGTAACGCAAATGGCAAATTCGCCTACACAAGAAATAATAATGCTTAAATAGTTTAAGAAACGGCCACAGTAATATCGTAAGCCAAAATAAAATACTCATTAGTATTGAATTGATAATCTTCAACAATAGTTCAATTTAGTTTTTCGGTGTGTACTTTTTTTATCTTAGGAAAATTCAGAGGTTAACTACTTTGTCAAAAATAAGTGAATTAGAGAAAACTTTTATTTTTATTACAACAAGAATCCTTTGCGTAAAGCATTACTTTTTTACTGTTTTTGTTTATTTTTGTGTTATGAAAAACATTATCATTACAGGAACGAGTAGGGGAATAGGATTTGAGTTGGCATTGCAATTTGCTAATGCAGGACATCAAGTTTTAGCCATTTCAAGAAAAATTCCTCAAGCTTTATTGGGTAACGAAAATATTACTTGTCTTTCAGTTGATTTATCAAATGAATCTGAATTAGTGAAAGTAACTGATTTTCTTTCCAAGTCTTGGAAACAAATTGATGCAGTCATACACAACGCAGGAAGTTTATTGTTGAAACCATTTTCAGAAACCACTCAGGAGGATTTTGAAAATATCTATAAAGTAAATGTCTTTGGTGTTGCTAATTTGACACGAGTTTGTCTGCCCTATTTACAAAAGGGGAGCCATGTAGTCACTATAAGTTCTATGGGCGGAATTCAGGGAAGTTTGAAGTTTGCCGGATTAGCTGCTTATAGTTCGAGTAAAGGAGCGGTTATTACATTATCAGAGTTGCTAGCAGAAGAATATAAGGAATGTGGTATTTCTTTCAATGTTTTAGCTTTGGGTTCCGTGCAAACAGAAATGCTGGCAGAAGCTTTTCCAGGTTATCAAGCACCAATAACTGCGGGTGAAATGGCAAATTATATTTATGATTTTACTTTGACTGGCAATAAATTTTTCAACGGGAAAGTTTTGCAAGTTTCTTCTACCAACCCGTAATTCCTAACTCATAATTTCTAATTGTTTTGAGCGAAACACTTTCAAGATATATTCCAGAGCATGCGGTACAACCCGTTTTCGAACTTATTGTTGCTAATCAGGTTCATCTTAAGATTGTCAACGAGCGTCAAACGCGTCATGGAGATTATCGGAAAGGCTTGAATGGAAAACATGAAATCACGGTTAATTCAAATCTTAATAAATATAAATTTTTGATTACACTGATTCATGAAATCTCGCATTTGGTTGCATTTGAAAAATTTGGCAGAAACATTAAACCGCATGGGAACGAGTGGAAATATTCTTTTCAGCGGTTGATGATTCCATATATTCGTCCGGAAATTTTTCCTAATCAATTGTTGCCTTTGCTAGCGAGACATTTTAAAAATCCCGCGGCCAGCAGCGATACTGATGCTACTTTAGCTTTAGCCTTAAAACAATTTGACCAGCAAAATGATAAGAATTATGTATTTGAAATTCCGTACGGTAGCATTTTTAGAATCCAAAACGGGAAGATTTTTAAGAAAATGGCTGTAAGAACTAAGCGTTTTGAATGCTTAGAAATAAGTTCAGGAAAGATCTATCTATTCAATCCTAATGCAGAGGTAGAATTATTAAAAGTCAGTTAAATTTTAAAGATAATTTACTCTTTAAGATAGGCTTCTCTTACTTTTTTAAATAGATTAGACGAATAAACAAAGGATATTACCGCTTCGTTTTCAGTTCTAAAAATTTCTTCTTTGTTTCCCTCCCAGGCCTTTAAACCATCTTTTAGGAATAAAATATTCTCTCCAATTTCCATTACAGAATTCATGTCATGCGTATTTATAACCGTTGTGATGTTGTACTCTTCAGTTATTTCTTTGATGAGGTTATCTATTAATATAGCCGTATTTGGATCTAAACCGGAGTTTGGCTCATCGCAAAACAAATATTTTGGATTATTGACGATTGCACGAGCAATTGCAACACGTTTTTGCATTCCTCCTGAAATCTGTGAAGGAAGTTTTTTGTGCGCATCTGTGAGATCTACTCTTTTTAATACAAAGTCCACGCGTTCCTGAATTTTAGCTTTGTTGTTTTTGGTGAACATTTTTAATGGGAACCCAATATTTTCTGCAACCGTCATGGAATCAAATAAGGCGCTACCTTGAAAAACCATTCCAATTTCAGTACGGAGTTCACGTTTGTCATCAGGGCTAAGATCCGAATAAATTCTGCCATCAAAGGAAATAGTACCGGATTCTGGGGTATGAATGCCTAACAAACTTTTAAGTAACACTGTTTTTCCTGATCCACTCTGGCCAATAATTAAATTGGTTTTTCCGGTTTCAAAAACCGTCGAAATACCTTTAAGGATTTTATTGCCGCCAAATGATTTCTCTATATTTTTTACTTCTATCATGCTCCTAGTAACAATTGTGTTAGTATATAATTGAATAGTATTATGGAAACTGATGTCCAAACGAATGAAACGGTACTCGCTTTTCCTACTTCAAGTGCGCCACCCTTCATATAATAGCCGTGAAATGATGGAATTGTTGCCAATAGCATCGCAAATATTAGTGTTTTTATGAATGCATAAACAATATGGTACGGAATAAAATCCATTTGGGTGCCCGTGATAAATTCATTGCTTGAAATGAAGCCACCGTACACACCGGCCATCCAACCTCCTAATACACCTAGAAACATGGCTATACCGATTAAAAATGGATACAACAATAAGGCGATTATTTTAGGAAAAACAAGATAATTTAAGGAGTTTACACCCATAACTTCTAACGCATCAATTTGTTCTGTAACTCTCATTGTACCAATACTTGATGTTATAAAGGAACCCATTTTACCGGCCATAATGACAGATATAAAAGTTGGTGCAAATTCTAATATCACTGATTGACGCGTTGCGAAACCAATAAGGTATTTTGGAATTAACGGATTTGTTAAATTTAAAGCGGTTTGAATGGCAACAACACCTCCAACAAAGAAAGAAATGAAGGCAACTATACCAAGAGAATCAATGATCAAATCATCAATTTCCTTGAAAATCAAGTTTTTCATTACAGACCATTTGGTTTGTTTATTAAAAATCTCTTTCAGCATTAAGAAGTATCTTCCTATTTGCGTTAAATATCGTATGAGCATCATAAGTTTTGCGAATATGGGCTAAATTACAAAAATTGTTAGGAGTTATCCATTTTGATTTAGCAGTTTTATATTTCCGAAGCTAAAATAGCTTTTCTTTCATTTTCTTCATTCGATAGTTCCGAATGAATCTGGCTTGTTCCGCCGTTACTAATAAGGGTGTTTTCGCTGTTTTTGCTTTCCAAAAACCTGTGATATAATCTACAAAGAGTTGTGGTTTTTTTTTCATTATAGCCAGTTTTGCTGAAGCTATTGATGTAATAAGAAATCCATAACCTAAGGTATAGAATGCTTCGCCTTGCTTGTATCGGGCTGTTTTGTTATAATTTGCTCCGGTTGGTTTTAAATGTTTTACTAGTAGTGAAGAATCTGTAACCACTTTCCATCCATAAAATTTGGATAACAATTCATCAACAGTGTCCCAGCCCATTGCTGGTTTTAAATTCCCTATTTGCTGGAAACACTCTTTTCTATATGCTTTGAAGGCGCCACGAATATGGTCTTTATCAGTAAGATTTTCCAGAATCCATTCGCCATTTTTTTCTATGTAAGCAAATCCGCCAGCCATTCCTATCGTTGCATCTTTTTTGAAAATATTTAAAATAGTTTCAAAGTAATTATTTGGTAAAATTAAGTCGGCATCTAGTTTTACAATTACGTCGTACTCTTCATCCAATGTTTCATATCCTTTATGAAAAGCTTGAATTACTTTACTTCCGGGCAAATGAATTGCTTCAGAAGTTTTGTTGACTAAAGTGATAAAAGGATTTTCTTTAGCGAAAGTAGTCACAATTTCAGCAGTTCTATCCGTTGAATTGTCATTGACAACGACGACTTTTTTAGGCAAAACGGTTTGTGAAATTAACGAATTTAAAGTTAAAGCAATAAAAGATTCTTCGTTGTGTGCTGGAATGACTATGTAGTAATTCATTATTTTATTTTTTCAGCGTAAACAATATAATATCTGGGGGTAAATTTTCGTAGTAATGGTCGAAGACCAAATTTCTTAACAGGATTCGTCCATTTTTCTCGGTCAATTATTCTCCAACCGGTTTTTTCCAAAAGCCAGTCGAGTTGCCAGTCTTCAAATTCATGGTAATGCCTGTCCCACATATCTGTTTTGCTGCGGTAAGCGGGTGAAAACCATAATCTCAAAGGAATAGATATAAAGAGTTTATCAGATTTAATTTCGCTTAAAATAGTAAAGGGATTTAGTAGATGTTCAAAAATTTCAAAAGCGGTTACGATGTCTCTTTTATTATTTGAAAATACAGATTGATCTAGATCTAAATCTTCTCCACTTGTATTGGTAACTGAAAATCCATCAGTTTTCATGATTTTAGAGAAAGGGTTTTCAACTCCTAGATCTAATATGGTATCTGATGTGGTGACGTGTTTTTTTAGAAATTCTAAAGTATGTTTGAATCTTTTATTGGGAAACGTTTTCTCGTACATTTTTTTTTTGATTTTTCCACTTGGGAACGAAGGCACAAATATAGTAATAAATGTGTTTTTTGGACATTGTTTTTTAGCCCGGATGGGAATGAAAATCCCGGAGCTTCAAAATGTAGTTTTTCAAGGTGCAAAAAGCGACTAAAAGAAGCTTTATTGCACCTTAGAAAAACAAGTTTTGTAGTGAGGAATTGTAATGTACAGCCGGATTAGGTCCTAATTACTAATTTCCTAAAAACGATTTAATATCGGTAAACAAACGCATTAATGTTCATTCCTGCTCCAACTGATGCAAAGATCATCACATCGCCTTTGTGGATTTCTTGATTTTCGATTTCGCCGCGTATCAACAAGTCAAAAAGTGTTGGAACGGTAGCTACACTGCTATTTCCAAGTTCATGAATGCTCATTGGCATGATGTCTTTAGGGACTGTTCTGTCGTATAATTTATAGAAACGGTGGATTATCGCTTCGTCCATTTTTTCGTTAGCTTGATGGATTAGAATTTTTTTCACATCATCAATACCCAAACCGCTTTTATCTAAGCAGTTTTTCATGGCTGCCGGAACTTGATTTAAAGCAAATTCATATATTTTACGTCCGTACATTTTTATGTATCGAATGTCGGGATTTAACTCAGGATTGTATGATTTGCCAAAGAATAAATAACCAGCTTCATCGTTTGCATACGTTGCACTTTCGTAGGCTAACATTCCAGTTTCGTCATCAGAAGCTTCAATAATAGATGCGCCGGCTCCATCCGAATAGATCATTGAGTCTCTATCGTGGGTGTCTACTACTCTGGAAAGGGTTTCAGACCCGATTACCAAACAGCGTTTTGCCATTCCGGATTTGATGAACGCATTGGCTTGAAGCACGCCTTCGATCCAACCGGGACAACCAAAAAGAATATCAAAAGCGACACATTTAGGGTTTTTGATTTGTAATTTATGTTTGACTCTGGTAGCTAAACTTGGAATCATATCTGACTGATTTGTTCCAAATTTCACATCACCAAAGTTATGAGCAAAAATAATGTAGTCAATTGTTTCGGGATCAATCTCAGCATTTTTTATCGCTTTTTGAGCGGCAAAAAAAGCGAGATCGGAGGAGTTTAAATGATCTGGAGCATATCGCCTGTGTTCTATTCCTGTGATGCCTTTAAATTTATTGATTACAACTTCGTTTGGATAGGCAAAAGCGGTTCCATCCTCGTTTAAAAAAACATGTGCGCTAAAATCTGTATTGCTTACTTTTTTCTCAGGAATATAACTTCCTATTCCAGCTATTTTTATTTTCATTGCGTTAATTTTCCAAAAATTTATGCTAAATTAATCATTAAATTTTTAGTACCATCATAATATTTACTATGCATGCATATAATTATGAAATAATAATTTATTGGCAAAAATATTGATTTTTTTTCTTTAAAATGATAGTTTTACTGCGATTCTTGTTTGTGGATCGTTATCTGTCACGGATTCTACAATTTTCAACATTTTTTGAATTGAAAATGGTAGTATTGGATAACTAAGATATTTTTAAAAGAAAATGTCTCGATTTCTCGAGACATTTTGTAGTATTTTAGCTTTCTATGTAGGCTTCAATTGGTGCACAAGAACAAACTAAGTTTCTGTCACCAAAGGCGTCATCGGCTCTTCGTACGGTTGGCCAAAATTTGTTTTCGGCTACGTAATCTAGCGGAAAAGCAGCTTGTTCGCGGGTGTAAGGAAAGTTCCAAACCTCTGTGGTCAGCATGGCTAAGGTATGAGGTGCATTTTTCAAAACATTATTTTTGTCTTCTAATGTTGAAGCTTCAATCTCTTTGCGAATCGCAATCATTGCATCACAAAAGCGGTCTAACTCTTCTAAATTTTCACTTTCGGTAGGTTCAATCATTAAAGTTCCTGCGACTGGAAATGAAACGGTAGGAGCGTGGAAACCATAATCCATCAAACGTTTTGCAATATCAGTTACTTCAATTCCTTTTTGTTTGAAAGGGCGGCACTCTAAAATCATTTCGTGTGCGGCACGACCTTTTTCACCAGAATATAACGTATCGTAATGACCGTTTAATTTTTCTTTAATGTAGTTTGCATTTAGAATTGCATATTGAGTAGATTGTTTCAATCCCTCAGCGCCTAACATGCAGATGTAGCTATATGAAATTAAACATACTAAAGCAGATCCCCAAGGCGCAGCTGAAATAGCTGTGATCGCTGATGTGCCTCCTGTGTGAATTAAAGGATTAGAGGGTAAAAATGGCACTAATTGTGGTGCAACACATATTGGTCCTACACCTGGTCCACCGCCGCCATGAGGAATAGCGAATGTTTTGTGTAAGTTCAGGTGACACACGTCAGCACCAATAGTTGCTGGGTTTGTTAGTCCAACTTGTGCATTCATGTTGGCACCATCCATATATACTTGTCCACCATTGTCATGGATTAATTGAGTGATTTCTCTAATAGCACTTTCAAAAACTCCGTGAGTGGATGGATAGGTTACCATCAAACAGGCGAGATTATCTTTGTGTAAAAGTGCTTTTTCACGTAAATCTTCGACGTCTATATTTCCGTTTTCCAATGTTTTAGTAACAACCACTTTCATTCCTGCCATTGCCGCTGATGCTGGATTTGTTCCGTGAGCGGATGATGGAATCAAGGCTATGTTTCTGTGGTGATCTCCTCTTGAGTGGTGGTAGGCCCGAATGACCATCAATCCAGTATATTCTCCTTGCGCACCTGAATTAGGTTGTAATGTTGTCCCTGCAAAACCAGTAATAACATTTAATTGTTGTTCTAATTTGGTCAACATTTCCTGATATCCTTGTGCTTGATCTAATGGTACAAACGGGTGAATGTTGTTCCATTGTGGCATGCTTAGTGGCAACATTTCGGAAGCGGCATTCAGTTTCATTGTACAAGAACCTAATGAGATCATCGAGTGGTTCAAGGCTAAATCTTTTCGTTCTAACATTTTGATGTAACGCATCAAAGCAGTTTCTGAATGGTATTTATTAAAAACGTCGTGCTGTAAGAAAGTAGATGTTCTGTTTAAGTTTTCAGGGAAATGATTGGTTTTTGATAGAGTTTCGATTAGTGTCAGCGGAGTTCCATTTGCGGAGGCGAAAACAGCAATGATCTTATTTAGATCAGCAATACTAGTTGTCTCATTTAAGGAAATTGAAATTGTATTTTCATCAATGTAATAGAAATTAATTTCATTTTCTTCCGCAACGGCTCTTACTTTTTTGGCATCTGCCTGAATAACAATAGTATCAAAAAAAGCAGTGTTCGTTTGCTTAAACCCCGATTTTTCTAGTGCATTTGCTAATGTAGCTGCTGAAGCGTGTACTTTATCAGCAATGTATTGCAATCCTTTTGGACCGTGATATACAGTATACATTCCAGCCATCACGGACAATAATACTTGTGCCGTACATATATTTGAAGTGGCTTTATCTCGTTTGATGTGTTGCTCACGAGTTTGTAAGGCCATGCGCAACGCACGATTTCCATCGGTATCAACGGTTACACCGATTATTCTTCCGGGCATGCTTCGTTTATATTCGTCTTTTGTGGCAAAGTAAGCAGCGTGTGGCCCACCATAACCTAACGGAATTCCGAAACGTTGTGTTGTTCCCAGAACAACGGCAGCACCCATTTCTCCTGGAGGCGTTAGTTTAGCCAAACTTAAAATATCAGCAGCAACGGCTACTTTTATTTCATTTTCAGCAGCTTTGGCAATAAAAGCGGCATAATCATGAACTTGTCCAAATTTGCCGGGATATTGTAGGATTGCTCCAAAATAGTCTGCTGAAAAATCGAATGTTTCGTGGTTTCCTACGACTAATTCGACACCAATTGGTGCAGAACGTGTTTCTAAAACCGATAATGTTTGAGGTAATATTTCTTCAGAAACGAAGAATTTATTGGTGTTGTTTTTCTTTTGATCACGGGAACGAACATCAAAAAGTAAAGCCATCGCTTCTGCAGCGGCAGTTCCTTCATCTAATAATGAGGCATTGGCAATTTCCATACCGGTCAATTCTATTACCATTGTTTGGAAGTTTAGAATAGCTTCTAGACGTCCTTGCGCAATCTCGGCTTGGTACGGCGTGTAAGCAGTGTACCATCCCGGGTTTTCAAAAACATTTCTTTGGATTACCGCAGGAATAATGGCGGCATTGTATCCTAAACCAATGTAGGATTGATAAACTTTATTTTTATTCCCTAATTTTTGAATATGATTTGCAAACTCATATTCGGTCATCGCAGGTTCTAGATCCAGATCAGATTTTAAACGAATATCGCTAGGAATCGTTTCTTGAATCAGTTGTTCCAGCGTCGTTGCTCCAATTGTCTTCAACATGTGTTCTAGATCATTTTCTCTTGGGCCAATGTGTCTTAATGCAAAAGCGTCTGTTTTCATTGTATTTAAAATAGGTTGTGTGTTTCTTGTTTTAAAAGGTGGTAAATTTAAATATTAATATGCTAGTAATTGCCTTTTTTGACTTGATTTTCTGTGAATTTTTCAACTAAAAGCCATTCTTATTAACACTTTGATTAATTTTGTCTAATGAGGATTTTTAGACGAATATTCGATTTTTACATAAATAGCAGTATTCACGTGGGCTTTTCTTGTTATGCCTTAGTTCGAATGACACAATATATGTTCCACATTCCAGTCAGTGAACCAGTTGCTAGTTTTGCTTTTTTTGGAACGATTGTAGGATATAATTTTGTTAAATACGATGCTTTGGCTCGAGCCAAAAAAGTAAAAATGCGTAAAGAGTTAAAAGCAATTGCATTGTTTAGTTTTTGTTGCTTTCTTCTTGTTTGTTATTATTTCTTTTTGCTAGAAAAAATCACTCAGATTACGGCAATTGTTTTTTTGAGTATTACTTTATTATATACGCTCCCTTTTTTTCCAAATAGAGTTAATGCAAGAAATTGGGCTGGTGTCAAAATATATATTGTAGCATTATGTTGGGTAGGTGTAACGTTAGGATTGCCACTTTTAGATGCAGGTACGCCAATAGGCCTTGATTTTTATCTGAAATGTATGCAGCGTTTTATCTTGGTTTTTGTTTTAGTACTTATTTTTGAGATCATTGATTTGGCTAATGATGATCCACATCTTAAAACTGTTCCACAACAAATAGGGGTAAAACGAACTAAAATAGTAGGTCTGTCACTTTTACTGCCGTTTTATTTTCTGGAGTTCTTCAAAAGTAATTTAAATAAAAATCAATTGATAATCAACTTGATTTTAGTGCTGATGATTGCATTGTTTTTGATTTTCGCCAATGAGAAACGGTCTAAATATTATACTTCTTTTTGGGCAGAAAGTGTCCCGATTATTTGGTGGTTGTTACTACTGTTATTTTAAAAAAGTATTTAATTGGTGAATACGCTCACCAATATTAGTATAAATTTGGTGAATACGTTCACCAATATTAGTATATATTTGGTGAATAGAGTATATTAGTAGTATATTTGAATAAAATTTACCGTCATGATTGTTAGAGATTTAACCCCAGTAATAAAGAGTAACATCGATAAAGGAAAAGTTATTGTCTTGATAGGACCGCGTCAAGTAGGTAAAACTACATTGGTGAATTCTTTATTAAAGGATATTCCGTTTCTATTTCTTGATGGCGATGATGCAGTTGTGTCAGATACTTTAGCAAATGCAAATACAGAAACCTTAAAAAACATTATTGGGAATTATAAATATGTCTTTATTGATGAGGTGCAACGCATTCCTAATATTGGTTTGAAATTAAAGATTATTGTTGATCAAATCAAAAATGTACAAGTAATTGTTAGCGGCTCTTCAGCTTTTGATATTAATCACGTTACCCAAGAGCCATTGACGGGTCGGAAATTTGAATATCGTTTGTATCCCATTTCGTGGAGTGAATTTGAGAGTAATGTAGGGTTTATAAAAGCGCAACAACAATTAGAGTTGAGGTTGCTTTATGGTATGTATCCGGATGTCATAAACAACTTTGGGAATGAATATGAAATTTTAAAAAATCTTGTTTCCAGTTACTTATACAAAGATGTTTTGAGCTTAGCGGGTATCAGAAAATCAGAAGTTTTAGAGAAAATTTTACAGGCATTGGCCTTTCAGGTTGGTAGTGAGGTAAGTTATAATGAAATTGCACAATTAGTTGGTGTAGATAAAAACACAGTTAACAACTACATAGATTTGCTGGAAAAAGCTTTTGTGATTTTTAGATTAAATAGCTTTAGTAAAAACGTAAGAAATGAAATAAAGGCGAATAGAAAAATCTATTTTTACGACAATGGTGTTCGTAATATGTTGATTGGAAATTTCAATTCTTTAGAATTTCGTCAAGATAAAGGAGCTCTATGGGAAAATTTTCTGGTATCAGAGCGACTTAAACAGCTTTCTTATACTCAAAGTTTGTCAAAACCTTATTTTTGGAGAACCACTCAGCAACAGGAAATAGATTATATCGAAACTAATGCAGATGCAGTAAGTGCTTTTGAATTTAAATGGTCTTCAAATAATAAAATCAAATTACCTAAATCATTTCAAGAGGCTTATCAACCTAGTTTTCTTGTAATAAGTAAAGAGAATTTCAGGGAATTTTTTAAATAGTTTGGGCTTTTGTTCCCACAATGTGATTATTTTAATGCTTACTTTCAGATAACGTTTTTAATACTTTATTTCTTTCGAGAATAAAATTGATTAGGTGACTTTTTAGAAACAAAAAATTAAATAATTCACCAAAGACGCCAAAAGGCACTTCATAATGTATTTTGTCCTTCATTATTGTAAAACCGTTTTTTTCTTGAAAAACATGTTCGTGACGAAAGGATTTAAATTTTCCTTCTTCCATTTCATCCACAAAATAATCATATAGGTTCATTGTGGTAATTCGGCTTTTATGAGTTAAGTAGAAACCAAAATGTTTGCCGCGCCAAGTGACTGTTTCATTATAATTTATTAATCCAGAAGTGATCCCTTCAATAGCTAATTCTTTTGTCGCACTAGCTAATTTTTGGTGAACGTCAATGTCTCTAGAGAGATCAAAAACAACTTGTAACGGAGCTTTTATCTTAGTCCGAATTTTTATTGTAGTCATTAAAATTATATTTTTCGTTTGTCTTCAATTGTGATTTTAGAGCCAATAGCCAGAAATACAGAGGTTGGTTTTAAATCTTTAATAAAAGCAAATTCTTTTCCATAAACACTTTCAAAATCAATGACAGACTCGTTTTTAAGCACTTCAAATTGTTGCCATCTAGGATGTGTGACTTGGTATTCAAAAGTCTTGTTTTCGTTAATTTTGGCATAACCAAAATAATGTTCCGTGATAAATTCAGCTTCGGTATCAGGGTCAATTGCAATGGGATCTTTACTGGTTTCTACATGAATGGTGTTCCACCTATTATTGACCTTCCATTGGTAGATGAATTCTCTGGAGTTTTCATTAATTTTCAATGTATGTTTCATTGGAAACGTCCGGTAGTTCTCGTTGTAAAATGTATTGGCAACAAATGAAATAGCATGTTTAGGGACAATTTCACTGATAAAAACCGCACCTCTTTTCCATACGCCGTTTTCAAATCGTCGCACATAAAACCTAAGATTTACTTCTTCAAAATCAGAATGGAACGGAATTTTTATTCCCAAAACGCGTACGTTTTCAAACAAGAAACCTATAAAACTAACATAACATTTGCCGTTCCATAAATCGATTTCTGTTCCTCTTGGGACATATTTTTGTAAAATTTCTGGATTAACTTCGTAATTAATCATCGCTAAATTATTCCATTCGGCTTTTAAAAAACTCATTTTTTTTGGGTTTAATTTATTGTAAGTCTCTTGAGGATGTATTGAAAACCCGAACTTTTATTATCGAGTTTTCAATAGTAATGAATTTATACTAATCCTGCTCTTCGTAGCAAAGCTTCTGGTTTTGGTTCCTGTCCTCTAAAACGTTTGTATAAAATCATAGGATGTTCAGTTCCGCCTTTAGAAAGTACGTTTTCTTTGAATTTGGTAGCGACTTCTTTATTGAAAATGCCGCATTCCTGAAAATATTCAAAAGCATCAGCATCCAACACTTCAGCCCATTTATAACTGTAATAACCGGACGAATAACCACCTTGAAAAATATGAGAGAATGAAGTACTCATTGCATTTTCCTTGACATCAGGATATAATTGCGTGGCTTCAAATTGTTCGTTTTCAAAAGCCTTAATGTCTTTGATATGCGAAGGATCTTGCGCATGCCATCCCATATCCAACAATCCAAAACTCAATTGACGCATTGTTGCCATTCCTTCTTGGAAACTTGCACTTTCCTTGATTTTATGGACTAATTCCATCGGAATCATTTCGCCAGTTTTATAATGATACGCAAATAATGCAAGTGCTTCCGGTTCGTAACACCAGTTTTCGAGAATCTGACTTGGTAATTCTACAAAATCCCAATATACTGAAGTTCCTGATAAACTTGGATACGTCGTGTTAGCTAACATTCCGTGTAATGCGTGGCCAAATTCATGAAACAAAGTAGTTACTTCATTAAAGGTCAATAACGATGGTTTTGTGTCAGTAGGTTTCGTGAAATTACACACAATAGAAATGTGTGGTCTTTCATTAATTTCGTTTTTGATGTATTGTGATTTAAAAGAGGTCATCCAAGCACCGTTTCTTTTGCCTTTTCTTGGAAAGAAGTCAGCATAAAAAACAGCAACTAATTGGTCGTTTTCATCTTTTACTGCGTATGTTTTTACTTCTTCATGGTATTTATCAATATCAAAAATTTCATTGAAAGTGATACCATATAATTTTTGCGCTACTGCAAAAGCACCGTCCAAGACTTTTTCTAGTTGAAAGTATGGTTTCAATGTTTCATCATCCAAGTTGAATAATTGCTGTTTCAATTTCTCGGAGTAATACGCGCCGTCCCATTTTTCGAGTTGCTGGATTCCGTCCATCTCTTTTGCGAAAGCGGTCAATGCGTCAAATTCTTTCAAAGCGGCCGGCTTGGCTTTTTGTAGTAAATCATTCGAAAATGTTTTTACTTTCTCCGGATTTTCGGCCATGCGTTCTTCAAGTACAAAATGAGCATGAGATGCATATCCTAAAATTTGAGCTCTGTCAAAACGCAATTTGGCAATTTTCAGCACAATTTCCTGATTGTCAAATTCGTTATTTTGAAAACCTTTAGCACCAAAAGCAATTGCCATTTTCTTACGAAACTCACGATTATCAGCGTATGTCACAAACGGTACGTAACTTGGATAATCCAATGTAAAAATCCAACCTTCTTTTTCTTGGCTTTTAGCCAAAGAGCCAGCGGCTTCGATGGTTCCGTCAGGTAAACCTGCTAAATCTTCTTTGTTGGTAATATGCAATTGATACGCTTGTGTTTCAGCTAAAACATTTTCGCCAAAGTGCAAACTCAATTTCGATAGTTCTTTGTCAATTTCTCGCAATTGATTTTTTTTATCTTCTAACAAATTAGCTCCATTTCTGGAAAAGCTTTTGTATTTTTTATCTAAAAGCGTGGTTTGCTCTGGATTGAGATTCAGTTTTTCTCGTTGCTCGTAAACTGTTTTTACGCGCGCAAATAACTCTGGATTAAGACGAACATCATTTCCAAATTCAGATAATAATGGAGAAACTTCCTGAGCTATTTTTTGGATTTCGTCATTCGTTTCAGCTGAATTCAAGTTGAAAAATATACTTGAAATTCTATCTAAAACATCTCCACTGAATGCTAATGCTTCAATCGTGTTTTCGAAATTTGGTTGCATTGTGTTTTGTACAATAGCATCGATTTCGGCTTTTGCCAATTCAATTCCGGTTACAAATGCGGGAAGGTAATCTTCATTTTTAATTTTCGAAAATGGGGCAGTATTATATGTTGTATTGAAGTGTTGTGTCAGAATGCTCATTTGTATTTTTTTTAGTAAAATAATTCAATGTTTATACCCATCAAAGGTACGGTTTTAATAAAAAAAACACGGTATTCAAGCAATTGATTTGATCTAAAATAGGGAAGTCAATTGTGTTATTTAAATGTTATTTTTTTCTTTTGGAAATAATAAAGTCTTAAATTGTCAAAAGATTCTGTTTAAAGCTAACAAATCATAGAAAATTATAATTAACGAAAAGAAAATATGAATTATCAGATTACAATAAATAGGGCAAATACCGTAGATGAAATTGAAGAGTACTGGACAAACGAAGATTATATTAAGCTCTTAGAAAAGTTTGATTATCCAGATGCTGCTGATGCTGACGCAAGTACTTTAAGAGAGTTATTGTTCATGGCAATTTCGGATTTTGAGCCCAAGGATGCTGCTGCGATTATATTAGAATACAAATTGTCAGACCATTTAAATGAAGGTCAAATTCAGCAAATTTCAAATGACATGCTTTTGGACAAAGTATGTGAAGAATACCCAGAAATTGGCTTACATTCGATATTGTTTCATACGAATCAATTGCTCTTTAAAGCATTCAACGGTACTTTTCCTAATGCAAAAGCGACTATAATCGAATGTAGTTTTACACCAACAGAAGGTGAAAGTGAAGGTGAATTGACTAAGGAAAGTATCTTGAAATTATTAAATAACGGATTGTCAGGTAGTAATTTAATTAAAAGATTATTTGATCTTCAGATGAGTGAAAATGCTCCTTTTCCTGAAGCAGAAGATATTTTGTGGTATGTTACAACTACTGATAACGTGAATTATAAGGTAACAACCTCCGAATATTGGTTGAGTAAAGAAGATATTATTGCTTCAGATTTTGAAGGAGTATTGGAAATTGTACTTGACGCGGAATAAACTATTTTAAGACAGTAATTAATGAAAAAAGCTCCATTGAGGAGCTTTTTCTATTTCTGTAAACTTTCAGAGGCGATGTTAACAGCTTCTTTCAATCCTATTTTGTATTTAATGACTTTTTCTAACACACTTTTGTTGTGACATCCCATAATTTGAGCAGCAAGGATTCCTGCATTTTTTGCGCCATTTAGGGCTACTGTTGCAACGGGAACTCCGCTTGGCATTTGTAGAATAGACAAGACGCTATCCCAACCATCGATAGAATTACTTGATTTTATAGGAACACCAATGACGGGAAGTGGCGACATTGAAGCGACCATTCCAGGTAAATGTGCAGCTCCGCCAGCACCGGCAATAACTACCGAAATGCCGCGAGTATGTGCGTTTTGACTGAAATCAAATAATTTTTCAGGAGTTCGGTGTGCCGAAACGATATCGACTTCGATCTCAATTTCAAATGCTTTTAGGATATCTATTGCTTCTTGCATGATTGGCATATCTGAGATGCTTCCCATTATTACGGCTACTTTCATTGTGTTTTATTTAATGATTAAGAAAAATTCAATGCAGGTTACATCAGGAATCTTTCAATGAACTGATTACTCTAATTGTATTCTTTACCTCTTCGGCAATTCTTCGGGCTTCAACGATGTCTTCATTTACGATCGTTACATGTCCCATTTTTCTAAAAGGACGCGTTTGTTTTTTGCCGTAAATATGCGGTGTTACACCATTCCAGCCTAATATTTTTTCGATATTTTCATAGACTACATTTCCAGAAAAACCTTCGGCACCTACAAGATTAACCATAATTCCAGCTACTTTGCTTTCTGTATTCCCCAAAGGTAAATCAAGAATAGCACGCAAATGGTTTTCAAATTGCGAGGTATAACTGGCTTCAATTGAATAATGTCCAGAATTATGAGGTCGTGGAGCCACTTCATTCACTAGGATTTCATCATCTTCGGTTTGAAACATTTCAACGGCTAATAAACCAACGTGATTGAATTTTTTTGAAACATTTAATGCGATGGCCCTTGCTTTTTCGGCTACTTTATCATCAATTCGAGCAGGACAAATTACATATTCTACTTGGTTGGCTTCGGGATGAAATTCCATTTCTACCACAGGATAGGTTTTGATTTCACCAGAAGGACTGCGACAAACGATAACCGCTAGTTCATTTTTGAACGGAATCATTTCCTCGGCAATGCATTCAACATTAGCTAAATTATCCAAATCCGAAATATGGCGAATCACTTTGACGCCATTTCCATCGTAGCCAAATTCCGTACATTTCCATACAAATGGAAGTTTTATTGTCGAATCTAAAATGTCAACCACTAAAGTTTTTAGATTGTCAAATCGTTTGTAATTTGCAGTTGGGATTGTATGGTTGATATAAAAATCTTTCTGAACTCCTTTGTTTTGTATCAGTTTCAAGGTTTTTGGCGAAGGAAAAACCTTCACTCCTTCTTCTTCGAGTTTTGCTAAAGCTTCTAGATTGACCAATTCGATTTCGAAAGTTAAAACGTCTACTTTTTTACCAAAATTATAAACCGTTTCAAAGTCCATTAAATCCCCTTTGAAGAATTTATCACAAGCAATTTTGCATGGCGCTTCATCGCTTGGATCTAAAATATAAGTTTGTATATCAAATTTTCTGGTGTCAAACAACAGCATTTTGCCCAATTGTCCGCCGCCGAGGATTCCTAATTTAAAATCTGAAGAAAAGTAATTCATGGTCTAGTTGTGTGTTTACGCAAAGATACTTTATAATGATGGAATCCAAAAACACATTTTTATTTTCTAATGGATTTCTGAATTAAATTTTCTTGCCTCGATACATAATTAGATCTTTTTGGAAAAATGTACATAAAATTACAAATTAATGGCCATTTATCAATTCACAAATTCGAATTCTGTATCTTTGACCATTATTTTAAAAACGAAAATAATGATACAACTTCACGATAAACAATTTGTTCCGTTTATTTCTGCTAAAGAAATAGAGTTCGCCATTACAAAAATGGTGCAACAAGTGGAAGACGATTTTATAGATGAAATACCAGTATTTGTTGGGGTATTGAATGGCTCTTTTATGGTTGTTTCTGATTTTATGAAACAGTATAAAAAACCCTGTGAAGTATCTTTTATAAAAATGGCTTCTTACGAGGGAACTTCATCCACAAATGAAATAAAACAATTAATAGGATTGAATCAGGACTTAACAGGGCGCAGCGTTGTTATCATTGAGGATATTGTTGATACGGGTAACACTTTAGTAGAACTCAAAGAATTATTCAAAAAACAAAATGTAAAACATTTCAAGATTGCCACACTGTTCTTCAAACCGGAAGCATATACTAAAGACATTAAAATAGATTACATTGGGATTCGAATTCCAAACAAATTTATTGTAGGATTTGGTCTGGATTATGATGGTTTAGGCAGAAATTTACCCGAAGTATATAAACTAAAAGAATAACGACCAACACATTATGACTAACATTGTTTTATTTGGAAAACCAGGAGCAGGGAAAGGAACTCAAGCAGAATTTTTGAAAGAAAAGTATCAATTAACGCATATTTCCACAGGAGATGTTTTTCGGTTTAATCTAAAAAATGATACCGAATTAGGTAAGCAAGCAAGAGTATTTATGGATGCTGGAGATTTAGTCCCAGATGAATTGACTACAAAAATGCTGATTGATGAGGTAAATAAACATCCCGATACAAACGGAATTTTGTTTGACGGATATCCAAGAACACTATCACAAGCCGAAGCTTTAGATTCATTTCTTACTTCAATCGATTCTCAAGTTGCAGCAACAATTGCGCTTGAAGCCGATGATGAGATTCTAGTAAAACGCTTATTGGAACGAGGTAAAACAAGTGGCAGAATTGATGATCAAGACGAAGAAAAAATCAGAAATCGGTACCAAGAATACAACGAGAAAACAGCACCTTTGATGGATTATTATGCAAAACAAGGAAAATTTCATGCTGTAAACGGAATAGGCTCAATTGCCGAAATTACCCAAAGAGTAAGTAATGTAATTGATAATTTATAGGAGCAATTCCAGCTGTACGTTACAAGTCCTCAATAAAAAATCTATTTTTCTAAGTCATAAAAGGAGCTTCCGCTGGTCGCTCTTTTTTGACAAGAAAAAACAGCTTTTTTATCTGCGGGCTTTTCACTGCCATCAGGGCTATAAATACAACTGACTAACAACGATTTCGAAAAATAAAAAATTAGAAATCTGATTTTAAAATAGTAAACGAATCAACTAAGAAATTGGAAATAGTAATAATATTTTTTCTAATACTGCTGAATGGAGTTTTCTCCATGTCGGAAATCGCATTGATTTCAGCACGAAAAAATAGACTGGAAACAGCAGCAAAAAAAGGTAATAAAAGTGCTAAAATAGCTTTGGATTTAGCAAACTCGCCAAACAAATTTTTGTCAACCGTACAAATAGGAATTACCTTAATTGGAATTCTTACTGGTATATATAGCGGAGACAAAATAACAAAAGATGTTGAAACCTTCATTCAAGGATTTGAAACATTGACTCCTTACGCTCATCCTATCGCCGTAGGTTTAGTTGTTGTGGTCTTGACATTTTTTTCACTTGTATTAGGGGAGTTGTTGCCTAAAAGAATAGGCTTAAATCATCCGGAAGCAATAGCCAAAGCAGTGGCATTACCCATGAAAATTGTTTCAATTATTACGGCACCATTCATTTGGTTGCTAACACATTCTACGGATTTTTTATTGGATATTTTACAGATAAAACCTACCGCTGATGGTAAAGTAACCGAAGAGGAAATCAAAGCAATTATCAAAGAAGGAACTGAGGGTGGCGAAGTCCAGGAAATAGAGCAAGATATTGTAGAGCGCGTTTTTCATATTGGAGATCGAAAAATAAATTCATTAATGACACACCGCAAGGCGGTAGTTTTTTTACCTTTGCATTCTGATAAAGAGCAGGTTAAGGAGTTTATGCTTAAGGAATTACATTCTATCTATCCCGTTTATGGCGAGAATTATGATGATATTGTAGGGGTTGTAAATCTAAAAAATATTTTCGCCCATTTTGAAAATGAAAATTTCAATTTGGCGAATATCATGACCGAAGCTCCTTTTATGATGGAGCAAACCACCGCGTATATTGCTTTAGAAAATTTCAAAAAAACCGGAATACATTACGCATTTGTGTCTGATGAATATGGCGTTTTTCAGGGTGTTATTACACTGAATGATATTTTGGAAGCTTTAGTTGGTGATGCTTCAGATTTTTATAAAGATGATTTTCAATTGATAGAAAGAGAAGATGGAACGTGGCTGGTTGACGGACATTATTCATTGCACGATTTCTTGACGTACTTTGAATTGGATGAATTAATCAATGATTATGAAGTGACCACAGTTAGCGGACTAATTATGACAGAGCTTTCTCATATTCCAAAACAAGGGGAGAAACTAGTTTGGCAAAAATTTGAGTTAGAAGTTATCGATATGGATGGCGTGAAGATTGATAAAGTAATGGTGAAAGCCTTAAAGGGTTAAAATTTAGTTTAAGGTTTAAAGTTAGTTGGGAGTTCTGCTAAACTTTAAATTTCAAACTTTTAAACAAAAAAAAATGACAGAAGGGAATTTTGTAGATTATGTTAAAATATATGTTTCTTCCGGTAAAGGAGGGAAAGGATCTACGCACTTACACAGAGAAAAATTTATTGAAAAAGGTGGGCCTGACGGTGGTGATGGTGGTCGTGGGGGTCATGTATATTTAGTGGGGAACAAAGGTCTTTGGACACTATTTCACCTAAAATTTGCCCGTCATATTAAAGCTGGAAATGGCGGAGATGGAAGTGGTGACAGAAGTACAGGTGCTGATGGAGATGACAAATTCATCGAAGTGCCTCTAGGTACTGTTGTAAAAGACAAAGAAACCGGTGAAATATTATTTGAAATTACCGATGATGGTGAAAAACAAATTCTATCTCGTGGTGGAAAAGGTGGTCTTGGAAACTGGCATTTTAGAAGCTCAACCAATCAAACTCCAAGATATTCTCAACCAGGATTACCTGGCTCAGAAATGGATGTGATTTTAGAATTGAAAGTATTAGCTGATGTGGGTTTGGTAGGTTTTCCGAATGCTGGAAAATCAACATTATTATCTGTTTTAACATCTGCTAAACCAAAAATAGCAGATTATCCGTTTACAACTTTAAAACCAAATTTAGGAATTGTCGCCTACAGAGATTTTCAGTCTTTTGTAATTGCTGATATTCCGGGAATTATTGAAGGAGCTGCCGAAGGAAAAGGATTAGGACATTATTTTCTGCGTCACATTGAACGTAATTCGACTTTGTTATTCTTAGTTCCAGTTGATACTCCTGACATCAAAGCAGAATATGATATTTTGGTAAACGAATTGACAAAATACAATCCTGAAATGCTTGATAAAGAGCGTTTGTTGGTAATTTCTAAATGTGATATGCTTGATGATCAATTAAAAGCAGAATTAAAAACGGAATTAGATGTCGCTTTCAAGGACATCCCATACATGTTTATTTCTTCTGTTGCTCAACAAGGTTTGACAGAATTGAAAGATAAATTATGGAAAATGTTGAATGACTAATATTTGATATTCAGAATAATAAAAAAACCGCTTCTTATATTTTAAGAGGCGGTTTTTTTATGATAAATTGTTAAACCTTTCACATACTTGGAGAATTTAAATTGTAAAATTCCTTATTTTTGAAGAATGAAACATAGTATTTACTTATTTGTATTCCTACCGTTTATGATGTGGTCGCAATCTAATTTCGAAAAAGCAGAAAAGCTATTCAAAGAAAAACAATTTGATCAAGCGCAGTCAGTTTTTGAAACTGTTTTAAAAACTGATCCATTAGATATAAAGACCATTGAATATTTGGGCGATATTGCAGGACAGAATAAATCTTGGGATAAAGCGATTGGGTATTATAAAAAACTAAAACAGCTAAAACCTTCTGAAGCTAATTATCACTATAAATATGGTGGTGCTTTAGGCATGAAGGCCAAAGATTCAAACAAGTTTAAAGCCCTTGGAATGATACATGAAGTGAAATCTTCCTTTGAAAAAGCTATTAGTTTGAATCCAAAACACATAGAAGCACGCTGGGCGTTGATAGAGTTATATATACAACTACCTGGAATTGTGGGCGGAAGCGAATCTAAAGCTATAAAATATTCTAATGAATTAGCACGATTATCAGCCGTTGACGGATACATGTCCAGAGGTCATATCGAGGAATATTTTAGAAGGTATTTAGTTGCAGAGCAACAATATAAAAAAGCCATAACAGCTGGAGGTTCTAAAACAAGTTATTATAAATTAGCTAATTTGTACAAAAATAAAATGCGAGAACCTGAAAAAGCAAAAACAATAATCGAAATCTACAATAATAAAGTTCAGGACTAATTTTATGAACTCTTAAAAGCAATAATCATCAATTAAAAAATTAGAATGCGTACACATTTTATAGCCATAGGAGGAAGCGCCATGCACAATCTGGCTTTAGCACTGCACAACAAAGGATATCAAGTTACAGGAAGTGACGATGCGATTTTTGAACCATCAAAATCAAGATTAGACAAAAAGGGGATTTTACCGCCAGGATTAGGTTGGTTTCCTGAAAAAATAACTCAAGACATTGAGGCCGTAATTCTTGGAATGCATGCCAAAGCGGATAATCCTGAATTATTAAAAGCTCAGGAGTTAGGACTGAAAATATATTCGTATCCTGAATTTCTTTATGAACAATCCAAAGATAAAACGCGTGTTGTTATAGGTGGTTCTCATGGTAAAACTACGATTACTTCAATGATTTTGCATGTGATGCAGTACCACGATATTGCGGTTGATTATATGGTTGGCGCACAACTGGAAGGTTTTGATACAATGGTGCATCTTACGGAGGAGAACGACTTTATCGTTTTAGAAGGAGATGAATATTTGTCTTCACCAATTGATCGCAGGCCTAAATTTCATTTGTACCAACCTAATATTGCACTAATTTCTGGAATTGCCTGGGATCACATTAATGTTTTTCCAACGTATCAGAACTACCTAGAACAGTTCGAGATTTTTATTGGTAAAATTACTAACGGTGGAATTCTTGTTTATAATGAAGATGATGCTGAAGTAAAACGTGTTGCAGAAGCTGCTACAAACCCAATCCGAAAATTAGCATATCATACTCCAAAATATTCTGTAAGTGATGGCGTGACGCTGCTGGAAACTCCAGAGGGCGACATGCCAATTGAAGTTTTTGGAGCGCATAATCTTAATAATTTGGCTGGAGCCAAATGGATTTGTCAAAATATGGGTGTTGATGAAGCTGATTTTTATGAAGCCATTGCCAGTTTTAAAGGTGCTTCAAAACGATTGGAGAAAATTGCCGAAAGCAAAACAAAAGTAGCCTATAAAGATTTTGCACATTCACCAAGTAAAGTGGCTGCAACTACTAAAGCGGTAAAAGAACAATAT
The DNA here is from genome assembly GCF_052119725.1 of Flavobacterium sp. W20_MBD1_R3. Taxonomy (NCBI): domain Bacteria; kingdom Pseudomonadati; phylum Bacteroidota; class Flavobacteriia; order Flavobacteriales; family Flavobacteriaceae; genus Flavobacterium; species Flavobacterium sp. W20_MBD1_R3. The sequence goes on from NZ_JBGQOR010000008.1 coordinate 117,164, forward strand.
CCAAACCGAGCTTTAGTGGCTTGTTTAGAATTACATACCTACAGCAGCTTGAATGCTGAGTTTTTAAAAGAATACGAAGGCGCACTGGAATATGCTGATAAAGCGGTTGTTTTTTATTCGCCTGATGCGGTAAAAATCAAACAGCTGGAAGAAGTGACTTACGACCAAATAGCAAATGCTTTTAATAGAAAAGATTTGATTATTTATACGAATCCAAAAGATTTCAAGGATTATTTATTCAACTTAAACCTTGAAAATTCTGCTTTGCTGCTGATGAGTTCCGGTAATTACGGCGGATTAAACTTTGATGAAGTAAAGGAATTGGTAAAATAAAAAGTAATATGAATGAAATTATCAAAATTTGTAAAGCTACAAGTGAAAATCCGGATTTTATAAATCTCATTTCAGCATTAGATAAAAGCTTGTGGGAACGTTATCCAGAGTTGAAAGCGGATTATTGGGGAAATAATATTTTAGAATTGAACCCAAATGTTGTCATTATTTATTTAGAAGACACTGCGGTAGCTTGTGGATGTTTTAAAAAATATGACAAAGATACAATTGAAATAAAACGTATGTTTGTTTCTCCTGAGGTTCGAGGAATGGGTTTAGCGCAAACAATTTTACGTGAATTGGAACGTTGGGCATTAGATTTAGAATATTCATTTGCTGTTTTGGAAACCTTATACAAGCAAAAGGAAGCGATAGCTTTGTATCAAAAAACAGGATACAATATAGTGGATAATTACGAGCCTTATGTGGGTTTAAAAAATAGTATTTGCATGCGGAAACAAATTTAAACATTATATAAATGGCTGAAAATTCCTTTTTTCCTATAACCAATTGGTCCGAAGACGATAAGCCACGTGAGAAACTGATGCTTAAAGGCAAAAGTGTTTTGAGTGATGCCGAATTGATTGCCATTCTGATTGGATCTGGAAGCAGAAGCGAGTCAGCAGTAGATTTAAGTAAACGTATTTTAGCAAGCGTAGATAATAATTTGAATGCATTAGGGAAATTATCTTTATCACAGCTGATGCAATTTAAAGGAATAGGAGAGGCGAAAGCAATTTCTATAATTGCCGCTTTAGAATTAGGAAGACGCCGAAGAGGAGAGGATGCAGTGGAGTTGAAGAAAATAACTTCGAGTAAAATAATTTTCGAAATCATGCAGCCAATTATTGGGGAACTGCCACACGAGGAATTTTGGATTATATACATGAATAATTCAAATAAAGTGATTGCAAAATCTCAGTTGAGCAAGGGCGGAATCACAGGAACATTAGTTGATGTACGAATTGTTTTTAAAACAGCGCTCGAGATGGGAGCTACGGCTTTGATATTGTGTCACAATCATCCTTCGGGGACTTTGATTCCGAGCGATGCGGATAAACAAATCACAAGGAAATTAAAATTAGCAGGCGATAGTTTAGAAATAAAAGTATTGGATCATCTTATTGTAACTGAAACCAGTTATTACAGCTTTGCAGATGAAGGAATATTTTAAAAATATAAAATGAAACACACACACATAAAGGACGTTTTTTTTGATTTAGATCATACACTTTGGGATTTTGATAAAAATTCAGAGCTTACTTTTGAGACTATTTTGAATAGAGATCATCCCACAATTGAAACAAAACAATTTATCGAGAAATACGTTCCAATTAATCAAGCTTGTTGGGCACTTTATCAATATGATAAAATTACCCATCAGGAATTGCGCTACAATCGATTGAAGCACTCTTTTGATGCGCTGGATTATACAATATCTGATGAACAAATAGATATTATTGCGGAGGATTATATTAGGTTCTTGCCAGAGAATAATCATCTTTTTGATGGGACAATGGAACTTTTGGACTATTTGAAACCTAAATATAATTTGCATATTATAACTAATGGTTTTGCGGATGTTCAATTTAAGAAGCTAGATAATTCAAAAATTAGCTCGTATTTTCAGACCATTACTAATTCAGAGATGGCTGGCGTAAAGAAACCTAATTCCATCATCTTTGATTACGCTATAGATTTGGCCAAAGCCAAAAAAGAAAACAGCATCATGATTGGCGATAGTTTAGAAGCAGATGTTCAAGGAGCGCTGAACGCGGGACTTGGTGCCATTTTTTTTAATGAAAGCAAAATTCAGGTCGAACAACACATTATACAAATTAATCATTTATTAGAACTTAAAAAATATTTATAAAGATGAAAAAAACAATATTATACCTACTGCTATTAATCGCTAGCTATTCCTATTCTCAATCGGTAAACGATTATAAAGCAGTGATTATACCCGTTAAATATGATTTCCTTAAAAGTGAGAATCAGTATCGATTGACAACAATTTCTAAATTTAATTTGAACAAAGCAGGTTTTGAAGCCTTTTATAGTAATGAAACCATGCCTTCTGATTATAATGACCGTTGTAGTTTCTTATACATGGATGTAGTGAAAGAAAATGCTTTTTTGGCAACTAAATTAGTCGTTACGCTCAAGGATTGTTATGGAACAATAATTTTCCAATCGGCCGAAGGGAAAAGTAAAGAAAAGGAGTATCAAACGGCTTATACCGAAGCTCTTAATGAAGCATTTCAGTCTATTTACGATTTGCAGTACAAATACAGTGGCCAAACGACAGCAAAAACGGAGTCTGTTGCTATTGAGCCAGCAGTAAGCATCGCGGTTACTACTCCCGCAGCTACTGTCGAAAAACCGGTTATGAGTACTCCGAAAATTAGTAGTAAAACAGATGCTAGTTTGCTGTATGCACAACCTACAGCTAATGGGTATCAGTTAATTGATAGTTCACCAAAAGTGATTATGAGAGTTTTTCATACTTCAAATAAATACTGTTATATTGCTATAAAAGGCGATATTCAAGGAGTTTTAATACTAAAAAATAACGATTGGGTTTTTGAGTATTATCAAAACGATCAGCTGTGGTCTGAAATAATAGCAGTTAAGTTTTAGTTTAAAACTTTGTTCGCGTATCGAAATAAAAAAAAACGTATTTAGCGATAAATACGTTTTTTTTATGGTTTGATTTTAGTAACCGTATTTATTTTTCCAGCGGTTTTTCAAGAATTCTCGTGTAATATTCTCTCTTGAGTTATTGCCAGGAATATATATGGGATTATTGGCTAAGGCTTCTGGTAGGAATTCTTGTTCCGCAAAATTATTGGTATAATCATGTGCGTATTTATATTCTTCGCCGTATCCTAATTCTTTCATTAGTTTGGTGGGAGCATTTCGAAGGTGAATCGGCACTGGTAAATTACCAGTTTGTTTGACCAGTTGTTGGGCTGTTCCTATGGCCAAGTAGGACGCATTACTTTTGGGTGAAGTAGCTAGATAAACAGCACATTGGCTCAAGATAATTCTGCTTTCAGGGTAGCCAATTGTAGCAACTGCCTGAAAAGTGTTGTTGGCCATGATAAAGGCAGTTGGATTTGCATTTCCTATATCTTCACTACTCAAAATTAGCATTCGCCGAGCAATAAATTTCACATCTTCGCCACCTTCAATCATTCTGGCAAGCCAATACACCGCACCATTAGGATCACTTCCCCGAATGGATTTTATAAAAGCCGATACAATGTCATAATGCTGTTCGCCTGTTTTGTCATACAAAACCGTATTTTGTTGCACCAAACCAAAAACACGCTCATTCGTGATAATAACTTCATCTTCTTCGGAGGCATTTACAACAAGTTCAAAAATATTCAGCAGCTTGCGTCCGTCACCACCCGAAAGTCTTAAAAGAGCTTCCGTTTCAGTTAAAACAATGTTTTTTGTAGACAAATATGAATCTGTTTTGATGGCGCGTTCTAAGAGCATTTCTAGGTCTTTTTTGCTAAAAGCATTCAAAACATAGACTTGACATCGGGATAATAGCGCTGGAATAACTTCAAAACTGGGGTTTTCTGTTGTGGCTCCAATAAGTGTAATCCATCCTTTTTCTACCGCCGCTAACAAAGAATCTTGTTGGGATTTGCTGAAACGATGAATCTCATCAATGAATAGAATAGGATTTTTAGCCGTAAATAAGCCACCGCTTTGTTTGGCTTTTTCAATCACTTCACGAATGTCTTTTACGCCAGAATTGATGGCACTCAATATATAAAAGGGTCGTTTTGATTCCTGTGCGATAATTTGTGCCAATGTCGTTTTTCCAGTTCCAGGCGGTCCCCAAAAAATTAAGGAAGGAATAATCCCCTTTGCAATTTGTTGTGTCAAGGAACCATCAGGGCCTATCAAATGGGATTGACTAATATAATCTTCTAATTTCTGTGGTCGTATGCGTTCGGCAAGTGGTGCTTCCATTGTGCAAAATTACTATTTTTTTTAATTTGAGCCCATTTGCAATTGTCAATTTTGTTTTTTTGGAGCTATTTCCAGCGGTACACTGTATCCACGCTAAAAAGCGTGGGATGCCGTTTCCATCTGGGCTATGAATTTTTATATTTAATTATAATTTTGTATATACTATGACAAAATTGCGCTAAATTACTTTTGGAGAAGTTTTTGAATTAAGACTAGAATATAACGAATATCATTGATGGAAAAACATTTTAAATTTACTAATTCGGTTATTAGCTTGCCTCTTTTTTTTGTGGTATTCCTTTGGTTTGTTTTTTGGCTTGAAATCCGATTTGATTTTGACTTTGTGCAAAACGGAATTTATCCTAGAACTTTTTCAGGGCTTCAAGGTGTTATATTTAGTACTTTCATTCATAGTGATATAGGACATCTGTATAATAATTCGATTCCTTTATTTGTTTTGATGGCCGCATTGCAATTTTTTTACGCTAAACATTCATTGTCGGTTGTTGGGTATGGAATTTTACTATCTGGACTTAGTACTTGGCTAATAGGTCGGGAAAATTACCATATAGGAGCCAGCGGTTTGATTTACGTGCTGTTTAGTTTTATTTTTTTTAAGGGAATTCAAACCAAGTACAATCGATTAATAGCCTTGTCGCTGGCAGTGATTGTCGTTTATGGAGGACTAGTGTGGTATGTTTTTCCCAGTCCTGAGATAACAAGTGGCGATAAGAATATTTCTTGGGAAGGGCACCTGGGAGGATTACTCACGGGATTTATTCTTTCGTTAGTATATAAAACTCCAGAGTATAAAAAAGTCATTAAGTATGATTGGGAACATCCAGATTTTAATGCTGCCGATGATAAATTTATGCAACGTTTTGATGCCAATGGAAATTTTGTAAATATTCCTGTAGAAGAGCTTAAGGAACCTGCTTTTTTTTATTATTGCAGTCTCCCTGTTCAATACACGGTTGTAACGCATAAAAAAAACGAACCAAAACCGCAGTCTTGATTCGTTTTTACTTTATTTCGTTTTGCTCATTTCCATTTGGAAAAGGGTTGGAAATTAACTTCTTTGTCTTACTGCTTCATATAAGAATGCACCACAAGCTACAGAAACATTCAATGATCCAATGGTTCCAAACATGGGTAGTTTTGCTTTCTCGTCAACAATTTTTAGAACAGAAGGGTTTACACCTCTATCCTCCGATCCCATAATAATGGCAACAGGCTCGTTCAAAGAGATGTCATAAATATTTTTATCTGTTTTCTCCGTTGCTGCAACTGTTTTGATACCGCTTGCCTGCAAAAGGAAAATGGCATCTTTGATATGTTCTACTTTGCAAATGGGAATATTGAATACGGCTCCTGCAGAAGTTTTTACAGTATCCCCATTTACAGGGGCTGAGCCTGCTTTTTGGACAATAATACCGTTCACACCCGTGCATTCTGCAGTTCTGATGATCGCTCCAAAATTACGAGCATCGGAGATTTGATCTAATATTAAGAACAATGGTTTTTTTCCGTTTTCAATTACAGACTCAATCAATGTCTCTAAATCAAAAAAGGAGATAGGGGATATGGTTGCCACTGCACCTTGATGGTTATTGGGCGTTAATCTATTTAGTTTTTCCACCGGAACATAAGAAAAGTTAATATTACCGCGCTTCATGACTTTCATCAAGTCTTTCATTAGTTCGCTACTCGCTTCCTTCTGAATGTAGACCTTGTCTACAGTTGCGCCCGCTTGTATGGCTTCGATTATAGCTCTAATCCCAAATATTTGATGTTCTTTTTCCATGGTGCAAATATATAAAAAAAAACCACCCCTAGAATGGGATGGTTTTAATTATATAATTTTAAAATTAATTATGTACAGGTGTTTTTGTAATAATAGAAGGCAAAGGTTTAGGTGTGTTTGGGTTTGCATTAACTTCTACCTGAGGATATAAAAATCGCTCTGGAGTTCCTGTATTACCGGTTTTTAATTGAATTTGAGCCAAGTTATTAGACCTCCCAAAATCATTATAACTTTCATAATTAGCCATGAAATAGATATATCTTTCTTGAAATATTTCTCTCAATAATGCATTTTGATCAGTAAGGCTACCAGAGGCATTCTCTATTCCTGTAGGAGCAAAATCAAGTGCTGTATAAGCAGCATAGGTAAGTCCCTCGCCATCATAACCGCCATTTGCTATGCCAATAGAATAACCAGCATTTAACAAAGCTCTATAATTATTGTATGAGGCCAAGCCGGCAGTAAAAGATGATCTTGTATCAACTTCGGCAATAATCAATTGCATTTCACCATAAGTAATCATTGGTAGTGGTGAGTCACTTCCGAATTTTCCGTTTGTTCCTCCGTAATCTGAGCCATAAATATTTAGACCATATGGGGCGAAGTATTCTTGATTGTAAGTGAAGGCATATCTTGCTGACTCATCAGTTTTTACATTACCTCTATACAAAGATGAAGATGGATCTAGTATTCTGGCTGCATAGCTGTCTCCAGACATGTAGTCATCTCTGTCGTAAACAAGAAATGAATAGAAAGGGTTGAAATTCTGCGCATAAGAATTTCCAAATAGTGCTTTGAAATCATCATCTGCACTATTTATTCCTAAAAGTGCATTTGCCTTAGCTTTTGTATAGTCTTTAACATGAATATAATATCTTGCTTTTAGAGAATAAGCTAATTGCAACCATTTCGAAGCATCACCGGCATAATAAATATCTTTTGTAGATGGAATTCCCTTCCCTTTATTTGAACTAAGATTATTTATAGCATTATCCAATAAAGTCTGGATACTGCTATAAATAGCAGCTTGAGAGTCATATTTAGGGGTTAAATTATTTCCTGTTATGTCCAATTCAGAATAAGGCACGTCACCCCATAAAGCAGTTACTGTTCCTATACAATGTGCCTCTATTACTTGAGCAGCTCCTTTTAGTTTTGGATTCAATTCTTTGTCTGCTTTAGCTACGGTTATTTTTGCTTGTGTGATGCAATTTACATACGCATTATTCCAAGTGTCATCAAATGCAGATGCAGTGGTATTGTTCCAGTTATTTAGAGCAATGTACTGTCTGTTTTCTCCTTTAGCTTGGTTTAACCAAATCATTACTTCTCTGGTGCTTGAACTTGTTTGAAAAAACTGATTAGCTAAAAGTACTCCTTGAAATAAGTTTGAGGCGTCACTATCAGACAAGTTATCCGGATCTACATTAATGTTGTCTACGTAATCAGTACAACTAAATATGGTTGTAATTAGTAAGCATAGACTTGCTGTTTTTAAAAATATATTTTTCATTTTTTTAGAATTTTAAGTTTACGCTAAATAACAAAGACTTAGAGTTTGGACTGTTGAAATATTGTAGTCCTCTTCCGTTTGATCCTCCCGTAAGATTGGTTTCTGGATCTTGGCCTAGGTCTTTTGCTTCCGTCCATAACCATAAATTCCTGCCGGTTCCAGAGAAAGTTATACTTTCAACTCCCATTTTAGTGTCTTTAAATTTCAATAAATAAGATAATGTTAACTCTCTCCATTTAATCCACGATGCAGATTTGATAAACTGTTCAGAAACGGGCCCAAAACCACCTCCAACACTTTGATACCACGATTGATCAAGAAAAACAGGTCCTGCTCCAAAATCACGTATGTTTCCTCGTACCGTACCTACTGGGATCGTTACACCATTATAATTTACTAATGGAGTTGTCAAAGTAGATTCGTTTGCAGTTTCCCATGTTCTACCAAAGTTATTTAAAGCACCACTTGTACCATCCCATAATTCACCACCAATAGAAGCATCAAACAGAGTACTCACTTTAAAGTTTTTGTACGAGATTGATGTTCCAATTGCTCCTCTCCAATTTGGATTAGGATCTCCTATAACTCCTTCAGATAAAGCAACTGTTGGAAAACCATTTGCATCTAAAATCATTGTTCCATTTGGATCTCTATCAAATTTTCCACCCCAAAGTACACCAAGAGGTTGCCCCAATACTGCACGAGAAGATGATCCTGTAAAGCCATTTAAAAATAATGATTCTGTGCCTTCTAATTGTGTTACTTCATTTCTATTCATACTCCAGTTACCAAAGATGTTCCATTTTATAGCTGAATCCGAAGACAGAATGTTAGCGTCAAAGTCAATTTCAATTCCTTTGTTTTGTATTGTCGCAAAATTACCATAAAGAGTACTAAAAGTTGAACTACCATTCAAAGGGACGTCTACAAGTAAATCTTTGGTTTCATTTGTGTAGTAGGTAGCGTTCAGTTTAATTCTATTAAAGAATTCTAAATCTGTACCTATTTCAAATTCTGTTTTTATTTCAGGTTTTAAGTTGGGGTTTCCGCCAGTAGCAGATCGTTGAAAAGAACCGTTATATACTCCAGAGTCGTAAGCCGGACCGTAACCCTCAGCTCCAACAGCAGAGTTAAAATAAGTTATTCCTGCATATGGTCTTGGTATAGAGGCTATTTGCCCAAACGTTAAGCGAAGTTTCCCGTCCGTAAGTACTTTGTTTTCCAAATTTTTAGTGAATTTATATCCAAATTCTGCAGTTGGATAAAAATAGACTTTCAAATTAGGGTCGTAACTAGAAGAGGTTTCAAAACGTCCACCTAAAGTTAGGAATAGATAGTCTTTGTAATCAAAAGCTGTAGAGAAATATGCACCACTAAGTTTTGAATATGTTCTATCAAGAAAGGTTGTTTTATCAATAATCAATGCATTGTCATAAGAAAATGTGTTGGTGTCAATTAAAAAGTTTTTGTATGTTCCTCCTCTTTGGTCATATTTTGTTTCAGCAAAATTAATTCCAACTAAGTAATTAAGGCCAATAGCATCATTCACTCTTAAATCTCCTAGTGCCATGAAATCAACATTGTATTGTTGGAAATCAGTAACGCTTTCATTTGCACTACCATTTCCAGCATTTTCTGAGGAATTCATTGGAAACATCGTTATTCTTTTGTCGCTATATCCATCTAAGCCTACCCTTGCCAATAAAGATAACCAATCTTTTACTTCGTGTTTTAATTCGAAACCTGCAATATAGCGGTCAACAGTGTTTGGGTTTTTTTGAACATCAGTTGTCCACAGTGGATTGTTATAACTAGGATTGAGATCAGTATCAAAAGTTCCCGTATCTTGTCTGTAGGCTCTTTGGCTGTTAAAAGAAGGTACGCCTGTGGCACTAAAATTAGTTCCAATGAAATCCCTATTGTCAAAATCTGCGGGTGATCGGTAAAGGCCTAAATATAGTCCACTTAAATTCGAACCAGTTTGTATTCTATTCGAATTTGAGGAGGAATAACCAAATTTACTTTTAAACGTAGTTTTGTCTCCAATTTTTGACTCACTAGTGAAGTCGATGCTTGTTCTTTCATAATCAGAATTTCTAACTATTCCATCTTGTTTAGTACTTCCTATTCCAAGATAAAAGTTGGTGTTTTCGCCACCACCGCTTATTCCTACGTGGTTGTCGATAGAAAAACCATCTCCGATAACTGAATCCATGTTGGAGTCATTAAAGTTGGCAGTGCTTCTTTTACCACCTGCAGCTATTGGATAAATTGTATTTCCATTATTGGAAAGAAAAGAACGTGCAGTTGTATTAAAAACATCAAGTCCACCTGCTCTTGCAGAAATTTTATCCCCAAATGAGTTGGCATTATTTCTAGTCCAAACGCCATTTGTACCCTGACCGAAACGATCTTGAAGACTCATTCGTATATTAACTTTATCAAAAGAAACAGTCGAATTTACATTTACAGATATTTTTCCCTTTTTTCCTTTTTTAGTTTTAATAAGAACCACTCCATTGGCGGCTCTGTATCCCCAAAGAGCAGCTGCAGATGCACCTTTTAAAACTTCTACAGACTCTACATCATTCGGATTGATATCATTCATTCTACTTTGTTGGCCTACACCATCAACAGTGCTGCCGATTTCGTCGCTTGAAATTGGAATTCCATCAATGACGAACAAAGGTTGTGTTGAACCTGTTATGGAGTTTTGCCCTCTAATTTGAATGTATGCTCCAGATCCAGGATCACCTGAATTAGAGACTATACTAACACCCGATGCTTTAGCTGATAATCCTTTTAAAAGAGATGTCTCTCCTGAATTAGTTAATGCAGTACCTTTTACTTTAGAATAGGCAGATGCTGACTGATTCTTTTTTACTTCAACTCCTAAGGCATTGATTACAACTCCTTCTAATTCTACCGATTCATCGGCCATTTTTACTTTCAAGGTTAAAGAACCGGCTGATATTTCCTGGGTTTTTAATCCAATATAGCTAAAGATCAAGATTTGGCTTGATGTGGCTTTTATTGAAAATTTCCCGTCAAAATCAGTTTGTGTTCCTGATTTAGTCCCCTTTACTAATACACTGACTCCCGGTATTGGAATCCCTGCATTATCCGAAACGATCCCCGAAACAGATCGTTCTTGCGCAAAGGTCAATTGCGTCACAAGTACTAATAGCAGTACTATGAATCCATTAAACTTTAGTTTCATAATTATGATTTTTGGTTAGATGACTCAAAAATCATAAATCTAAGTTAAAAAACCTAATATTATGATAATTTTTTATTTTAAATAATAGTAATTAACCCTAAAGAATGTTTTTTGTTTGTTTTTAAAGCCAAAAAGTTGAACTAATTGTAAATTCAGTATTGTTTTTTAGTTCAGTGGGTTAATTGCTTCATTTAAAAGAAGAATCAATTATTTGAAATTATTTTCGATAAAGGTCAGTCCGTTTTGTTGAAAAGATTGAATCTAATTTATCCAAAAATCAAAAATCGCTAAAACTTCATTGTGCTATTTTAACAAAGTACCAAAAACAATCTAAAGGATGTAATTGAGGTCGTTTTATGGATAGTTTTCAAAAGGGGGCAATCAGTTTAGGGAAGTATTTATTTGGTAGCAACAATTTTTTTTGGTATTAATGTCTAGCACTAAAAAACCCCCAAGATTCAATTATTTTGAATGTTGGGGGTTTAGAATTATTTTATTTCGTGAGGTAAATTCCTCCTTATTGTTACTCTCCTAAGAAAGGGTATCTGTAATCTACAGGAGTAACGAAAGTTTCTTTAATTGTTCTTGCAGAAGCCCAACGCAATAAGTTCAAGGGAGAACCGGCTTTGTCATTGGTTCCTGAAGCTCTTGCTCCGCCAAAAGGTTGTTGTCCCACTACAGCGCCCGTTGGCTTATCATTGATATAGAAGTTACCGGCAGCATTCTGTAGTTTTACTGTAGCTACTTCAATTGCGTAACGATCTTGACTAAAAACAGCTCCTGTTAATGCATATTCGGATGTTGTGTCTACTAATTCTAATGTTTCTTCCCATTTTTCATCTTCGTACACGAATATTGTCATTACTGGTCCAAATAATTCAGTTGCCATGGTGGTATAATGAGGATTTGTTGTTACAATTACAGTAGGCTCAATAAAGTATCCAACTGATTTGTCGTAATTTCCTCCTACAATAATCTCAGCATCACTATCTTTTTTAGCTTGGTCTATATAACTTGCTAATTTGTCAAATGAACCTTCGTGGATGACGGCTGTAATAAAATTACTAAAATCTTCTGGAGATCCCATTTTCATTGATGTTACATCAGCAATAATTTGTTCCTTTACAGCGGGCCACAAACTTCTTGGAACGTAAGATCTAGAGGCTGCGGAACATTTTTGTCCTTGAAATTCAAAAGCTCCTCGTACAATTCCCGTAGAAACTTGTTTAGGGTTAGCACTTGAATGAGCGATGATAAAATCTTTACCACCTGTTTCTCCCACGATTCTTGGGTACGTTTTGTAATGACGGATGTTAGTTCCAATTTTTGCCCAAATATCTTTGAACACTTGGGTTGAGCCTGTAAAATGAATTCCAGCAAAGTCACGACTTGCAAGAATGGTGTCGGTAATCATTGAAGGGTCTCCAAAAACTACATTGATAACTCCATCAGGTACACCTGCTTCTTTGAATACTTCGATTATAATTTGTGCAGAGAAGACTTGACTGTCACTTGGTTTCCAAACCACAACGTTACCCATCATTGCAGCACTAGCTGGAAGATTTCCAGCAATTGCAGTAAAATTAAAAGGTGTGATCGCATATACAAATCCTTCAAGAGGTCTGTATTCTAAACGATTCCACATATCTGAGGTAGATGCTGGCTGATCTCCATATATTTGAGTCATGAATTCTACGTTGAAACGCAAAAAGTCAATAAGTTCACAAGATGCATCAATTTCAGCCTGATGTACATTTTTAGATTGTGCAATCATTGTTGCAGCATTGATTCTCGCTCTGTACGGACCTGCAATCAATTCAGCTGCTTTTAAGAAAATGGCTGCTCGCTGTTCCCAAGCCATGTTTGCCCAAGCTTTTCTTGATTCTAAAGCATTTGCAATTGCTTGCTCTACATGTGATTTTTCGGCTAGATGATACGTTCCTACACTATGCTGGTGATCATGTGGTGCTGACATTATTTTAGTATTCCCAGTTCTAATTTCTTCGCTTCCAATATATAAGGGTACGTCGATTTTAGAATTCCACATCTTTGTATAAGCGGCTTGAACGGCAGCTTTTTCAGGTGAATTTGGTGCATACCCTTTTACCGGTTCGTTTACTGCTTTTGGTGCATGAAAAAATCCTTTTAGCATGATATTGTAATTTGATAATCTGTTTTAAGAGATTAAGATTAGATAATTAAAAAATAAATTACTTGATGTTTGATCAAAAATTTAGTGTACTACAAAAGTACGAAGGATAATATGAAAATTTCTTAAAATAATAATAAGAAATATATTAGAAAGGAAAAATTAATTTAAAGCAAATGGAGCGCACAATCGGAAGGCAGGCACGATAACTCTAAAGTTTCTTGTTGAGGTATAATTAATCATGTTAAAGTGTCCTTTCATGGCACCATAAGGCGATGACAATAAACAACCTGAACTGTAAGTGTGAAATTCACCTGGTTTTAAAATAGGTTTTTTACCTATTACGCCTTCACCATCCACAATTTCGATTTCATTTAAAGAATCAAAAATTTCCCAATGCCGCGTCATTAATTGAACCGAATCCTTACTGTGATTTTCAATTGTAATTACGTAACTAAAGGCAAAATGAATTTTGTAGTTTTTAAAGTAAGTACCCTCAAAACTAGTCAATACCGTAATTTTAATACCTCTTGTTATTTGTGAAACCATATAGATTAGATGTGTGTGAATATTTACATCAAATTTACAAAAAATTGATGGCGTTTTATTAAAATTCAGAAACTTTTTTAGTTTATAATATTTATGGAACTCGCCATTCCTTTTCCCACAACCCTGTCATAACGATCAATGTTTTCTCTATAATAAACCAGGATCGTATACTCATTTTCTGTTTGGTAAAAATTGCCATCAATTGCATTTTCGTGATCAATTACGCCTTGCTCATCCGCTATGGTGTATTGAAAATTTGTAAATCCTTGTTTGATTAATATTGCTTTCTCATAAATTCCTTTTTTAGGATTATAATCCATTTTAAATTCGGGACTTAAATTGTAATTATTGAACATTCCGGTTACATAAATATTTTTGTTCAATCGGAAACTAGGTGCCGAAAGACTGAAATATACCCAAACATAATCCGCTTCAATTTCGCTTTTAGCAGCATTTAAATTTTTAATAACAAAAGCACCATTGACATCTTGAGTAAAGGAGTAGGGCTGGTTCGCTCTTGCCTCGCTGGTATACAAAAACGATCCGTAAATAGGCGTACTAGAATCAATTCGGGCTACATTATTGCTTGCCGAACGGATTTCTTTGTTTTCGAAAAATAGAAATTCGTTTCCGGCCCAAAACTGAGTTTCGGTATCGTATTTGTAAATTAAATCATTGCCAATGGTGTATTGAGGCACAATGTTTTTCAGCGCCGTTTTCCATTGTCCGTTTTGAAGGATCAGCACTTTTACGTTTCGCAATGGGGTTTGAAAAATAATAGAATTTGACTTAATACTGAAATCCAGATTTTGTTTTGTCTCAATATTACCTATGGTTCGCGCTCTTTTTACTTGAATAGGAACCGTAACCAAATCTTCATATAAAATAAATTTTCTCGAAAAAACTACTTCTTTGTTTTCATCCAATACTTTAATCATGTAATTACCACTAATCTTTAATTGTTGCGTAAACTGATTTGGAATCGCTAATTTGTAATGCGAGTATATTTGTAAAGTGTTAAATGAATTGGTGTAATCTTGAATTCTTTGGTTGTCAAAACCTTCCAAGTATTCGTTTTTTGGAATTGACGTTGGATTCCAGTTGTAATCACAATGAATTATTTCGTAGTAATAATTGGCTTCATTGCCAAAAAGATCATCAAATTCCAATTGAAATCCTTCTCCTAATTTTAAAAACGGAATTATGTTTTGGTCATTCTGAATGAACGAAATAGTCTTAATGTGGTACGGCGGAGCAACTTCTTTTTCTGCTTGAGCAAAAGAAAAACAGGAAAAAAATATACTGAGAAAAAAAAAGGCTATTTTGAGAAACGGTTTCGTCATGGAGTGGAACTTAAGATTGCGTAAATATAACAATTACCTTTTGTTTTTGGTAAATGATGGCTTTTTAGAGCGCTATTTTTTTTGTGCGTAATATCTGTTAATTTTATCTTAATTCAAGTTATTTTTAATTGCTAACTAGCTAGTTTTACTTTAAATAAACACACCTTATGAAAAAAATCAACAAATTAGTATTTGGCGTTTTGCTATTTCCATTAGCTGCTTTTGCCCAACAAATGGATTATTCAAAAGCCATTCCTTTTGATCCGACCGTAAAGACTGGAAAATTGGAAAATGGATTAACCTATTACATCAAGAAAAATGCCAAACCGGAAAACAAAGTGGATCTGCGCTTAGTTGTCAATGCGGGATCTATTTTAGAAACCGATGACCAACAAGGATTAGCGCATTTTATGGAGCACATGTGTTTTAATGGAACCAAGCGTTTTCCTAAAAACCAATTGGTTGATTATTTACAAAGTATTGGTGTAAAGTTTGGACAGCATTTTAAAAGTGGTGTATAAGGTGTGTCAGCAAGAGGAAGTTTGAATAAAATTCCAAATGGATCGTATGGTTTCACAATTGGTTTTCCATGTGGACCGGATAATGCTAAAAAATTGACTGCTTCTGCTTTAAAAGAACTTCAAAATATTATCGATAACGGACCAGACGAAAAAGATTTAGCTAAATTCAAAGAAGGAGAATTAGCTGATTTTAGAAAAGACAGTAAAGAAAACAGATACTGGTTGTCTAACTTTACTAGATCTTACATCAATGGAAACAGTCCGGAAGAGGTTTTGAAATTTGAGGAAGCTGTAAATGCAGTTAATGCAAAAGATATTCAAAACATTGCCAAAAAATACCTTACTAAAGATAAAGTAATTGGAATGTTGATGCCGGAAAAAAAATAATCCGACGCGCTTCTAAACTAAAAACCTGCTAAAATTAACTTTAGCAGGTTATTTTATGATGTGAATTTATGGGTTGAATTATTTAAAACAAACGGGAATAATTTCTCCTTTAGCCAAACAATATTTTTCCACTAACTCAGGTGCAATTTTATTGGTGTAATCTTCTTCAATTACTTTAAAACCGATACTTCGTAATTTATCAAAATAATCGCGGCCGTAAATACGAACGTGATCGTATTGACCAAATATTTTAGCGCGTTCTTTTTGGTCAGTAATGGAATCATCAGCAAAAGTGGTGGCTCTGGATAAATCCTGTGGAATTTGTAAAATAGCCATTCCACCAGGTTTCAAAACCCGATACAATTCCTGCATTGCTTTAGTGTCATCCGGAATGTGTTCTAAAACATGGTTGCACAAAATAACATCATATTGATTGTCTTCAAAAGGTAAATCGCAAATGTCGGCTTTCACATCTGCCAGAGGTGAAAACAAATCGGTTGTCGTGTAATCTAGATTTTTTTGGTTTCGAAACAATTTATAAAAAGCTTGCTCTGGTGCAAAGTGCAGTACTTTTTTTGGAGACGAAAAAAAATCGGTTTTTTCATTTAAATACAACCATAATAAACGGTGTCTTTCCAGGGAAAGTGTACTTGGCGAAAGCACATTATTTCGTTGTGTTCCGTAACCGTAAGGTAAAAACATTTTGAAACTTTTCCCGTCAATAGGATCAGTGAATATAGTTCCTTTTAACGCAAAAGCAAGAAGTGGTCGCGCTACATAACTTAATCGAATAAGTATAGGACGAGGAATGGTGTTGAGTATAAGTTTAAAGAGTTTTTTCATCGTTGTTTCACAAAGATCCACAAAGTAAACTCAAAGATTCACTAAGTTTTTTTAAGAATCTGGAGTTGTATTTATGAATCGTTTTATATTGTTTTTTAAAATTTTACTGTTGTAATTTATGAGTAAGCCCAAAGGATAATTTCCAAGTTTTAAATAGGTAAGTATTTGTGCAAAATGCACGGAAGTATAATTTTCAACTGTTTTCAATTCAATAACTAACTTGTTTTCTACTAATAAGTCAATTCTATATCCTTGATCTAGTTTTATTTCCTTGTATATTATCGGAAGCGTTATTTCTTTTTCTACTTGTAACCCCGTTTTTTTAATTTCATAAAAAAGACATTCTTGATAAGCTGATTCCAGAAGTCCTGGCCCAAGCTGACGATGAACTTCAATGGCTAGACCAATCACTTTGTATGAAATTGCTTGTAAATCTGCAGAGATCTCTGTAAATCCATCATCTGTCATTTATAAATAATTTAGAAATTAAATTTTGTGAATCTCTGAGTTTACTTTGTGAATCTTTGTGAAATACTTTACATAACGAAAGGCTCTCTTCTAAATTCCTCTTCTTCATTGCTTACAATTCCTAACGCTTTGTAAACATATGCAAAAGTGGATAAAAGTTCTGGTTTTCCATCGATAATGGCAACATCATGTTCAAAATGAGCACTTGGTTTTCCGTCAGCAGTAGTGATTGTCCAGCCATCCTTGTGTTGTTTGATGTTTCGGGTTCCCAAATTAATCATTGGTTCAATAGCCACAACCATTCCTTCTACAAACAGTTTTCCTCTGCCTTTTTTGCCATAATTAGGCATTTCCGGATCTTCATGCATTTTTTGTCCTACGCCATGACCTACTAATTCACGAACCACACCATAACCAAATGATTCCGTATATTTTTGAATAGCATTTCCTACATCTTCTACACGGTTTCCTATTTTTAACTCGCGGATTCCAACATACAAAGATTCTTTGGTTACTTGTAATAATTTTTTAGTTTCGGGAGCAACTTCGCCAATTTCAAAAGAGTAGGCATGATCACCATGATAACCATTTTTAAAAGCGCCACAATCAACAGAGATTACATCACCGCTTTCTAGTGGTTTGTTATTCGGGATTCCATGCACTACTTGTGCGTTTGGACTCATGCAAAGTGAGTTTGGAAAACCATATAAACCAAGGAAACTTGGTTCAGCGCCGTGATCACGAATGAAGGTTTCGGCTAATTTATCGAGGTATAATGTGGTGACTCCTTCTTTGATTTCAGAAGCAATCATTCCTAATGTTTTTGATACGATCAACGCACTTTCGCGCATCAATTCGATTTCTTCACGAGATTTTACAATAATCATAATTTCATTTTTTTCAGATTGCAAAAATACAATTTTATAATTATTTAATCCGGATTGGCCATGATTTTAAAAAGTTCCGAATTAGAGATGTAAAAACGGTTCTCTAATGCTATTTTAGAAAGTTGGGCTGTAACTAAATTATTTTCTCGAATATTGATTAAGAATAAGGAACTTTCACCGTAAGAAAACAAACGTTCTTCTGCAGTTAGCATAATGATGTTATCTTGGACTAAATCTTTGATTAACTCTTTTTGTTTTAAAAGTGATTCGATTTCCATTTTTTGGGCATTGATTTTATTGGTCAATTGCACTTTTTCCAGATCTAGTATATATTCAGATTCCTGGACTTTGTATTTTGCCAGTTTTAAACCTCCACGTTCTTTTCGAAGAAACAAAGGGAAATAGAAATCCAAACCAACTTTATAGTCTTCAAACTGATAATTATCAATATAACTGGGTTCAGATATATAGGAGTATCCAATATCAATTTTTGGCAAAAGCATATTGGCTTTTAGTTTTCGTTCTACGTTCAACATATCAATTTTACTTTGCAACGCATCAATTTTCGGATGGTTTGTAATAACGAAATCTTGATTTAATAAATTAGTTGTTTTTAAACTTTCTTGAATTGTAAATTCTAGTTGTATTTCAGGGATTAATGTATCTGATAATTCTAGCGGAATATTGTCTTCTAACCATAGAAAAGTAGCTAGTTCTAATTTGGCTTTAGCCAATTTCAGATTTGAATCTTCTAAACTCAATTTCCTGTTTTTTAGAATAATTCCAGCTTCAACACTATCAATTGATGGTTTGTCTCCTTGTATAATTAAAGATTGGATTCCTTTAAACCGAATTTGTGCATTGTTATTGTATTCTTGATACAATGCTACTTCGTTAAAGTTTTTCTTCCAATTGAAATATGCCAGTGATGCATCATATAAAACAACGATGGCTTGCAGTTTTCGTTCTGCTTGACTCAGTTGCATTTGCATTTTTGCCTTTCGAACATCTGCCATTCTTTGATTAATAAATAATCCTTGTCCAAGCGGAATAGTAACTCCCAGTGAGGTTAGTCCTTGATTAGGAAGCGTATTTTGGGGATTCAAATACACACCTTCACTGTTGTCAAATCCAGCTTTAATCTCAATTCCATACCAAGTCGGAATTTTGAAACTACTATTTAAAATAGAATAATATTCCTTGTCTTTGAATTGTTTTTTGCTGAAATCAACTTCTATTTTTGGGTCAAAACCACCACGAGCCATCATCAAGTTAGCTTGTGATTTACTAATTTCTAAATTGGCGTTTTTAACTAATGGATGGTACTTTTTTACATAACCAAGAAATTCAGTGTAGGTAAGTTCGTTGGATATTTTTTCTTGAGCCTGTACAAAAAACCCGAAGAATAAAAACGCTAAAAATATCTGTTTCATTTATTTTTTTTCTGTTGTTTTTGCAGGCAAAGGTTTGTAGTAATTAGGAGGGAATCCGTTTAGGGATCTCCACAATTCAAACCATACCGGAACATTATCTAGCAAAGCTATGGTTTGTGCGCCTGCACCAATACTCAATTGGACTGGCCATTTGGCTTCTTCTTTATCTGGGGCAATCAAAACACGATATTTTCCATTGGTACTTATAAAATTTTCTATAGCAACAATTTCACCGCCAAAAGTACCATACGACATATTTGGCCATCCTGAAAAAACAATTGTAGGCCAGCCATCAAACCAAACGCGTACCTTTTCGCCTTTGGCTAATAATGGTAAATCTATTGGGTTTACAAATGTTTCAACCGCAAGATCATAATCAGATGGCATGATAGTGACTATTGGAGTTCCTTCTTTTACCGTTTCTCCAAGTCCGGATTGCAATGCCCTGTTAATATAGCCGTTTTGCGATGCTTTGATGTAGTACATTCCATTTCGAATACTGTAGTTTGCATATAAATTCTCTAGTTTAGATACTTGGGCATCTGTTTCAAATTGACTACTAATAGCCGTAAATTTATCACTTGTTGCTTTAGATGCTTTTTCAGCATACTCAGCACCTATGCGATTTATTTCTACTTTAGCATTGATTAATTCGTTTTTGCTGGTTAGAAATTTATTTTCTTGGGTGATGATTTTAGCTTCTACTTCTTGCAATTTTAATCTTTTTTCTTCAATATCAGTAAGTGGTTTCAAACCTTCTTTGTTCAATTGTACGGAACGATTGTATTGCGTATTTGCAATTTTTAGCTGGGTTTGTACAGCAACCAAATCCATACTGTCGCTTTCAATCTTTAAAACGGATTGTCTGATTTTGTTTCGTGCCTGTTCTAGTTTTAGTATTTTCTCGCTTTCAATGGCAATAATTTGACCAGAAAGTGTGCTTACTTTTGAACCATAGGATTGCAAAGATTGTTTCTTAGCATCAATTTGACTCTTAGTATTCTCTACTAAATTAGGGTCCATATAATCTTCTTTAATCTCTGAAATGAAGAGGATCGTATCACCTTTTTTGACAAAATCGCCTTCTTGGACATACCATTTTTCAATTCGACCTGAAATGATACTCTGGATTGATTGTGGTCTTTGACTCGGTTTTAAAGTTGTCACTGCTCCTGTACCAGAAATATTTTGAGTCCAAGGCAGAAATAATGCTATTACCCCAATGATAGAAACGCCCGTTATTATTTTATTTAAAATTTTATAATGGGGTCTATTCGTTAAGTTCTTGACCGTTTCATACTGCTCAAGAGATTGTAACCTTGTTTTGTTGTTGGATATGTTTAGCATGACTAATTATTTTTTTGAATCAAGTTGAATGTGTCCATTTTTCATCGTGATTTTTCGATTGCATTTGGTTTCCCAATACGGGTTTTTTGAAGATACGATAATGGTCCATTGATTTGTATCGGATGTGATAAAGTCTATAATTTCATTAGCTGCTTTTTCGTCCATGGTGTCCGTTGGGTCTTCATAAAAAAGTATTTTAGGTTTGTGAATAATGCTTCTCGCTAGCAATACTTTTTGAGCGTTAGAGGAGGTTAATTGTCGTCCTTCAGGATAAATTCTCGTATCTAATCCTTTGGGAAACAGTTTTATAAATGAGGTGAGCTGCACCCCATCTAAAGCCCATTTTATATCTTCGGAACTTACAGAAGGATCATTGAAGGTTATATTTTCCAGTAAAGTTCCTTCAAAAGGTCGTTCCCCATAAATCACACTTCCTATTTGTGAGCGGTATTGTTTGAGGTTTATTTTCCGGAATGTGTCGTCATTGATATACACGGAGCCACTGGTGGGCTGCAATAAACCAGATAATATTCGGATCAAGGTTGTTTTGCCAGAGCCATTTTCGCCGTTAATTACAATTTTTTCTCCTTGATCTATTTTTAATGAAATAGCGCTTAAAATTTCTTTTTCCGAATCGGGAAACTGGAAAGTAAGACTTTCTATTTCTAAAGATATGTTGTTGTAGCAGGTGTCATTGTGCAAATTTGCTGAATCTTCTAATTCCAAATCAGTAACTTCTCCAATTTTTTCAATCGAAGTCAGTACATCATAGAAGGTTTCTAGTCCGATGATTATTTTTTCAACAGAGTTGATAACCAATAAAATGATGATTTCAGCAGCAACGAACTGACCAATATTCATTTGTTGAGATAAAACTAAGAACCCACCAATAGACAATAAACTTCCCGTGATGACAACTTTAAAAATGATCAATTGCGTGAATTGTTTTTTGATAACATCAAAATGTTTTTCACGATAGGCTAGATAATCGGTTACAATTGAATTATTTTTTTTTAATGCAAAATCATAATTGAGCTCATTTCTAAAACTAAAATTATTTCGGGCCATTTCTTGCAACCAACTCGCTACTTTGTATTTGAATTTAGATTCTTTTAAACTTGTTTCAATACCTGATTTAAAAGAAAACTTAAATATAAAGTACAAGAGCCCCATAAGCAATACACCAAAGATGATAAAGTAAGGGTGGTACAATGACAATAATATGATACCAAAAACAATTTGTAACAATGCCGCCGAAAAGTCAGTTAGTAACTTTGAAGTTCCTTTTTGAATGGTCATAGTGTCAAAGAATCGATTGGCTAACTCAGGAGGGTAACTGTCGTATAATTCTTTTGGTTGTATTTTTGGCAGGCGTGCAGCAAATTCAAATGAAGAGCGAACAAATATTTTTTGTTGCAAGTTTTCTGTGATCCGGAGTTGCATTAACGATAGAATACCCACTAATGTCACACCAAAAATCACGAGAACAATTAGCACGATCCATGATGCACTTACTCGTCCTGATTGTATAAAATTAGTAATTGCTTGTATTCCCAGTGGAAGCGATAAACTGAGTAATCCTGCAAAAATGGCGTAAAAAAATATTTGATAGACATCTTTTTTATCTAATTCAAGTAAATTGTAAAATCGTTTTAAAGGAGTCATAGTAGGAATGTATTTTGTTTTTTATTTTAGCGTAAAACTTTTGCAATAAGATCCTGATAAAAATCTGTGGTGCTCATAGAATCGCTACAATTGGTGATGGTTTTTAAATGGTCTGTCAAAAAATGTTGGTGTAAGCTTCCTTCAACAATAGTAGAAACAAGTGATTTAGAAAAGGGATAAGTTGGGTTTACTTCATTAACAATAGCCACAATCCTGTTGATTACTCTTTTATAAATCAAGAAGAATCCCTCTTTGTTTTCGTGATCGATTTCTTTGGTGTACAGTGTTTTAGTAAATTCTGATATAATGATTTTATTCAAAATTGATTCATTGACATGAATAGTGCTGTCGTCATCCGTTATTTTCTCGGTTATTATTGCAATTGCTTTTCGGAGTTTTTCGGTAGGATCCAAAACATTAGTCGTGGCAAAAATGAGTTTGTATTCCATCCAGCTCCAATACCAGGAGGACAAGTACACTAGTAATTTATGTTTGTTTTCAAAATAGCGGTAAATAGAACTTTCATTAGATTGTATTTTCTCTCCTAATTTCTTAAAAGTGAAATTATCAAACCCAATTTCATGGATTAAAAAAATGCTTTCGGCTATAATTTTTTTTCCCAAAGCAGAAGTTTCCGGATCCTTAACATAGATCTTTTCGTTGACTTGTATTTTTAAATTAGACAGAACCATATTCATTCTTGTTACGATTTATTTTAAATCTTGTAGTATTCAATATTTTTAAAAATTGTTTTACTTATAATTAATGGTAATTGACTTTTGATTATTTCTATCCGCAATTTCTTTTGGATATTATTTAATTTGAGGCTGTAAATTAAAAAATTTCACAAAGAATAATTTAGCAATAAAAACGTAAACTAAATTCTGTTTATAGATTGATTCTGAATCCAAAATTCAAATTTTCTGTGGCTCGCTCTGGAACTCTGATTTTATTATTTCGAATGTCTAAAAATTGCAAGTGTTCTAATTGTCTGATTTCGTTTGGGATTTCATTAAATTTGTTGCCATTCAGGTATAAAAATTCTAAATTTTTCAAACTACTTATATTCGATGGCATACTATTTAAATTGTCATTTTCTAAATGTAATATTCTCAATGATGTCATTTTACTCATTATTGCAATATTAGCCTCTAAATTTAAGTGCGTTTCATCATTTAAAAACAGCTCTTCCAAACTTTTTAATTGCCAAAAATCAGCAGGCAATACAGTGAAATCATTTCCACTCAATTCTAGTACTTTAAGCTTTTTTAATGAGATGATTTCTTTTGGAATTGTAGTCAAATGATCATTTTTTAGACTTAAATATTCAAGATTTATAAATTTTGACCAGTTGAGACTATCTATTTCTAAGGTTTGATTGCTCAAGTTCAGACGAAATACTTTTTCTGGTTCTCTGAGTGCCAGTTCAATATTCGTAAACTCTTTTTTGACTGCAATCGAATCCGTTATTTGGCCAAAGCTCATTTGCGTCAAGAGAATGAGGACAATTGTGTAAATTATTTTCATTGTGTGTTGATTTATGTATAAATATTGAAACAAATAATCACTGCGGCCTGGATTTAGTAGTACGATTCAATCGCACAAAAAAATAATGTTGCTGCTATTACGATCTTTTTTTGACAAATATAATAGTAATGCTATGACAGTTAATAGTATTTAACTTTTTTTTGTAAAAAAAGCTACTTGTTTTTAAGTAGCTTTTAATTTTTATCGGGATTATTGTTTATTTATAGTAATGAATGACAGGTCATTGCTTCTGGTTTTTCAACTCCCATTAATTCCAATATTGTTGGAGCAATATCTCCAAGAACTCCATTATGAATTGTTTTTAGATCTTTATCTACAAGTATAATAGGTACTGGATTTGTGGTGTGAGCTGTGTTTGGACTTCCATCTGGATTAATCATTGTCTCACAGTTTCCGTGATCCGCAATGATTATTGTAGTATAATTGTGTGCTAATGCTGTTGTTATTACTTTTTCAACGCATTTATCAACGGTTTCACAGGCTTTGATCGCTGCACTCATGATCCCAGTATGTCCTACCATATCGCCATTGGCAAAATTGAGACAAACAAAGTCTACGTCACCTTTTTCTAATTCAGGAACTAAGGCATCGGTCAATTCATAAGCACTCATCTCTGGTTGTAAATCATAAGTGGCAACTTTTGGAGAATTTTTCAAGATTCGGCTTTCGCCAATGAAAGGCTGTTCTCTTCCACCTGAGAAGAAAAATGTAACGTGAGGATATTTTTCGGTTTCAGCAATGCGAATTTGCTTTTTGTTTGCTTTTTCTAAGACTTCTCCTAGGGTCTCTGTTATATTGTCTTTATTATATACAACTTTTATGTTTTTGTAGGTTTCATCATAATTGGTAAGTGTAACGTAATACAAATTGAGTTTGTGCATGTTGTGTTCATGACAATCTATTTGGGTCAAAACTTCCGTTAATTCTCTTCCTCTATCGGTTCTAAAATTAAAGAAAATAACCACATCATCTTCTTCAATTGTAGCTACGGGATTATCTTGCTCATCCACTAGGACTGTTGGATCTATAAATTCATCTGTTACATCAATTTGGTAACTTTCGTCGATGGTAGTGACTGCATTTGTTGTATGCGTACCAATTCCGTTTACCAATAAATCATAAGCCAGCTTTACTCTCTCCCAGCGTTTGTCTCTGTCCATGGCATAGTAGCGTCCTATAACCGAAGCTAATTTGACACTAGTTCCAGCAATATAATCTTGTAAATCCTGAATGTAATGTTTACCAGATTTTGGATCTACGTCGCGACCGTCAGTAAAGGCATGAACAAAAACTTTTTGTAATCCGTGTTGTTGTGTAGCATCTATTAAGCCGCGCAAATGTGATGTGTGAGAGTGAACTCCACCATCTGAAACAAGGCCTAAAAAGTGTACTTTTTTATTGTGAGTTTTGGCATACGTGAAGGCATCAACTAAAACGGATTCTTTTGCCAAAGTATCATTTGCAACAGCAAGATTTATTTTAGCTAAATCCTGATATACAATTCTACCTGCACCAAGATTCATGTGGCCTACTTCACTGTTTCCCATTTGGCCTTCAGGAAGTCCCACATTTAAGCCGTCAGTTCGCAGTTGAGCGCTTGGGAAATTTTTATATAAACTGTTTATAAAAGGAATATTGGCATTGTCGATTGCAGAAACTTTTGGATCAGGAGATTTTCCCCAACCGTCCAGAATCATAAGAATTACTTTTTTGTTCATGGAAATGTTATTTTAAACAAAGATAAACCATTTCTAAAAAGGTTCCAATGAATCAAAAACACTATTATTCATTCTAGTGCTAAGATCTTTAAATTTTGATTATATGGTTATAGAAAAGGATTTTTTTTAAAATAAACGCATTTTAGAATTTATTCTTCACCTCATTGTAATCGATAAAATAGCGAATGCTTATCGAAAACACATGACTCAATGCGTCGTTGTTGAGTAGATTAGTGACATTGTCTCCAAAATCTTTATTAATGTTTCTTTCGAATCCGGCAGCATTGTTTCTATATAGAACAGATACTTCACTTCCAGGTGCAAACCACCATGAGTACGATAAATCAGTATTCCAAGAATAAAAACTGGAATTTCTGTTAGTGGTGTAGGTTGGAAAATCAGTTAATCGTCCGTTTTGCTGCAAGGATAATATATTTTTGTTTTCAGCAAACGACCAATATTGACGCAAGGAAATATTAAAATTCATTTTACTGCTCAAGGAATATTTCCCGGACAGCGTGTTAGAATAGGTAATCACATTTCTATTCGTAAAAACAATTGTATTTGGCGTAGCTAAGTTCATATCGTCATTGATACTGTCGACATAGCCTTTATTATTGTTTTGTCTGAAAAAGTTGAAATTGTAGTTCAAAGATAATTTATCGCTAAATCGGTACCTTGGGCCTAATGAGAAACCATAAGATTTTCTTCCAGTTTCATCAAAAACAGCAAACGACGGATTAAAGTCAATGGCAAAACTATTATTGTAATTAGAAGAAATATAAATAAATCCACCAATTTTTGTAGGTTTTATTACAAATCGGTCCGCCGATCGGGGTTCATAATAATCGTATGTCTCTAATGGATTAGCATCAACTCCCATCCCAAAATAATGATTTTTTTTGTTATTAGAATTAATCTGAAAGCTGATATTACTAGATTGTATTTTCCCGGTTTCTTTTTGAAACTGGGAATAGGTGTTTATTTGAGCACTAAAAGTGTTGAAATACTTGGTTGGATTCAAGATTCGATAACTGGAATTACCATAAATACTATAGTAATTGGTCTCGAAATTGATTCCTAAATCATTATTGTCAAAATCCTTTGTTGTTATGTCAGCACCAGCGCCATAACGGAATTTTCCGCTGGTTTCGGAGAAATTCAATTGGGAGTTAATTCCTGTTTTATCTTCTGTTTCATTAATAAAACTGTATTTAAAATCTCCCGAAATGTTATAAGTGTTTTTTTTAGTATTCAAATCCCAAACTAATGCTGTAACATTCCCATCGCGAAAATGTCCGTTCCTACTTACATTGGTATTTACAAAGGCAAGCGAGGAGTTTTTGCGAAAGCGCTGGTCTAAAACTAACACGCTATAATTTGTTAAAGGCTCAACTTCGGTTCTTGATTCGCCGCTGTTGTTATTGAAAATCGTAGTTGGGGTATTTTTTGTCACCGCATTCAATATCCCAATTCCTAAACCATCTTTGGTTCGTCCCGAGATTTTAAATGCATTGATAAGATTTATATTTGGCGTTTCCGTAAAGGATTCGTTTTCGTTTAGTTTGTAGGCTGGGCTTCCGCCAATACGTCTCGAATAAAGCAGATTTCCCTTGCTGAACAAATCAGTTCCTTCCGTAAAAAACGATCTGTTTTCGTTGAATTGTTGTTCGAAAGGGCCTAAATTTAGTATTTGATCATCAAATTTTGTTTGTCCAAAATCAGGAACTAATATCATGTCAAGCGTAAAAGCATCGTTTATACCGTATTTTAAATCCAATCCGCCTTTGAGGGTTCCGGTAGTTTTTTGTTGACCGCTTGCATTTACATAAAAAGAGGAATAGGGCAAGAGAAAGAGTCGGGTAGGAGGTTTTATGTTTTCGATTCCTTCTAATGTGCCAGTTTGCTGGGTGAATGTTCCCAGTTTTGAATCGATAAAATTCCAAGTGTATTTATGACGGTCTCGTCTTATTTCTCTAAAAAAATTAAGTCCCCAAGTTTGTTTGTTTTCGCTTGAAAAGCGCAGGGCTGCATAAGGAATTCGCATTTCTACAACCCAGCCCTCGTCCGTAATTACAGCCTTACTTTTCCATACGGCATCCCAAGAATAATCTTCGCCATTGCTGTCCGTGGTGATACAATCTGCTTGACCATCTGCAGCATTGACAAAAAATTGAAAATCTTGTTGTCCATCATTAAAACCATTGATGAAAACTCCAAAAAGATCTGCAGTGCCAAAATTATCGCGTTGTGTAATCTCTCTAAGTATTTTTTCAGGACGCTCATCATGCATGATTGCGCCAATATATATCGCATCATTATCGTACAGTACGCGAACTTCTGTTTTTTTATTGTCTGGAATTTTCTTGCCGTTATCTGGTTCAAACATGATAAAATCAGTAGCGATTGCTGCTGACTGCCAAGTCGTTTCATCTAGTGTTCCATCAATAATAATATGGTCTGTAATAAAATTAGTTTGTAATGTTTTTTTTTGGCCAAAGCAAATAAAAGACGATATCAGAAAAAAATATAGGAAATGATTCTTCATGAAATGATGGAATGATTGCGACAAATTTGGAAAAACTGATATACTTTCAAGGTTTAATGCACCCATCAAGACTGTAGTTTATCTTAGTAGACTTTCTTTTTTACAGAATGTTACAGTTTGATTTGAAAAATTAAAATTTATTTTTCACTGAATTGTAGTCAATAAAATAACGAATGCTGATCGAAAGTACATTAGTCAAGTCGCTGTTGAAAATGTTTTTAAGATTTTTAGCTAAATCTTTTTCTACCTCATTTGATCTTTCTAGACCATAATTACGGTACAAAATTGAGATTTCGCTCCCGGGTGCAAACCACCAGGAATAAGATAAATCGAAGTTCCATGAATTGAAATTTCTATCTTTATTTTGAGCGTATGTATTGTTTGGAGTCAAATAGCCACTGTCTTGCAAGGTCAAAAAATCATGATTTTTTGAGTAAGACCAGTAGTATCGGGCTGTCAGATTCACGGTCATTCTATTATTGAGCGCATATTTACCAGTAAAATCATGTTGAAGAGTTTCTCTACTGCGTTCTGCAAAAATTATTCCGGAAGTATCAGAGTCAACCCAGCCGCGATCATTGGTTTTATTAAAATATTCCATTATATACGTGAGCGAAAATCTGTCATTAAAACGGTATTTAGGACTTAGATATAATCCATAAACGTTTCGGTTTTTCTCATTGAATTTTGTAAAAGAGGGTTGGATTACCACCGTGAAAGGATTGTTGTCGTTTGAAGTAAAGTTGATTGCAGCAAAAACTTTTTCCGGCAAAAAAACATATTTGTTATATTCACGTGGTTCGTAAAAATCGTAGGTTTTGAAAGGAGAAAATTCGACTACAAATTCTAAAGCGTCGTTATTTAGTGTTGTAGCCTTAATTTCTGTACCAAAAGCGCCAGTTTGTAACTTTCCGGAGGTATTATCCATTTCAAAATTAATATATTGATTGATTCTGAAGGTATTAAAAAGTTTTGTTGGGTTTACAATTCGATAACTTCCATTTGCATAAGCATTGTGATAATTAGAGTAAAAATTAATCCCTAAATCATTTATATCATAGTTTTCGGAAACATATTTTCCTGAAAATCCATAACGATATTTTCCACTTGTTTTTGCAAAACCTATTTCTGTTTTAAACCCGTCGTAATCTTCGATAGTATTGATTGAACTATATTTAAAATCGCCGTACAAATTGAATGTATTTGCCTTGGTATTCAGATCAAACAGCAAAGCCGAGGCATTTGCATCTCTAAAATCCCCATTTCGGGTGGTGTTTGCATTGATGAAAGTAACGGATGAGTTTTGGTTAAAACGCTGATCTAACACAAACATATTATAATTAGTCAAAGGTTCAATTACCTCTTTTCTAACGTTGCCGGTATCATTATCTAAAATAGTGGCTTTGGTTTTTTCGGTAATAGCATTCAGGAACCCAATTCCTAATCCTTTCTGGGTACGTCCTGAGATTTTTACGGCATTAATCAAATTAACCGTGCTTGGATAATTAGTGATTTCTTCCTGATTTGCAAGGAGTAATTCTGTGGTGGACCCTCCGCCAATTCTTCGGGAATAAAACAATCCGCCTTTGTTAAACAAATCAGTTCCTTCGGTAAAAAAAGGTCTATTTTCTTCTAATTGTTGTTCAAAAGGTTCTAAGTATAATATTGCATTGTCAAATTTTGTTTGTCCAAAGTCAGGAACTAAAATGGCGTCCAAGGTAAAAGCATCGTTGATACCGTACTTAATATCCAAGCCTGCTTTTAAAGTGATGCCGGAACCAATCTTGCTTTGTTGGTAATACGCCGATGAGTAGGGAATTAAAAAAAGTCGTGCAGGAGTTTTTATGTTTTCTATTCCTTGCAAAATCCCCGCTTGGGGAATTACAGCTCCAATTTTAGTATCAATTCTGTTCCAAGTATATTTTTGAACATCGCGCTTGATTTCGCGCATAAAGTTTAAACCCCAGGTTTGTTTGTCTGCTTTTGAAAATCGTAAAGCAGCATAGGGAATTTTCATCTCAACAGCCCAGCCAAATTCAGTGAGCACTACTTGGCTGTCCCAAATAGCATCCCACGTAAAATCTTCAAAATCTTCCGTTGCTATGCAGTCCATTTGTACGCCTGCAGCACTTACAAAAAAGCGAAAATCTTGTTGGCCATCATTAAAACCATTAATATAAACCGAAAAATGATCGGAAACGCCAAAAACATCTCGATTTGTTATTTCTTTCTGAATTTTATCCGGTTCATTATCATATAATAAGGCTGAAATATAGATGGCATTATTGTCATAGAGTACTTTAACTTCTGTTTTTTTATCGCTACTGATTGGTTTTCCATTATCGGGTTCAAACATAATGAAGTCGGAAGCTATAGGGGCTGATTTCCAAATTTCTTCATTCATTTGGCCATCAATTGTGATGTTTTCGGTAGTAGATTTTGCTTGAAGAACTTTTTTTTGACTTTGCGCATTTAAATTAAATAAAAGCAAATAAAGTAGCGCAATTGATGGGAATTTGAACATAAATAGAGAGGATATTTAAACAAAAATAGCAAAATTAACAGATTAATTCCTTTTTTTATGTTTTATTACTCAATATTTTGTCCCTTTTTTCGTTAGAGTAAGAATAAAACTTTGTTAAATATTAATTTCAATTCTAATTTTTGATGTACGTTTGCAATCCCAAGTAAATCCTTAACTAATAGACAATCAATGATTTATAACATATTTCCTACTATTTTTTTCATGCTGCTTTCCCTTGCACCCATCAAAAAAAACCTTCCTGATTCAAAGATAAGTACTCCAGCGTTTTACTCTAAAGTAGAAAAAAAGAGCGCAGATGATAATATTACTTTGGCATACACTAATTTACATTCTGATAAATTTGCATTGCCTAAATTAGAAAGTTTCTCCGAAGCACTAAAAGGTTATTATTCGTTGAAAGAAAAAGGATTAATTAAGAAAGAGATTTTGACTTTAATTGATTTTAGTTTATCGTCAAATACTAAAAGACTTTGGGTGATCAATTTGGCTACTGGCGAGGTCTTGTTTCACTCTCTTGTTGCTCACGGAAGAAATACAGGCAATGAATTTGCCAATAATTTTTCAAACTCAGCTGAATCTTTTAAAAGCAGTTTAGGTTTTTATGCTACAGGTGAAATTTACAATGGCAAACATGGAATGTCTCTTCGTTTAGATGGTTTAGAAAAAGGAGTTAATGATAATGCCAGAGCAAGAGGTGTGGTAATGCACGCCGCTGATTATGTTTCTAATTCGTTTATTAAAAACAACCACAGATTAGGAAGAAGTCTTGGTTGTCCTGCTGTTCCTGTTGAATTATCTAAAGAGATTATTAGTATAATAAAAGATAAATCATGTTTCTTTATTTATCATCCTTCAAGAGTTTCTAAATTTGGAATAAAATCAATTTCGTAATTTATCGTACAAAGCAGCGTCAAGATTGTATATATCATCTCTGAAAATTAATTTATTATTTTCGCTCCAAGCGGTCCAGTAAAATAGGTGAAATGCAATATCTTTTTTGATATTAACAAATCTTGTTCTCTCATTTTGCAAGGTCTCTGTGATTTTTTCAAAATTCCAATTGACTGAATCGTTTAAAATATATTCTGTTAATTCCAATGGATTATCAACTCTGACGCAGCCGGAACTTAAAGATCTGTCAATCTTGTCAAAATAATCCCTGTGATTTGTATCGTGTAAGTAAACGGAAAAACGGTTTGGAAAAATGATTTTCACCATCCCCAACGAGTTAAAAGTACCCGGACTTTGTACATATCGATACGTTTTAGCCTGAGATAATTGCCATTCATAAGGACTTACAATTCTTCCATTACTATCATACACCTTAATATTAGTTTGCGTTAAGTAGCTTCGGCTTTTTAGAATAGCAGGAATTACATCTTCTCTCAAAATGGTTGGTGGAACCGTCCAGGTTGGGTTAAAAACGACCTGCGTTAATTTAGAACTCAATACGGGTGTTTTTCTTTTTGCTCTTCCCACAATGACTCTGTGCGTTCTCAGTGTGTCATTGTTGTTAACCAATGTCAATTTGTAATCAGGAATATTAATGATGATGTATTCCTTTCCCAATTGTTTTGGATACCATTTCCAGCGTTCCAGATTTACAATAATTTGCTGTGTTCTTTGGTTTTTAGAAAAATTAAGGGATGCAATTGTACCGGCTCCAATTTTTGCATCGGCGGCTAAACCGTGCCGACTTTGAAATTTTTTTAAAGCAGTTACTGTTTCTTCGTCGTAAACTGGAGAAAGGCTGTCTTTAGGTTGGAGTTCTTTCCAATAAATTAATCGTTTTTTGATCGAAATCAGTGAAGGATTGGTGTCATTAGGCGTTATTATTTTTGTAAATTTTATTGGCTTGAAATCATCTTTTGGAAAAGTATTAATTTGCCGAAGGGCTTTTTTTAATTTTTTGTAAACAATGTGATTGGGTTTCAATTGTTCTATTGAGGACGCTAAGGAATCGCTTTGAAGCAATTGAACGACAGCAGTATTTAAGTTGATATAGTTATCTTTTAAGTCCCAGTTTTTGTATATTTTTCGGGGATTTATTCTTCCGTTAGTGAGGTGGGAAATGTATTTTTGTAAACTGGAAGTCAACAAAATATCATATTTTGCCAAATCTAAAGAGTCTAAAGTAGTTGCTTTTTTTTCGAAATCAAATAACGATTTTACGTTGTAATCCTCTGGGTTGAGTCCCTCTTCCGCTGATTTATTAAGCTCAGCTAAAATTATTTTTCTTTTTTCTTCTGATTGCCACACCGTTCTGTAATTGGTAGCTATATAAAAATCCTTAACTGTTTTGTTATCCAAAGAAATTACTAAAGATGAGTCAATGTTAGTTGGTTTTCCTTCCGGTTGCACATGAGGTTTTACAATCTCTTTTTTCAAAATTACCTCACTTTTTAGTACTTCTTTTTTGCAGCTAATGAAGGTACACAACAATACAATCAAAAATAAATTATTCATCATTTATAGCTTTAAACATGACAACGTGTTCTCCTACTCCTTTTATTTCAAAAGGCAGCCCTTTTGTTTGATATCCCATTTTGGTATAAAATCCGATAGCTTCTTCTCGGGCATTGAACCAAATTAAATTCTGTTTTTGCTCACTGCATTGTTTCTCTGCATGGATAATCAGTTTTTCACCCAAACCTAACTTTTGATGCTGTTTCAAAACGGCCATTCCTCTAATTTGAAATTGTTTTTCAGTGGTAAACAAATTGTTTTTTGCTTCAAATAAGGAAACCACGCCTAAGAGATTATCAGAGTCATACAATCCAAAGTGAAAAGTAGTTTCTAAAGTATCGCCGTCAAAATGACAACTTTCGATCGGTTTTTCAGCCCGAAGTACAGGATGGCGTATCGAAAATGTCTCCAAAGCCGTTATTTGTTTGATGTTTTTCATTGTTTTTTAAAAATATTTTTTGGGTTCTATAAAGGTATAATATTTTCATATTAAATTCTTTATGATTTGAATCTCTTATTTTAAAAGAGACTATCGGAGTAGGTTTGAGACTTTTTAAGAAAAAAACTTGCATTGAAGCAAACTTATTAATTATATTTGCACCGTTGTTAATGCGAAAGTAGCTCAGTTGGTAGAGCTCCAGCCTTCCAAGCTGGTTGTCGCGAGTTCGAGCCTCGTCTTTCGCTCTAAGTTTCATTCTTTAATTTGAAACTTTTTTTACTGTATTAATGCGAAAGTAGCTCAGTTGGTAGAGCTCCAGCCTTCCAAGCTGGTTGTCGCGAGTTCGAGCCTCGTCTTTCGC
>NZ_JBGQOR010000009.1:0-94580 GCF_052119725.1 Flavobacterium sp. W20_MBD1_R3
GCGAAAGTAGCTCAGTTGGTAGAGCTCCAGCCTTCCAAGCTGGTTGTCGCGAGTTCGAGCCTCGTCTTTCGCTCTAAAACCTCAAACTTTGTTTGAGGTTTTTTTTATTTATGCTGTACTCGTTTCAAAATCATTTTACAAAATTCAAATCTGTTCCACTTTCCAGTTCTTCTGGAATTTGATTTTGCCGAAATAATCGTGCGGTTAAATCGCCTTTCAGAGTAATTGTGTCTCCTTTTACGTCTAGCCAGCTTCCTTCTCTTAACCCTAAAACGGGAACCGTATTATAAGCATGAAACTCTTTAATTCTGGTTTCACGAGTTTCGCCCATGTGTGTCGAAGTAGTGTCTGGGTCTAAATAATGCGGATTCAAATTAAAAGGAATTAATCCCAGAGTCTTAAAACTTGGCGGATAAACTATCGGCATGTCGTTTGACGTTTGCATTGTTAATCCGCAAATGTTACTTCCAGCGCTTGTTCCTAAATAGGGCGTTCCGTTTTTTATTGTTTCTGAGAGAATTTCCATAACATTACTTTTGTATAATTGGGATACTAAAACAAATGTACTTCCTCCTCCCGTGAAAATTCCCTCTGCTTTTTTTACAGCTAATTTGGCATCTTCAAACTCATGAATTCCGATTACTTTTTTATTTATTTTGGCGAAAGCCAAGCGTGCCATCGTAGTGTATTCCTCATGCGAAATGCCGCCAGGTCTGGCGTAAGGAATAAAAAGAATCGTGTTACAGTTTTGAAAATGCAATTGTAATTCCGGTAATAAATACTCTAGATAATTCTCGTTTGCAAGCGTTGAGGTACTTGCGATTATTATGTTTTTCATTTTTAGTGCTAATTTGTGCTAAAGGTATTAAATCAGTCTTTTTTAATTCAAGTTTTTAATTAACATTTTTTTACCAACCCATTAGTAATTAATTTAGAATGCATTAAGATACTTTTACGAGGTGTCAATAATGGCTTTCAAAAAGATGATTAGAATTGTGTACTTATTTTTGGCTTTTGCTGCGACGAATGTTCTGTCACAAGAAGCCTCCCGAATGCAATTGAACGGAAAAGTGACTGCTGATGTTTCGGTTTTGGAAGGTATTTATGTCATAAATAAAAAAACAGAGAAGGCTTCCGTTACAAATCAAGAAGGTAGTTTCTCTATTCAGGCAGCGGTGGGAGATACGTTATTGTTTTCGGCATCGCAATTCAAGGAAACTACATTACTTTTGACACAAGATCATTTTGCTCAAGAAACTTTTTATGTGAAGGTGATGCCTATCGTGAATCAATTGCGAGAGGTTATTGTTCGAAATGGGATTAACGCCGTTTCATTAGGAATTGTTCCAAAGGGTCAAAAGATATACACGCCTGCAGAACGAAAGTTATATACTGCTAGTCATCTTAATGCTAGTGCTAATGCGGGTAGCATGATGGGCGGGTCTATTTCGGCAGATCCATTGTTAAATTGGTTTTCAGGAAGAACGAAAATGCTGAAAAAAGAACTTCAAGTCGAGAAGAAAGAATCTTATTTAAGACAATTGGAGAATCTGTTTACTACCGATTATTTTGTGAGTACATTAAAAATACCTGCTAAGTATGTCAAAGGATTTGAGTATTACAGTGTCGAAAATGAACGATTTGTAACTGTTCTCAAATCTAAAAATGTTACAATGACTACTTTTTTGATAGGAGAATTAGCAACAAAGTATAAAGAAATAATTGCAAGTGAAAATTAAAAATACGCTACAGTTAATAGTCCTTTTTTTGGTTCAAGTTGTTTTTGGACAGACCAATGTTATAAAGGAAATTCGAGGAAAAATCACCGCAGATTCTGTTGCAGTGGATCGCATTAATATTGTAAATGTGTCAACAGAAAAAGCAACGGTTTCAGATGCAAATGGCTTTTTTACAATCTCCGTAAAAGAAGGCGATGTTCTGGTCTTTACAGCCGTAAATTTAGAAGGCGTCCGGAGGAAAATCAGCAAACAGGATATGCTGCAGGAAGTTATTACGGTCCTGATGATGCCTAAAAGTATTATTTTGAAAGAGGTTGTGGTTAATGAATCTGCTATTTCGGCGGAGAGTTTAGGCATTATTCCTTACGGTCAAAAAAAATACACAGCTGCCGAAAGAAAGTTATACACTGCAACTTCGGGTGGAGGAATCGATGGATTGCTGAACACTATTTCTGGACGTAAAGCCATGCTGAAAAAAGAAATTATAATTGAGAAGAAAGAACAGTTATTAGCGAGAATTGATGTGCTTTTTGAGGATAAATATTATACGGAAACATTAAGAATTCCTTCAGATTATATCAAAGGATTCCAGTATTATTGCGTTGATGATGTCGCTTTTGCCAATGCGTTACGAGCTAAAAACAAGACTTTAGTCATGTATTTAATCGTCAAGCTTGCGGAAAATTATAACCAAATAATAATCCTTGAAAATAAATAGAATTTTATCTGTACTGGGCCAGATTTCTTTTGGACTAAAGCTCGATTAATAGTTGCTGCAAGGAATAATCAGAATAGATTCTATTGGCGTAAATGAAATAAATATCTTAAATTTAACGCAAACAAATAGTGCAGGAGCCTTTTTTATTTTGGCGAAAGCCAAGTGTATCTTGGTCTTTACTGCGGAAAACGTTTACTGTTCAGAAAAATTTTTAATAATGAATTTTGAAAAAATAACACTAAAAAAATCACAATGAAAACAATAATAAAAATTATCTGTTTACTTTTCTTTTGCCAACTTTCTTTTGGTCAAAATGAAAGCAGAAAATCATTGCACGGTCAGTTTGCCAACGAATCCGCTTTAGTAGATCATGGATATGTTTTTAATCTGAATTCAAAAACGAGAACTTTTATAAGCGATCAGGGTTTTTTTGATATTTTGGCCAAAGCCAAAGATACGTTGCTGGTTTCAAGTAATTTATTCAAGTCAAAAAAAATAGTAGTCGAGGAAAAAGACTTTGCAAAAACGTTATTTGTCATTAACTTAGAAACGCAAACTACGCTGCTTAATGAAGTTATAGTGAAACGCAAAGCCGAAATCAAGCCTATCGCAGAAAATACGCAGCGTATTGTAGATATGCAATTTGTAGATGATGAGAAATCATCTCCTATAAATAGGACGATGCCGTCAGATGGAACTATAGAAAACGGAATGGATTTTGTTAGAGTCTTCAAAATGGTTTCTAAATTATTTAAGAAAAATTCAGAAGAAAAAGCAGGTTTAAATCCAAATGTAGATTTTTCGGATGTAGTTTCGAAGGGAATGGATGCCTATTTTTTTACCAATACTTTAAAGTTAAAAAAAGATGAAATTGATCTTTTTCTGGATTATTGCGAGGGTGATCCCAAAGCAAAAAATCTTTTGAAACAAGAAGATGAATTTTTACTGATTGATTTCTTAATCACCAAGAACGAAGAGTTTAAAAGAATTACTACTTTTGAAAAATGAAAAAAACAATCTTAATTACTTTTTTTGGGTTACTACTGTTAACGTTGACTTCATTCAATGCGCATAAATTTTACGTGGCATTGTATCAAGTAAATTATGCTCCAGAAAAGAAAATGCTGGAAATCACCTCTCGTATTTTTGTGGATGATTTGACTAGTGCCATTGGAAAAAAATACAATAAAAAAATTAATTTAGGTTCTCAAAAGGAAACTGCTGAGGATTTGGTCTTATTGAAAAAGTACTTAACCGAAAAATTTTCTATAAAAATAAATGGGCATTCTACAGCCATGCATCTTTTGAGTAAAGAAATGGAAGGCGATGTTCTTATTTGTTATTTGACTATTAAAGATGTTCCAAAAATAATAACTCTCGAAGTGTACAATACCGTTATTATTGAGGGAAATAGTGATCAGCAAAACATTATGCATTTTAAGGTTTTTGGGATTAAAAACACGTTATTATTTACAGATTCTTCATCGACGGGAGTTTTAAAGTATGAATAAATTTTGAAACCTCTATTTAAAATATTAATTTCACACAATAAAAGAACCATAAATTTACTATGAAAAAAATATTTTTATTTTTATTTCTTCCTGCATTGTTAGTTGCACAGGAAAAATCGACGTCGGTGACACCAAAACAAACCGGAAAGTACGACACTAATAAGTTTAGTCAAATGTATGATTTGTTAGCTACGCCTAACATGTTTCGTACGGCTTCAGGAGCTCCGGGCCCCGCTTATTACCAGCAACAAGCTGATTATAAAATTAATATTGATTTAGATGACAAAAATTCTAAGCTAACAGGTTCAGAAACTATTACGTATTACAATAATTCACCGGATACTTTAGAATATTTATGGGTTCAATTAGACCAAAATCAATCGGCTAAAAATTCGCAAACTCCTTTAGCAGAAAGCCAAAGAATGGAGCAGGTTTTTCCGGCGGGAAACTTCACTAATAAGTTTTTAAAACAAGAATTAGAACGGGGTTTTAATATTGACTTTGTAAGAGATACGAAAGGAAATCCGTTATCCTTTACGATCAACCAGACCATGATGCGTATTAATTTAGAAACACCTATGAAACCTGGCGAAAAATTCTCTTTTGCAATTAATTGGTGGTATAATATTAATAATTACAGAGCTGAAGGCGGCCGATCAGGGTATGAATTATTTGAGAAATCAGGAAATAAATTATATGTAATTGCGCAGTTTTATCCTAGAATGGCTGTATACAATGACGTTGAAGGATGGCAGAATATGCAATTTTGGGGAACGGGAGAGTTTACGTTGCCTTTTGGTGATTTTGATGTGAACATCACGGTACCTGCAGATCACATTATGGAAGCTACGGGTGATCTTATGAATAGGAGTGAAGTTTTTACGGCGGCACAAGTAAAAAGATATGAGTTAGCACAAAAAACGTATGACAAACCTGTAGTTGTTGTTACGCAAGCAGAGGCCGAAGCTAGCGAAAAAGGATTTTCAGACAAGAAAAAAACTTGGAAATTTAGCGCTAAAAACGTTAGAGATTTTGGTATTGCTACCTCTAGAAAATTTATATATGATGCAATGGCCGTTAAATTGAATGATAAAACGGTAATGGCAATTTCAGTTTATCCAAAAGAATCGAATCCACTTTGGGGAGAAACTGCAACAAGAACAGTAGCACATACGCTGAAAAGTTATTCAGCGCATACCTTTGACTATCCTTATCCTAAAGCAGTTTCAGTTTCTGCTGAAGATCAAGGAATGGAGTATCCAATGATTTGTTGGAATTATGGGCGTCCAGATGAAAAAGGTGTTACTAGTGATCGCATAAAAAATGGAATGATTGGTGTAACAATTCACGAAGTAGGACACAATTTTTTTCCTATGATCGTTAATTCTGATGAACGTCAGTGGTCTTGGATGGATGAAGGATTAAATACCTTTATGCAATATATGGCCGAACAAGAAATGGGAACTAATTTTCCTTCTAATCGTGGTCCTGCAAGTAAAATTGTTCCTTATATGAGTGGTGATCAAAAATTCTTAGAACCAATCATGTCTAACTCAGAGACGATTGTTCAATTTGGTTCTAATGCGTACGGAAAACCAGCTACAGGATTGAATATTCTAAGAGAAACAATCATGGGAAGAGAATTATTTGACCATGCATTTAAAGTATATGCAAATAGATGGAAATTTAAACACCCAACCCCTGAAGATTTTTTCAGAACGATGGAAGATGCCTCTGCAGTTGATTTAGACTGGTTTTTTAGAGGATGGTTTTACTCTACTGATTTTGTAGATATAGGTGTCAAAGAAGTAAAACAATATTATGTGTCTGAGGCTGCAACTAAAGAACTAAAAGATGCGGTAGTTAGAAGAGGACGTTTTGGTCAGGAAAAAGGACCTTTTGTATATTTAGTTCCTGGAACTAGCGAGGAATTATCATCTAAAGACAAGAAAGCATTAGCTATTTCGGATGTGAATTTATTATCAGATTATGTAAATAAAAACTTTACAGCTGCTGAAAAATCTAAATTAAAATCGCCTAAATATTTCTACGAAGTAGAGTTCAATAAACCTGGAGGGATGCTAATGCCAATTATTGTTGAGTTAACATACGATGATGATTCAAAAGAAACCTTCAAATACCCAGCTCAAATTTGGAGAAAAAACAATGATACAGCTAAGAAGGTTTATGCGACTGAAAAAGCAATCAAAAAAATTCAGATAGATCCAAAATTAGAAACTGCCGATATTGATGTCACTAATAATATGTGGCCAAAAGAGGAAGTAAAGTCTAAATTTGATTAAACAAAAAGCACTAAAAAAAAGAGACTCTGAAAAGAGTCTTTTTTTTTATGAAAAAATTAAAACGCAAGGTTTCAAAATTAGGTATCTTTGTAGCAACTAAAACAAAAAATATGTTTGGCATAGGAGGAGGAGAATTAATTTTCATTATGTTTATTGTACTCATGCTTTTTGGGTCAGATAAAGTACCCGAAATGGCACGTACGATGGGTAAAGCAATGGCGCAATTAAAAAATGCGACAAATGACATAAAAAGTGAAATTCAAAAAGGAGCAGAAGCGAATGGGTTTGACACCAAGTCTTTGAGCGATTTTAGAGGTAATATCTCTACGGAAATCAATAAAGCAAAAGATAATCTTATGGGTGAAACTTCACAATTTAAAAATATTTCTGAAAGTGTTTCAACCGAAATTAACAAAACAAAAGATAGTTTGGTAGACGAAACGACTTCACAGATTGATGCAACAAAAAAAATTGTTGAAGAAGCTGCAGGGCCTATAAAACGTCAAGTATAATGTTAGATAAATTACTTTCTCTAGATACGGAATTATTTATTTTTTTAAATGGTTTGGGGTCCGAAACGTATGATGAGTTGTGGTCATTCATTACCCAACAAAGTAACTGGATTCCACTTTTTCTAATTTTACTATTTGTCATTTTTAAAAAACTAGGAGCAAAGCAAACACTTTATTTGCTTTTGTTTGTTGCTGCTTTAGTAACTTTTACCGATCAAATGACGAATGTTTTCAAGAGTGAATTTCATCGTTTACGACCATGTAGCAATCCTGAAATCAATTCTTTTATCCGAGTTGTTCAAATCAGACGATCTTTTAGTTTTTTCTCCGGTCACGCTTCGAATTCAATGGCTGTAGCAACACTTTTATATTTTACTTTAAGGCGATATTTTACACACTTTTGGTTACTGTTTTTATGGCCTCTCGTATTTGCCTATAGTAGAATTTACCTTGGATTACATTATCCATTAGATATTGTATCAGGCTATTTATTTGGATTTACTACAGGTTTTTTTGTATATTATGTATACAAAATAGCCCAAGAAAGATATTTTCCGTTGCGAAAAAAGGACTAGAAGTAACCTCCTTGTTTGTGCATTATTTTTCTGGTTTAAAAAAAGCTAGTTAGAAAATCATGCCTATGATCTCAAAGCGAATGTATCCTTAGGTATGCTGCAATCTTAAATTATAGAACTCTGCTGACTGTCAAGCCATCTCGAATAGGTAGTAAAACGGTTTCTATCCGGGGGTCATTTGCAAGTAATTGATTGTATTCCAATAATATTTTTGTGCTTATGTCTTTAGGATTTAGTGGTTCTAATACTTTACCGCTCCATAAAACATTATCTGAGAGAATGATGCCGCCTTTATTCATCCTTGGAACAATCAGTTCAAAATAGTTGATGTAATTCTCTTTATCGGCATCAATGAAAACCAAATCAAATTTTAAATCAAGCGTAGGGATAATATCAATTGCTTCTCCTAAATGTTGAAAAATTTGATTGCCCCATGGTGATTTGTCAAAATGTTTACGCTGGAAATCAACTAATTCTTCTTTGATGTCTATTGTATGCAACTGCCCATTTTCCCGCATTCCTTCACACAAGCATAAAGCCGAATACCCGGTATAAGTTCCAATTTCGAGAATATTTACCGGTCGAATTAATTTTGATAACATGCTCAAAACCCGACCTTGAAAATGGCCGCTCAACATCCTTGGTAATAAGATTTTTTGATAGGTTTCTTTATTTAATGCTGACAGCAAAAGGGGTTCTTTTTCAGAATGTTGCTCGATATAGTCTTCTAATTCTTGGGATATGAAATGCATTATTTTAATCTTTTTATTAGGTCTTGAAATGTGTTTAAATTGTACCAGCGTTAATCGTGTTGTGATGGAACTGATCACGTATTTTGAATTTATAGATAATTATTTTTCTATTATCAAATTGGTATTAGTCAAAAGTAAATTAATCAGAATAGTTGTTTTATTTTAAATTTTAAAAAGGTTATTGATCACTTAGAATATCATTAGGATAAGTTTTTATTTGCAGCAATGAAAAGTAACTTTCTTCTACAATAAGTTTTATGATTTTAGTGCGATAAATCGTTAATGATGGATTATTTTTCTTCAATAAAATTTCTCAAAATTACGCTACTGTGTTCCTATCTTTTCACTTATCATTATTTTATATTTCCCCAAACATATTGATTTATGTAGCACCTTTTAATATAATTAAATAAGTTTGATTCTGCGCCAAAAAAAGCTCCTAAAATTTATATGCAAATTTACAAAAAATTACATTTGGTTTATCAGGTGCGTTGAGTTAGTGGTGCGGTATTTTGGAAATAATTAGGAGTTGGTTATCGGATTTTTGCAGAATGAAATTAATTTTTTTTGTTTGTTGCAAAGTTATCAAATTATGAATTCAACAAATCGACAAATTGTCATTAACTTTGCAGCATGCAAATTGAGAAAAAAGACATACGAGCAGTATCTAAGGAACAATTACGAGAATTTTTTGTGACCAATGGAGATAAAGCTTTTCGCGGAAATCAAGTTTATGAGTGGTTGTGGAGTAAAGGAGCTCATAGTTTTGAGGACATGACCAATGTGTCTAAGGAAACGCGCGCCATGCTGGAATTACATTTTGTTATCAATCACATCAAAGTAGATACGATGCAACGCAGTGCAGATGGAACAGTAAAAAACGCTGTTCGGCTGCATGATGGGCTAGTTGTTGAATCCGTTTTGATTCCTACTAATACTAGGACCACAGCTTGTGTTTCTAGCCAAGTAGGATGTAGTTTGGATTGTAGCTTTTGCGCTACAGCGCGATTAAAAAGAATGCGAAATTTAGAACCAGCTGAAATTTATGATCAGGTAATTGCAATTGATAAAGAAAGTCGTTTGTACTACAATCACCCATTGTCTAATATTGTGTTTATGGGAATGGGAGAGCCGCTGATGAATTATAATAATGTTTTGAAAGCGATTGATATGATCATTTCTCCTGAGGGTTTAGGCATGTCTCCTAAGCGAATTATGCTGTCAACATCAGGCGTTCCTAAAATGATTAAGAAATTAGCAGACGATGATGTCAAATTTAAATTAGCAGTTTCATTACATTCCGCAATTGATGAAATTCGATCTAAAATCATGCCTTTTAGTGCAAATTTTCCATTGGCAGATTTACGCGAATCTCTAGAATATTGGTACAGAAAGACTAAAAGTAAAATTTCCTATGAATATGTAATTTGGAAAGGTATAAATGATAACAAAGCTTCGATAGACGCCTTAGTGAAATTTTGTAAATACGTGCCCTGTAAAGTTAATTTGATTGAATACAATCCCATTGATGATGGTGAATTTCAACAAGCTCCAGAGGAATCAATAGATGCTTATATCAAGGCACTGGAAGCGGGAGGAATTGTAGTTAAGGTTCGCAGGAGTCGTGGTAAAGATATAGATGCTGCCTGTGGACAACTAGCGAATAAGGAAGCAGAATAAAGCATTAAGATGATATTCATCTTAATGCTTTATTCTGCTTCTGATTATTATTATTTTTGAAGTACAATTTCAGTTGTGATGCCATTTATTGTTAATGATGCGAGGTTGTCACAAGTGCCATTTCCGAAATTTAAAATACCCTCTGAATCATTTTTAGTGATACTAACAATTCCGCTTACTGGAAAAGGTAAGTTGCAACTCATCACGTAGCGCAAAGGAGTAGTAATATTTTTTGCAATGACTTCACCGTCAGGTAAAACGGTTGTGCTATTCCCGGTTACTAAAAAAACATTATCATCCCAGATAAGTGGTGTTCCATATCCCTCAACGGTTTCCTTAGTTTTAGTGCCGGTTCTTGCATAGATTCTACCGTCATCAAAGGTGATTTTCATATCAACAGAAAAGGTCATTACGGGGTGAACTTCTGTTAGTAAAGTTGTACTTTTAAGTTCGTAAGCAATTGTTTTGTTTCCTTGAAGGAGTTTGTTGTTGTGATAGAAGTCGATAAAAGTATAGGAAATAGTTCTTACCGGACTAGTAAAATTACT
Organism: Flavobacterium sp. W20_MBD1_R3; assembly: GCF_052119725.1. NCBI lineage: Bacteria > Pseudomonadati > Bacteroidota > Flavobacteriia > Flavobacteriales > Flavobacteriaceae > Flavobacterium > Flavobacterium sp. W20_MBD1_R3. Next base: position 10,339 of record NZ_JBGQOR010000009.1, read on the forward strand.
AGAAAACGTAATGATTATTTTTCCTTTCACTATGTTTCCATTGGGAAGCAAGCAACCTTCCGTTCCAAAATCAATCGTTCTAGTCCAAACTCCATCCGCTAAGACTGTTGTAATTGCTGCGCATGTTGGTAAAAACCCCTTCAATGTGCTAATGGATTTGTTGGGCGAATTTTGCTGTGCGGAATATTGATCTTCAACAATAAAAACTACATCATCAATAGCGACATCAATTTTTGATTCAATGCTTACATCTTCACTGGTTAGTGACAGAGTCGGATTTGGTTCGTTTTCGTCATTATTGTTAGAATCGCAACTGCTAAAAAATCCTAGCAATACGCATGCTATACCTGATAAAATTTTTGTTTTCATGATATCTTATTTTAATTTATACTAATAGTTCAGTGGGATTTAAATGTGTTTTTATTTAACTATAAGCGTAATAATTTCGTCATCCTCTGTTAAGTGGAGGTTTTAGTGTTAATAAAATAATTCAAAACTCTTTTGGGGATATACTTCGTAATTTAACAGATTTAAAAACAATAAAAAGTGCCTGTAGGTAGTACAACTTGGTATCATCTGTTACTTAAAATTACTAAAAAATATAATACAATTTAAAATTCTATATTCAAATATGTATTAAATATTTTATTTTAAAATAGTATCTTTGAATTCTAAATGAATGTTACCTCACAAATAAAACAGCCCATCTTTGACGAAATGGAACTTTTTGAAAAAAAGTTTTATGAATCGATGACTTCGCAGGTAGCTTTGTTAAATCGAATAACTTATTATATTGTTAATCGGAAGGGGAAACAAATGCGACCAATGTTCGTTTTTCTGACCGCTAAAATGGTTTCGGAAGGTGTTGTCAATGAACGAACCTATCGAGGTGCTTGTGTGATTGAACTTATTCACACTGCAACATTAGTGCATGATGATGTGGTTGATGATAGCAACAGACGTAGAGGATTTTTCTCTTTAAATGCACTTTGGAAAAATAAAATTGCGGTACTTGTAGGTGATTATTTATTGTCTAAAGGGTTACTGCTTTCTATTGATAATGGTGATTTTGATTTACTGCGTATTATCTCCGTTGCGGTTCGCGAGATGAGTGAAGGAGAGTTACTCCAAATTGAAAAAGCCCGTAAGCTTGATATTACGGAAGCTGTTTATTATGAAATTATACGCAAGAAGACAGCGACACTTATTGCTGCTTGTTGCGCTCTTGGTGCTAAATCTGTTATTGAAGAGGAGACTGAGGTAGAGAATATGAGAAAATTTGGAGAGTTAATCGGAATGGCTTTCCAAATAAAAGATGACCTATTCGATTATTCTGAGGAAGCAATTGGTAAACCTACAGGAATTGACATCAAAGAACAAAAAATGACTTTACCACTTATTCACGTTTTGAATATGTGTACTTCTAAAGAAAAGACGTGGTTAATCAACTCCATAAAAAATCATAATAAAGATAAAAAGCGGGTTAAAGAAGTGATCGCTTTTGTAAAGAACAATAATGGTTTGTTGTACGCCGAACAAAAAATGGTCGAATTCCAACAAGAAGCATTGCTGCTTTTAGATAACTATCCCAATTCAGAATTCAAAGACGCGTTGATTTTGATGGTTAATTATGTGATTGAAAGAAAAAAATAATTTTTTCATTAACTTTTATGGATTTTTTTTTAGATTTAAATTCTAATCATAAAAAGAAAACTAGCACACACTCCACTGATTAGTATATATTTCAAAAATATTAATGTTGAATTTTGAGATTGATCTTAAAAACCCAGTCCCTAAGGGTCATGTGGATCAGTGTATTTGCATTTTTTAATCATTAATAGCCTAGTTATAAAGGAATAATTTTGAATCGTTAGCCCTCTACTTGGCTAGTAATGCTACGCATTATTCAAAAATGGCACAAAAAAAAAACAGTAGCAAACATTTGTTTACTACTGTTTAAAAATCGTAATTTTTAGTATTCTATTTTTTAAAAACTAATTAGTTTTTATCCCAAATCAATTTAGTGGTAAGCAAATCACCTCCTATGTTTGTGGAAGCTTCCTGGTAATTTTCACCGTTTAACTGAGGCGAGTTTACAGGATAATTAAGACGACTTGGCATTTCTGTCAAATTGTTTAAAGCTCGAAAGGTATAGGTTGTTGCTCCTTCAAAAGGATTGTTTAAAGCATATGTTCCGCCTGGTTTCAAGATTGTCTTAGGAAACCCAGTTCGTCTGTATTCTGACCATGCCTCTGTAGGTTGCATATAGAGTGCTATGTATTTTTGAGTCAATACATTTTCTTCTGATGCTGGTGCTAGGTTCGTCAAGTAGGTGCTGATTTTAGCTGATGTTACTCCCCAACGTTCCATTGAAGCCTTTACGCCATTGGTATAGTTTGTTGTATTCCAATTGTTGTTTTCCGCCAATAAAAACTCAACCTCCGCATACTCCATAAAGTATTCAGTATAATCAGTTTTAAGAATATTAGAACTAAATCTTGATGTATTAGGTAGCTGTGACGGTGCTGATGCACTAGGAATTCCATAAGGCATTCCAACGTATTTTGTTAAATCATCAGTTTCTGTATACAAGTTGTTACCAACATCTTCTAAAGATGCAGTTATTGGGGCAGCAAATTTCTGCAATCTTGGATCAGCACTATTGTTTCCTAAGGTTCCTTTTAACAAATCTACGAAAGTATTAGAAATCGTAAAATCATCTCTATTGTTTATAAAAAAAGCAATATAGAGCGGGCTAGGATTGATAGCGTCGTTTTGATAAGTCAAACCAACATTATCTGAATTTGAAAGCATAACTCCTGAAGCAATTGCATCAGTAATGTGACCTTCGGCACCAGAAACAACTCCTTTTACTCTGTTTGCTATTCGTAAACGTAGAGAGTTAGAGAATCTTTTTAGTTTTTCAGCATTTCCTTGAAAAAGTTGATCTCCTTGGGTAAAAACGACTTCGGAAAGTACGATCATTTCTGACGCTTCTTGTAACTCTTTTAAAAGGTCAGCATATATCTTTTGCTGACTTGCATATTTGGGCTTCAGAATACCTTCATCTAATTGCAAAGCCTGAAAATCTGCATCACTATTTCCATAAGAATAATAAGGAACATCGCCATAGGTGTCCACTAATTGGGAAAAAGTATACGCCAGCATTATTCTTGCCGCAGCTATTTGATTGTCATTATTCCCAAAAGACGACATTTCATCTTTTGTTGCGGGATCTACATTCAAATCAATAACTAATTTATAATTATTAGCTGCTAAAAAATAGGAATTAAATAGTGCAGTATTTGTTTCTTGCCTGAATTGGAAGCGATCTTCTTCAGTGTAATTTGTTTGTGCCGAATATTGAACCCATGGAAGAGCCATTCTTGCAGAAGAGAATGGGCCTCTGGTTCCGTCCATGATGGCTTTATTCGCAAAGTTAAATATTCCATAAGTGGGAACTGACACAGGTCTGTTTGGGTCAACGTTGATTTCTTCTAAATCAGCGGTGCAGCTCGTAGTTACAAGTAGTGCAATAAATGCTAAGGCAGATATGATTGTTTTTTTCATGTTTTTTTTATTAGAATTTAAATTCCAGATTCATTCCGTACGTTCTGGTAGAAGGCAAAGAGCCTCCTTCGATACCTTGTGTATTCCCACTTCCGTAAGAAGCCATTTCTGGATCCATTCCTTTCCAGGCTAATCCCCAAGCAAATAAGTTTCGTCCGTAAACAGATAATTTAATACTTGTAAAAGGACTTTCTTTTTTGATTGGTAAGTTGTATCCAAACGATACCTCTCTTAATTTGATATAATCAGCATCAAAAACATTTTGAGCATCTACAGTGTTGTAATGTGCTTGTGCCCAAGTTCTAGCAGAAATATTTTGTGTGTTTTGTGTTCCGTCAGCCAAAACACCATCTACAACAATTCCATTTTCTCTTATTCCGTTTGCTGCAGAATTTTCTAGCATACCAGAATAAGTTCCCCACATATGAGTTGTAGAGAAATAACTTCCACCTTTTTGAATATCAATTAAAGCACTCAAGCTAAAGTTTTTATAACGGAAAGCATTTCTTATTCCCATGTTGTAATCCGGAATAATAGATCCGAGTGATTTTTGTTCAGAGGCTACATAATTTCCATCCGCTCCTACCAGCTTGTTTCCATTATTGTCATATACAAAGTCAGTTCCGTAGAGTTGACCGTATTTTTGTCCTACCACAGCTAACAAACGTGCTCTAAAAGGTCCTTGTGCTAACTGTAAACTTGTTACATCTTCGAATAATTCGACTAGTTTATTGTTGTTTTTAGCAAAGTTCCAAGTAATATCCCAGTTGAAATCTTCTGTTCGTATCGGGTTAATATTCAAAGTGGTTTCAATACCTCTATTTTGTAATTTACCCGCGTTAATCAGTTTAGAACTAAATCCTGTGCTAGTTTCTAATTGGATTGGTGTAATCAAATCGGTTGTGATTACGTCGTAATAGGATACGTCTAAATTTACTCTTTTTTTGAATAAACTGAATTCAAGACCAATTTCTTTGGTAGTTTTTAATTCAGGTACAAGATCAGCATTATTAGAACTTAAAGCTGTACTGTATCTTGGATCACCTTGAAAAGGGGAGTAAACGTCTATATAATTTTGAAGACGGTAAGGGGATGTACTGTTTCCGGCTTGTGCCCAACCAGCTCTTAGTTTACCAAAATCCAACCAATTGATATCAGTCAGTTCAGAAAAAATAAAACTACCAGTTACTGATGCATAGTTTACGGATTTGCTAGTGGTACTAAACCAGTCATTTCTATCCGTAACTTCAAGAAATAACATGTTGTCATAACCTACGGAAGCAAAGCCATAAAGACTGTTAGTAGTCATGAATTGCTGTTCATTAGTTGCTAAAGCTTGTTCAGTACTGTTGGATAAGTTATACAATCCTGGCAACACTAATCCTCCAACAGATTGTCCGCTAACGGAATTGAAAGAGTAAGTTCTTCTGTTTCCACCTAAAAATGAATTAACACTGAATTTGCCTATTTTTTTGTCAAAATGGACTCTTCCTTCGTAGTTGTAATCACTTAAAGTTCTAGTTTGATCCGTATAGCTTGGTTGTGCTTGTGAACCAACAGCTACTCTTTCACTTATTCTAAAAGTATAGGTATCTGCATATACGTTTCCTACTACATATAATTCTGGAGTTATGTTGTAAGTCAATTTTGCATTTCCAAAAAGACGGTTTCTTTTGTCTTCGGATGTGTTTTCGTTGATGGTCCAATACGCATTATCAGAGTAATTAGGCGTTGCATCGTCAAAACTTTTTCTATTCCAAGTTCTTTGGTCGCCATTGGCCAGTTTATAGTCTTTTAATTCATTGTAATCTAATTGTCTTTGTCCCCATTGAAAGAACTTTTGTCCTAAACTATTGTCTCCATATCCTTGTTCTGGTCTGTTAAAACCTTTAGTTAAAGTATAGGTAGCCATAGCTTCTATCTTCAATTTATCTGTTATTTTAGTACTTGCATTAAATGAAAATGTATTCTTTGCTAATCTACTATTAGGAACAATTCCATCTGTACTTTGGTTTGCATAGGAAACTCTAACATTAGAATCTTCGGTCGCTTTCATGAAGGATAGCGAGTTGTTGCGTGTTACACCCGTATTGAAAAATGAACGGACATCGTTAGTAGGCGCAACCCATGATTTTTCTTTAAGAAAATCATTAGAAAATTCAGGATCAAAAGAATTCCAAGGAAGGTATTTTAAATTGGTATCGTATTTTGGTCCCCAACTTTCGTCAGTTCCATAATCAGCTACATTATAAGTGGTTCCGTTGATATTTGCAGTTCCAAAAGTTGTTGAATTACCCCCGCCGTAAGAGTTTTGTAGGTTTGGCATAATGTTTATCGATTCAAGCGTGATTCCGCTGTTGAATTCAATGACACCTTTTCCTTTTTTAGCTGATTTTGTAGTGTATAAAATAGCACCGTTACCAGCTCTATTACCGTACAAGGCAGCTGCAGGACCTCCTTTTAATACCGTAACTGATTCGATATCATCTGGATTGATATCCGCAGAAGCGTCACCATAATCTCTACCTCCGGCTCCTCTTTCAGTATTGGAGTCGTTATAATTTCCATTGTCTAAAGGAATACCATCTATTACAATCAAAGGTTTGTTTTCTCCGGTTACAGATCCAATACCTCTCATAATAATTCTGGAAGATCCGCCCATTGTTGATGGTGCAACAACTTGAACACCCGCTACATTACCAGAAAGTGCAGATACTGCATTGTTTTGACCGCCTTGAGATAGTAATTCACCGCCAACTTCCTGAGCGGCATATCCAAGAGATTTTTTCTCTCTCTTGATTCCGAGAGCTGTAACCACAACGCCTTCTAATTGTACCGCGTCATCTTTCAATTTGATTGTTAAATTGGTTGATGAAGCTGAAACTTCTTTGTTGATCATTCCGATATAGGAAAAAACCAAGATTTGAACCGGTGTCGCCATGATTTGAAATTTACCATCAAAATCAGTTTGAATTCCAGTTGAAGTTCCTTTAATCACAATGTTAACTCCAGGTATTGGTAAACCGCTTTGGTCAGAAACCGTTCCGGAAACCATTCGTTCCTGAGCCAATGTGATTTGCGAAATCAGTGCTATTGCCAACACTAAAAAGCTTTTAAACATTAATTTCATATTAAAATATTTTGAATTTAGATTTTCAAAATTCTTAATTAATTCTTAATATTCCTAATAGATACTTGTTAATTATTAACGATAACTTAATATATGAGTCAAATACTGATAATACTTCAATTTTTATTAATATAAAAAATAGTATATATTATCAAAATAATCTTAAAAAACAGTAGATTAAGTACTTTTAGTACTAAATAAGTAGAGATACCTAAAATGGGTGTTTTGTTTTTTTTCTTTTATTGAGTGGTAATTTGATATAGGTATAAATTGTTTTTTCTGTCAAATATGTTGATTTCTTTGTAGACAAACTTTGGGGTTGAAGTAACGAGCAGTCTATTTTACAAGCAATTATTAAATTTAAGGATACCTGAATTGTTTTGTTATCGATGTGAAATATGGAAAAAATTAAAGGATCGTTTGATTTCTTACAATTTCAACAGTGTGTTGTTATTGGAATATCATTTTGTAAATAATAAGTTAATTTGAATTTCGGACCTTAACTATTATTTTCAAGAATGAAAATTTCATGCATATGATAATTATATTCTGAAATGATAATTGGCTCCAAGATACAAGTGGCATTGATCTTTTGGATTTTGTTAGATGGAATTGAAGTTTGACAACGGAAGTTATTTAAAAATAATCTAGCCTTCATTATTATTTATTTCGGACTCTAGTAGATATAAAGGAATACTTTTAAATATGGTGGCATGAAGCGCTAAGTCCAGTAATATAAATGAGAAAACAGTTAAGAATTGACATTTAAAATATGACAGTAAGTTTATTATTAAGTGGAGGTAATCAATTATTTATGAAAGAACACCGTTATATGATTCTTAGGTGTATTGGTTAAGCAATTACTTTATGTGTAAGTTGAGTTATTTATAAAGTATAATAAAAAGTTCACTTCTTATTAAAAAAAAAAGGCTGTCCGAAAAATAATTTTCGAACAGCCTTTTTCAATAAAATTAAGAATTAGTTTCCTAGAGTAGGATTTCCTAACAGCCAGAAAGGGAAAGAAGGATCAGTTTCTGAAAATATTTGAGATTCTGTTAAGTTTGGTACATTTGCTGAGTTAGCAACATACTCAGAGATTGGATAAATTAATCGTCTTGGTTTTCTAGTTTTAGTTGCTGTAATAGCAAGAGGAGTCAAAGGGAAGCCAGTTCTGTTATAATCAATAAAACTTTCAATACCATTTACACCAATTAATGCGATCCATTTTTGATACATTATGGCATGTAAATTTTGATCAAATGTATTTGCCGTATTAAAACCAAAGTTTGGTTTAGTAGTATTTGCGGTAGTTAAATATGTTCCAATGGTTGAACCAAAATAAGCGAATGAAGCCGTAACACCTTCATCAAAATAAGTTTGAGCACTACCAAAAGCAGGATAGCGGAGTGCAGCCTCCGCAAGCAAAAATTTAACTTCAGACAAAGTCATTACGTAGCCGTTGGCATCTGCATAGTCACTAGTAACAGAAGCAGGTACTAAATTATAAGGGTTTAAGTTGCCAGTGCCAATTCTTCCAGGAAGACCAATGACACCCGTAGTAGGGAACACGTCACAAACTGTGCTGCCTTGTGTAACGGCTCTTCTGTATGATTGACCTGCACCAGTTGTAAATATTCGAGTAAATCTAGGGTCAGTTAAATTAGCATAAAACACTCCTGAACCTGTAATGATTTCTGGAGTACCTGTAGTAGAATAATTTGAAGAAGCTAACATGGATTTGTAAGCATGTCCGGATGGACAAACAAAAGTGCGGTTTGCAGTGGCAGTAAATGCAGCATCCCAACCAAATACAGCGTAGAAAGGATTTAGTTGGCCGTCATTATTATCTGAATAACCAGGATTTATTGCCACATCTGTCGTTAGGAAGTCCTTAGATGAAAGCGCAGTAAGTCTTGTATCGCGGTATGTTGCTACAGTTCCTGTATTTTTCGACATTCTCAATAACATTCTTAATTCGATTGTGTTAGCAAATCTTGACCACTGGTCCATGTCTCCATGAAGCATTACATCAGTGCTTGCAATGTCTTCTGCAATAGATGGATCAGAATTTTCTATTATTGTTCGCGCTTCATCTAATTCTCCTAATAGTTTGCGATAAATGTACTGATCATCGTTGTATTTAGGAGTTTTATTTGTCAATCCATTAAATGCTTCATCATAAGGAGCATCACCATATAAATCTACAATATGTTGCATATAATGTGCTTTTAATATTTTTGCAGCAGCAATATAGTAGTCATATTTACCATCTGGATTTGGATATTCAATAATTTTCTGAAAATTATTAACATTAAGATATAATCCGTCCCAAATACCAGTATAAAATGAATTATCAATAGTTAATTGGAATTCTCTTGAATATCCTCCAGTGTAACTTTGAACATTTGAAGCCCAAGAGTTAGAGAATACATTGCCCAGCTGGTTCATAGTAGTGGCTTGAACTCTGTAAGTTCCAACCTGTGCCGCTGGTAACAATTTACTTGGACCCACTTGGTCAATAAGAAGTAGGTCCGGACTTACGTTTACATCCAAATAATCATCACACGAAAAGAGCATGATCGCTATAAGAGGTAATAAAATTTTTATATTTTTCATATTAGTCAAAATTTAGAATGTTAAATTAATACTAAAACCGTATGTTCTAGTCGTAGGATATTGTCCTACGTTTGCAATCCCGGCTGCATTTCCACCTGTGTTTGCTGATTCAGGGTCTGCGTATCCTTTATTGTTTTTTGAAAGTATTACAAAAGGATTTCTAGCGTTAACCCCAACCTTGACAGACTCTAATCCAGTTCTTTTTAGAATTTGAGAAGGTAAATTATAACTTAATGCAATTTCTTTAATTTTTAAAGCTGTGGCATCTAGAATTAAAGATTCTCCTGTTGATACATAACGTTGTGTGAAATAATCACCTACGCCCGTGTAACCGCCACCATTAACAGGTGTAGTATTTGTTACGAACACTCCTGAAGTTGGTGTAGTTTGCTGAACAGAGTTTGGAACAACATATCCTATAGATCTATCTTGAGAAGCAGATTCTTCAGAATAACCAAAAGTAGCCATACGACGGTAACCTTCAGAATAGAAACTATGTCCAGTTCTGTAATCAGCAACTACCGTTAGTGCAAGACCTTTGAAATTAAATGTATTTGTAAATCCTAATATATAATCAGGAGTTGTTTTTCCTAATTTTTCAAAAGTGGAAGTTCTTTCAGGAATTCCGTTTGAACCTACGATGATACGGCCTTCAGGATCTCTAACGTAAGCTGTACCTTTTAATATTGGGAATTCTTCACCAACTTCAGCAAAAACTCCGATGTGAGTGTTTGAGAATAAGTTAACTTGATCAACTCCCGCTGATAAGGCTTTTACTACCGTTTTTGATGTAGCATAACTACCTCTCATATTCCAAGTGAAAGAATCTGATTTGAAAGGCGTAACTCCTAAATCAATTTCGTATCCTTTGTTTTGAAGATCTCCGGTGTTGTCTAATATCGATACTAAACCACTTGTTGTTGATGATGTAGAGGCTGTAATCAAATCTTTTGTGTCTGCAATGTAATAAGATGCTTCAAGTGTTATTCTATCTTTTAAGAAACCTAAACTTATGTTTGCTTCTTTTGTAGTTACAAATTCTGGAGTGATTGCAGAGTTAACACCTGCTCTGTCAAATTGATATCCGGCTAGATCTCCAAAAGAGAAACCTGGAGCAATCACGCCTGTTATGCTTGTTTTGTAAGGGGCTACTGGAGTTGTATTCCCTATTCTTACGTAACTAGCAGATAATTTTGCATAACTTAAAACACCACTTTCTTTTAAGCTTTCAAAAGCTTTAGTTGGAATGAATGAAACTCCTACACTTGGATAGAAAAAAGGATCTTTAACCGTAGAAGATTGTTCGTAACGACCAGTTGCGTTCAAAAATAAATAATTCTTGTATGAAAAATCAGCATTTGCAAAAGCAGCTACTTTTCTTTGTACACGAGAAAAATTAGATAAAGTTGAAGGGTTTGCAGGTTTATTTACGTTATTTATGTTGTAATAGCCCGGAGTGTCTAAATTGATACCACCTTGCTCTATTGTATTAAAGTTACTGTCTTGAATATTGTTACCAATATTTAACTTCATGTTAATGTCTTCTGTCAAATCGTAATCAAAATTGATAAGGAAATCGCTGTATATATTTCTAGTTTTTGATTGACTTCTGTAATAAGATGATGTCTCAGCTGTTCCTCCCATACCTTCGTAAGTTTGGTACTGACCATAATAATCATACGGTGCAAAATCATATTCGTATCCTATATCAAAGAAACCATCATCATGAGATTCAGATATTGTAGATCTTAACTGTACATTTCCAGTATAATTTACGCTAATATGTTTGTTAAACTCGTATCCTAAATTTAAAATACCATTGAATAAGTCGCTTTTGTCGTCAAAACGAATTTGTTTAATGTATTCGTATGGGTTTTTACCATAAACTGTCCAGTGGCCCACATGCCCTGAGTTTGCAAATTGAGTAACTGGAATATTTGTTGCGGCTTGCAATAAATCATCATATAAATCCGGAGTAGTTTGAGTTACGGATTGATTTGTATAGTTGATGTTACCATCTACAGAGAATTTGCCAATTTTTTTACCTGCTTTAAACAAAAAGCTTGTTCTTTTTAATTGATCGCCTTCAACAACAAATTCAGAAGTTTGTTTGTTTACATTAAGTAAAGCATATCCATCTTCTCCTCCAGCATTCAAAGTTATACCATTTTGTATAATAGTTCCAGTTTTGAAAAAATCTTTGATGTTATCAGAGCCTAAAGATTTCCAATCAGTCATTAAGAAATTGCCATCTGCTTGAGGCAAGCCAACGGGAACTTGTGTTCCTGCAAAATCTGGATTATTGAAAGCGGGACCCCAAGCACCATTTTCTACTGCTACAAAGTTTTGACCATCTCTCGCATCACCAAATAAAAATCCTTGGTCAGAATACCATCCTTGTCCATATTTAGTTTGTCTTTGTGGAAGGTATGCTACTTGCTCAAAGTCAACTGAAGAGTTTACAGAAACAGATAATTTTGAGTTAGCAGTTCCTTTTTTTGTTGTTACGATGATGACACCGTTAGAACCTTGTTCTCCGTACAATGCACCACCTTGTTGTCCTTTAATAATGTTTATACTTTCAACCGTTTCTGGTGGTAATTGTTGTAAAACGGCAGCTGTTGAAACTGCGTTGTCAATAACTACTAAAGCCTGATTGTTACCGCTTATTGAACGTGAGCCCCTTAATACAATTCTTGTGTTTGGATTAACTCCATTACTTGTTGTGTTGATCTGTAATCCAGATACTTTACCAGTAAGAGATTGAACTATGTTTGGATTGGCAGCTTGAGTTAGTTCTTTTGTTTTAACTACTTGGCTCGAAGAGGTAACAGCATCTTGCTTTCTTTTAATACCTAATGCTCCAACAACAACGCCTTCTAATTCAATAGAATCGTCTTTTAATTTAACATTCAAAGTGCTGGTTGTAGCACTCATTTGCTGTGTTTTCATCCCAATGTAACTAAATATTAGTACTTGGGTTGATGAGGCTCTGATCGAATATTTTCCGTCAAAATCAGTTTGTGTTCCGGTATTAGTTCCTTTTACTAATACACTCACGCCTGGTAAAGGCAATCCTGCATTGTCAGAAACAACTCCTGAAACAGCTCTTTCTTGCGCAAAAGTTAGTTGCGCCACAAGTACTACGAGTAGTACTAAGATTCCATTGAACTTTAGTTTCATTTTTAATAAAATTTGAATTAGTTCCGCAAACTTCTTAATAATTTCATAATATTCCTAATCAGGAACTGTTAAATATTAACAATTATTTAATATATGTACTGTTTGTTAGTGATTAGTCAGTTTTTTTTGTTTTTAAGAATGAAATTCAAGATTTTTAGTGGTATAAATGTATTTTTATATAGATATTATAATAATTATATGTATAAAATTTAAAGATATGGAAATGTTTTTAAAATAAAAGTAGTCTGATTGTGCAATTCGCCAAGTAAATCGTCTTTCGTCTAAAGAAATGAATGTAAGTGATTGCTAAAATTTAATAGGCAATCATATTGATGATTTGTTTTATTTAGCACAGATTTTCATTTTAGTTCGGATTAAGTCATAGCGCAGCAATATTAACGTTTTATTCTGAGAGGCTTTGATAAAAATCGTTGTGATAGGGGTGACAATAAATGGATAATATTGGGTAGGTAGATATAAGCTTCAAAAAGGTATTGAATAGGTATTTAGCTAGAATTGCTTTGGTTCTATTTAGTAAAAAAGGCTTTAGTTTAGTGGGTAAATCGGTGTTTTTAGATAATTTTTGCTTGTATTAAGTTAGTGTTCAATGATTAAGTCACAAAAGTTTGTTTTAGTGCGATGAAGGTCATTTGAAAATGTCTTTTAAAAATTAACAGAATAGCTAATATGTACAATTGTATTATTGACTGTAATGGATTGGTTTTTTGTACTGCCATTCGCAAAAGCTAATCTCAGCAATCCATTTTTTGACTGCAAACCCAGTCCTATTCCAATACCTATTAAATTTTTAGTTTCGTCTTGTTGATATAATGTAGGTCTGTCTTTGTAAATACTGTAATCAAAAATAGAGTGAACGTAAATATTTGACGATACAATATAACGATACTCGGTCAGTAATGACGTCATGAGATATGCCTGTAGACTATTTTCGGCAAAACCTCTTATGCTGTTGAATCCACCAAAACGAAATAGTTCATTTACTACATAATTATTGCTTTCCAGTAAATAATTCTGGCTGTTTACATGAATTGAGTTTTTTTTATTTAGGTTAAAGTTGTGCATTGCTTGAATGTTGAAGAAAAACTGTTTGCTTTTTGTAGTGCTCTCTGCGGCATTTAATGTTTTTCTATCGCCAATGCCAGTCTGAATAATTAAACTAGATTTTGTCGGAAAAGTCAAATTTGTTTGATCTAGTTGTTTGAAATTAAAACTTGAGGTGATAAATGAATTGTTAAAATCACTAATTGCGTTGTTGTTTAGGTTTTGGATGTTGCTTGATTCTGTTTTATGGTACCCCAAATAAAACCGGCTGTTGTATTTTGCAAAATAGCTTAAATCGATCGCTGTTTTTGTGTTTTGAAAGGTAGAGTCTTGTCGGAAAAGTTGAATCTCTGCTTTTAAACCTATTGGCGTTTTAAATAAATAGGGTAATTCCATACTTGCTCTAAATGTTTTCTGATCATTTCCATCGCTTTTCCAATAAATGGAAAGTTGTTCTCCAGTTCCTAAAATGTTTTGCAGTTGTACATCTAAATAGCCATTTAGTGTGATTCTTTTATTTTCAGTGGTGGCAAATCCTATGAAACCGTCAAATGTGTTTGACTTTCTTTTTTGAAGATATACATATACTTTAGTGGTGTCTTTCGTGAATAATATTTCTGGATATTTTATTTGATTTACAAAACTGAAATTTTCAAAATCATTATGAATTTCATCAAGTACCTTTTGGTTAAAAATACTTTTTTTATATTTTCTGTTTATGTGAGCAAAATGTCCGGATGGGAATTTAGTATTTGGATTTTTATCTTCATATTTTACGATAATCGAATGTAGGGTTCTTTTCGTATCAGTTTCTATTATCAAGTTGGCTTGTAAATCGGTGTTTCTTCTTTGTATGTTTATTAGTTTTAGTTTAGCCAAAGCAAATCCGTTTTGTTCTAATTCCTGTATTTTTTGGTTTAAGAAAAAATCTAGTGATGAATAAGGAATAGTGATTGAATCTTCTTTTTTCTTTGAAGCTGTATCGTAGTTCTGTTTTTTGATAGTACTACTATATATATGTATGTTTTTTATCTTTTTCCCTAAACTGATTTTTGCAAGATAGCTCGAGTCTTTTATTTTAATCAGAGGTTCAATATTCACATCAATGTATCCAATTTTATATAGAGATTGAAACAACCTGTTTACTTCAATCTCAATTGATTTAGTGTTTGCATGGTGCAAGTTGTAGGTCAATGAATCTAGTGTTTTTGTTTCTAGAGCAGAGTTTCCCGTAATAAGTAGGTCAAAGTTTTGAGCATAACCTTGTAGGCCTAAATTGAAAATGCATATAAAAAGAAGAAAATGTTTCAAGAGAATATTTGTTTTTGCAATGTTATGTAAATATCTGCTTTTTGTGATAAAAACTGAACAGTAAAATAATCTTATTGAAAATTAGTTAATTAACGTTTGTAGTATAAAAAATATTTTCTACATTTGCATCCCCGTAAAAAGCGGGATTTTAATATAATAAGAAATTTTTAGTATTAATTATGCCAACAATTCAACAATTAGTAAGAACAGGAAGAACTCAGATAACTAAGAAGAGTAAATCGGTTGCTTTAGATTCTTGTCCTCAAAGAAGAGGGGTTTGTACGCGTGTTTACACTACAACACCAAAAAAACCAAACTCTGCAATGCGTAAAGTAGCGCGTGTACGTTTGACAAATGGTAATGAAGTAAATGCCTACATCCCTGGTGAAGGACACAATCTACAAGAGCACTCGATAGTATTAGTTAGGGGTGGAAGGGTAAAAGATTTACCAGGAGTTAGATATCATATCGTTCGTGGTGCACTTGATACATCAGGTGTAGCAGGAAGAACGCAAAGAAGATCTAAGTACGGAGCTAAACGCCCAAAAGAAGCAAAAAAGTAATTAATTAGTCTTAAAGTCTAAAAGCTTACAGCTCAAAATGTATTTTATGCATTGTGGTTGTATTCTTATGGCAAAAAGGCTTTTTTTAAACAAAAAGACATGAGAAAAAGAGCGGCAAAGAAAAGACCACTTTTACCAGATCCAAGGTTTAATGACCAACTGGTAACACGTTTTGTGAACAACTTAATGTGGGATGGAAAAAAATCGACAGCGTTTAAAGTATTTTATGATGCAATTGACATCATTGAGTCTAAAAAACAAGATGCAGAGAAACCGTCATTAGAAATTTGGAAAGATGCGTTAACTAATGTTATGCCTCACGTAGAAGTACGTAGCCGTAGAGTAGGTGGAGCAACATTTCAAATTCCAATGCAGATTCGTCCAGATAGAAAAATTTCTATGGCGATGAAGTGGTTAATTATGTATGCTAGAAGAAGAAACGAAAAATCTATGGCTCAACGGTTAGCTTCAGAATGTTTAGCTGCGGCTAAAGAAGAAGGAGCAGCGGTTAAGAAAAGAATGGATACTCACAAAATGGCAGAGGCTAACAAAGCATTCTCTCACTTTAGATTTTAATTCGTAAGAAATGGCTAGAGAACTTAAATATACAAGAAACATAGGAATTGCTGCTCACATTGATGCTGGTAAAACAACAACAACAGAGCGCATATTGTTCTATACTGGAAAATCACATAAAATTGGTGAAGTACATGATGGTGCTGCAACAATGGACTGGATGGCACAAGAGCAAGAAAGAGGTATTACTATTACTTCTGCCGCTACAACTTGTGAATGGAATTTTCCAACTACTCAAGGTAAAGTTTTACCTGAGACATTGCCTTACCACTTTAATATTATCGATACACCCGGACACGTTGACTTTACAGTTGAAGTAAACCGTTCTTTACGTGTGCTTGATGGTTTGGTTTTCTTGTTTAGTGCTGTTGATGGTGTTGAGCCACAATCAGAAACAAACTGGAGATTAGCAGATCAATATAGAGTGCCACGTATTGGTTTCGTCAATAAAATGGACAGACAAGGGTCTAACTTTTTGATGGTTTGTCAGCAAGTTAGAGATATGCTAAAATCAAATGCAGTAGCGATCACTTTGCCAATTGGTGAAGAGAATGATTTCAAAGGTGTTGTGGATTTAGTAAGAAACCAAGCTATAGTTTGGGATGAAGAGGGTTTAGGAGCTACTTACGAGATCGTACCTATTCCAGAAGATATGCTTGCAGAAGTTAAAGAGTACAGATCAATTCTTATTGAAGCCGTAGCTGATTATGATGAGAACTTACTTGAGAAATTCATGGAAGATGAAGAGTCTATTACTGAGGAAGAAATTAATATTGCTCTAAGAGCAGCTACCATGGATATGGCCATCATTCCAATGATTGCAGGTTCTTCTTTTAAAAACAAAGGAGTTCAATTCATGTTAGACGCAGTATGTAAATATTTACCGTCTCCGATGGATAAAGAAGGTATTGAAGGAATTCATCCTGATGATGCTGATTTATTAGAAGAAGATCAAACTAAGATTTTGCGCAAGCCAGATGTGAAAGAGCCTTTCGCGGCTTTAGCATTTAAAATTGCTACTGACCCATTCGTAGGTCGTTTAGCTTTTTTCCGTGCTTATTCAGGACGCTTAGATGCAGGTTCTTATGTTTTGAACACACGTTCAGGTAACAAAGAAAGAATTTCGCGTATTTACCAAATGCACGCAAACAAGCAAAACCCAATCGACTATATTGAAGCAGGTGATATTGGTGCTGCAGTAGGTTTTAAGGATATCAAAACTGGAGATACATTGTGTGATGAAAAACACCCAATTATACTAGAAAGTATGAAATTCCCTGCGCCAGTTATTGGTATAGCAATTGAGCCTAAAACTAAAGCTGACGTAGATAAGATGGGTATGGCTTTGGCTAAATTAGCAGAAGAGGATCCAACATTTACTGTAAGATCAGATGAAGCTTCAGGACAAACTATTATCTCAGGTATGGGTGAACTTCACTTAGATATCTTAGTAGATCGTATGCGTCGCGAATTTAAAGTTGAAGTTAACCAAGGGGAGCCTCAAGTAGAATACAAAGAAGCTTTTACTAAAGTTGCACAACATAGAGAAACATATAAGAAACAATCTGGAGGTCGTGGTAAATTCGGTGATATCGTATTTAGACTTGAACCTGCTGATGAAGTAGACGGTAAAGTTCCTGTGGGATTGCAATTTGTTAATGCAGTAAAAGGAGGAAACGTTCCTAAAGAATATATTCCATCTGTGGAGAAAGGTTTTAGAGAAGCTATGAAAACTGGTCCTTTAGCAGGATATCAAGTGGATAGTTTGAAAGTTACTTTACTAGACGGATCTTTTCATCCAGTCGATTCAGATGCACTTTCTTTTGAGTTAGCGGCAAGAATGGGGTACAGAGAAGTAGCGAAAGCTGCGGGAGCTGTAATTCTTGAGCCTATTATGAAAATGGAAGTGATTACGCCTGAAGAAAACATGGGAGACATCGTAGGAGATATCAACCGTCGTAGAGGTCAGGTAAGTGATATGGGTGACAGAGCTGGTGCAAAAACCATCAAAGCAGATGTGCCATTATCAGAAATGTTTGGATATGTAACAACCTTGAGAACTTTATCTTCTGGTCGTGCAACATCAACAATGGAATTTTCACACTATTCTGAAACACCATCAAATATTTCAGAAGCAGTCATCAAAAAAGCAAAAGGAAACGCTTAATCTTTAAGAAAATGAGTCAAAAAATTAGAATAAAACTAAAATCTTACGATCACATGTTGGTAGATAAGTCTGCTGAAAAGATTGTAAAAACTGTAAAAAGTACTGGAGCAGTTGTAACAGGTCCAATCCCGTTACCAACCCATAAAAAACTTTTCACTGTATTACGTTCTCCACACGTTAACAAAAAGGCGAGAGAGCAATTTGAAGTTATGTCATACAAGAGATTGATTGATATTTATTCATCTTCATCAAAAACTATTGATGCCTTGATGAAACTGGAATTGCCTAGCGGTGTTGAGGTAGAGATCAAAGTTTAAATAGCTTACTAGTAAGAAAAGGGCGCTGTTTTTAGACGAAAAACATTTTTTTGGTTTGTTTGTAAATATGTTATACATTTGCACCCACTAAAAAAATAGGATTCGTTTAAAAGCTGCGTTCTATATTTATATTTAATAATTAATAATTAATAATTATGTCTGGGTTAATTGGTAGAAAAATCGGCATGACTAGCATTTTCGACGAGAACGGGAAGAATATTCCTTGTACAGTAATCGAAGCTGGACCATGTGTTGTTACCCAAGTCAGAACCAAAGGTGTTGACGGGTACGAAGCGTTGCAACTAGGTTTCGATGACAAAAACGAGAAACATTCCACAAAAGCGGCTTTAGGTCACTTTAAGAAAGCGGGAACTGTAGCTAAGAAAAAAGTCGTTGAATTCCAAGATTTCGCAACAGAGCAAAAATTAGGAGATCTTATTGATGTTTCTATTTTTTCTGAAGGAGAATTTGTAGATGTACAAGGTGTATCTAAAGGTAAGGGTTTTCAAGGGGTTGTAAAACGTCACGGTTTTGGTGGTGTTGGTCAAGCAACTCATGGTCAACATAACCGTTTAAGAGCGCCAGGTTCTGTAGGAGCTTCTTCTTATCCATCTAGAGTATTCAAAGGAATGCGTATGGCTGGAAGAATGGGAGGAGACAATGTAAAAGTTCAAAACCTTAGAGTTTTAAAAGTAGTGGCTGAAAAGAACCTACTTGTTATTAAAGGATGTGTTCCTGGTCATAACAACTCTTATGTAATCATTCAGAAGTAATGGAAGCAAAAGTATTAGATTTCAACGGAAAAGATACTGGAAGAAAAGTGCAACTTTCTGATTCAGTATTTGGTATAGAACCAAACAATCACGCAGTATACCTTGATGTAAAGCAATATCTTGCTAATCAAAGACAAGGAACGCACAAAGCTAAAGAAAGAGCTGAAGTAGCGGGAAGTACTCGTAAAATTAAAAAACAAAAAGGAACTGGTACCGCTCGTGCGGGTAGTGCAAAGAATCCATTGTTTAAAGGTGGTGGAACAGTTTTCGGACCAAGACCAAGAAGTTATTCATTCAAATTGAATAAAAGCTTGAAACGTTTGGCTAGAAAATCAGCTTTCTCCATTAAAGCTAAAGAATCAAATATTATTGTTCTTGAAGACTTTACCTTTGAGGCACCAAACACTAAAAATTTCATTAATGTTTTGAAAGCTTTAGAGTTAGAAAATAAAAAATCTCTGTTTGTCTTGGGTGATACGAATAAAAATGTATATTTGTCGTCACGCAATTTAAAAGGCTCTAGTGTAGTAAGTAGCTTAGAATTAAGTACTTATGCTATTCTAAACGCTAACAATTTAGTTCTTTTAGAGAGTTCTTTAGAGATAATTGAAGAAAATTTAAGTAAATAATAGGATATGAGCATCATAATTAAACCTATAGTAACGGAAAAAGTAACCAAAGAAAGTGAAGTTTTAAACCGCTTCGGATTCGTTGTTGACAAAAAGGCAAACAAAGTGCAAATTAAGAAAGCTATTGAAGCTGCTTATGGCGTAACTATTTTGAGTGTTAACACGATGAACGTAAGACCGGATAGAACTACTAAATACACTAAAAGTGGTTTAATCAGTGGAAAGACTAATGCAATTAAAAAAGCAATTGTTCAAGTACAAGAAGGAGAAACAATTGATTTTTACAACAATATCTAAGATAGAAAAATGTCAGTAAGAAAATTAAAACCTATTACCCCAGGTCAGCGATTTAGAGTTGTGAATGGTTATGACGCCATTACAACTGATAAGCCGGAACGCTCTTTGATAGCGCCGATAAAAAACTCTGGAGGTAGAAATAGTCAAGGAAAGATGACCATGCGTTATACGGGTGGTGGTCACAAGCAGAGATATCGTATTATTGATTTTAAACGTACAAAAGAAGGAATTCCAGCTACGGTTAAATCAATTGAATATGACCCTAATCGTACTGCATTTATCGCTTTGTTAGCTTATGCTGATGGAGAGAAAACGTATGTTATTGCTCAAAATGGTTTGAAAGTTGGTCAGAAATTAGTTTCTGGTCCAGAATCTCAACCTGAAATTGGTAATACATTACCTTTAAGTAGGATTCCTCTTGGAACTGTAATTTCTTGTATCGAATTGAGACCAGGACAAGGAGCTGTTATAGCTCGTTCCGCTGGAACATTTGCTCAATTAATGGCAAGAGATGGAAAATATGCTACAATCAAAATGCCTTCTGGAGAAACAAGGTTAATCTTGTTAACTTGTTCGGCTACGATTGGAGCAGTGTCTAATTCAGACCACCAATTAGTTGTATCTGGTAAAGCGGGTAGAACAAGATGGTTAGGTAGAAGACCTAGAACAAGACCTGTAGCAATGAACCCTGTCGATCACCCAATGGGTGGTGGTGAAGGACGTTCTTCTGGTGGACATCCACGTTCAAGAAATGGAATACCAGCAAAAGGTTATAGAACTCGTTCTAAGAAAAACCCGAGTAACAAGTATATCGTAGAACGTAGAAAGAAATAATAAGATATGGCACGTTCATTAAAAAAAGGACCTTTTGTTCATTATAAATTAGACAAGAAAGTTCAGGAAAATATTGCAGGTGGAAATAAGGGAGTTGTTAAGACATGGTCTAGAGCTTCAATGATTACTCCAGACTTTGTTGGGCAAACTATTGCTGTGCATAACGGTCGTCAGTTTGTGCCTGTTTATGTAACAGAAAACATGGTAGGTCACAAATTAGGAGAATTTTCACCAACTAGATCTTTTAGAGGTCATGCTGGAGCAAAAAATAAAGGTAAAAAATAAGAAGCAATGGGAGTTCGTAAAAGAGAAACAGCAGATGCGAGAAAAGAGGCTAATAAGTCTATTGCTTTCGCGAAATTGAATAACTGCCCTACTTCACCTAGAAAAATGCGCTTAGTAGCGGACTTGGTAAGAGGTCAGAAGGTAGAGAGAGCACTTAACATCTTAAGATTTAGTTCTAAAGAAGCTTCAAGAAAATTAGAGAAATTGGTTTTATCTGTAATTGCCAACTGGCAAGCAAAAAACCCTGACGCTAATATGGAAGAAGCTGGGTTATTTGTTAAGACGATTACAGTTGATGGTGGAATGATGTTGAAAAGACTTCGTCCGGCTCCACAAGGTCGTGCTCACAGAATTAGAAAACGTTCTAATCACGTTACAATCGTGCTTGGATCTATTAATAACACACAAGCAATTTAATAAAGATGGGACAAAAGACAAATCCAATTGGAAATAGACTTGGTATCATCAGAGGATGGGACTCAAACTGGTATGGTGGAAATGATTACGGTGATAAACTTGCCGAAGATTATAGAATCAGAAAGTATATCCATGCTCGTTTATCAAAAGCTAGTGTTTCAAAAGTAATTATCGAGAGAACTTTGAAGCTTGTAACCGTTACTATCACTACTGCTAGACCTGGTATTATTATCGGTAAAGGTGGACAAGAGGTAGACAAGTTGAAAGAAGAACTTAAGAAAGTTACTGACAAAGAGGTTCAAATCAACATATTTGAAATTAAAAGACCTGAACTTGACGCGTATCTAGTTGCTACAAGCATCTGTCGTCAAATCGAAAGCCGAATTTCTTACAGACGTGCGATTAAAATGGCTATTGCTGCTTCGATGCGTATGAACGCAGAGGGTATCAAAGTTTTAATTTCTGGTCGTTTGAATGGTGCTGAGATGGCTCGTTCAGAGGGTTTCAAGGAAGGTAGAATTCCTCTATCAACTTTCAGAGCTGATATTGATTACGCATTGGCCGAAGCACATACTACCTATGGTAGAATGGGGATCAAGGTGTGGATCATGAAAGGTGAAGTTTATGGAAAGAGAGATCTTTCTCCACTTGCCGGAATGGACAAAAAACAGTCTGGTGCTGGTGGTAAAGGTGGTGACTCTTCAAGAGGAGACAGAAAGCCTTTCAATAAAGGCGGAAAACCAGATGCTCGTAAACGAAAGTAAATTTTTAAACTAAAAGAAAATGTTACAGCCTAAAAGAACAAAATACCGTAAGGTACAAAAGGGTAAAATGAAAGGGAACTCTCAAAGAGGGCATGAACTTTCTAATGGAATGTTTGGTATTAAATCTGTACATGAAGATGGAATGTTCTTAACCTCTCGTCAAATTGAAGCTGCGCGTATTGCTGCAACTCGTTTTATGAAAAGAGAAGGACAATTATGGATCAAAATATTTCCAGACAAACCAATTACTAAGAAGCCTCTTGAGGTACGTATGGGTAAAGGTAAAGGTGCAGTTGAGTATTGGGCTGCCGTTGTTAAACCCGGAAGAATTATGTTTGAAGTTGGTGGTGTACCTTTGTCAGTTGCAAAAGAGGCGTTACGTCTTGCAGCTCAAAAGCTTCCAGTTAAAACTAAATTTGTCGTTGCTAGAGATTTCGAAGCATAATTAATAGTATATTATGAAACAATCAGAAATAAAAGATCTTTCTGCAGCGGAGTTGCAGGAAAAGCTTAGCCAGACTAAGAAAACATATGCTGATCTAAAAATGGCTCATGCCATTTCGCCAATTGAGAATCCGCTTCAAATAAGAAGTATGAGAAGAACAGTTGCAAGATTAGCGACCGAACTTACTAAAAGACAATAATTATAGTCTGCTGAAAGATGGAAGAAAAAAGAAATTTAAGAAAAGAAAGAGTTGGTGTTGTAACTTCGGACAAAATGGATAAGTCTATTGTTGTTGCTGAAGTACGTAAAGTTAAGCACCCATTATACGGTAAGTTCGTGTTGAAAACTAAAAAGTATCATGCACACGACGAAATGAACGACTGTAACATTGGAGATACGGTAAGGATTAGCGAAACGCGTCCTTTAAGTAAAACTAAATGTTGGAGGTTAGTTGAAATCTTAGAAAGAGCTAAATAATTATGGTACAACAAGAATCAAGACTAAAAGTAGCAGATAACACTGGAGCAAAGGAAGTTTTAACTATCCGTGTTTTAGGAGGTACCAAAAGAAGGTATGCCTCTGTTGGTGACAAGATTGTAGTTTCTATCAAAGACACTGCTCCTAACGGAAGCGTTAAAAAAGGAGCTGTATCAACTGCAGTTGTTGTACGTACCAAAAAAGAAGTAAGAAGAGCCGATGGTTCATACATTAGATTTGATGACAACGCATGTGTGTTATTAAATGCTGCTGGTGAAATGAGAGGAACTCGTGTTTTTGGTCCCGTAGCAAGAGAACTTCGTGAAAAACAATTCATGAAAATTGTATCATTAGCACCAGAAGTGCTTTAATTCGTTTTAAGATGATAAAGCTAAAAATTAAATCAGGTGACA
This sequence comes from Flavobacterium sp. W20_MBD1_R3, assembly GCF_052119725.1. Lineage (NCBI taxonomy): Bacteria > Pseudomonadati > Bacteroidota > Flavobacteriia > Flavobacteriales > Flavobacteriaceae > Flavobacterium > Flavobacterium sp. W20_MBD1_R3. Next base: position 34,168 of record NZ_JBGQOR010000009.1, read on the forward strand.
TAGTAAGAGTAATCGCTGGGGACCATAAAGGTGCTGAAGGTAAAGTATTACGTGTATATCGAGAGAAAAACAAAGCAATTGTTGAAGGTGTAAATATGGTTTCAAAACATACTAAACCTAGTGCAAAAAGCCCTCAAGGTGGTATTGTAAAGAAAGAAGCTTCTATACAAATATCTAATATTTCTTTAATTGATCCTAAAACTAAGGAAACAACTAGAGTTGGTATTAGAGTTGAAGGAGATATGAAAGTAAGATTTTCAAAAAAATCTAATCAAGTATTATAGTAATGGAGTATATACCTAGACTAAAAGAAGAGTACAAGAGCAGAGTAATTGCTGCTCTTAAAGAGGAGTTTGGTTACGTTAACGTAATGCAAGTTCCAAAATTGGACAAAATTGTTTTGAGTAAAGGGGTTGGTGCAGCCGTATCTGATAAAAAACTTATTGACTATGCAGTTGATGAGTTAACAAAGATCACAGGTCAGAGAGCCATATCTACAATTTCAAAGAAAGATGTTGCATCATTCAAATTGAGAAAAGGGATGCCGATTGGAGCCAAAGTTACTTTACGTGGAGAAAGAATGTATGAGTTTTTAGATAGACTTATTACTTCTGCTCTACCACGAGTAAGAGACTTTAGCGGTATTAAAGCTACTGGTTTCGATGGACGAGGTAATTATAATCTTGGAGTTTTAGAACAAATCATTTTCCCAGAGATTGATATTGATAAAGTAAACAAGATTTCAGGAATGGATATTTCTTTTGTGACTACTGCAAAAACTGATAAAGAAGCAAAGTCTCTATTAACAGAATTAGGTTTACCTTTTAAAAAGAATTAAGACATGGCTAAAGAATCAATGAAAGCCCGTGAGGTTAAGAGAGAAAAAACAGTTGCAAAGTATGCTGACAAAAGAAAAGCTTTGTTAGAAGCTGGAGATTTCGTAGGTTTGCAAAAGTTACCGAAAAATGCTTCACCTGTTCGTTTGCACAATCGTTGCAAATTAACTGGTAGACCTAGAGGGTATATGCGTCAGTTCGGTCTTTCACGCGTAACATTTCGTGAGATGGCAAATAACGGATTGATCCCAGGTGTCAAAAAAGCATCTTGGTAGGACGTAAGTTTACGTCTTGATACAGACTTGGCGTTAGTCACGTCTGTATCATAAATATTTATAAATTGGTTTCAGGTTCAATAAATCGTTTATTGAAAACCAAAACCGCAAATTAATACACATGTATACAGATCCTATTGCTGATTACTTGACAAGAATTCGCAACGCTGTGGCCGCAAACCATAAAGTTGTCGAGATTCCTGCATCTAATCTAAAAAAAGAAATAACTAAGATCTTATTTGATCAAGGTTATATCTTGAGTTACAAATTTGAAGACAACGCTGTTCAGGGTTCAATCAAAATCGCTTTGAAGTATGATAAAGATACCAAAGAGTCAGTAATTAAAGATATCCAAAGAATTAGTAAACCAGGTTTACGTAAATATTCAAGTTCTTCAAGTATTCCTAGAATCCTTAATGGGTTAGGCATCGCTATTGTATCTACCTCAAAAGGGTTGATGACTGGAAAAAAAGCGAAGCAGTTGAACGTAGGTGGTGAGGTTATTTGTTACGTATACTAATTTAAAGACTATATAAGATGTCAAGAATAGGTAAAAGTCCGGTTGTAATCCCTGCTGGTGTAACTGTTGAAGTTGCAAATGGTATTATTACAGTAAAAGGAAAAAATGGTCAACTAACTCAGGAGTTTTCGGACGTTACTGTTACGGTTGAAGATGGTCAAGTACAAGTAGACAGATCATCTGATCACAAGGACCAAAGAGCAAAACACGGTTTGTACAGATCTTTAATCAATAACATGATTATAGGTGTTACAGATGGTTTCACTAAATCATTAGAATTAGTAGGAGTTGGGTATAGAGCCTCAAATCAAGGACAAAAGTTAGATTTAGCTCTTGGTTACTCTCACAATATTGTTTTAGAAATTGCTCCAGAAGTAACTTTAGAAACTATATCTGAAAAAGGTAAAAATCCTATTGTTAAATTAACATCATTTGACAAACAACTTTTAGGTCAGGTTGCTGCGAAAATCAGAGGTTTCCGTAAGCCTGAACCATACAAAGGAAAGGGTGTTAAATTTGTAGGAGAAGTATTAAGAAGAAAAGCAGGTAAATCAGCTTAAAAAATAAGATTATGTCATTAACAAAACCTGAAAGAAGACAACGAATTAGATTCAGAATTAGAAAATCAATTAGTGGTACTGCTACTAATCCGAGACTATCTGTATTTAGAAGTAACAAAGAAATTTATGCTCAACTTATTGATGACGTAAATGGAGTTACTATATTGGCAGCTTCTTCAAGAGAAAAAGAAATAGGTAACGGTACGAACATTGAGGTGGCTACGGCAGTTGGAAAACTAGTTGCAGAAAAAGCTTTAAAGGCTGGGATAGACGTTGTAACTTTCGATAGAGGAGGTTACTTATATCACGGACGTATTAAATCATTAGCAGAAGGCGCAAGAGCGGCTGGACTTAAATTCTAATATAGTATGTCTAATAGTAAATACAAGAATGTAGAGTTAGTAAAGCCAAGTGGTCTTGAATTAAAAGATCGTTTGGTAAGTGTAAATCGTGTTACTAAGGTTACAAAGGGTGGTAGAGCTTTTGGGTTCTCCGCTATTGTGGTTGTAGGTGATGAAAATGGAGTGGTGGGTCACGGACTAGGTAAATCGAAAGATGTTTCTGAAGCAATTGCGAAAGCAGTAGAAGATGCTAAGAAAAATTTAGTAAAAATTCCTTTGAATGGTCAATCAGTTCCTCACGAACAAAAAGGTAAATTTGGTGGTGCACGTGTATTCTTAATTCCTGCCTCTCATGGTACAGGAGTTATTGCTGGTGGGGCTGTTCGTTCAGTTCTTGAATCAGTAGGAATTCATGATGTATTATCTAAATCTCAGGGATCTTCAAATCCTCACAACGTGGTAAAAGCAACTTTTGATGCTTTATTACAAATGAGAAGCGCTTATACTGTTGCAAAACAAAGAGGTGTTTCTTTAGAAAAAGTTTTTAAAGGTTAATTCAAGGAAATTATGGCTAAATTATTAGTAAAACAAGTTAGAAGCAAAATCAACTGTCCCCTTACTCAAAAAAGAGGATTAGAAGCTTTAGGTCTACGTAAAATGGGACAAGTTGTAGAGCATGATTCAAACCCTACAATCCTTGGGATGATAAATAAAGTTAAACACTTAGTTTCTGTTGAAGAAGCTAAATAACAAATACTGTTATGAATTTAAGTAACTTACAACCTGCTGAAGGTTCTACACACAATCAAAACAAAAGATTAGGTAGAGGAGAAGGTTCTGGAAAAGGTGGTACCTCAGCAAGAGGACACAAAGGAGCAAAATCTCGTTCTGGTTATTCCAAAAAGATTGGTTTTGAAGGTGGTCAAATGCCACTTCAAAGACGTGTTCCTAAGTTTGGTTTTACAAACATCAATCGTAAGGATTACGAAGGTGTAAATCTTGATACACTTCAACTTTTGGTTGATAATGGTGTTATCAAGGATACTGTCGACATGACAGTTTATGTTGCCAACCGTCTTGCTACCAAAAACGAAATCGTTAAGATTCTTGGTAGAGGAGAATTGACAGCAAAATTAAAAGTAACCGCTCACAAATTTACTGCTACTGCAAAAGCTGCTATTGAAGCTGCTGGTGGAGAAGCTGTAACCATGTAATTTTTCAATTAATATGAAGAAATTTATTGAATCAATAAGTAATGTTTGGAAAATCGAGGAATTAAAAAATAGAATCCTAATAACATTGGGTCTACTTTTAGTTTATCGTTTTGGAGCCCAAGTAACCTTACCAGGAATTGATGCTACACAGTTAGGTAATTTGGCTGGGCAAACTAAAGAAGGAATTGGTTCAATTCTTGACATGTTTACTGGAGGTGCTTTTTCTCAGGCATCGGTTTTTGCCTTGGGTATTATGCCTTATATTTCTGCTTCAATTGTTGTTCAGTTAATGGGAATAGCTGTTCCTTATTTGCAAAAACTTCAAAGCGATGGGGAAAGCGGTAGAAAAAAAATAAATCAAATTACACGTTGGTTGACTATTGGAATAACATTAGTTCAAGGTCCTACCTACATTTACAATTTATACAGAACACTACCTAGTAATGCTTTTTTATTAGGTTTTAATTCTTTTGAATTCTTATTTTCTTCAGTTATTATCTTAGTTACGGGTACAATTTTCGCCATGTGGTTAGGAGAAAAAATTACTGATAAAGGTATTGGTAATGGTATTTCATTGTTAATCATGGTTGGTATCTTGGCTCGTTTTCCACAGGCCTTCATACAAGAATTTACCACCAGAGTTACAAATAACAATGGTGGACCAATGTTGTTGGTGATTGAAATCATTATCTGGTTATTAGTTATTGTTTGTTGTGTGCTTTTAGTTATGGCGATCAGGAGAATTCCTGTTCAATATGCTCGACGTACCACTTCAGGTGACTTTGAGCAAGATATGTTAGGAGGGAATAGACAGTGGATACCATTAAAGCTTAATGCTTCAGGTGTAATGCCTATAATTTTTGCTCAGGCGATTATGTTTATTCCAGCTGCTTTAGCAGGGCTTTCTAAGTCTGATGCATCGCAGTCAATTGTTGGTGCATTTAGTAACATGTTTGGTTTTTGGTATAATTTAGTTTTTGCAACGTTAATCATTGTATTTACTTTCTTTTACACTGCTATAACGGTTCCTACCAACAAAATGTCGGATGATTTAAAACGAAGCGGCGGTTTTATACCTGGTGTTAGACCTGGTGTTGAAACTTCTGATTATCTTGATAAAGTAATGTCTTTAATTACGTTTCCAGGTTCTGTATTTCTTGCATTAATTGCTGTGTTCCCTGCAATAATTGTTAGTGTTATGGATGTTCAACAATCTTGGGCAATGTTTTTTGGAGGTACTTCATTAATAATTATGGTTGGTGTTGCCATAGACACGATGCAGCAAATCAATTCATATTTGTTAAATAAGCATTATGATGGTTTAATGAAAAGTGGTAAAAATAGAAAAGCAGTAGCTTAATTTATGGCAAAACAATCAGCAATAGAACAAGACGGATCTATCATTGAAGCATTATCAAATGCAATGTTCCGTGTAGAATTAGAAAATGGACATATAGTAATCGCACACATATCTGGAAAAATGCGCATGCATTATATCAAATTATTACCTGGTGATAAAGTGAAATTAGAGATGAGCCCTTACGATTTGTCAAAAGCAAGAATTACTTATAGATATTAAAGGATATTCAAAATGAAAGTTAGAGCTTCAGTAAAAAAGAGAAGTCCCGAGTGCAAAATTGTGCGAAGAAAAGGGAGATTGTACGTAATAAACAAAAAGAATCCTAGATTTAAACAAAGACAAGGATAATTATGGCAAGAATTGCAGGGGTAGATATCCCGAAAAACAAGAGAGGTGTTATTGCACTTACCTACATCTTCGGATTAGGAAATAGTAGAGCTATTGAGATTTTAGAAAAAGCTCAAGTAAGCCAAGACAAAAAAGTTCAGGACTGGAATGATGATGAAATCGGAGCAATTCGTGAAGCAGTTTCAACTTTCAAAATTGAAGGTGAATTGCGTTCGGAAGTTTCGTTAAACATCAAACGTCTTATGGACATTGGATGTTATAGAGGTATTCGTCATAGAACAGGTCTTCCGTTAAGAGGACAAAGAACTAAGAATAATTCTAGAACAAGAAAAGGTAAAAGAAAAACTGTTGCCAATAAGAAAAAAGCAACTAAATAATAAGTAATATGGCTAAAGCAACTGCAAAAAAACGTAAAGTTATCGTTGAATCAACGGGAGAAGCTCATATTTCTGCTACCTTCAATAACATCATTATTTCTTTAACGAATAAGAAAGGTGAAGTTATTTCATGGTCTTCAGCTGGTAAAATGGGTTTTAGAGGTTCTAAAAAGAATACTCCATACGCAGCCCAAATGGCAGCAGAAGATTGTAGTAAAGTAGCTCTAGAAGCAGGACTTAAAAAAGTAAAAGTGTATGTTAAAGGACCAGGAAACGGACGTGAGTCTGCAATCCGTTCATTGCATAACGGTGGAATTGAAGTGACTGAGATTATTGATGTTACTCCAATGCCTCACAACGGTTGTCGTCCTCCAAAAAGACGTAGAGTTTAATAAATTTTTAGTATAACCAAGGTAGATTATCGATTATCGAAGGAGGAGACCTGAATTCATAATCTCTATCTTAAACAATTTAAAATGGCAAGATATACTGGTCCAAGTACAAGAATCGCCCGTAAATTTGGCGAAGCAATTTTCGGAGACGATAAAGCTTTCGAAAGAAGAAATTACCCACCCGGACAACACGGGATGGCTAAAAAAAGAGGTAAAAAATCTGAATTTGCTATCCAGTTAATGGAGAAACAAAAAGCTAAATATTCTTATGGAATCTTAGAAAAGCAATTCAGAGGTTTATTTAAAAAGGCATCAGCAACCAAAGGTGTTACTGGTGAAGTTCTTTTACAATTATGTGAAGCAAGATTAGATAACGTTGTTTTTAGAATGGGCATTGCTCCATCTAGAAGAGGTGCAAGACAACTTGTATCCCACAGACACGTTACTGTGAATGGTGAAATTGTAAATATCGCTTCTTATCACCTTAAACCTGGTGATAAAGTCGCAGTTCGTGAAAAATCTAAATCTTTAGAAGCTATCGAACGTTCTTTGTCTAATTCAAGTCATGTTTATGAATGGATTACTTGGAATAATGATATCAAAGAGGGTACTTTTGTTTCTGTACCTGCGAGACTTCAAATCCCAGAAAACATTAAAGAACAATTAATCGTAGAGTTATACAACAAATAATAATTGACTTAGTCGAAATTTATGGCAATATTTAATTTTCAGAAGCCCGATAAAGTTATCATGATCGATTCAACCGATTTTGAAGGTAAATTTGAATTCAGACCTTTAGAACCTGGTTACGGACTGACCGTTGGTAATGCACTTAGAAGAGTTTTGCTTTCAGCATTAGAAGGTTATGCAATTACATCTGTTCGTATTGAAGGTGTAGATCATGAGTTTTCTACTATTTCAGGAGTTGTTGAAGACGTTACTGAAATAATCCTTAATCTTAAACAAGTACGTTTTAAACGTCAGATTGAAGATGTCGATAATGAATCAGTTACTATATCAGTATCCGGTAAAGATCAATTGACAGCTGGTGATTTTCAGAAATTCATTTCAGGTTTCCAAGTTTTGAACCCAGAACTAGTTATCTGTAATTTAGATCCTAAAATCAAACTTAATTTTGATTTAACAATCGAGAAAGGTAGAGGGTATGTTCCTGCTGAAGAGAACAAGAAACAGAATGCTGCAATTGGAACTATTTTCACAGATTCCATTTTTACTCCGGTAAAAAATGTGAAGTATGCGATAGAAAACTTCCGTGTAGAGCAAAAAACAGATTATGAAAAATTAGTTTTCGAAATAAAAACTGATGGATCAATTAATCCTAAAGATGCTCTTACTGAAGCTGCAAAAGTTTTAATTCATCACTTCATGTTATTTTCTGATGAAAGAATTACACTCGAGGCTGACGAAATTGCACAAACGGAATCATATGATGAGGAATCATTACACATGAGACAATTGCTTAAAACTAAGCTTGTTGATATGGATCTTTCTGTTAGAGCATTAAATTGTTTGAAAGCGGCTGAAGTTGATACACTTGGTGATTTAGTATCGTTCAATAAAAATGACCTAATGAAATTCCGTAATTTTGGTAAAAAATCTTTAACAGAGCTTGACGAACTTGTTGCTGTTAAGAATTTGAACTTCGGTATGGACTTAGCAAAATACAAATTAGATAAAGAATAATCTAAGCCGCAAGGTTTAAATTTACACAGCAATGAGACACGGAAAAAAATTCAATCACTTAAGCAGACAGACTGCACATAGAAAATCTATGTTAGCTAATATGGCTTGTTCTCTTATCGAGCACAAACGTATTAACACTACTGTCGCTAAAGCAAAAGCGCTTAAACAATTTGTTGAGCCGCTTATAACAAAATCTAAAATGGATACGACTCACAATCGTCGTATCGTTTTTGCTTACTTACGTAGCAAGTATGCCGTAACTGACTTGTTCAGAGACGTAGCTGCTAAAGTAGGAGACCGTCCAGGTGGATACACTCGTATCATTAAAGTTGGAAATCGTTTAGGAGATAATGCTGATATGGCAATGATCGAATTAGTTGATTTCAATGAACTTTACAATGGTGGTAAAAAAGAAGTTAAAAAAGCAAAAAGCCGTCGTGGTGGTAAAGCTAAGAAAGATGAAGCTACTGAAGCTCCAACTGCCGAAACTGAAACAACTACTGAGACAGCTGAGTAATTATGAAAATAGTCACTCAATAAAAATTAAGGATAAGCTATTAATAGTTTATCCTTTTTTTTTGGTTTTTTCGGAATAGATCCTATTTGATATACTGGTGTATTGTTATGCTGTGCAAGGTATTCTTGCTTTAAACAAAAAGAGTAAAAGGTGCCTGAAAAGGCTACGTTATCATCTGGGTCGATTTATTTTGATTTTTTTTTTGCAATAAATTTCAAAAACTTGCATCCATTGCGTTAAACAATTAAATTTGTAAAATATTTAACTACATATAAAAACGCATTTTCTAGTTACAAGACATCTTTAAAAAAATTATTAGAAATCAACGAATGAAATATACAACACGACAAAAGGCAATTCTTCTATTAAGTGACGGCACCATTTTCCACGGTAAATCTATTGGAATCAAAGGGACGACTTTTGGAGAAGTTTGTTTTAATACAGGAATGACAGGGTACCAAGAAATATTTACTGACCCTTCATATTTTGGTCAATTAATGGTTGCTACAAATGCGCATATTGGAAATTATGGGGTTAATGAGAACGAAATAGAATCAGATAGCATCAAAATTGCTGGATTGGTTTGTAAAAATTTTAGTTTCAACTATTCTCGTGAAGATGCTTCAGGGAGTTTAGAAGATTATTTTATTAAGCAGAACCTGATCTGTATTTCTGATGTTGATACGCGTGCTCTGGTAAGTTACATTCGTGATAATGGTGTGATGAATGCAGTAATCTGCACGGATGAAACTTCAATTGAAGATTTAAAAATTGCATTGGCAAAAGTTCCGGACATGAAGGGGTTAGAATTAGCTTCTAAAGTATCAACTAAGGAGCCTTATTTCTTTGGTGACGAGAATGCAACCTATAAGATTTCCGCTCTAGATTTGGGAATAAAAATGAATATCCTCCGTAATCTAGCTAAAAGAGATTGTTATATCAAGGTATATCCTTTTGATGCAACTTATCAGGATTTAGCCGCATTCAATCCAGATGGATATTTTTTGTCCAACGGACCCGGTGATCCGGAGCCGCTTTTTGGAGCTATTCAGGTTGCAAAGGAAATTCTTGAAAATGACAAACCCTTATTTGGAATTTGTTTGGGACATCAGATAATTGGTTTAGCCAATGGCATTTCAACCTATAAAATGTTTAATGGTCACAGAGGGATTAATCATCCCGTAACAAATATAATCACGGGAAAAGGAGAAATCACTTCTCAAAATCATGGTTTTGCCGTTAATAAAGAAGAATTAGATAATCATCCTGATTTAGAAATTACACATCTTCATCTCAATGATGGAACGGTTGCAGGTATGCGTATGAAAAGCAAAAATTGTTTTTCAGTTCAATACCATCCAGAGGCAAGCCCGGGTCCACATGATTCTTCTTATTTATTTGATCAGTTTATTGAGAATATAAAGGGGAGTATTTAGAGTAAATGATAAGCTTAAACAATACTATAAAGGGCTTGACTTATTTACCTGTCAGCCCTTTTTTTAGTAATCACGATTACATACCAAAGGGATAAGTTGCAGGTATTTGATCCCCATTCTGCGGGATATTTATAGGGTGCAAAGCAGTTGTTTCATCAATATATATAAAAGCATCATACCTTTTGGGTAGTATTGTAGGTACATAATTGCCAAATTTTTCATGTTCTGGATTGTATACTACGCCTATTGCACGATGAACTATGGGTGCAGACATGCATTCTTCCGTTTGTATTTTGTTCATCAATAACAGGCGGTTTTGACCTTTACTTGCTAAATGCATCGCATGTTCCCAACTGCCTTCAACGGCTTCTGGAACCTTAATTTTTCGCATGGAATCTCCCCATTCTCTGCCAGCAACCACGCTGCCTTTGTATGATCCAAATCCTACGGCTACAACGCCTTCTGTGGCATGTTGCTCCCTAAGTAGTTGACCTACGTTGATCATTCCTTCAGTTGCCATATCTGTGGCTCGTGCGTCACCAATGTGGGTGTTGTGCTCCCAAATTATTATTTTTGCATCTTTGCCATGGAATTTCAAAAGTCGGTCAATGGTAGCAACCATGTGTTCGTCACGAATATTCCATGAAGCAGAACCTCTTTTGATCATGGCGCGATAGTATTTTTCTGCATTTCGAATAACGTGCGCATTTTGTTCTGTGCTCAAAACATTTTCTGGATCATGATTGTAATTGGGACTGTTTTTTAAGATTTCAGTAAGCAAGTGCAGTATTTCTTTTTCACATAATTCTGGAACAAATGAGGAGGCACGTGCATATGATTGACCTTCGTCTTTTTCGTACGGTTCAAAACATTCCATTGCTTTTTTGGCAACAGCCAATGCCGTTGGGTCATTTTGTTCTAAATATTGAATTATGGCTTGCATGGATTCTTTAAAGCTGTATACATCCAAGCCGTAAAATCCAATTCTTTTATCGGCCGTTATGTTTTCATTATGGCTTTTGAGCCAATCTATAAAAGCGGCAACTTCCCAATTTGCCCACATCCAGGTGGGCCATCTTTTGAATTCATTCATGACGCTTAAGATGTCTTTCCCGGAATCTAAATATCCTTTTGCGAAACGGTTCAGACGATAACAATCTGGCCAATCTCCTTCAACACCTATGAAAGAAAATCCTTTTTCCTGAATAAGACGTTGCGTTATTTTAGCTCTCCAAGTATAATATTCATGAGTTCCATGTGAGGCTTCTCCTAAAAGAACATATTTTGCTTCTCCAATATACTTGATTAATGGATCTAAATCTGATGTGTTTTCTAATGGTGTAGTCATCCCGCCCAATATTTCTATTATATCAGTAGAATGGGCTGAATTATTGTGGTTTCCTCTTGTTTCCATTACTTTTTTATTTAAAAATTAAACCATAAAAAATTTAGCAAAAAGTAGTGTTGATACTATCTTTTTTGGTCTTATAATACATATAAAATTAATGTAAATAATTGATAATAAGGATTTTAATCATATTTAAATTGTTTTTTTGTTTCTGACTGGCGATGTTTTTTTTTTGATCAAGATTGGCTTTCCATGATTTAATTTTAAATTTATAAAATAACATATATTGTGAAAATTAATTCTTTAAAAAGCAAAAATGATTTGTTTGGGAAAAAATTATAACGTTATCGTTAATAACATTCATTATTTTCATTAAATCATTGCAATAGATAGAATATATTTGTAATTATAATTTTAAATTTTAGTATATGAGTATTATTATCAAAATTCACGCAAGACAAATTTTCGATTCAAGAGGAAATCCTACAATAGAAGTAGATGTAATTACAGATAATGGAGTTTTAGGTAGAGCCGCAGTGCCATCTGGAGCCTCTACTGGGAAACATGAAGCAGTTGAGTTACGTGACGGAGGAAAAGCATTTCTTGGAAAAGGAGTTTTGAATGCAGTGAAAAATGTGAATACCCTTATTTCAGATGAACTTCTTGGAGTTTCCGTTTTTGAACAAAACGTCATTGATCAAATGATGATCGATTTAGACGGTACACCTAATAAATCTAAGTTGGGAGCAAATGCAATCTTGGGTGTTTCCTTAGCTGTTGCAAAAGCTGCTGCAAATGAATTAGGATTGCCTTTATACAGATACATAGGTGGAGTTTCTGCTAATACATTGCCCGTTCCTATGATGAATATCATCAACGGAGGATCTCATTCTGATGCTCCTATTTCGTTTCAGGAATTTATGATTATACCGGTAAAAGCCACTACTTTTACGCACGCCATGCAAATGGGAACGGAGATTTTTCACAGCCTTAAAAAAGTTTTACACGATAGAGGATTGAGTACTGCTGTAGGAGACGAAGGTGGTTTTGCCCCAACTCTTGCCGGAGGTACTGAAGATGCTTTAGATACAATCAAAAAAGCGGTTGAAGCAGCTGGTTATACTTTTGGCGATGAAGTTATGGTGGCCTTGGATTGTGCTGCTTCAGAATTTTTTGTAGACGGAAAATACGATTACACTAAATTTGAAGGAGAAACAGGAAAAATTAGAACTTCAGAAGAACAAGCGGATTATTTAGCTGATTTAGCAGCAAATTATCCAATTATTTCTATCGAAGATGGAATGGATGAAAATGACTGGGATGGATGGAAATACCTTACAGACAAAATAGGCGATAAAGTACAATTAGTTGGAGATGATTTATTCGTTACTAATGTTGAGCGTTTGTCTACCGGTATTGAAAAAGGAATTGCCAATTCAATTTTGGTTAAGGTAAACCAAATTGGAACATTGACTGAAACTATTGCAGCAGTTAATATGGCTAAAAATGCAGGATTTACTTCTGTAATGTCACACCGTTCTGGAGAGACAGAGGACAATACCATTGCTGATTTAGCCGTAGCTTTAAATTGTGGACAAATCAAAACTGGTTCTGCATCTCGTTCAGATCGTATGGCAAAATACAATCAATTGTTGCGAATTGAAGAAGAATTAGGTGAAACTGCTTTTTTTCCTGGAAAAAATGCTTTTAAAATAAAATAACATCTTTTGAGCTCTTTTTTAGCCATTCACTTCGTGTGAATGGTTTTTTTTTGGTAATATTTAACAATATCATTGTGTTATTCTCTTTTTAATTAGTGTTTAATTCCCTAGATTTGATAAATTATTATTTAAAAGTTTATTTTCAACTATATTATGTCAAAAACAGCAACATTAGAAATCGACGGAAAAAAAATTGAACTGCCTATAATTGTAGGGAGTGAAAATGAAGTTGCCATCGATATTAACAAATTACGTGATTTATCCGGTATAATAACACTAGATCCGGGCTATAAAAACTCAGGTTCTTGTAAAAGTGATATTACTTTTCTAGATGGAGAATTAGGAATTCTTCGTTACAGAGGGTATTCTATTGAAGATTTAGCCGAGAAAGCTGATTTTCTAGAAGTGTCTTACCTTTTAATCTTTGGAGAATTGCCAACTGCTCAACAGCTAGTGCAATTTGAAACGGATATCAGAAAATACACACTTGTCAATGAAGAAATGAAAAACATCATTGATGGTTTTCCAAAAACGGCTCACCCTATGGGCGTTTTAGCAGCTTTGACTAGTGCATTGACAGCATTCAACCCAAAATCGGTTAATGTAGACAATGAAAAAGAAATGTATGAAGCCGTTTGTAAAACTATGGGGAAATTCATGGTTATTGCCTCTTGGACCTACAGAAAAAGTATGGGATACCCTTTGAATTATTACGATAATACCAAAGGTTATGTAGAGAATTTTATGCATTTAATGTTTGAATTGCCTACAGAGCCGTACACGCCAAATCCTGTAGTTATAGATGCCCTAGATAAGTTATTTATCCTTCACGGAGATCACGAACAAAACTGTTCTACTTCAACCGTTAGAATGGTAGGTTCATCACATGCAGGGCTATTTGCATCAATATCTGCCGGAGTTTCGGCACTTTGGGGACCACTACATGGTGGTGCAAATCAAGCAGTTCTTGAAATGCTAGAAGAAATTCATAGAAACGGCGGCGATGCTGATAAGTACATGGCTAAAGCCAAAGATAAAAATGATCCTTTTAGATTGATGGGTTTTGGTCACAGAGTTTATAAAAACTTTGATCCAAGAGCTAAAATCATCAAAAAAGCAGCCAATGAAGTTTTAGCAACCCTTGGTGTTGAAGATCCAATTCTTGCAATTGCCAAGAAACTGGAAGAAGCGGCACTAGAAGACGAATACTTCAAATCCAGAAATTTATATCCTAATGTAGATTTCTACTCTGGAATTATTTACAGAGCACTGGGAATTCCTACCGATATGTTTACAGTAATGTTCGCTATAGGTCGGTTACCAGGTTGGATCGCGCAATGGAAAGAAATGCGTGAAAATAAAGAGCCCATCGGAAGACCAAGACAAATTTACACCGGTCATCCTTTACGCGAATTCAAAACAGCTGATAAAAGATAAATTCATAGTTAAAAAGCTTCACAAATTTGTGGAGCTTTTTTTATATTTGCCAAAAGCTAAAGAAATATGTTAGAATTAAATATAAATAATGAAACTTCAAAACTCAAGGCAGTTGTTTTGGGTACAGCAATAGATAATGGGCCCACTCCAAAACAAGAAGAAGCCTATGATCCAAAATCTTTAGAACACCTATTGGCAGGTACCTATCCAATTGAGGAAGATATGGTCAATGAAATGGAAGCCTTTAATCGCGTCCTTACTAAATATGATGTAAAAGTGTTTCGCCCGGAAATGATTGAAAACTATAACCAAATTTTTACGAGAGATATTGGATTTGTAATTGGAGACGTGTTTGTAAAATCAAACATATTACCAGATCGTGAGCGGGAATTAGATGCGATTCAGTATATAATTGACCAAGTTGATCCTATAAAAGTAGTTCGCCCTCCAGCAGAAGTGCACATTGAAGGCGGTGATGTGATGTTGTGGAACGATCATATTTTTGTTGGTACCTACAAAGGAAGCGATTATCAAGACTACATCACGGCACGAACCAATGTACAAGGAGTGCAATATATTAAAGATTTGTTCCCAAATAAAATTGTCAAGGAATTTGATTTAGTAAAATCGAAAATTGAAGCTCGTGACAATGCCTTGCATCTAGATTGCTGTTTTCAGCCTGTAGGAAATAACAAAGGAATTATATACAAAGGTGGTTTTCGTGAAGAAGCCGATTATTTGTTTTTAGTGAATCTTTTTGGGAAAGAAAACTTATTTCACATCACCAGAGACGAAATGTATCACATGAATTCAAATATTTTTTCTATCGATACTGCAGTTGTTGTTTCAGAAAGAAATTTCACGCGACTAAATAATTGGTTGCGTGCCAACGGTTTTGTAGTCGAAGAAGTTCCTTATGCCGAAATCGCTAAGCAAGAAGGATTATTGCGCTGTTCAACCTTGCCTTTGATTCGGGAATAAAGATTGAAACGCAACCGCAGCGACGCATCTGTAGCGACGCATCCTTAGAGACGTAACCTTAGAGACGCACTGCAGTGCGTCTCTGCATACGAAATAATTTAAAACAAAAAAATCATGAAACAAACAACAAATTCCATATTGATGATTCGTCCCGTGGCCTTTCGGATGAACGAACAAACAGCGGTAAATAATTACTATCAAAAAGTGATCGACGGTTTGCTGCCTGCTACGGTAAATGCTAAAGCACAACAGGAATTTGATGCTTTTGTCGAAAAATTAACAGCTGTAGGGGTAAATGTAACCGTTATAGACGACACTTTAAACCCGGATACACCTGACAGTATTTTTCCTAACAATTGGATTTCTTTTCACGAAAACGGTGATGTAGCCCTATATCCTATGTTTGCTGAAAATAGACGTCAAGAGCGCCGCGAAGAAATTTTAGATGTTCTGGAAGACAAAGGATTCGTGATTCATAATATTATCGACTATACTTCTGCTGAAGAAGACGGATTCTATTTAGAAGGAACAGGAAGTTTGCTTCTGGACAGAGCTAACGCTAAAGCATATTGCGCTTTATCGCCACGAGCAGATGAAGAATTATTTATCGAATTTTGTGAGGATTTTGATTATGCGCCAGTAATTTTCGAAGCCTATCAAACTGTCGATTCAGAACGGAAACTGATTTACCATACCAATGTGATGATGTGTTTGGGAGAAACGTTTGCAGTAATTTGTGCTGATTGTATCGATGATAAAAAAGAACGTAAAATGGTGCTGGACAATCTAAAAGAAAACGGCAAAGAAATTATCTTAATTACGGAAGCTCAAATGAATACTTTTGCCGGTAATATGCTTGAAATTCGAGGTACAATGGACAAAAGATACGTAGTGATGAGTGCCGCTGCGCATCAGAGTCTGACTCCAAAACAAATTGGGCAGCTGGAACAACATGCTGAGATATTGAGCTCAAGTCTTGATACTATTGAGGCTTGTGGGGGTGGAAGCGCTAGATGTATGATGGCCGAAATCTTTTTGCCAAGAAAATAATTCTATAATTCAGGCAATGCGAAAAGTATTTGCCTGAATTAAATATTTAAATCAAATTACCCTTTATAATATTGATAATTGCACTTACAATATATTGTATTCCTATCGCAATTACAATGAAACCAATAATTCTGGAAATTGCCACAATTCCGGACTCTCCAAGAATTTTTGATAAGTAATGCGCACTTTTTAGGATAATGAAAATCGCAACTGCAATGGCAAGAATGGCAAGGGATGAAATGATAATTTCGCTTGTACCATTGTGCTCTTGATAAAAAGCAATCAACAACGAAATAGATCCAGGTCCTGCAAGCATGGGGATTGCGAGTGGTGTCAACGCGATGTCATTTCTTTTTTGAGCATCGTTTTCTGCTTTTTTAGTGATACCTCGTTTTTTATTAAATTGTCCTGACAGTAATGAAAAACCAGAATTTACAATGATTAGTCCGCCGGCAATTCGAAGTGCATCGATACTAATTCCAAAAAATATTAGAACATACTGACCAATAAAAAACGACACAATCAAGATAATAAACACATTAATTGCGGTCCACAACGAAATTCGGGATCGTTCTTTTTTACTGTCGTGTTGTGTGAGTCCCACAAAAATAGGAACAGTCCCAATGGGATTTAACACAGAGAAAAGAGCGACGAACAGATAAATAAAAAGATCCATATTTTGTTTTTAAGGGTGTAAAAATACTCTTTTTTTATTTTTTAATGTTAGGGAAATGTTTTTATTGCCAGCAGAATGGATTCCTTTCGACTTTCAAAATGCTGCAATCCTTTTTCAAATCGTAGTAAAAAAAATCTTGGGCGGCTGCTATAACAATTCCAACCCTTTTTCATGGTCTTCGCACAGACGATAATAATTTTGAAATCTTTCGGTAGAAAATTCAAAATAGAAATCGTATAATCTGCAAAATTCCTGAACGAATAAACCTTTTTGATTACTTTTGCCAGATACACTTATAGAAAATGATAAAGAATAAAAAAACATTGGTTCTTGGAGCAACAACTAAACCGGAGAAATACGCCTTCAAAGCGATCACTATGCTCGTAGATAAAGGACATTCCGTGCTTGCCCTAGGTCAAAACGCGGGTGAAGTTGCCGGTGTAAAAATCCAGACCAAAGCCATTCCGCTAAAAAACATCGATACCGTTACCCTTTATTTGAACCCTGCACGCCAGCGCGATTATTACAATTATATTGTAGAGGCAAAACCTAAACGTGTCATTTTTAATCCAGGAACTGAAAACCCAGAATTATATCAACTGCTGAAACTGAATGATATCAAAGTAGAAATATCCTGCACCCTAGTCTTATTGAGTACCAACCAATACTAATATTTTTAGGAGCTTTTTCCAGCTGTACGCTATATCTTTTCTTGCCCCGTTAAAAAACGGAACAAGAAAAGGATGCCGCTGCCATCTGGGCTACAACTAAAATCTCGTTCCTGAGGTCGTCTTTTGGCTGATCAACAATAATCCAACAAAAGTAATTAGTCCGTTGATAATTATCAGTTCATTGTCAAATACATACCCAAAAAACAATGTTTTAGAATTTTCGCTGACAAAATAAGTGAGTGCTGGTGACAACAAACAAATCAGCGGAACCAGTTTATCTTTGACTTTTTTCGACTTTACAAATAGCCCAAAACAGTACAGCCCCAAAAGTGGTCCATACGTGTACGACGCTACTCTGAAAATCATTCCTACTACAGAACTGTCATTAATAGCATTAAAAAATAGTATAACCAGAAACATCAAAAACGAAAAGGCAACATGAACCAGATGTCTGTTTCGGACTACATTGGGTTTGTTTTGATGTTCCGCTTTGTCCATGCCAAGAAAATCTACACAAAACGAAGTAGTAAGGGCCGTTAATGCGGAGTCAGTCGTGGCAAAAGTTGCCGCGGTTAGTCCCAACAAGAAAATAACCGATGGGATTAGTGTCAGATGATGAAAAGCAATCTCAGGGAAAAGCAAATCAGTTCTGGGATTACCGGTGATTAAATCAGTGGGAACTTCAATTCCGTTTTTGGCTGCATAAACATATAGCAGCGCGCCTACGCTGAGAAAAAATATATTGATAAGTACAAATATTCCGGTAAATGTATACATGTTTTTTTGTGCTTCGCCAATATTCTTGCAGCTCAGGTTTTTTTGCATTAAATCCTGATCTAATCCCACCATAGCAATCGTTACAAAAATTCCTCCCAGAATTTGTTTTACAAAATGGAACTTACTCGACACGAAATCCTCAAAGAAAAATACTTTAGAATAATTGCTGTTTTTTACGGTTTCAAAAGCTTCAAAAGCATCTAAATTCAAGCTTCTGCAAATAAAGAAAATAGTCATAAAAACGGAAGTCACTAAGAAAAAAGTTTGCAACGTATCCGTAATAATAATCGTTTTGAGTCCGCCGCGATAGGTATAGGCAAAGATCAAAGCCAGCGAAATCAAAACGGTAGCGGCAAATGGGATATTATAATAATCAAAAACATAACGCTGTAAAACAATCACCACAAGATACAATCGAAACGCAGATCCTATGGTTCGGCTGATTAGGAAAATTGTTGCAGCCGTTTTATAGGAATACACGCCAAGCCGTTGCTCAATATAACCATATATAGAAGTCAGGTTCATGCGGTAATACAACGGCAGCAAGACTTTTGCAATAATGATGAAACCAATTGCATTTCCCAGAACAAACTGAAAATACTTGAACTGCTCTCCGTTTGGCGAACCCACTTCGCCCGGTACTGAAATAAAAGTTACGCCAGAAAGTGCCGTTCCAATCATTCCAAAAGCTACTAAGTACCATTTCGAGTTCTTGTTCGCTTTAAAAAAAGCGGCATTACCACTGTCCTTTCGGCTTACAAAATGGGAAATCAAAAATAGAATTCCGAAGTAGATTACAATTAACGATAGAATGGCGAATGGACTCATGACTTGAATTTAAAGGGAGCAAAATACGATTTTTTGTTCAATCCTTCAGATCTGAATTTGCTATTTCCTTTAGCCTTGAGCTCTTATATTTCTTGAAACACAACTAGCTGCTAATTAATTGGTGGTTAGCGTGCAGCATTATAAGTGCTTGACGATACTGCAGCCAACAATGGAATTGTTTTACATCTAACGTGCTTTTGTCTAAAAAAGACTTTTTTACATCATAGCTATTAAGTAGTTGGACCTATTTAATGTCATACTAAAAAAGGAGTGAAATAATATTTAACATATAAGTCATATAAGAATTAAACCTTAAATGACCTTATTATTGTTATAGTTACATAAGGCTAACCCAATTGAAACTTAAACTTATATGACTTATATGGTAAAAAAAATGCGACATTGTTTTATTCTTCTTGCTTATAACCAAATCTAATTGTCAGTTAGAGTGCAGGCGAGAAGCAATGTCATTAAGTTAAGGATTCGTCAGTTCGAGTTGAATATAAGTTTGCGATAAAAAATAGCTGTAAAGGTTCCTGAAACTGCATGTTTTCATAGCTTATCGATATAATTTACAAGCGTTAAGCTTTCAAATTACTATTCAAAATTGCTTAGAGTAACCGTTGAAAGAGCTTAACTTTAAAGATAGTGTACTCGATAAATACGAGAAACAGGGTTTAAAATACAATAGCTGTAGTATAAAATCAATTCAACAAATAATCAATTAAACAAATTACTACATTTGCAGCTATGGAATTTTCATCAAAATTAATAGAAAAGGCAGTCAATGAAATGTCTCAGTTGCCAGGAATTGGTAAGCGAACGGCATTGCGACTGGTGTTGCATTTGTTAAAACAACCAAAGGAACAAACAGGATTTTTGGCGCAAGCCTTGGTGGCCATGCGAGAGGATATTAAGTATTGCGCCAGTTGTCATAATATATCGGATAGCGCGCTGTGTGAAATTTGTGCTAACAAAAACAGGAATCATCACATTATTTGTGTTGTCGAGGATATTCGCGATGTCATGGCGATTGAAAATACGGGACAGTTTAGAGGAATTTACCATGTGTTGGGCGGTAAAATTTCCCCTATTGACGGGGTTGGCCCAAGTCAACTTAATATCACTACATTAGTCGAGAAAGTAAAATCAGGGAGTGTCAACGAAATTATATTTGCTTTAAGCTCTACAATGGAAGGTGATACGACTAACTTTTATATTTACAAGCAAATCACAGATTGCGAAATTATAATTTCAACAATCGCCAGAGGAATTTCGGTGGGTGACGAGCTAGAATATGCAGATGAAGTTACCTTGGGAAGGAGCATCTTACAAAGAGTCCCTTTTGAAAAGTCTTTTAAAAATAATTAATACATTTATTGAATCGGGACACTTTTTAAATAGTAAATGAAAAGCTATATTTGTCGCCTAAAAACATTGAAAATGAGCAGATCGGTA
This sequence comes from Flavobacterium sp. W20_MBD1_R3, assembly GCF_052119725.1. NCBI lineage: Bacteria > Pseudomonadati > Bacteroidota > Flavobacteriia > Flavobacteriales > Flavobacteriaceae > Flavobacterium > Flavobacterium sp. W20_MBD1_R3. The sequence continues at coordinate 54,995 of NZ_JBGQOR010000009.1, forward strand.
CTGAGTTTATTGTTAATTGTAAGTGTATTGCTCTCTTCATGTATACCAACTAAAGATTTAATTTATCTACAAAAAAAAGATAATGCTCCTTCAGCATCGGCTATCGCAGCAGTAGAGGCTAAGCCTTACCGATTGCAAACAAGTGATGTTTTGAGTATTACCATAAAGGCTATAGATCCTAAATTAGTCGCTATTTTTAGTCCTACAGGCGAAGGTGCGGCGGCTGGAAAATCCGAGTCAGGATTATATTTTGACGGTTTTACCGTAGATGATCATGGAGCCATACGCATTCCAGTACTAGGAGAAATTACGGTAATTGGGTACACGCTGGATGAAATCAGGGTTAGAATCGAAAAGCAATTATTAGCGGAGTACTTTAATAAAGAGGCTAATATTTTTGTAACCGTGAAATTAGCTGGATTTAGGTATACTATTAATGGGGAAATTGGTAGTACGGGAACTAAAACATTATTCCAAGAACACGTAACTATAATGGAAGCAATTGCTAATGCAGGAGATATTTCTATTACCGGAAATAGAAAAGCTGTGACCATCATGAGAAAAACGCCAATAGGAATTCAAATGCATGATTTAGATCTTACAGACATTAATGTAATGCAATCGCCCTATTATTATTTGCAGCCTAATGATTATATTTATATCAAACCGCTGAAACAAAAAACGTGGGGAACCGGAAAAACGGGTATCGAATCCTTGGGGACAATAATTACGTTACTATCTTTGGCTACAACCACCTTTTTATTATTAAGAAATTAAAACAGCGTTCCTAAAATGTTAGATATAAAAGATTTTTCGATTTTTGAAAATCAAGTCAACTTTGATTTTAAAGGTTTTCTGATAAAAATTGGAAGTTATTGGAAGTGGTTCGTACTAAGTTTGTTGATCACTTTTACTATTGCTTATCAGGTTAATATCCGTAAAGAAAAAATTTATGGTATGGAAAGCCTTATTGCCGTCAAGGAAGAAAGTAATCCTCTTTTTACCTCTAATACCAGTTTGGTTTTTAATTGGGGCGGTACTTCGGATCAGGTTCAGTCTATCTCTACCACATTACAATCCAGATCACACAATGAGTTAGTGGTTGATAAATTGCAGTATTACATTAATTATTTAGCACAAGGCGAATTTAAAAAAATCGATGCTTATGGAGCAGTTCCGTTTTATGTAAGTATTGACAAATCCAAAGGGCAACTGTCCGGAAATTTAATTAAAATTACGTTTCTCAGTGAAAGTGAGTATGAAATCCTAATCCCATTTGAAAATCAAAATGCTTCAGTGCTCACTTATGCTACAAATTCATACAGCAACACAGCGGTTGCAACGGGAGACTTTGTCAAAAGATACAAAGTGGGACAGCAAGTATCTTTGCCATTTTTGAATTGGAAATTACAAATAAAAGACAATCCTGGTTTATACAAAGGGAATGAATATTATGTTAGTTTTAGTGATTTTGACGGAACGGTTGCAGGATACAAAGGTCTCAGTGTGCGTTCCGATGAAAAAGGCGGTTCTATAATGACCTTGGGAATGCAGGGAACCAATAAAGCCAGAATGGTCGAGTATTTGAATGCGACTGTTGCCATGTTGATCAAACGAAAATTAGACAGCAAGAATCAGTTTGCTACCAATACAATAGCTTTTATAGACAGTACTTTGATTGCTATGGAATCTCAACTTAAGGAAACTGGTAATGAGCTCAAGACCTTCAGACAGGGTAAAAATATATATGATATTGAAGCCGGTGGTGCCAAGTTCTCAGATAAAATTCTGGAATTTGATGTTGCTAAGGATGAAGTTACCCGCCAAGTAGCCTATTACAATTCGCTGAAGGCTTATTTGAAAAACAGCACTAATTATGCAAAACTCCCTGCACCTTCGGTAGCGGGAATTGAAGATCCTAATATTGTAGTTAATGTTTCTAAATTGATTGCATTGTCTACACAAAGATCTGAAATGGCGTATGCCGTAAAAAGCGAGAAAATATTTCAGGATTTTGACAATCAAATGGAGGCCGTCAAAAGTGTGTTGTTAGAGAATATTGCTACGGCAAAAGCAGCATTGCAATATGATTTAGCGCAAGTGAGCAGTAAAATTAATGAAGCAGAAAGCACAATAAAACAATTGCCGGATGATCAGCAAGAGCTCATTAAAATCAAAAGAAAATATGATTTGAGTGATAACATCTACAGCACCTTTCTCCAAAAAAGGAGTGAAGCCGATATTGTTAAAGCGGCTAATTTGTCGGATATTCAATTTATAGATCCAGCAAAAGATACAGGTGGCGGATTGATTGGACCTAAAACATCGGTAAATTATATTTTGGCTGCGTTTCTGGGAATATTAGTTCCATTAATTTTTGTTTTTGCAATTTTCTTTGTCAATAATTCGATTCAAAATGCGGAGGATATCAGTAAAATGACAAAAATTCCGTTGATTGGTGTTGTGGGTGTCAATAAAGAAAATACAAATTTAGCGGTTTATGACCGACCCAAATCGGCTTTGTCGGAATCCTTTAGAGCTATTCGGTCTTCTCTTCAGTTTTTGTACAAACAACAAAATGTAGGTGGTGCCAAAACACTGATGATTACCTCCTCTGTCAGTGGCGAAGGAAAAACCTTTTGTTCGATAAATATTGCTACCGTATTTGCATTGAGCGAAAAGAAAACCGTAGTTATTGGTCTCGATTTAAGAAAACCAAAACTGGCTACTGAATTTAATTTGTCTAATGACGTTGGAGTTGTCAATTATCTGATCAAACAAAAAACGGTCGATGAAATTATAAATCACACCCACATTCCGTATTTGGATGTGATTCTTGCCGGACCTGTTCCTCCAAATCCATCAGAGATGATCATGAGTGACAATATGGGGTCTTTAATTGAAGAACTAAAGAAAAAATACGATTACATTATTTTAGATACCCCGCCTGTAGGCTTGGTGTCAGATGCATTAGAATTAGCGCAATATTGTGATGTGACGCTGTATATCGTTCGGCAGAATTTTACTAAAAAAGACATGATTACCTTGTTGAATAATCGAGTAAAACGCGGGGAATTAGATAACGCCAGCATCATTTTAAACGGGCTGGAGAACAAAGCAAAATACGGTACCGGATATGGTTACGGGTATGGATATGGTACGTATGCCAATGGATATTATGAGGAAGAACAACCTAAAAGTGTATACCAAAGAATAGCACAAAAAATACTTAATAAGCCAAGAAAGTAGTTTATTAATTAAAGATAGTTAAAACGTTGTACTTTAGTGTCTTTACTTTTTAGGTTCTAAAAAGTTTCGCTATGAATTTCAACAATTTCAACAAATTAATTTGTAATGATTTTTGAAATCTGTGGCAAATAATTTCTGATTATGTCCGTTTAGACCGTAAGCCTGCTAACAAAAACGATAAGCTTTTCAGCTTGTGGCGAGTTATTTTTTTAATACAGAAAAAGCAAATGAAAGAAGAGATAAAAAAAACAGTGTTAATTACCGGAGGCGCGGGTTTTATAGGCTCCAATTTGGGAGAATATTTTCTGTCTAAAGGCTATAATGTTGTTTGCTTAGACAATTTTGCCACGGGGCACTTACATAATTTAAACGCCATCATCAACCATCCTAATTTTCGTTTGATAGAAGGTGATATTCGCAATCCGCAGGACTGTCAAAAAGCAGTCAAAGGAGCAGATTATGTTCTGCATCAAGCGGCCTTAGGATCTGTTCCTCGCTCTATAAATGATCCCGTGACTACGAATGATGTGAATGTATCCGGATTTTTGAATATGCTGGTAGCAGCCAGAGACGAAAAAGTAAAACGGTTTGTGTATGCAGCAAGTTCCTCTACTTATGGCGATTCAGAAGCATTGCCAAAAGTAGAAGAGGTAATTGGCAAACCACTTTCTCCGTATGCGATAACTAAATATGTCAATGAGTTGTATGCCGGAATTTTTAGCACAACCTATGGTTTAGAAACAATTGGACTGCGTTATTTTAATGTTTTTGGTCGGAAACAAGACCCTAATGGTGCGTATGCCGCCGTTATTCCTAAATTTGTGATGCAATTCATGCAGCTCGAAAGTCCAAACATAAACGGAGACGGCAATTATTCCCGTGATTTCACTTATATCGATAATGTCATCCAAATGAATGAATTGGCTATGTTGACACAAAATCCGCAAGCTGTTAATACTGTTTATAACACTGCCTGCGGTGACCGAAATACGTTGAATGATTTAGTTGGATATTTAAAAGAATTTTTAGCAGAGTATAATCCTGAAATTGCGAATGTTCCTGTTGTATACGGTCCCAACAGAGCGGGCGATATTCCACATTCTTTGGCTAGTATCGCTAAAGCAAAAGGCATGCTGGGTTATGATCCAAAATTTTCTATGCAAGAAGGACTGAAAGTTGCGGTACAATGGTATTGGGAAAATTTGAAGCAATAAAACAATAAACGATTAAATGAAAGTGTCATTTTATAAGCTCAGGATGAAGGTGAGCCGTAAAATTGACAAATAGTAACACGAGAATAGTAAATAGGGAATAAAAAATAAAAGAATGAAAATCACAAAAATATGTTGCATCGGAGCTGGATATGTTGGTGGCCCAACGATGGCGGTAATTGCTCAAAAATGTCCAGAAATACAAGTCACTGTTGTTGATTTAAACGAAGAGCGCATTGCGGCTTGGAATGATACCGACACAGCCAATATTCCTATTTATGAGCCTGGATTAGATGTTATTGTTGCCGAAGCACGGGGAAGAAACTTGTTTTTTTCTACTGATGTAGACAAAGCCATAGACGAAGCACAGATTATATTTATATCCGTGAATACACCTACTAAAACCTATGGTAAGGGTAAGGGCATGGCGGCGGATTTAAAATACATAGAGCTTTGCGCCAGACAAATTGCACGTGTGGCCAAAGACAATAAAATAGTGGTGGAGAAATCGACACTTCCGGTGCGAACTGCAGAAGCGATCAAAAGTATTCTTGATAATACCGGAAATGGAGTACAATTCCAAATCCTTTCTAACCCAGAGTTTTTAGCAGAGGGAACTGCGGTAGCTGATTTGTTGCAACCGGATCGAATTCTAATTGGAGGCGATCCTTCACAGGAAGGTAAAAAAGCGATTCAGGCTCTTGTTGATGTATATTCAAATTGGGTACCAGCCGATAAAATATTAACTACTAATGTTTGGTCTTCTGAGTTGTCGAAGCTTACCGCCAATGCTTTTCTAGCACAGCGAATTTCGTCGATCAATGCCTTATCGGAACTGTGCGAAAAAACAGGTGCTGATGTCAACGAAGTTGCGAAAGCAATTGGAATGGACAGTAGGATTGGATCTAAGTTTCTAAAAGCATCTGTTGGTTTTGGGGGCTCTTGTTTTCAAAAAGACATTTTGAATTTGGTTTACATTGCAAAATCATACGGATTAGATGCCGTTGCTGATTATTGGGAGCAAGTCATCATCATGAATGACCATCAAAAAAGACGTTTCTCTAATACCATCGTTCAAACGCTTTACAACACCGTTTCTGGCAAGAAAATTGCGTTTCTGGGTTGGGCGTTCAAAAAAGATACGAATGATACCCGGGAATCTGCTGCTATTTATGTAGCCGATGATCTGATCAATGAGCACGCAAATATTGCGGTTTATGATCCTAAAGTTTCGGCTAAAAAAGTGCTGGATGACTTAAATTATTTAGATACCAGAAATGCTGATGCGAATGCTAATAGCGTGCGTTCCTTTTTGGATCCGTACGAAGCCTGTGAAAATGCTCACGCAATCGCAATACTGACTGAATGGGATGAATTTATTCACTACGACTGGCAAAAAATATACGATTCTATGCAGAAACCCGCCTTTGTATTTGATGGCAGGAATTTGCTTAATGGTCCGGAATTACAAGCAATTGGTTTTGTGTATCAGGCGATAGGATCGTGAAGGGTTAAGCGATTAAACGGTTAAACGATTAAACTTTATATGGTTAAACCGTTAAATGCTAATTGTGCTCAGCGGGTTACGAGTAGTTTTCAAGTAGTGAAACAGAACAAAACGTCTCGATACGCTTCGAACTCCAAGTGATGTGTATCGAGATTGTTTTTAAATAAATAACTCGAAAAGTATAGTCTGAATTCGGATAGGGAGAACTAATTTTACGGCAATACAAGATATAAGATGAACTGGTATGTAGTCTATACAAAGCCCAAATGGGAGAAAAAAGTAGCAGAACAATTACAAAAGATGGGTGTGGAATGCTACTGTCCTTTGATTATCCAAATGCGACAATGGTCTGACCGCAAGAAAAAAGTGGAAGTGCCTCTTTTTAATTCTTATGTTTTTGTTCACTTAACGGAAGCAGAACGGAATGTAGTTTTTCAATCCGTTGGTGCAGTCCGCTATTTGTTTTGGTTAGGAAAACCTGCAATCGTGCGTGATGAAGAGATTGATGTCATCAAGAAATGGCTCAATACTTCGGATACTGTTGATCTCACCGTGTCTTCGTACCAAATAGGAGAAACGATACAATTAGAATCGGGACCTTTTACTGCTCAAAAAGCCACCGTCCAAGAAATGACCAATACACATTATGTGCTGGTTTTGGAATCGTTGGGATGTGTGTTGAAAATGAAAAGATGAGGTTTTTAGTGTGAATTGGTGAGTGGTGAATGGTGAGTGGTGTCCTTCGACAGGCTCAGGATGATGGTGAATGGTGAGTGGTGAGAAGTGTCCTTCGACAGGCTCAGGATGATGGTGAATGGTGAGTGGTGAGAAGTGTCCTTCGACAGGCTCAGGATGATGGTGAATTGTGAGAGGTGAGAAGTGTCCTCCGACAGGCTCAGGATGATGGTGAATGGTGAGTGGTGAGAAGTGTCCTTCGACAGGCTCAGGATGATGGTGAGAGGTGAATTGTGGTGAGAGGTGAATGGTGGTGAATGGTGAGAGATGAATGGTGAGACGTGTCCTTCGACAGGCTCAGGATGATGGTGAATTGTGGGGAGAGATTACAATTTAAAAGGAGCGCCTTTCAAGATAGTGTTTAGTTGGTATCGCTAGTAATAACAAGTAATAATAAGTCAACACAAATGTCAGTTCGAGCGCAGTCGAGAACCGTTGTTGTGTTTCGACTGCGCTCGATGAAAAAAAAAGTAAAAAGTTGTGAGTAGAGAGAAAGTGAAAAGTGAAAAGTGAGGGGTGAGTGGTGAATAGAAAAGTGAATTGTTAAAAGTGCGTAGTGAGAAGTGAATATAAGAAGTGAAAAGTGAACTAGGAACAAATATGTTCCTTTATAGCACGATCTTCCCATTAACTACCCACTCACTACTCACTATTCACGACTCATTACTCATTACTCACTACCCACTACCCACTATTCACTAGTCATTATTCACTACTCACTACTCACTAAATAAAAAAGATATGGATCATAAAGATTTGGAGGTCTGGAAGAAGAGCATGGATTTAGTAGTTACAGTTTACCAAATTACACAAATGTTTCCAGATACTGAGAAGTATGGTTTGACCATTCAAATGAGAAGAGCAGCTGTTTCTATTCCATCTAACATTGCCGAAGGAGCCGCAAGAAAAGGAGATAAGGAGCTAATGCAGTTTCTGTATATTTCCATAGGGTCACTTTCAGAGTTAGAAACGCAATATTTAATTGCAATACGCTTAGGTTTTGTCGCAAAAGAAGATAACTTTGATTTGCAACTTATTACGGTCAAAAAACTTTTGATTGGATTTAAGAATTATATAAATAAGAAGTGAAAAGTGAATGGTGAGAAGTGGAAAGTGAATTGTGAGTGGTGAAAGGTGAGAAGAGGATCGTAGAATGTGATAAAGAATCTTACGTAAAAATTAAAAAAAGAAAATATTATATAGCTAAAAACGAGTAAAATGAAACGGAATTGTGAATAGATAGGAAGTTGCTTTCTATTCACTTTTCACAATTCACTTCTCACAAATTATGAAAGACATTATATTAAAAGCCGAAAACATCTCTAAGCAATACCGTCTGGGCCAAGTGGGTACTGGTACAATGGCGCACGATTTGAACCGCTGGTGGCATCAGATACGCGGTAAAGAAAACCCGTATCTCAAAATTGGCGATACCAATGACCGCAGTACCAAAGGCACGAGTGACTATGTCTGGGCATTGCAGGATATTAACTTTGAAGTAGAACGGGGAGAAATTCTAGGGATTATCGGCAAGAATGGCGCCGGAAAGTCTACCTTGCTCAAAATATTATCCCGCGTTACGGCACCTACAACGGGAAGCATTAAGTTTGGCGGTCGTGTGGCTTCCTTGCTCGAAGTAGGAACCGGATTTAATGGCGAAATGACCGGTAGGGAAAATATTTACCTCAATGGGGCTATTTTAGGGATGACCAAAAAGGAAATCAAATCGAAGATTGACGAGATCATTGAGTTCTCCGGTTGCGAACGCTATATTGATACACCCGTAAAACGATACAGCAGCGGAATGTATGTGCGATTGGCTTTTGCTGTAGCCGCGTTTCTGGAACCTGAAATTTTGATTGTGGATGAGGTTTTGGCCGTAGGCGATGCCGAGTTCCAGAAGAAAGCGATTGGTAAGATGCAGGATATTTCCAGAACTGGGGGGAGAACGGTTTTGTTTGTGAGTCATAATATGGCGGCCGTGAAACAATTGTGTACGAGGGGTATTGTTTTGGAGAATGGGAAGGTGGTTTTTGATGGAGAAACTATAGATTCTATAAATTATTATTTAAATTTAAACAAAATAAAATCAGCAGAAAATACAGTTTTAATAAGTGATAAGCATCGTAAATTTAAAACAACTAAAGAGATTCAAATTTTGGCTATTACTTTATTAAATCCACTATATGAAAATTGTTTTACAAGTGCTAATCCAATAAGGTTAAATTTCAAAGTTGAATTTAATAAGCCTATTAAATGTTTCAGAATTGCAGGATCTATTTTTACTTCCGATGAGTATAAAATAGGAACTTTTTTCACAAATAATACAGAAAATTATGAAAATGCTAAAGTGTTAAATTTAGAAGTAAGTCTAATTGATCATAATCTTTCAAGAGGAAGTTATTATTTTGCATTTTCAATAGGAAATGGTGATGAGGAAGTTGGTAATAATGAATATGATATTGTTTATGAATTGTTACCTTTTGAAATAACACATAAAGAAGATTTAAAGACTCCTATAAATAAATGGCCTAAAGACTGGGGGAATATTTATTTTCAATCAAAATTAACTAATGGATAAAGATTTCATAAATATTCCTTTTACTGCAGCAAATCTAGACCGGTACTATGTCAGAACTTCTATATTTAATTCGTTAAAGAAAAGTTTACCGTTATTTCAGGGTGATTTACTGGATATAGGCTGTGGAAAAATGCCGTATAAAAACTATGTTTTAGAAAACAGTACTATCACTACGTATGTTGGTTTAGACATAGAAAGTGCGCTGGAATATGATTCAGCTGTACAACCAGATTTTATTTGGGATGGAGAGACAATGCCGTTTGAAAACAATGCGTTTGATTGTGCTTTTGGAACCGAAGTTTTAGAACATTGTCCGGAGCCTGAGATAGTATTGAAAGAAGTGTTTAGAATATTAAAACCGGAAGGTGTTTTCTTTTTTACGGTACCTTTTTTATGGAATTTGCACGAAGTACCCCATGATGAATACCGCTATACGCCTTTTTCATTAGCACGTCACCTGAAAAACTCAGGGTTTCATGGAATAGAAATACGAGCAACAGGTGGGTGGCATGCCGCTATGGCTCAGATGCTGGGGTTGTGGGTACGAAGAAGCCCGATGTCGGAAACGAAACGCAAATGGCTATCCGTAATTTTGAAACCCATAATTCGTTTTCTGATAAAAATGGATAGAACCGGAGAGATAACTTTTAAAGAAGGGCAAATGATAACAGGATTATATGGAATTGCAAAGAAATAATATAGCGATGGTTTCGCCCTCTCACAACGCCTATTCGGAGACCTTTATTCAGGAACAGAAGAACGGCTTGCAGGGGAACGTGTTTTATTATTACGGAGGAAGTTTGCCTACGCATTTGGAACATCATGGAAAATTAATGAGTCGCTCCATTCGGCTATGCAATAAGCTGCAACGAAAGCTAGGACTGGCCTCATTTAATGCAGAAGAAACTGCCTTTATTCATTCTCTGCAGCAGCACAAAATACAAGTGGTTTTGGCACAGTATGGCACCACAGCCCATCGTATCGTTAAAATTTGTCGCCATTTGCATCTTCCCTTGATTACCCATTTCCATGGTTATGACGCCTCTATCCAAACTGTTATCGACAACTGCAACAACTATAGCGATGTTTTTGCGTATAGTACCTCAGTGATTGCGGTTTCTGTTGCCATGCAAGAGAAGCTCATTCGACTCGGGTGTCCAAAAGAAAAAGTGGTTTATAACCCGTGCGGTCCCCATCCTTCCTTTATCGAGGTGCAACCCGCTTTTTCAACCCCTACTTTTATCGGACTGGGTCGTTTTGTAGATAAGAAAGCACCTTATTATACCATTTTGGCTTTTAGTCAGGTTTTGAAACAGTATCCCAACGCTCAACTCCTAATCGGAGGAAAAGGGGAGCTGTATGAAGTATGCCATAATTTAATTCGCTATTTAAAAGTTGAGGATCGTGTTTCTTTACCGGGGATACTCACCCAAGAGCAATTCAAAGGTTATTTATCCACCTCATTGGCCTTTGTGCAACATTCGATTACAGCCCTTTCAGGAGATCAGGAGGGGACTCCAGTCGCTGTTTTGGAAGCCAGTGCTGCGGGACTGCCTGTAATCGCCACGATTCATGCCGGTATTCCGGATGTAATCATTGATGGTGATACCGGTTTTTTAGTTTCGGAGCATGATGTGGAGGCTATGGCAGAAAAAATGATGCTGCTTCTAGGAAATAGCGCATTGGCGATGCAACTAGGCTCAAATGGGAAAGAACGAATCCAATCTAACTTCACTATGGAAAAGCATTTGCAGGTTATTGATGCGTTGTTGCTCGTTTAATCGAAGCAATTTGAGCTGTCGGATTCGCTACAGTTAGTGATTTTGTCCACTTTTAATCTGCACTGTTCCAATCCCCCTGCTAAACGGTAGCCTGCTCCTTCGGGTATTGGCAGTCGATCAGGGTAACGGTATTGTTTCGGCGCTGGATTAGGTTGTATTTCCGACGTTCTTTTTTTGTGAAATCCATCAATAGAAAAGTGAGCAAAAGGCCGTCCCCCTTTTAAATCTTCAGTATGTAGCCTCAGGATTTGGGATTCAGCCTTTTTGGGGAGCTGAATTTCGGGACTGTAGCAGGTATAGAACAAAATGTTGATGGGATTCCAACAGGCAGTGGCCATCGCGATATCGGTATGGCTAGCTTCATCGGGCCAGTTGAGATGGAGTGCCGGGTGGAAATCCTGGATTTCTATGGATTGGGTTTAGCGTTTTTGCAGGTATCCGGTTAGCACTGTCTTGGTTAGTGGGCGGTTTTTGTTGCCTTCAAAACCATTAAGGATTTCTTGCCAGAAAGGAGGTTGGGTTGCCTATTCAAAATTGCGTTTTCCTTTTAGATTTATTAGGTCTTCCTTGAGTATTTCATCAATTATTTTATTGGCTCTGCTGGCAAAACTCATGTCTTTGGATTGCCGGTAGAATTGTGAGGGCAACTGCCGGAATACGACTGCTTTTTAGCAGCGCATCCCATTTCCAGTCTGTTATTCCGGATAAGATCATAAACGGGGTTGTCGTTAAATTATTTGGAGGTCATTTTTTTATCGTTGCCTTCCGAACGAAATTACCTTCGGTGGTATCCATGAAATTGAGTTTGGAGATTTTAAAAGGAGCAGTTATCTTTGTCATGTGTTTCTTGTTTAGTGTGTTAGCGCTTGTTTTTTTAGATAAAGATATTTTTTCCTTTTATAATGGTGAACACTGAGTAGTGTAAATTAAATGGAGTGAGGTGAGCAGGGACTAGCGGTCTTTTTACTGAAACGCCTTTATTGTTGGAAAATAAGAGTATTTTTACGATTGTAAAGCCGTTTTCCAATGATTGATACCGTATTGCCCGTGACACTCCCGCTGGTTTCCATAATTATACCTATGTTTAACCGGGCTTCTCTTGTTGAGGAGCCGTTAGATAGTATTTTTGGGAAAAAACATAAGGTCTTGCGGATACTCATCGGATCCCATTATCTTTTGCAGTTGGAAAAGATTAGTAATTAAATATTATAGATAATGTTGTTCTCCATACTCATTGCTAATTATAACAACGGCCATTTTTTTAAGGATTGTTATCAAAGCATACTAGCGCAAACCTATACTAATTGGGAGGTGGTTATTGTTGATGATTGTTCTACCGATGATTCAGTGGCAGTGATGCAACAAAGTATAGGAAATGATACACGTTTCAGAATTTTTTTCAATGAAGAAAACAAAGGCTGTGGTTATACTAAAAACAGATGTGCTATGTTGGCCATTGGAGAAGTTTCAGGATTTTTAGACCCGGATGATGCATTAATGGATGATGCATTATTTCAAATGGTAATTTTGCATGAGAAATTTGAAGAGGTAGCTATTATTACTTCTAAGTATCAGTTGGTTGATTTGAAAATGAATTTTATTGAAAATGGTTCACACGGCAGTGCCATTCCTGAAAATCAATCCTATTTGACTTACGGAAATGGCGCTATGACTCATTTTGCCACTTTCAAACAAGATAAATATAAACAAGCAGAAGGAATTGATCCATTTATGACACGCGCAGTAGACCAGGACTTGTATTATAAAATGGAAGAACAGGGCAGGCATTTGTTTTTAGATAAAGTGTTGTATCGTTACCGAATTCATCAAAATAGTATTTCTGCCAATAAAAATGTATTTAAAGCACAATATTGGCACTTTTACGCTATGATGAAAGCCTACAAAAGAAGAAAACGTTCGCATTTACAAATTGAGAATTTTTCAAAAAAAGATATTGAGGAGTATGCCTCTAATTATTATCTTAGCAGATTTGAAAATGCGAAGCACACGAATAAATATAGCGCTAAGTATTATTTTTTGTGGAAAGCAATTTCTATCAATCCATTCCATAGAGTTGAACTCAAAATGAAAAGTTTACTTTTGTTAATGATAGGCAGAATATGAATATACCATTAGTTTCCATCATCGTTCCCTGTTACAATCAAGCCCAATATTTGGACGAGGCTTTGCAATCAGTATTTGAACAAATCTACATGAATTGGGAATGTATTATAGTGAATGACGGTAGTCCAGATCATACGGAAGAAGTCACCAATAAATGGGTTTCAAAAGATAGTCGTTTTGTTTATTTGAAAAAAGAAAATGGCGGATTAAGTAGTGCCAGGAATGCGGGGATTAAAATTGCAAAAGGAGCATATATTTTACCGTTAGACGCTGATGATAGAATTGCAAGTGAATATCTTGATAAAGCTCAAATATATTTTGATAAAGACTACAAAATAATATATTGTCAAGCTTATTTTTTTGGAAATAGAGTTGAACCATGGTTGTTAAGTGATTATTCTTATGAGGATATCTTGTTTAATAATCAAATATTTTGTTCTGCTTTTTTTAAAAAAAGTGATTGGGAAAGTGTAGATGGTTATGATGAAAATCTTAAGTATGGAAGAGAAGATTGGGATTTTTGGTTGTCAATATTAAATAAGGATTGTAGAGTTTTGAGATTAGATTATGTAGGTTTTTTTTACAGACAAAAAGATATTTCAATGGATGTAGAAATAAATAGTAATCTAGAGTTATTACAAGAAACAGAAAATTATATTTACAAAAAGCATTTAAAAAAATATTTATTTTATAGCAGTAATGCAATTGTAAATACTCAATATTTTTTAAGAAATGAGAAAGAAAGGAATAAAATGAAACTTTTTTTTAAAAAAAATAAAATAATGATAAAAATCTTAAGTAAATTAAGAATAGTAAGATGATTTCTATTATAATCTGTTGCCGAACCCAAATAATCAGTAACGACTTATCCGAGAATATCAAAAATACAATTGGTTGTGAATATGAATTAATTGTTATCGATAATTCTGAGAATAAATATTCTATTTTTGAGGCTTATAATTTAGGAATTGAAAAAAGTTTAGGAGAATGCCTATGTTTTATCCATGACGATATACTTTTTCATACGGAGGATTGGGGCTGTATTTTAGAATCTATCTATAATTCAGATGAAAAAATCGGATTAATTGGATTGGCAGGATCAAAAGTTAAAACCAAAATGCCTTCGGCATGGTTTAATTGTCATGAAGATGAAAGTGTTTATAATTTAATTCAACATGTTTCTAAAGACAAAAAAGAAAATTGGTTTTTTGGATTTGAAAAACCAAGAGAAGAGTTGGTTGTAATTGATGGCTTTTTTATGGCGATGAAAAAAGAATGTCACGTTTATTTCAATACTTTCTTAAAAGGATTTCATAATTATGATTTAAATATTTCATTAGAGGTATTAAAAGCAGGATATAAAATTATAGGCACAAATGAAATTATAGTTGAGCATTATTCTGTTGGAAATTTAAACAGTGATTGGGTGAAATCTACATACCAAATTCATAAATTGTATAGCGAGTTTTTACCGCTAACTTTATATAACAATAAAGAAAATAAAGATCATGAAATAAAAAATGCAAAAGAATATATTAACAAAAGTGTGAGTTTAGGAATGACATTTGAAGCTTTTAAAGTATGGGGTAGATTATTTTTGTTAAACCCACTAACAAAATATCATATTAGTTTTTTGTTAAATGTATTATCACAATTAAGACGTAAAAAATGATTGGATAAGTAAGAGCCCTAGTGCTTTTATGGAATATTTATATTTGATAAAGTATTTATAAATAATTGTTGTGGACAATTGTATGCTTAATGTTCAAAAATGTACTAAATGGTGTAGGTATATCAGATAATTTAATAATGAAGAGCTAAAATTTAACATAAACGAAAAATTGAATTAATATATAGTTGTATTCAATATTGTTATTCTTGATATACGCTTCGATGTTGTTTTGAATTTTAAAGCTCTTTTGTAGAATAGTAAGTAAACCCGTTGGGTGTAATTATTTGAGGTAAAAAATATTGATTAGATATTGCTCAAGATACTGAAATTCAGTATCTTGAAGTCGCAAAACAAACAATATCTATGTCAAATATAATAAAAAATTATTTAAGAGTTTTAGAAGTTTTAAGTTCTTTGAATTGTGAATTAGAATTCAAATCAGATGTTGGCAGAAAACAAAAAATGTCTGATTTAGAAGTAGTTGCATTGAGTTTAACTGCTGAATTTATGTCTATTGATAGTGAAAACTCACTTTTTAAACAGATTAACTCCAATGAAATTCCTAATCTTATTGAGCGTAGTCAGTTCAATAAAAGAAGAAGAAAATTGTTTTTCTTTTCAGAAGAAGTTAGAACAAAATTGGCTTCTCGGTTTTTAGAATTTGAAGATTATTTTATAGTGGATAGTATGCCTCTAGAAATTTGTAAATTCTCAAGACACAACAGAATTAAAATATGTAAAAATGAATTCGAGACTGCTCCTAGCAAAGGATTTTGTGCTTCACAAAACAGTTGGTTTTATGGCTATAAACTTCACGGAGTTTGTTCCGTAACTGGTGTTTTTCATTCTTTAGACATTACTAAAGCAGAAGTTCACGATATCAATTTTTTAAAAAATATAAAACAACAAATGTCTGATTGTGTGTTACTTGGAGACAGAGGGTATTTGTCTGAAAGTATACAATTAGATTTGTTTCAAACGGTAAACGTTAAATTAGAAACACCAAAAAGGATGAATCAAAAAAACTATAAACCACAACCTTATATCTTTAGAAAATCAAGAAAAAGAATAGAAACATTGTTCTCTCAATTATGCGACCAATTTATGATTAGACGAAATTACGCGAAATCTTTTCAAGGCTTTAAAACAAGAATTTTAGCAAAAATAACAGCATTAACTTTGGTGCAATTCATCAATAAATTTATTTTTGAGAGACCAATAAATAATATCAAAACACAAATAATTTAGTTACACCCAACGGGTTAAGTAACTAAAATTATTTTACAAATAAAAAAATCTAAAAAACATGATTTATTAATCATCTCTCTACAACTAGTAAAGGGAGAAGTAAATTTTTAATAATTATTACTTATATGCCTAAAATTTCCATAATCACCATCAACTATAATAATCTTGATGGGTTGAAACGTACCATGGATAGTGTGGTTCATCAAACCTGGAAAGGGTTTGAGTATATTGTTATCGATGGCGGTAGCACTGATGGTAGTGCAGCTTATATAGAGAGTCAAAGTGAAGCTATTGATTATTGGGTCAGTGAACCAGACAAAGGGATCTACAATGCGATGAATAAGGGTATTACCAAGGCCAGCGGGGAGTATTTGTTGTTTTTGAACAGTGGGGATCATTTGTATGGTGATAAGGTATTAGCGCAATGTGTTTCTCATATAACTTCTTATGATTTGGTTTGCTTTGATATGGAGGTACTGGGAAGAGAAAAACCTTCTGTTTTTTCAGCGCCGGATACAGTGCGTTTTTCTGATTTGTATTTTGATTTTTTACCTCATCCAACCACTTTTATAAAAAAAGAATTGTTTGTCACGGTTGGACTTTATGATGAGTCGTTTGCGATTATTTCTGATTGGAAATTTTTTATTTTGGCATTGTTCAAATACAATTGTAGCTATAAGAAAATAAATGAAACGTTATCTACTTTTTATGCAGATGGTATAAGTTCAGTAGGAAATCATTTGCAAGAAAGAAGACAGGTGATGGAAGACTTTTTTAGCGGTTATCTTTCAGATTTTGATGAATTGGCTTTGCATCGAAAATGGGCTCAAACGAATCGATTTAAAATATTGTCAGAGCTTGAAAAGTCTACATTAGGGAAGAAGTCGGCATCCC
The DNA here is from genome assembly GCF_052119725.1 of Flavobacterium sp. W20_MBD1_R3. NCBI lineage: Bacteria > Pseudomonadati > Bacteroidota > Flavobacteriia > Flavobacteriales > Flavobacteriaceae > Flavobacterium > Flavobacterium sp. W20_MBD1_R3. The sequence goes on from NZ_JBGQOR010000009.1 coordinate 71,997, forward strand.
TTTTTCTTAGAACCGGGCTTTTTTTGTTTTCAAGAAAAAAAATAAACGATTTGTAACACTACTTTGTTAAAGAGTTAAGAACTATTTACACTATTACGTAGTATGGATTTATATAATAAGAAAATTTTATTGGTAATACACCAAGGAATTCTTGGGGGAGCGGAACGACAAGGGTTAGGGATTTCGAAAATTTTGACAACTAAATATAATTGTACCGTTAATGTTTTATTAACCTATTCGCCAGAAACAACCGCTGAATTTGAGCATTTTGCTGAAGAATGTCAGGTTCAAAATATTTTGCATTTTGAAGGTGGGTATTTATTATTAAAAAGAGAATTTAGTTATAAAAATCTTCAACGATTGGTATGGTCTGTAAAATACCTTCTCCGATTGCGAAAAGGCATTAAACCCTATCGGCCCGATATCATCATTCCTTTTTTGAATTTTCCTTCAAAGGTTTCTTATTATTTATATAAAATGTTGCCTTCGGTTCAATTTACTTTTTGGCATCAATTGGGTCTGGATCGAAACAGCCTCGATATTTTTGAAAGTATTGCAGTTAATAACATTCCTTGTGTTATTGGTAATGCGAGTAATTGTTTAGATATGTTTACAAATTTGTATTCAGTGAATCCTAGAAAATTGAATATTTTACCACAATATCTCTCTATGGAATTCAAGCATAGGGATAAACAATTATTAAAAACACAGATTGAAATACCACATGAGTCTATTGTAATAGGAATGATTGCTCATTATCGACCAGAAAAATATCATGATTTGTTATTAAATGTATTTGAAAAATTGAATCAAAAGCATGAAAATATACATTTAGTTTTTTTAGGAAGCAAAGGAAATACGAGTAATACAATTGAAAAATACAACGACCTTTCTCAGAAGATTACAGAAAAAAATATATTTTCAAAAGTTAAGCTACTCTCAGATGTTTTAGCAGAGGATGTGTTAACTGTTTTAGATATTGGCGTACTAATGTCCAGAATAGAGGGTATGCCCAATGCGGTAATGGAATATATGTTATATGGATTACCCGTAGTAGCCACAAATCATCCTGGTTGTGTTGAACTGTTAAAAGACTCCATTTTTTTAATAGAAAATGAGGAATCACAATTGTATAGTGCCTTAGATGCATTGATTGTATCAAAAACTATAAGAAATACAGAAGGAACGCGTAACTTAGAGAATATTAAATCCTATGATATGGTTTCTTATATAGAAAAATTAGAAGTAATAATAAACAACTCTTTAGGCAAGAAATAATTGATTGACATAACATAAATAGTAAAATGAAATTAATTAGTATTATTCTTCCGGTTTACAATGGCGAAAAATATCTTGCGATATCTATTGAAAGTTGTTTAAAGCAGACCTATCAAAATATTGAATTAATAATTGTTAATGATTGTTCTACAGATGCTACTTTAGGCATTATTAATCACTATGCTGCTTTGGACAATAGAATCAGAGTTATTAATAATGAAAAAAACAAAAAGCTTCCGGCAAGTTTAAATATTGGTCATAATGCAGCAAAAGGTAATTTTATAACTTGGACCAGCCATGATAATTTTTATGAACGAAACGCATTAGATATTTTATATAACACAATTTCAGAAAAACAAGCGGATATTGTTTATAGTGATTTTTTTTTAATTGATGATATAGGTAACAGGGTCAGAAAAGTGGAGTTTATCGGGATAGAAAATATAATTTTTGGCAATTTCGTTGGCTGTTGTTTTATGTATAAAAAAGAAGTTTTCTTAAGGAATAATGGATATAACGAGAATTTTTTTTTAGTAGAGGATTATGATTTTTGGTTGCGAGCAGTATTACACAGTCGTTATGTTCAAGTAAAGAGTGCATTGTATAATTATAGAAAACACGGTGAAAGTCTTACCAATCAAATTGCAATAAATGATTCAAAGAAAGAAACTTGGGAGGAAAATATAAGTAAAATGTATACTGATTTTTGTAAGACAATTGTATTTACTGATGATAGTAAAATTTCAGAATTATTATGTAAAAGTTTAGATTATCAAAAAATAGATTTTGAATGGCTTGTAATTAATGACATTGAAATTCAAAATTTTAAAAAAGTATTGAAGCAAAATCAAAATTTTTCTGACGAGAAATTAATAGAAAAAGTGTTTTTGAAAAAAACAATTGAAATAATGATTAATGATACTATTTATAAAAATAATTTTTTGAAATCAATATTTATTTTAAAAAAATACGTTCGGTTTTTGGACAAAAATGTAATCAAGACATTAGTGAAATATTCCTTTTTTAAGTAAAAAAAATATAATTTATTAGGTTTTTTTTAGTAGAAATAAACATTTCGATATTTTTGTTTCCCCATCTAATCTCAAAAATAAAGAGAGAAAAAATGGAAAGATTAAAAATAAACAGAACGATTCGAGTTTTAAATTGATAAACGAATTTTACAGGCTTTAAGATGGTTTAAATTATTTTGAAATAATTAAAAGAATAAAAATGAAACAAGCAATATTGATAACAGCTTATAAAGATTTTAATCATTTGGAAGAAATTATTAAATTTTTTGATGAGAATTTTGAATTGTATATACATATCGATAAAAAAAGCAACGTTTCTGCTATTCAACTTTCAAGGTTTCAATCATATCTGCAGGTTAAGTTAATCTCTCAAAAATACAAAGTTAATTGGGGAGGTATAAACCATTTGAAAAGTATTCTTTATTTATCAGAGCAGGCTCTTAAAAATCCACTAAACAGCTATTTTCATTTAATCAGTGGACAAGATTATCCTATAAAAAAAGCTTCTTATTTCAGGTCGTTTTTTGATAATAAAAAGGAGGAACATATAGAGTTTTTCAGTATTCCTAATTCTGGTCTGAATGGTAATGGAGGTCTTGAAAGAATAGAATATTTTAATTTTTATGATATTTTAAATGCTAAGATATCATATCAAAATAGATTAATTAAGTCAATTATAAATTTGCAGAAAAAATTAAATTTTAAAAGATCAATTTCTTTGAAAATGCCAAAAATTTATGGAGGATCAACATGGTGGAGTTTGAGTAGAGATTGTTTAAGTTATGTTGTGGAGTTCACAAAACTAAATGCATTTGTTCTCAGAAGATTTAACCATACCTTATGTTCTGAAGAATTTTATTTTCAAACGGTAATCATGAATTCCATTTTTAGTAAGAAAGTAGTAGGCAATAATTTGAGATATATTGATTGGCATGCAAGAAACGGAAGTGAACCGGCGTTTTTAGACAATAGTGATTATGAAAAATTAATAAAATCAGACGCTTTTTTTGCTCGAAAAATTGGAAATACTCATTCCATTGGTTTAATGAATAAAATAAAAACCTTTACTCTAAATAAATGAAACCTAAAATAACTATAATCATGGCGACCTATAACAGGGCGCATTTTATTTTAGAGACCTTAGAAACGATACAAAATCAAAGCATAGTCAATTGGGAGTGTTTGATTATTGATGATGGAGGGACAGATGATACAGCGGAAGTCTTAGCCTCTATCCTAAAGCAGGATCTTCGTTTGCAATTTTTACATCGTCCCGATAGTTACCAAAAAGGATTGCCGGGTTGTAGAAATTATGGACTGGATATGGCAAAGGGTGCGTATGTTATTTTTTTTGATGATGATGATATTGTACATCCTGAGAATTTGAAAATTGGTTTGGAAGTACTCGAAACAAATAACGTGGACTTTTGTCATTATCAAAAATTAGCTTTTGAAACAGAGCGGCCTCTTATTGTAAATAATCCAATAACATTCCAACAATATCTTACCAAAGCCGATATTGATAAAGTGGTTTCTCAGGAAATCGGTTTAGCTTCTTGTACAGTTTTGTGGAAAAAAAGCTGTTTTAACCGAGTCCGATTTAACGAAAATCTTCTGTATGCAGAAGAATGGGAATGTTACAGCAAATTGATTTCGGAAAACTTTAAGGGAGTTGTCATTAGTAATGTCCTGTATTACAATCGTAAACATGCTAACTCCAATACTGGAGAATTTTATAGTAATAACCCTATACGCAGGGCTTCTAAAAAAGAGGCTATTTTGTTAGTTATTAAAAATTTAAAGGAGAAACAGTTGCTATCTTCTTCGCTACTTCGTTATTTTGTAACCCAGGCAACCGACTTTAAGGAGTACAATTTGTTTACACAAATCATCACTTTACTTGAATTGTCTATCTTTGAAAAATTAAAATGGCAGTTTTTTTATAGTACATTCCCTTTGCGTTTGTCTGTTTATAAATTAAAAATAACATTCCGAAAAATATAATTCATGAAAATTCTCCTTTGTTTTGGAACCCGTCCTGAAGCCATAAAAATGGCTCCGCTTTTTCATGAGCTACAAAAAAATAATGTCGATGTAAAAGTGTGTGTCACAGCGCAGCATCGAGAAATGCTGGATCAGGTTTTGGATTTTTTTGCCATTGTTCCCGATTATGATCTAGATTTAATGCAGCCCAACCAAACCTTGAACGGATTAAGTGCCACTATTTTATCAAGTATGGACGGCGTTTTTGCTGTTGCAAAACCTGATTTGGTATTGGTACACGGAGACACTACCACCTCATCTATGGTGGCGTTGTCCGCCTTTCATAACGGTATAATTGTAGGACATATAGAAGCCGGCTTGCGTACTTATAATAAAAAGGCGCCGTTTCCGGAGGAAGTGAACCGGCAGTTGACCAGCAGAATAGCTGATATTCATTTTACCCCTACTGCTGCTGCAACCCAAAATCTATTGAATGAAGGCATCCTTCCGGCTGCTATCGTAGAAACCGGAAATACCGTTATTGATGCACTATTATTGGCCGTTGAAAAAATTGAAACGGAGCATTATCAGCATCCTGAAATTGAGCGATTGAAGCGTCTTATTCCAACCCATAAAAAAATGGTTCTGGTCACAGGGCATCGCAGAGAAAATTTTGGAGCCGGTTTTGAGCACCTTTGTGAGGCACTTTTATCAGTTTCAGAACGGGAGGATGTTACGATAGTTTATCCCGTACATTTAAATCCCAATGTAAAAGATATTGTATATGAGAAATTGTCCCATAACGAAAATATTTATTTGATTCCACCGGTTTCCTATCCTGTTTTTGTGTGGTTGATGCAACAATCTTTTTTGATTGTGACCGATTCTGGAGGTATTCAGGAAGAAGCTCCATCCTTAGGGAAACCTGTTTTGGTTACCCGAACGGTATCAGAGCGACCTGAGGGTGCTGCTGCCGGATTTTCTATTTTGGTAGGTACCAATCAGCAAAAAATCAGCACCACCATTTGTTCTTTTTTAGACGGATTCTCGGGATTTGGACCTTCCATCAATCCTTACGGAACGGGTGATGCATCCCAAAAAATTGCCGATTATTTATTAAAACACTATTAAAATGAAAATCCTTGTTGTAGTAGATTCCATTAATATTGAAGACAGCAGTGGTTCAAAAGCTAATGTGGCGCTCATTGCTAATTTGGCAGCAGCGGGATTTGATGTTTTAGTATATCATTATACCCAAAAGTTCATTTCGTTGGAAGGTGTTTCCTGTTATGCAATTCCTGAAATAAAATACAGTCCTCTGTGTTTTTTAAGTCGGATACAACGAATTATAAGTCGGAATTTAAAGGTTAATCCGGCTCCTTTCCTAGAGCAGTTGTTTGGTTTTTCTTTTACTTTTTATAATGATACCCGCAGTATCACTGCCGCGTTGAAGCAACAAAAGTTTCAGCCTGATTTAGTAATAACCTTGAGTAAAGGCGCCAGTTTCAGGCCTCATTATTCCGTTCTTCAACTTCCGGAATTACATGATAAATGGATGGCGTATGTACATGATCCGTATCCGGCGCATTATTATCCGCGACCTTACAATTGGGTAGAATCCAGCCATAAAGCCAGAGAAGCCTTTTTTTTGGCAGTTTCTACAAAAGCCAGATATAGTGCATTTCCCAGTTTGTTGTTGCACGAATGGATGTCGAGTTATTTCCCTGATTTTGCCCAAAGTGGAGTTGTTATTCCCCATCAAAATACAAAGTATGTTGTTCAGAATTCTTCTTTTCCATCCTATTTTGATGTTTCAAAATTCAACATACTGCATGCCGGTAATTTGATGAAGCAGCGCTCACCGGAAGGTTTGATAGCAGGTTTTCAACTTTTTTTGCGGCATTATCCTGAAGCCGTAAAAGAATCGCGATTGTTGTTGCTTGGGCCTGCTTCCGATCATACCCAACTATTGGAAAAATACCAAAAAAAATGTCCAGAACTCTATTTTCACAACGGTATAATTCCTTTTGACATAGTGTATTTTCTTCAGCAAAACGTATCGGTTAATGTTATTTTGGAGTCAAAAGCAGAAATTAGTCCTTTTTTGCCCGCTAAGTTTCCGCATTGTGTTGCCGCTAATACTGCCATTCTCTCTCTAGCGCCATATTACAGTGAAACGAAACGGTTATTAGGTGCTGACTATGCGTATTGGTCAGAAGTAGACGATGTATCAAGAATTGCAGTATTACTCGGGGAATTGTATCTCTTGTGGAAACAAAACGCGAAGCAACTGCTTTTAAACAGAAGTGATTTAGCAGAATATCTTTCGGTTTCGTATTTAAAAATGACTATTGATAATTTGGAAAAAAAATAATAAGCGATGACGCATGCCACCTTTACTATACTGCTAACTACCAAAAACCGTAAAACCGATTTGGCTGTTACTTTAGCTAAAATTCAGTCCTTATTAGTTTGTGACGGGGTAGCGTGTATTGTTTGTGATGACGGTTCTACAGATGATTCTGCTGTTTTTGTTCAAAACCAGTATCCTGAAATTCAACTGATTCAGAATAAAGAGAGTAAAGGGCTTATTTACAGCAGAAACCGATTATTGGATTTAGTGACTACTGAATTTGCCATTTCATTAGATGATGATGCCCATTTTATAACAGCAAATGCCTTGTCGGTTATGGCGGACTACTTTACTGCCAACCTCAATTGTGGGGTATTGGCCTTGCGCATTTTTTGGGGCTTAACAGCACCTCATACTGTTGCTACTACTGAAACACCCACTCGAGTTCAGGGATTTGTTGGCTGTGGTCATGTATGGCGAATGAAAGCATGGCGGACTATTCCTGATTATCCAGCTTGGTTTATTTTTTATGGAGAGGAAGATTTTGCTTCCTATCAGTTGTTTAAAAACAACATTGAGATTCATTATTTACCGGAAGTTTTAGTGCATCACAGGGTGGATGTAAAAGCCCGAAAAAACAGTTCAGATTACACCCTGCGCCTGCGCCGTTCGTTACGGTCGGGTTGGTATTTGTACTTCTTGTTTTATCCACTTTGGATGATTCCCCGGAAAATGGCGTATAGTATCTGGATGCAATTGGAATTGAAAGTGTTTAAAGGTGATTTTAAAGCCTTATATGCTTTGATTATGGCATTGTCAGATTTGATTTTTGCAGTACCAAAAATCATCGAGAATACCAATCGACTGTCTCCGGAAGAGTATAGTATTTATCAAAAATTAGCACCTACAAGAGTGTTTTGGAAGCCTTAAAATAATCAAAAAATACAGATGAAAAATTATAGTAATTTAGACAGAGGGAATTGGGCAGCACTTAAATTAAGTTCCGTCGTTGATTTACTGCCGAATCGCGTTGTCAGTGATATTGGTTCCGGATGGGGTTGGTTTAGACCTATCGTCGAAAAGTTTAATTTGGAATGGCAGCCGTTTGATTTTGTCAAAAAAATTGAAGAGTCCACAATTTGGGACCTTAATCATAAGGCGCCAGAGAACGTTAAAACTCCTGGTTTTGTTGTTTTTATGGAAGTATTGGAGCATCTTTCGAATCCGGAATTAGGGATACGAAACATTGCTGAACATATGGAGACAGGAGGATATATGGTGCTAACCACTCCTAATCCATTGAGTGCAGAGAGCAAGTTTACATACTTGTTTAAAAATAATTTATATGCTTTTCAGCCCAAACATTTACGGGAGCACCATGTTTACGTTCCTTTATCTCATGTGGTACGCTTTCATTTAGAAAACAATGGATTGGAGGTTCTTGAATCTGCGACGATTGGAGATGTAATTGCTCCAAATTTAGCTTTTACATCCCAATATTTCAAGGACTTGGTGCGTTATCTTTTTTTAAAATTATTTGTAGCCTTTCATCCAGAATCTAAAGGGCATACACAAGGTTTTTTTGTTGTAAAAAAATTAAATTCTGACGTATTTTAATTAATTGTAGTAGCGGAGGAAGACTAAAAACAGCAGGGAATCTATATTCTTTACATAAATATTTATCAACAATACCACCACATATTACAACATTTCACTACTTTTGACTTGAATACGACGAATAACTGGAATTATTCGAGGTCTTATGGTAATCAATTTGCTCAAAAAAACGGGGTTCTAGCCGGTATTTTTGAGCTTTTTTTGTCAAAACCGGACTTAAAAATGCTTTTTTTTGGCGTAAATATTCCATGTTTTATTTTATTGGAGGTTGAAATAGAAACCGAAAAACAGGTTTTAAAGGGGGTTTGGAGGTATTTGTATCGATCAAGACGGAATTAATATCTCGTGCGCGCGCTTTTTTTGCCCAGTCTTGACGAAACAAAAGTCTGGTCAAGACGAAACAGCTATAATTTTCGATGATTATAGTCCAAAAAAAACCTCGAGTACTGGAATACTCGAGGTCTTACAACAATCAGATGCTTCTGATTACGGGGTTCTAGCCGGCTTTTCTAAATGATAACTCATTCAGCATACTGCGTAATTTTTTTCCGGGTCGGAAAAGAATACGACTTTTTTTAATCGCACTTGAGGACACATCAGCCGCAGTTTCCTTTCCTTCGGAACTGATACCTACCTGAAAATTACCCAGTCTGCCTAGTTTTACAATTCGGCCTTGGCCAAGTTCTCCAATGATGTTGTGTTCTAAGGACAACAAGACCGCATAACAGTCTGAGGCCGTAACCGTACATTGGTAGGAGATCAACTCTGCTAGTCGGTCTAAATCTACATCGCCATCTGCGATTGCAGCAGCATAAAATTTTTCAGGAGCCATTAGGTCCCGAGGGTTCTTTCTAGGAAGAACTTTGTATTTAATAGCCATGTTTTACGGGTATTAAATGAATAAAAAAAATTGGTCTTAGTATACTCGTTATTAGTACCTAACTGACATTTCAAAGATACAATGGTTTTGTATTTACGCAAGCCCAAAGTTATTCACAACTGGCAATCGTTTTTAACAAATATAAAAAAGACGCTTATTTTCTTACAAAATAATACCTTATAATGTATTGTTAATGAGGTATTTACGTTTTTTATAAAAAGTATAATGCCCTAAAACAGCGGGTTTTTATAAATAAGTAACAAAGAAAATTTGCAATAATTAATTAGAATGTGACAGTTTAAATTTTCCGCTTGATTTCAGTTGAGGTTCTGGTAACCTGGCGTGTTTTTTTATCATGATCAATGACATTTAAAATAATAAGCTCATAGTTAGCAGGGATGTGTTCCCCTCTACAGAGAGCTTTGTTCTGTTTTGATCACGAGAGGTTAGAGGGTGTATTTTTATTTCTAGTATAAAAAGCAAATGTATTATTCATTACTAATACAGCGGTGTTAGAGGAATGGAAGTGCTTTTTTTTAACAGGTTGGTGTTTTGACCCCTATAAAACAAGAGTAATAAATCGAGGTATTTCTCAAATAATTATATTTGGGACAATTAAAATTACAACACAAATGGTTCTTGATGCACGTCACTTCGAGTGTCAAACGTATCGAGAAGTTTGGTTCTGTTTTACTCCACAAAAATATTCGTACTGATGTTTATCACTTACTAGATGTTTTTATTGGATATCCTATGAGGCTATGGTCTTTCCTTTTGCAAACAAAGTACAATATTAGCAGTGCTATCTATCTCGAATTGAGGTGTGGTATATTATGGTTTTTAGTTTTATTTGTAGGTTGAAATGTCCCATTTGTCATAATTAGTAGATATACGTGTTGATTCCCATATTTTAAATGATTGCAGGATCGTATTCCCCTCTACAGAGAGCTTGTCCCAATCTCATCACGGGAGGTTAGGGGTGTGTTACTATGTTTTCAGCTTCGTTTATAGGATGAAATATTGTATTTTTCGTAATTTACAGAGATTTTATAAATATCAAAAACACACCCCTAACCCCTCTCAAGAGGGGAATTGAGGAGTGGATTTCATGTTTTCAGCTTCATTGTAGGATGAAACATCCTAAATGTAAAGTGCATCACAATTAAGGAAAATTAGATATAATATCTATATTTAAAATGATTGCAGGATTGTATTCCCCTCTTGAGAGGGGTAAGGGGTGTGTTATTAATTTTTCAGCTTCGTTTATAGGATGAGATATTGTATTTGTCGTAATTGATAGATATACGTGTTGATTCCCATATTTTAAATGATTGCAGAATCGCATTCCCCTCTTGAGAGAGCTTGTCCCGATCTCATCACGGGAGGTTAGGGGTGGATTTCATGTTTTCAGCTTCGTTGTAGGATGGAATATTGTATTTGTCGTAATTTACAGAGATTTTATGAATATGAAAAACACACCCCTAACCCCTCTCAAGAGGGGAATTGAGGAGATGGATTTCATGTTTTCAGCTTCGTTTATAGGATGAAGTATTGTATTTGTCGTAATTGGTATACATACTTGTTGATTTCCATATTTTAAATAATTGCAGGATCGTATTCCCCTCTACAGAGAGCTTGTCCCGATCTCATCACGGGAGGTTAGGGGTGTGTTATGATGTTTTTAGCTTCGTTTATAGGATGAAATATTGTATTTGTCATAATTGGCAGATATACTTGCTGATTCCCATATTTTAAATGATTGCAGGATCGTATTCCCCTCTACAGAGAGCTTGTCCCGATCTCATCACGGGAGGTTAGGGGTGTGTTTTTACTTTTAACAAAAAAAGCAAGTTGGTAGTTTTCCTCTGCATTGAGGAGTTAGAACTTCATTGTTTTAGGTTAATATGCAAGATTTGAACGGAGTTATCTGGTTTGTGCCTGCGCATTGCCATTCTGCGAGTAATTAATGTTCGGATGGAGAATTTATTTGAATTATTTGATATTATAATGATGGCTAAATTAGTGGCCTACTTTAAAATAATCTAAACGATTTAAGTATTGCTAAACCATTAAATAAACTATTTTTGCTAGAAGAACCTCTAACTCATTTTTCCTTAAAATATGATTTTAAAAAAATCGTCGCCTTATCTTATCGCCGAAATAGGTCAAGCCCACGAGGGGAGTTTAGGTATCTTATATTCCTATATTGATGCTATAGCACTAACAGGAGTTAATGCAGTAAAGTTCCAAATGCATATTGCAGAAGCGGAAAGCAGTGAATATGAGCCTTTTCGTGTAAAATTCTCATTGGAAGATGAAACCCGATTTGATTATTGGAAAAGAATGGGTTTTTCTTTAGAACAATGGAAAGGTATCAAGCAACATTGTGACCATGCGGGGCTTGATTTTATTTGTTCTCCTTTTAGCAATTTGGCAGTAGACTGGCTGGAAGAAATTGGCGTTGACTGTTATAAAATTGGTTCCGGGGAAGTAAATAATTTTTTGATCTTAGAGAAAATTGCACAAACTGGGAAGCCTGTGATTTTGTCGTCGGGTATGAGTTCTTATATTGAGTTAGATCAAACAGTACAATTTTTAAAAGACCGAGAAGTTAATTTTTCTATATTGCAATGCACTACTGCTTATCCTACGCAACCTGAGGAATATGGATTGAATGTGATTCAGGAACTAAAAAAACGATATGATGTTCCAGTTGGTTTTTCAGATCATTCGGCTAAGATAGAAACGTGTATTGCAGCAACAGCGTTGGGAGCTAGTATTTTGGAGTTTCATGTTGTTTTTGATAGGCAACTTTTTGGCCCCGATGCGAAAGCGTCCTTAACCCTCAAAGAAACTAAAAAATTAGTTTCAGCCGTTCAAAATATCGCATGTGCTTTAGCACATCCAATTGTTAAAAATAATAATCATGCTTTTGCTACTTTGAAACAGATTTTCGAAAAATCATTGGCAGTTAATAAAAACCTACCTAAAGATCATCTCCTTACTTTTGCAGATTTAGAAGCGAAGAAGCCAAAAGGCTATGGAATACCAGCCAGCTCCTTTCAAGGGGTTCTTGGTAAAAAACTTAAATCTGACAAAAAACAGTGGGATTTTCTTAATGAAGACGATTTACTATGAATATAAAACGAAAAATAGCCGTAGTAGTTACTGCGCGCCCCTCCTATAGCCGTGTAAAAACAGTTTTGACAGCTATTCAGCAACATGCTGATTTGGAACTGCAATTGATAGTGGCGGCCTCAGCTTTGCTAGACCGCTATGGATCTGCGGTGAATTATATTGAAAAAGACGGGTTTGTCATTGCCGCTAAAGTATTTAATGTTTTAGAAGGAGAAAATTTGACTGCTGCTGCAAAAACTACCGGAATTGGAATACTAGAATTGTCGACTGTTTTTGACACTCTAAAACCGGATATCGTTGTGACCGTTGCAGATCGCTTCGAAACGATGGCTACTGCTATAGCGGCTTCTTATATGAATATTCCTTTGGCACACATTCAAGGAGGTGAAGTAACTGGCAATATTGATGAAAAGGTGCGTCACGCCATTACTAAATTAGCCGATTATCATTTTGTGGCCTCTGAAAATGCGAAAGACAGAGTCCTCAAATTAGGAGAAGATCCTGAGATGGTTTTTAATACAGGATGTCCCTCAATTGATTTAGCAGATGAGGTCTTGATGAGCAAAGCACTACCCTTTGATCCGTATGAAAAATATGGAGGTGTTGGTGCTAAACCGGATTTGTCGAATGGTTATTTAGTTGTCATGCAACATCCAGTGACTACAGAATATCAAGATTCACGCAAACATATTGAAGTGACGCTTGAGGCGATTTATAAGTTGAATAAGCCTACTCTTTGGTTTTGGCCAAATGTAGATGCAGGAGCGGATGGGACCTCCACAGGCATTCGTGCTTTTAGAGAACAGCATCAATTGCCCAATGTGCATTTTTTTAAAAATATGGAGGGGAAAGATTTTTTACAATTGTTGCGACACAGCCAGTGTTTGATAGGTAATTCAAGCGTAGGTATCCGGGAATGTGCTTTTTTAGGGGTGCCTGTAGTTAATATAGGGTCTCGACAAAATAAAAGGGAACGAGGCGGAAACAGTGTTGATGTTGTATATTCCCAAGAACGAATAGAAGTAGCTATTCTAGATGCTATAAAAAAAGGCAAATCAGTCTCATCTGCTATTTATGGTAATGGGAATGCAGGTGTTCAAATAGCAGAATTATTACAAAAATTACCTTTACAGTTTCATAAAACCATAATGTATTAAGATGCGAATTTTAGGTATAATTCCAGCTCGAGGCGGTTCTAAAGGGGTTCCGTTAAAAAATAGTAAATTATTGAATGGAAAACCCTTACTAGCCTATACGTCTGAAATAGCGTTGCAATCAACCTATTTAACTGAGGTAATTTTGTCAAGTGATGATTTGCAAATTATAGAAGTGGCTAAACAATGGGGGGTTCACACCCCGTTTATACGGCCTACGGAATTAGCTCAAGATACAACACCAACTATAGATGTGATTATTCATGCTCTAGAATGGTATGAAAAACAAGCTGTTTCCTTTGATGCTGTTTGTTTACTTCAAGTGACAAGCCCTTTTAGAACCGTTCAATTTTTAGATGCAGCTCTTGAAAAATTTATTGTAAGCGGTTGTGATTCTTTGGTTTCTGTTCAAAAAGTACCCCATGAGTACAATCCCCATTGGACTTTTGAAGTGAATGCAGAGGGTAATTTGACGGTTGCCACTGGTGAAGAAAAAATTATCAGTCGTAGACAAGAACTACCAGAGACTTACCACAGAGATGGAAGTATTTATATAACAAAAACCGAAGTTCTGTTGCACCAGCATTCTTTATATGGAAAAAGTATTTCATTTATTGAATCTTCTCCAGAATTGTATGTGAATATAGACACGATGGCAGATTGGGAAAAGGCAGAGCAAATGATAAAAAACAATCAACTATAATGTGTGGTATTGCAGGAATAATTGGGGATTTTGAAACCAATCAATTGGATGATATGCTGTTGAGTCAGCACCATCGCGGACCCGATGCTACGTGTAGGTATAGCGATGCCGGTTTTGCTACTTTAGGACATAACCGATTGGCTATTATTGATTTGTCTCCACAATCCAATCAACCTTTTTTAGATCCTTCTGGTCGATATGTTTTGGTTTTTAATGGAGAGATATATAATTACCGTGAATTAAAAGTAGAACTTGAAGCAGATTATATTTTCAAAACAGATTCAGATACCGAAGTTTTATTAGCCGCATTTGTAAGCTATGGAAGTGATTGTCTTCAAAAATTAAACGGGATGTTTTCCTTTGCTATTTGGGATAATCAAGAAAAAAAGCTGTTTGCCGGCAGAGACCGATTTGGAGTCAAGCCTTTTTTTTATAGTAAAAAAGGAGAATCCTTTTATTTTTCATCAGAAATAAAAGCAATTCATGCTGCCGGAATTGCAAAAAAACCAGATGAAAAAGTATGGGCATCTTATTTTGTATATGGCTCATATGGCAACCCTGCCGAGACTTTTTGGGAGGAGATCCTGCAATTACCCGGAGGACATTTTCTAGAATATCAAAACCAGAAATTAACATTAAAAAAATGGTATTTTTTTGAAAAAGAAATAGACAAACAACCCCTAAACTTAACTTTTGATCAAGCCAAAGAGTACTACACTTCTCTTTTAAAAGACAGCATAAAGTTGCGATTTAATGCTGATGTGCCTGTGGGTTTTAATATTAGTGGGGGTTTGGATAGTTCTGTGCTTTTGGCCTTGGTTAATTTGCAGGAAAAAAGCAAAAGTCTAAAATCAAAAAGTGATGCTCTGCAACCTGCAATCAGCGCCTATACTTTCTACACTAATGATGAAGCGTACGACGAACTGCCTTGGGTAGAGCGGATGATTGCTAATACTAGGAATCCTTTAGTAAAAGTGCTTCTAAAGGCAGAAGAGGTGCCAGATCTAACACAAAAAATCGCGTTTCAGCAGGAGGAACCTTTTGGAGGAATTCCTACTTTGGCTTATGCTAAAATCTTCCAGCAAGCTAGAAAACAAGATGTACTCGTTTTACTGGACGGTCAAGGAATGGATGAGCAATGGGCAGGTTATGATTATTACACTCAGGAAAAAGAAGCTACTATTCAGGGAGTTTCAGACTCACCATTCAAAATAAATATGCTTTCTGATTCGTTTCTTGAAAAAGCAATTAAACCAAACTATCCTAAGCCTTTTACCGATGCCATTTTAAATAAACAATACAGGGATTTATTGTATACTAAAATTCCTCGTGCTTTACGTTTTAATGATCGGATTTCGATGGCTTTTTCTACAGAACTACGCGAACCTTTTTTAGATTATCGTTTGGTTGAATTTGCCTTTTCATTGCCATTGGATTTTAAAATCAGCAAGGGACAAACCAAATTTATGTTGCGGGAAATCGCTTCAGAATATTTAGCCGATGACTTAGTTTTTGCTCCCAAAAGACCTTTGCAGACTCCACAGCGGGAGTGGTTGGCAGAAGATTTAAAGGACTGGGTTTCGGAATGTTTTGAAGTCATTATAACTTCTGAATTTTCATCATGGTTTAATGTAGAGGCATTGAAGATAGAATGGCAACTTTATCTGGATGGACAAAGACAATCCAGCTTTCATGTTTGGCAATGTATAAGTTTGGCTCAAATGATAATTGGTAATAAACAGTAGACCTGGATTTGGGGTCAATTAGTAATAGTCTGCATTTGGGCCATCAATCATCAAAAACAATTTAGAGATATATGAGTTTATTAGATTTTGTAAAAGAAAATACGACCTACGCAACACGTTTGAAAATTAGATATAAACTAAGAAGTTTAAAAGCTCTTTTTTTTATGTCTAATCTTGATAAATTAGCGACGATACATAAGACTGATAAAAATAGATATCATTTTTATACACAACATTATCAAAAGCACTTTAAGCCTTTCAAATACAAAAAAATTAACCTTTTAGAAATTGGTGTTGGTGGATATGAACATCCATTATCTGGAGGTGAGTCATTACGCATGTGGAAAACTTTTTTTCCCTTCGCAAAAATTTTCTCATTAGACATTTTTGAAAAGTCTTTTCTTCAAGAAAAGCGTATAAAAATTTTTAAAGGGAGTCAGGTGGATATAGATTTTCTTGAGGATGTGTGTAATCAAGCGGGAGTATTTGACTTAATCATAGATGATGGAAGTCATATTAATGAACACGTTATTAAAAGTTTTGAGTTTTTATTTCCAAAGTTGAAAAAAGGGGGTATTTATGTTATAGAAGATACTCAGACCTCTTATTGGGAAGAATATGGAGGAAGTTCAACTGATTTTAATAAAGTAGGTACTATTTATTGTTATTTTAAATCATTGATTGATGGTTTAAATCATAAAGAATATATGATTTCAAATTATGAAACATCATATTATGATGAACATATTATATCTATGCATTTTTATCACAACATGATTTTTATTTATAAGGGAGCTAATAATGAACCATCAAATTATTTAGTTAATAATAAAGTAAAAAATGGATAGTTCAAATATTGCAATACTTAGCACGGTCATCAATAAAGAACTTTATAAAAAAAGTTCTCAATTATTTCCTTCAAACATTCAAAAATATGTTATTGATGGAACCAATGGTATGCATGGTCTTGATAGTATTATTTATATGATGAAAATGCTAAAAGATAGAAATATTGACTGGCTAATTATGGCAGATGAAGATGTTTTGTTTGAAAATCCAGATATAGTTTTTGATATCATTAAAAAAATGGAAACCCAAAACTATACTGTTTGCGGTGTTCGTGATGGAGGACTTATTTCACATCGAAAAGAAAACCCCTATGTAATAAATACATTTTTTTCAATACTTAATTTTAGAGAGATTGAATTAATTTGGGATGAAAAAGAAATGTTAAAAAATCAGTATTGTAAAATAAATGAATTTCAAGATGATGTGTCAAATTTGAATGAGATTTATGATACTTTAAGTATTTATGAACCCTATTATTGTTTTTACCTTTGGTTAAGAAGAAATGAAAAACAATTTCTTTTTCTGGATTCTAATCAGCCTTTTCAAGAAGATAAAATTACAAATGCTGTGTATTTTGAAGATAAAGTGTTGTTATATCACACATGGTATGCTCGTTCTTATGGTATCAATAAAAAGCATACGGTTAGGATTAACAAAATATTGGAATTGCTGAAATTTGAGAATAAAATTATTTCTAATGCTATAGTTTTTAAGCATAAAACTTTTTTCATAATCAAAAGTATCAAAAAAGTATTCAAAAGAATATTCATGAGAATTCAAATGAAATAGAAACAACAAAAATAACAGCGTTTAATATATTTATATAAATGAAAAAACTAGGCATAGTCATCACAGATGGTGTTGGATTCCGGAATTTTGTAATGAGTGATTTCCTAGAAGAAGCCAGCATAAAATTTGATACCATTATTATTTATTCAGGGCTGCCTATTAGTGCCTATCCTGCTGTTTTGCCGTCAAGGATCACTATAAAGGAATTGGATGTTTTTGTAGAGGGCAAATGGACGTGGTTTTTTAGGAAATGGAAGGAACTGGCGCATTTACAAAAGTATCAATCTTTTTATGGAATGAAAGACAACTTGCATTCCGGGTATCCCAAAACCAACACTGCCCGATCCCTTTTAGTCAAAATCATTTACTTTTTTACCCAAACAATTCACTCTTCTGCCAGTATTTTGTTTGCGGAAAAGCTACAGTTTTTGTCTTTTGCTAAACATAAAATAACGACAGGTTATATTCAAATGTTGCGAGAAGATCAACCGACCCATATTTTTTTTACCCATCAAAGGCCTCCTTATTTAGCACCTTTTTTATATGCGGCGATTCAATCTAAAATACCGGTCAGTAGTTTTATTTTTAGTTGGGATAATTTGGCTTCCAAAGGCAGGATGTTGGGTACTTTTGATTATTTTTTGGTATGGAGTGATTTAATGAAAAAGGAGTTGTTGTATTTTTATCCGAATGTAAAAGAGGATCAGGTAAGAGTGGTAGGAACGCCTCAATTTGAGCCTTATGTAATGGATAAATACAAAATAGAAAAACAAGATTTTTATGTTAAGTTTACTATAGAGGACAGTAAAAAAATAATTTGTTTCAGTTGTGCTGATGTCAGTATTGGAGCCAATGATCCAGTTGTGATTCGGACTATTGCCAATGCCATACGAGAAAATCAAATCGGAATTCCTTGTCAACTTCTTGTACGGACTTCTCCAGCAGAAGGCCCAGAACGATTTGCTGCGATACAAAAAGATTTTCCTGAAATTATATGGAATAACCCCAAATGGATTTTGACTCGGGAGAATCATGCTGAAAGCTGGTCGCAACGCATACCTAGTAAAGAAGACATCAGAGATTTACGTTCCTTGTTAGAATATGTTGATTTGAATATTAACATGTGTTCTACGATGAGTTTGGATTTTATGTTATTTGACAAACCAGTAATTAATACTGTTTTTGGAAATCCTGAAAATGGTTTGTATGATGATCAACGGTTCTTAGGATACGATCATTTCAAAAAAGTGGTTGATAGCCAATCTGTGACCATAGCCAAAAATCCGACGGAGTTGATCGATCAAATCAAGGAAGCTTTAGTCAATCCTTTAGCTCGAGCAAAAGAAAGAAAGGCCATGATTGACTTACAAATAAGTAAAGAATTAAATGGAACCAGTGCGCGTATTGCCGCTACTTTATCAGAGTGGAATGACTGAGTTTAAAAAAATAGCTGTGCTTTGTAATTATGAACTGTTACCCGAAAGAGTAGGCGGAATGGATTACTTTTTTTGGCAGTTTGACAGCAAATGTAAAGCAAATGGTATTCAGGTGGATTGGTTTTTCCCCAATCAATCGGATCATGGCAATTATGCCACTTTAACGATTTTTGACAGTGGATACCAATCGGTAGAAAATTATTTTCTTAGTTTGTGCAAAACCAAAAAAAGTGAATATACGCATATCATTACCCATTTTATCGAATTATGTACTCCTTTTTTTTACCGAGTAAAGCAGTTTTCCAAAGCGAAAATAATTTCCGTAGATCATAATCCAAGACCACTTTCTGGCTATCCTTTAAAAAAGCGAATAGAGAAAAGAATCAAAGGAATTTTATTTTCTAGATATATTTCGGTTTTTGTAGGCGTTTCGGATTATACTGTAAATGAAATTATACGTGATTTTGGTTCTGTTGTAAAAAAGAAGACGCTCACGATTTATAATGGGGTTGTATTTGAGGATATCTTGGAAAGAACGAATCGGAGTATGACGCATCCCACCTTTTTGACGGCATCGCATTTGCGGGAATCAAAAGGGCTTCAGGATTTAATTGCTGCAGTAGCACTGCTTCCCTCCGCAATTAAAATGGGAATTAAAATAGACTTATACGGGGATGGTCCCTTTAAAAACAACTTGGTTGAAAAGATAAAAGACCATGATGTGACGCATTGTTTCACTTTTATGGGCAGTAGTCCTCACCTGAAAACGATATTTGCAGAGTATGACTACCTGCTGCAACCTACTCACATGGAATGTTTCAGTTTGTCGATATTAGAGAGTTTAGCGGCTAATGTTCCAGTGATTACAACTAATGTTGGCGGTAATGAAGAAGTATTAGTCGATGGAGAAAACGGCTATATTTATAAAGCAAAAGGCGTACTTGCTCTAAAAAATATTCTAGAAGCGGTTTATATGGGGCATAAAAAAATCGAAATAAATACAAGAACACTTGTTGAAGAATGTTTTTCACTGACGAAAATGGTTGATCATCATTTGGCATTGGTATTACAGAATAAATTTTAATTTTACAATGTCAAATCTGTTTCAACACTTATGTTTTTTAACTCCTTATCCTTTGCCATTTTCCTGCCTATTGTATTTGTGTTGTATTGGTTTGTTTTTAATTTAACCAAAAGCACTCAAAATGCAGTGCTCATTGTAGCCAGCTATTATTTTTATTCCTGTTGGGATTGGCGCTTTTTGTTCTTGCTGGTTTTCTCTACTTTTTTAGATTATTACACCGGTATAATGATAGAAAAGGCTAAGACGGCACTAGGAAGAAAATTTTGGTTTTGGTTGAGTATCAGTGTGAATTTAGGTTTCTTGGGGATCTTTAAATATTACAATTTTTTTGCAGATTCTTTTTCGGAATTATTGAATGGGTTCGGGCTTCAAACAAGTCCATTATTGCTGAACGTGATTCTGCCAGTTGGTATTTCCTTCTATACGTTTCACGGGCTATCATACGTCATTGATATTTATTTAAAGCGTATTAAAGCTGAATATAACTTTGTAGATTACTCTTTGTTTGTCAGTTATTTTCCATTGCTTGTAGCGGGACCTATTGAAAGAGCGACTCATTTATTGCCACAGGTAAAAGTGAAACGCAGTTTTGACTATCAAAAAGCCAAAGAAGGAATCTTTCAGTTTGTTTGGGGATTGGTCAAGAAAGTGGTAATCGCCGATACTTGTGCAACCTATGCCAATGCGATTTTTGATAATTATCAATCGATGAACTCCTTGTCTTTAATGTTGGGAGCGGTTTATTTCGCTTTCCAGATTTATGGTGATTTCTCCGGTTATTCAGACATGGCATTGGGAATGTCCAAACTGTTTGGAATCGATTTGTTGCGTAACTTTAATTACCCCTATTTCTCCCGTGACATTGCCGAGTTTTGGCGTCGTTGGCACATTTCCTTGTCCTCTTGGTTTCGGGATTATCTGTATATTCCGTTAGGAGGGAGCAGTGGTGGTACGGCGATGAAAGTCCGCAATACGTTTATCATATTTTTAGTAAGTGGTTTTTGGCATGGCGCCAATTGGACTTTTATTGCCTGGGGTTTTATTAACGCGTTGTATTTTTTACCGTTATTGCTGTTGAAACGGAATCGGTCTAATATGGAAACTGTTTCCCTGTATTGGGATTTGAACTCGGTTAAGGTTTTCTTCAGTATTGTCAGTACGTTTGCATTAACCTGCTTAGCGTGGATTTTCTTCCGAGTAAAATCGATAACAGAAGCTTTTGAGTATATTGGTCGCATTTTTACCAATAGAATCTTTGAATCACAATATTTGGAAAACGAACGTTACAATTATGAAATCATTATTTTGATACTTGCTTTTATTATTGTGGAATGGAACAGCCGCACGAAAGTAGAACCCATTTCCGGGAGATATAGTTATTTAAAGTTGGGGTTATGCCTTGCGGCGATTATAGCATTGGGAACGTATAGCGATTATAAAGAATTTATTTATTTTCAGTTTTGATATCAACAGGGGAATCGATTAAGGCTTAATTGAGTCCTTCGTCTACGCTTAGGACAGGCTATAGTCGAGTTGTCAAATCGAGTCCTTCGTCTACGCTCAGGACAGGCTGTAGTCGAGATTAGTTTTGGAATATAAGGCGTCTCGACTGTACTTCGACTCCGCTCAGTATAAACTTTCGAAGTGACAAAAGTTTAAGAAAAGTAGAATTAAGCGTCTCGACTGCGCTCGACGTGACAAAATATTGGCGGGTCAAATTAAGTACTTTATCTACGGTCAGTATAAGCTAAAGTCGAGTTATCAAATCGAGTCCTTCGTCTACGCTCAGGACAGGCTGTAGTGGAGTTGTCAAATCGAGCGCAGTCGAGATTCGTTTAATTTAAAATAAAACAGTATATGAAATTCTATTATGTATATATTATTCTTTGTAACGATGATTCGCTTTATGTAGGAGTAACTTCTGATATTGACAGGAGAGTTATCGAGCACAATGCCGGTAAATATCCAGACGCCTACACACATAGTAGAAGACCTGTGACGTTAGTTTTTTATCAGGATTTTACAGATCCGAATCAGGCTATTGAGTTTGAAAAAAAAATAAAAAAATGGAGCAGGGTTAAAAAACAGGCATTAATTGATGGGAATTTTGATAAATTACAATATTTATCAGAATGTAGAAATGCAACACATCATAAATACAAATCGGATTTTGAAGATATAGAAGAATAGTTTGACTAAGCGTCTCGACTGTACTTCGACTCCGCTCAGTATAAACTTTAGACGTGACAAAGAGTAATTTAATTGTCAAATCGAGCGCAGTCGAGTTGTCAAATCGAGCGCAGTCGAGATTCATTAAGACATAAAAGCGTCTCGACTGTACTTCGACTCCGCTCAGTATAAACTTTCGACGTGACAAAAGATCTCGAGTAGTCAAAACGAGTTCTTGGTCTATGCTCAGGATTGGCTGCAGTCGAGTTGTCAAATCGAGCGCAGTCGAGATTCACTGAGACATAAAAGCGTCTCGACTGTACTTCGACTCCGCTCAGTATAAACTTTCGACGTGACAAAAGATCTCGAGTAGTC